>JAFTCA010000067.1 GCA_017454945.1 Bacteroidales bacterium
AAGTGCCTCTGAAACTTAGGCCGTCCACGTAATTGGGAATGTCCATCTGGCTGGCATTGAAAGCGTCGCGGCTACGGAAATAGAACCTGTTGTAGGTGAACTGGGTGGAGAAAAAGAACCGCCACATGGTAAGGCCAACAGCGGCACTGCCAATATAGTTGGGCATGGGATAGCACCAGATCTTAGACACCCTTTCTCCGGTATGGTGAAATTCATCATTTTCCTCATCAAGGTCAAATTCGTAGACGGTGGTTTTCAGGTAGTTGGCAAATGTAATCACAGGCATAGCCGTCAGATTAATGGTGAGATTACGCAGGCCTTCATCGCGAGGTCCGACGGGATCTTTATGCCAAAGTACGAAATTGACCGAATAGCCTCCACCTACCGAAGCTTGCATGGTGGAGAAGCAGTCCAGCATGTTGTAGGAATCCCATGAAGCCTCAGGGGTGTTGTATAGGCTTCCTTGCATATAGCGTGCCGTCAGCATCCAGGAGCCTGCCGTATGGCGTTGTATGAGACCAATCTTATAGGCGGCAGGGTAGGCGAAACGCTTGTTGTTGAAAACATAGTAGCCGTCAATGGTAAAATTCTTCAAAACAGCAGCCTCTTCGGTGATGATTTCATCGTGAAAGTAGCCCTCATTACCCTCTTGCCCAACGGTAAACGAAGAAATAAAAGGATTGGTGATTTTGGAATAATTGAACTTCGCGCCCCACGACTTACCTATGATGCCTAAGCCAAAGGCACTCTTTTTCCAAGCGCTTCGAGACCCCACTTCAAGGCTATAGCTGAAACTCGCATTGCCATAGCCGACTTCAAGGCCGATTTTCTTGCATAGGTTTTCGCTGAGACTGTATTTTGAAAT
This sequence comes from Bacteroidales bacterium, assembly GCA_017454945.1. GTDB lineage: Bacteria > Bacteroidota > Bacteroidia > Bacteroidales > WCHB1-69 > JAFTCA01. The sequence goes on from JAFTCA010000067.1 coordinate 866, forward strand.
GCCATCGAGTGAACTGGCATCATCAAATTTAACTTTGAAGTCGACATCTACATCGAAACCCGCCTTTTGGCCCGTAGTTAACAAACCTAATGATAAACAAGCCTTTGAGGGTTGGTAAATACGCGTTGTGTCGACATCGTCCCGTTTGATTAGGAACTCGTATGCCTTTTGCAAAAAAACGGGCTCTTGTGCATACAGGGAACTCGTGCACAATATTATTGCAGTGATAAGTAAAAGTCTTTTCATCGGTATTGATTAAACTACGTTGATTCTTTGGATTTTTCACAAAGATTTTTTAATTCTCAATTATTGCTACTAATTTCTTTCAGAAAGAAACTTCCTGATTTTTCTGTCATCCATACGATTATTCCAAAGCAGTATGATATCAATTCTTGTCTCTTGAATGGAATAGAATACTCTTGTATGTCGAGAATGAAGCACTCGCAGAATCTCTCTCATGCCAACATCGCTTTGATACGAGCCTTGACCTCATTATGAGAAACGAATTCGGCTGTGCCATCTTCGATGCTTTGCATGCGCTCATTGAGAAGTCTTTCCACTTCATCCTCAGTGTAGCAGCATGGTGGAGTGTCGGTATTTCTTTCCTTTTGCGACACCAATTCCATTGCGAAATTCCTCACTTTTCGAGTAAGTTCCTCAGGAGAAAAACCTCCATAAGTGGGCAAATTGATATTGATGGATACTCCGTGCATTTTAATCTACTTTTTCTTTCTGACTGCAAAAGTAACAACATTTTTGAATATTTTGTTGTTGTAGATTGATTTATTTGAATGGTTTTACAAAAACCGCCCGCCAGGATTGTTCCTAACGGGCGATTTCTGTATATAAAAGTCGGTGATTATTTCACGACTTTCGGATAAGTCAATCCCATATTGTAGAGGATGAACGAATAAATATCAGCCTGCTCTTCCAAGACTTTGGAGATGGGCTTGCCACCGCCGTGACCGGCCTTGGTGTCGATGCGGATGATCTTGGGCTGGTCGCCGGTCTGGGCTGCTTGCAAAGTAGCTGCATACTTGAAGGAATGCGCGGGCACTACGCGGTCGTCGTGATCGGCTGTGGTGACCATGATGGCGGGATAGTGCACATCGGCACCGCTCTTGATGGTGTGGAGCGGCGAGTAGGCATACAAGGCCTTGAACATAGCCTCGTCGTCCTCACTTGTGCCGTAGTCGCTGGCCCAGTTCCAACCGATGGTGAAGAGGTGGTAACGCAACATGTCCATCACGCCGACT
>JAFTCA010000068.1 GCA_017454945.1 Bacteroidales bacterium
ATGAGCGATTCGTCTGCCTTGGGCCATGCGCGGCTGATGACCATTTCGCTGCCCTGGAACAGGATGCTGTTGAGCTCTTCGGTAATGAACGGCATCACCGGGTGGAGCAAGTCGAGCACGTTCTTCAGCACGTAGCTGAGGATGGCCATGGCGTTCTTCTTTTCGGCGGTGAGCGTTTCGCTGTTGATCACGGCCTTCTTGATTTGCGCAAGCGCCAAATGCTGGCTTCGGTCATGCCCACGCAAGCGTGGTCGCGACTCTCGGCCTACGCATTTGTCCAAGTAGCTGGAGCAGACAGCGCAGCGTCGTCCCACACGAAGCGGTACAGGAACCCGGCGAGTTCTCTTTATTTGGGCGTTCCCCGCACTACCCGTGCGGGTCGGGCTATATTTTAGCGGTAATCGTCATCGCTCCGCTCGCCGCTCACCTGCTAAAACGGCGCCACAGCGCCGCCCCAAGGGGTCACTATCCCTAACGCAAAAGCTACTTCTTAAACAAGTCCGAATGTGTTCCCATGCGGACCATTTCCAGGATTAGTTCGTTTTCTTGAATGCGGTAGATGACAACCAAATCAGGATGCAGATGGAAATCCCGATGGTTTTTCCAATTGTTTGACAATTGGTGGTCTTTGTATTTTGGCTCGAGTTCTTCTCTGTTGCGAAGTTTGTTTACGATTGCTTCGAATTCAGACAAATCGTAACCACGCTTCTGGGCAAGTTTGTAATCTTTCTTGAACTGGTTCGTGAACCGTAAATCAAGCATTCAATGCCGCCATGAAGTCGCTGGTGTTCTTGTAAACGGGGCTGAGATTTTTCCCGGCCTCACTTTCTGCCATAACCCTGGCGGTAAGATCGTTCGGCTCTTCTTCAGATGTTTCCATATAGACATCCTTGCGAAGTTGCAACAAACTTTCTATAACGCTCAAAAACGGCGTGTCGACATTTCTCAAGGTAACAATCATAATTTACCTCCGTTATCTTAACCTAATATACATTTTTCTGACTGAAAACGCAAGATTATAACCCTGATACCTTGAAATTGCCCGTTTGTATGGCTTTAAGGGGGCTTTTTGGAACTTTGCTTGCTAGAAAGAGTTTCTTTTTATGTAATCTAAGTGTATATTTACAGTAAGATCTAACTAAGGAGTTATTATGAGAAGGAATATCGTTTCAATCGTTTTCGCTATATCCTCATTTTTGGTTATAGCATGTTCCTCTGATTCCGGCAGTGGAGCCGATTCAATAAATCCGCTCAATCCAACAAATCCATCAACATCCACATGTGCCCTAGCAACTCAATATTTGCCAAATTCGACTATTGCTTATGTCGATAATGAATCTGGAGGGTGTGTTGTTTCAGGACAAAGTTTCTCTGTCGAAGAATACGCAGCGTATGACGCCGCGCTAGTAGCCGCCGGTTTTACCAAAGCTGAAGTCATCGCGGGATCATCAAACTACAACAAAACACTCGAAGATGCAAGTGTTATAACCGTCAACCTTGTCTATGTAAACGAGACGCAAGTTATCTCTGCGACAGTAGTAAAGCAAGAAAAAAC
>JAFTCA010000069.1 GCA_017454945.1 Bacteroidales bacterium
GCATAGCCGCTGAAAACAGGATATAGACCTTGTGTTTGCTTGTTTGCCAATTTTCCATATTTGAATGTTGCAATATCTCCGAGTTTGACGAGGTGCCAGCCGTCGGGGAGGTTTTGTTTGTCGATGTTGGCGACGAAGGTTTTGTGGTAGAGGGCCTGCGCGGTGGCTTCCAGTTTCTCGATCATCTGCTCGTTGAGGCGGATGCGGCGCGTCAGCGTCTCGTATTCCGACACGATTTCCCGCTGGCGGGCGAGGGTGGGGATGGGAAAGCGCATGTCCAGCAGAGCGTCTTTGTTCATGCCGCCACGGACATCGGCATCCGTATAAAACCATGCGTTTCTGTCAAATTCAGCACGACGAAACCACATCATCAGATATTCAGGTAACAAATCTTCCGTTTTAGTGATTTCAAACACAAAATATGCGGGTGAGACAATGATTGGATTTGCGTCATTCCACATTGCCATGGGTATCTTTTCATCTCGCCCAACATGCATAAGATTACAAGCAAATTGATTCTTATACACCAATTTGTACGCAGATAAATCTGTTCCAATAATATTAGCAACCGAAGGCATAAAATGTTTGTCAATATTAATGCCCATCGGTTTCGTCACCCTCAACTCGCGGTTGCGGACATTCACCTCGCGGATATAATCGCCTAATCTATGTGTTTCGTTTTTCAATATTATTGCTTTTATTGTTGCCAATTCTTTCCACTATTTTCAAAATTGGAAAGAATTGGTATGTGTTTCATCATGATTCCATATTCCTTATTTCAGCCTCGATTTCTTCAGTTGTCGGCAAGGCAGACTTGTAGTCGGCGGTCAACTGGTCGTATATCTTCATTGACGATACTCCTATCGGCGAATTGACACTTTGCAAGGTGTATTCGGCCACCACATCGTTTTTATCCTTGCAAATCAACAGACCAATGGTGGGGTTGTCGCCTTCGGTACGCATCAAAGCATTAACTGCATTGACATAAAAGTTAAGCTGTCCAATATGTTCGGGCTTGAAGACAGTTGCCTTGAGTTCTACCACAACATAACAATGCAGTCGGACGTGATAGAACAACTGGTCAATATAAAATGTTTCATCCCCGACTTTCAACGGGATTTGATGGCCATAATAGGTAAATCCTTTGCCAAGTTCCAGAAGATATTGCGAGATGTGTTTGTCTAGATGTGCTTCCAGCTCCCGCTCCAGCATTTCCTGACGGACACCCATAATATCAATTATGTATGGGTCTTTGGTAATCTGTTGTGCGAGGTCGCTCTGAGGTTTTGGAAGAGTATGTGAGAAATTACTGACAGCCTTGCCTTCACGTTCAAAAAGGTTGCTGTCGATTTGCCAATCGAGCACGCTCCGACTCCAATTGTTCTCCAGCGTCTTGTGAATGTAGAATATCGCCTTATCCATCTCTTTGCAACGCTGCATAATAAGAATATGATGTCCCCAAGGGATGGAGAAGAATTCATTCTCAAATTGCGAAACAACCTGTTTCGTATTTATATTCTCAATTATGTCAACAGGTTGTTGGCGTTTTGTGTTTTCCAATTGCGGCACAGCTTGTGCCGTAATTGTATTACATTCATAATAAAAAAGATACCAATTTCGTATTCTTTCCAGATTACGGAGGGAGAATCCCTTCATTTCAGGGAACTCGGCATTCAAATCTTCACTGAGCTGTTTTAGGAAACCGTCACCCCATTTGGCATTCTGCTGTCTCTCCACAATCTCACCTCCCAACTGCCAATAAAGTTGTAGCAGTTCGGTATTTACTTTTACCGCCGCTTTGATTTGGCTCTGTCTGATACGCTGTTTAAGTTCGCCGAGCCAATGCTTATAATCTGATGTCATTATTTCCATATTTCAGCGATTATAATGAATAACCAAGTTTCTCGAACAAGTCTTTCAGGTCTTTTGTGCTTTCTTCCTCCTGTTTCAGCAAGTCCTTCATCTCGGCTTGCAGCTCATGCATACGGGTGTCGAAGTCTATCTGCTCGTCGCGGTTGCAGAACTCGATGTACTTGCTGGGGACGAGGCTGTAGCCTTTCTGCTCTATCTCTTGGCGTGTGGCGGAGTAGCAGTATTCAGGCTCATCGTGGTAGGTCTGCTCGTAGCCGGCACGCTGCCAGTGGTGATATGTGTCGGCAATGTCGCGTATCTGCTCCGGCGAGAACTGGATGTATTTCTTCTCGAAGGGCTCGCCTTTCTGCCGCAGGTCGATGAAGAGCACTTCGCCCTCGCGGTCGCGGTAGTGCACCTCCTCGCCGTTCTTGGTCTCCACTCGGGCTTTCTTGTTGTTGTTCAATATCCAGAGCGTTACACTGATGTCGGTGGAGTAGAACATATTGCGTGGCAGGATGATGATGGCCTCCACCTTGTCGTTCTCGATGAGCTTGCGGCGGATGGCCAGCTCGGTGCCGTCGGCACTCAACGCACCGTTGGCCAGCAGGAAACCCGCCACACCACGGGTGGAGAGTTTTGACAATATGTTCAGTATCCAACCGTAGTTGGCGTTGGAGGTGGGCGGAGTGTCGTATCCGCTCCAACGCGGGTCGGAGGTGAGCTGGTTGGCCTCGCGCCAGCCCTTCTGGTTGAAGGGCGGATTGGCCATGATATAGTCGGCCTTGAGGTCGGGGTGGTGGTCGTTGTGGAAGGTGTCGCCCTGACGGATGTCGGCGGAGATGCCGCGGATGGCTAGGTTCATACGTGCCAGCTTGAAGGTGGTGTTGGTGTTCTCCTGACCATAGACGCTCACGTTCTTCATATTGCCGTGATGGGCCTTGACGAACTTCATCGACTGCACGAACATACCGCCCGAGCCGCAGCAGGGGTCGTAGATTTTGCCGTCGTATGGCTCGATAAGCTCGGCGATAAGGTTGACTATCGACTTGGGCGTATAGTATTCCCCCTTGCCCTTGCCTTCCGCAATGGCGAACTTGCCCAGGAAATACTCATACACGCGGCCGATAAGGTCGTTCTCCGAATCCGCGATGGTGTCGAGCTTGTTGATTTCGTCGAGCAGCGA
>JAFTCA010000070.1 GCA_017454945.1 Bacteroidales bacterium
GGCGACCAGCAATACTCGTTCATCTCACCGGCTTTGCTGCTCGCCACCACAGTGACCTTCTTCGAAGCCACATCAACCATATTGATGCGGTTCATTTTGTCATCCCACAGAATCTTCTTGCTGTCGGGCGACCACAAGAGCCTATATGTATAGGTGTCGGAGTCCTTGGTCAACTGGATGGCTTCTTCCTTACCGTCCTGAGCCTGGATATAGATCTCGTCCTCACCCGTGCGGTCACTGATGTAGGCGATGTATTTGCCGTCGGGCGACCAAGCCACATTGCGGTCGTGTGCGTTGTCGCTCTGGGTCAGATTCCTTGTGATGCCCGAATTTACCGGAACTGTCCACACATCGCCGCGGGCACCGAAAGCCACGCGCTTTCCATCGGGCGCGATACTGCTTGTGTTGATGAACTTGCTGGCATCCACATACTTGGTGCGTGTCGACTTGTTGTCGTTGGCCATCTGCACTGGGATGGGATAGACCTTGCCGTCAGCGAGATTGTAGCGGAACAGTTGACCGCCGTTTTCAAAAACGATGTCCTTGTCGCCGAGCGAAGGCCACTTGATATCATAATAGGTGTAGTCCGTCACCTTGGTGGTCTGTTTCGTGCTGCGGTCGTAGCAGAACAGGTTCATCGTGCGGTCGCGGTCGGAGCAGAAATACACTTTGTTGCCCACCCACATCGGGAAGATGTCCTGAGCGTTGTTGTTGGTGATGTTCTCTATCTTCTTCGATTTGAAATCATAAATCCACACATCGTCGGCCATACCTCCGCGATAGTATTTCCAGGTACGGAACTCACGCATTACGCGGTTGTATGCAATCTGTTTGCCATCAGGCGAATACGAAATCCAGCCGCCTTCAGGCAGCGGCAGTTGTTCGGCCAAGCCGCCGTTGATGTTAGCGAGGAAAAGTTGGCCTACAAAGTCGTCCCAGCTTTCCTTGCGGGAGCGGAAAATAATGTTCTCGTTGTCCTTCCACGCCATGACAATGTTGTTCGGACCCATACGGTCGCTGATGTCGTCGCGGCCCAAAGTAGGTGTATAGGTCAAACGCATAGGCGTGCCACATTCGGGATAAGGCATGACATAGACTTCTGTGTTTCCATCATATTGTCCCGTGAAAGCCAAATGTTTGCCATCGGGTGAGAACCGTGCGAACATCTCATAGCCGTTGGCATCGTTGGTGAGTTTGTGGGCAACGCCGCCCTTGATACCGACAGAGTACAAATCTCCGCCATAACTGAACACCACATCGTTGCCATGAATGGTCGGGAAGCGCAACATTTTGGCTTCCTCATGTGCAGTCAAGCTGAATGCACCCAATAATAGAATTGAAAGAAATAAATGTTTGATTTTCATAGTATTTAGATTTAGTATGATTTTTTTGTCTTTTATGAAGGACAGCTTTTTGAAGCTCTATGCCTTGCAAATGTACGGTTTTTCTTGATTCATCCCTAGAACAACATAGAAGAAATCACTCATTTTTCGAACTGGATATTGACAAAATCCGTATTTTTGCAGCACTAAAACCAAATTTCAACTAACAACAAATTTCCATTCATTATGAAAAGAGTATTCATTACGATGGCATTGTGCTTGGCCTTTGTAGGTTTGGCTCAAGCACAGTTAAGCCAAGGGCAAACCTATTCAACGAAAATTGTCACTGGTAATCGTCCTGTTGCTGGCGATTGGGGTCTCTACTTTGGCCCGAGCTATTCTGAAATCGCCGACCTCGTTGAGACTTGGGGCTCTCAAGATGAGAAAGCCTTTGGCCTGCCGCTCATCAACTTGAAGTATTACCTGAGCGATCGCACCGAGATGCGTTTTGGCATCCAGTACAACGGCCACACCACCAATGCCTCAGGTAACTATGATGTGAATTTTGACGAAATCTACGGCTTCTATGAAGAGAACTTTGGCACTCGCAACATTCCTCTGACGGACAAATACTACACCAGAAGGTTCCGCGTCAGCCCTGGTATTGCCTATCACTTCTCACCCAAGAACATCCTCGATGTCTATGTCGGTGCCACGATTCCGGTGGGCGTTGATGCCATGAACAGTGTGTATGAGACCGAAAACTACCAAGTGGTCACCAACGATGCCACTGGCACTCACAGCCTTCAGAAATACGATGTGAAAGACAACTACAACTACAATTCGTTCACCATTGGACTCGGTGCTTTCATCGGCCTTCAAGCTTTTGTTGCCGACCTTCCTCTGTCACTCGGTTTTGAATATGGCCTGACCGGCATGCTGAGAACC
>JAFTCA010000004.1 GCA_017454945.1 Bacteroidales bacterium
TATATATATATATAGTCGCACGGCGTAAATAAAAAAGAGGTATTTTTATCAAACATTAAAAATTAATATTATGAATCCACAAGTAGCTGAATTTATTGAAAAGCAAAAAGAAAAAGTCATAAAAAGAAAAGAAGCCCATCTTCGGAAATTAGGATTAATTGATTCTGAAAAATCAGAAAAGCAATATGCATCTGCGAATCTTCCAGCTTGGGAGAGAGAACAAAAAGGTTACGTTAATTACGATGAAAACGGATATTATAGGGTTGTAAATCAGGCTTTAAACGTTACCGATGAAGAATATGCTGAAATATGTAAGTATTGTCCACCAGAAAAGACAATAACAGATGCTTTCGAAAAGAAAATGCTTGAACAGGTTGATATTCTTCGAAAAATGATGAAATTCTTTGTGATTCTCACAATTATTAGTTTAGTTATTAGTTTTATAGCTGGATTGGTTGTGGCATTAGATTAGAAGCCTCTTCGATTGCTGCACAACCGCGAGGTATATCTTAAATCACCTCATTGTCACTTTTGTGTCCTTTCGCGGCGCATTTCCAAATTGCTCCGTTGCACATTCATCGCGGCGCCGCGATGGGATGCGTTGACGCATCCCACCAGGGGTATCGGTCGCTGCGCGCCCTCAACCCCTGGCTACCGAGCGGGAACCCCTAAACGGGGTTCTTGAATATCGAGGTTTGTCCTTTCAATCAGCAACAACAGAAAGCGCATTAGCAATAAGGATGCGTAAAAAAATTAGCAATGGGTGGGCGTTAAGAGGCGGCGTTGTCCGAAGCACGCGTAGCGTGCAAGTATAGCCGCCTTAGCCCGCGGATTGCAATTTTTAGCATCCGTTTGCGTAGCGCTAGCGCCTTTCTTTTGGTTCTTTTCTTTGGCGCAGCAAAGAAAAAGAACATAAAAACACTTTTTTTGCCTGAAAAAGAAAATTGATAAATCTAACGCAAGCAATGTGCATTCTTGAAAAACAAAAAAATCCGCAGAATCTTCTGCGGATTTTTTCGGAGGTCTCTTCCAGACTCGAACTGGAGTACCTGGTTTTGCAGACCAGTGCCTAGCCACTCGGCCAAGAGACCTTTGAGGCTGCAAAAATACAATTTTTTTTCTAAACTCAAAATTTAGAGCTGACAATTTTTGCCGATAGGAGAATATTTATTTGTAAATATTTGATATATAGTTGAATAGATAAGGAACATGGCATTACATAAAATAGTGTATCTTTGCACCATTGAACAAAATAGAGATGAAACACTTTGGTTTGATATTGTGCTGTTTGTCGCTGCTGATGCTAACACAAGCGCAGTCGCTCGACCAGATGACCGTTGCCACGGGCAGCGTCTCCGATGCGCGCATGAGCGTGACCATCGGCGAGCCCTGCATTTTTGTGGCCACCCACGAGAATGGCACCCTTTCTGGCGGTGCGCAAGGTGGTGCAACAACCTCCCCTACAGGTGTAAAACCGTTTGCCTTATCCTCTCATTTGCAGGTTTTTCCTAATCCTGTTGTTGATAAATTGTTTGTGCAAACAGATGATACTGAGTCTGTTGAAGTCTTTTTTGAAGTGTACGACAATGCTGGGAAGTTGGTACTTGAGTGCCGACAAGCATCTGCCAAAGGATTGTTTCAGATAGATGTATCGTCGTTGCCGTCAGGAAGTTATATTCTTTGTGTCATGCCATCACAGAGGCTGGCTATGGGTCATGTTGCCTTCGTAAAAGCCAGATAAGCAGGTTGGCATACTGAGTGAAAAAATTTTTTTTATCCGCTTAAAGATAATCCATTAATTGTTTAATTTTGAGGAAACTCATTACGATGGATTATCGCAAATATCCTATTTTCAGGGTGTTAATATCTCTTATTTTGGGCATTGTGCTGGCCTATTCCGGTACTTTGTCCTTCGTATCTCCCATTATGGCATTGCTGACTGCTGCATGTTTTTGTCTCTTTTCGGGTGTCATATACCACAAAACGACCTATCAATGGCAATGGACGGCGGGTGTGGGAGTGCTGCTGGCTGCGCTGTTTGTCGGCTTTGGATTGACAAAATTCCGATTGATACCCTCTTTTTCTTCTTCCTTGGAGCATTATGTCAAGCAAAACCGCCAGTATGTGGTTACCATTTTAGAACCGCCCGAAGTGCGAGCCAAAAGTGTGAAGATGAGGGTGTTACTCGAAAAGTCGTTGGAGGATACGACCATTTTACAGCCGTGTATGCTCTATGTGGCCCGCGACTCGGCAGCCGCACAGTTACGATATGGAGATAGAATATTGATTAACAGTCAGATAAAAGATATCGAGCCGCCTAAAAATCCCGATGCCTTTGACTACAGGGCATTTATGCGCCGCAAGGGGGTGTATTTCACTGGCTATGTGCCTGCATGTCAGTGGCAGAAAATAGACAGTGGCCACGTGCATTGGCTGAGGGCGAAGTCGTACCAGCTGCAGCAGTACTTCTCGCGACAGTTTGCGCTGGCTGGTGTGGCTGGCGATGAATATGCAGTCATTACGGCCATTCTGCTTGGCAACGACGAGACTATGGAGCCCGATCTTCGTGCACGCTATGCGTCGGCGGGCGTGAGCCACATCTTGTGTGTGTCAGGAATGCATGTCGGTATTATCTATATGATTCTCAATTTCTTACTAAAACCGTTGGATTTGTATCGTCGTTCCCGCTATGCGAAAGCCCTCTTGTTGGTGGGCTTTATTTGGCTTTATGCGCACATTACGGGCCTTTCGCCTTCGGTGACGCGCGCGGCTACTATGTTCACCTTCGTCGCATTGGGAGGACTTCTTCGTCGTCCTGCCGACATATTCCACAGTTTGTATGCGTCGCTTTTTATCCTATTGATAATAAATCCGTCACTTTTGTTTGAAACGGGCTTCCAATTGAGTTATCTAGCGGTGTTCGGCATTGTCATCTTCCAGCCAAAGATAGCGTCATGGCTAAAACCGCGAACTCGCACGGGCAAGTATTTCAACGAGTTGGCATCAGTATCGCTGGCGGCGCAGTTGACCACCTTCCCTGTGTCGGTGCACTGTTTCGGACAGTTTCCCAACTATTTTCTGTTGGCCAACCTGTCGGTCATTGCCTTGTCGTTTGCGGTGGTGGTGACGGGCGTGGCCTTGTTGGCAGTATCTTTCTGGCCGAAATTGGCAACCTTGGTGGGCTATATTCTCGGATTTGAGATAAAGAGTATGAACAGCATGATAGGCTGGATCAACGAACTGCCGGGTGCCGTCAGTGACAATCTAAAGCTGGATTTGTCGCAAGTGCTGCTGATTTATCTGGTCATCTTGATGCTGGTATTCTTTTTCAAAACGGCGCGCAAACCTGCGTTATGGGTGGGCTTGGCGGCGTTTGCGCTTTTGCCACTAACCATTTTGTACGATAAATATCAGCAGTCAAATAAAAAAGAATTGATTGTGTATCAAATAAATAAAAATACAGCTATAGGTTTTCAGGATGGTAGCGATGGCATATTGCTGGCCGACAGTGCCCTGTGGCCTGGCAGCAGTGATTACAACTTTAATATCAAGAATCATGAGCGTCAGTCACGTTTGAGCAGTCGCCCTGTGGCATTGCAAGAGACGCTGTTTAAGGATGGAAATTTTGCTAAAGTGGGACAATTTGTTTATTTTCAAAATGTTACGCTCTATTTGTTAGAACGAGGTCAGTGGCTCTATCCGACAGCTAATCCGCCGCAGGTTGATTATTTGGTTTTGTGTCATAGTCCGCAGGCACCGCCCGAAAAAGTGGCGGCGGCTCTCAATTTTAAGCATGTCGTTCTTGATGGCAGCAATACGCCCTATTATCGGGACAGGTGGCAGGATTACTGTCGTCAAAATGACATAAGTTTCTATTATACAGTTGATTCAGGATTTTTTCAAATCCATATCAGAGAAAGGAAAAAAATGATTGAAAAAAAGTGAAAAATGGAAACATAACAGAAAGAAAAAAGCCATTCGAAGGAATCCATTAGGTAGACCTAAAGTCACTTGCACCTCTCCTTCAAATGGCGATGCAAGTATACAAATAAATTATGGTATAGTCAGACTCCAATTTTAAAAATTCAAAAAAGCATAATCGTCATAATTTGTCATGTTGAATAGGTATTCTCTTATTAATTATGTTCTTTTTCTTTGCTGCGCCAAAGAAAAGAACCAAAACAGCGAGTAAGTGAGTGCAGAGAATGCTTGCATTCTTTGCCGAACGTGAGCTGTTTATTTAAAAGAAAGGCGCTAAGCGCTACGCAAACGGATGCTAAAAATAGCGATAACCGTAGTGAACCCAAGATGCCGCCTCATTTCATTTTGCGTGGAAGACGCGGAGCGGCTTGCAAAATACGAGGCAGCGTTTAGCGGAAAGATAATTCGACTGTTTGAAGCGCCGTGAGCGTAGCGAAACGGTGCAAGTTTCGAATTATCAGCGGGCGCTGCCCGTTTTTTAGCAAAATGAAATGCTAGCGGCGAAGGCAACTTTTCTTTGCAACTTTCTTTTTTTGCCCGAAAAAGAAAGTTGAGAAAATTGTTGATATAAGACCAAAAGGGATAATCCAAAAAAAAATTAACATCAAGGTGTTGTAAATTAAAAATAAAGTTGTAATTTTGCAACCCAAATTAGAAACGAGTATTATAACGATTCAAAAAATAGAAAGATGTCAAGAGTTTGCCAAATTACAGGAAAGAAAGCCATCACCGGAAACAATGTTTCTCACTCGAACATTAAGACAAAACGCAGATTCAATCCCAATTTGCACACCAAAAAGTTCTTTGTTCCCGAGTTGAATGAATGGGTAATGTTGAAAGTTTCCGCCAAAGGTATGCGCAACATCAATAAAAAAGGTGTTTGGAACTGCATAGTTGAGGCTAGCGAAAAAGGTTATCTCAAATAACATTTTTCCATCAGATGATAAAAATGGCTACACCTATCGTGTAGCTTTTTTTTTATTAGTACACAATAATTTCGGTAGTTTTGCGTATTATATCTTTAATCTAAGCGTGTATCTTGAATAGAATTGGCTTTTTTCTTACCACCATGCTCCTTGTTGTCATGTTCCCCCTCTTCGGGCAACATGAAGGTAGGGTGAGCGGTTCTGTTCTTGACCAATATAACCAACCTATTGACCAGGTGGTGATTACGGTGCTTGAAAACACTACTACCGCCACTTCTAAGCCCGACGGACAGTACGACCTGAAGGTGCCCAGTGGAGATACCGTGCATTTGCGTTTCCGACATATTGCCTACCGCGATACGGTGGTGACCTTATGGCTCAAGAAAAACGAAAAGATGCGCGTCAATGTGGTGCTGGCGGCGGTAGGCGAGATGCTGCCCGAGTTCAGTCTGACCTCGAACTACAACGACAGCTATACGCATATTGACCCCAAACTGTCGTTCCAACTGCCATCGCCTACGGGTGGCATCGAGTCGCTCATCAAAATGTTGCCGGGCGCCTCGTCGGTGAATGAGTTGAGTTCGCAATACAATGTGCGCGGTGGTAACTACGATGAGAATCTTATCTATGTTAATGATATTCAGATATATCGGCCTTTCTTAGTGCGAAGCGGGCAGCAGGAGGGATTGAGTTTCGTCAATATGGACCTGACCAACAACGTGAAGTTCTCGGCTGGTGGTTTCGAGGCCAAATATGGCGACAAGATGTCGTCGGTGCTGGATGTGGAGTACAAGAAGCCCACGCGCTATGGCGGTTCTTTCTCAGCGGGTATGCTGGGTGGTTCGCTGCACGCTGAGGGCAATGTGAAGGACAAGTTCACCTTTTTGGTTGGCGTGCGTTACAAAGCCAACACTTACCTGCTTAAGTCGATGGAGACGTCGGGCGAGTACAAGCCACGCTTTTTCGATACGCAGATGTTGCTCACATGGAAGCCTACCGAAAAGTGGGAGCTGAGCCTGTTGGGCAACTTTTCCAAAAACCAATATCGCTTTGTGCCCAGCAGTCGTCTGACCACCTTCGGTAATTTTGAGATGGCTCAGCAGTTGGAGGTTTATTTCGACGGACAAGAGGTGGACCAATACGAGAATTATTTGGGAGCGCTGACGGTGGCATTCAAGCCCAATTTCAAAAACATGTATAAGTTGATTGTCTCTTCGTATTATGCGAAAGAGTCTGAAACATACGACATTAGAGGTGAGTATTGGCTCAAGGATGTGGAGATAGACATGGGGGTGGCTAAGCTTGTCGAAGGAAGTACGCGCGGTGTGGGAGCCTATCACGAACATGCGCGCAACCATATCCAGGCGGTCGTGTCGGCGGCCGACTTGCGTGGCGAGCACCAATTGTTCCGCAACACGCTTCTGTGGGGTGTCAAGGTGCAGAACGAGATTATCAACGACCGGATTAATGAGTGGACGATGAAGGACTCGGCAGGCTACACGGTGCCGTTTCACTTCACTACGCCTGGTGAGCCGGTGCCTGCAGGTGACCCGTCGCGTGATTTGAACTTCGGCTATTATCTTCTGTCGGCTAACAACTTGAATACCATGCGTCTCACGGGTTTTGTGCAGGACAGCTGGCGTATTGATGGTGACAGTGCCACCCGCTTCGTGCTCAATGGGGGTGTGCGTTTCCATTACTGGACTTACAACAACGAGGTTGTTGTGTCGCCGCGTTTGCTGTTTACCTACACGCCGCGTTGGAAACATAAGTGGGTGTTCCGATTGAATACGGGTATGTATTACCAGCCGCCGTTTTATCGCGAGATGCGCTATGTCACGGGCGAGTTGAACCCCAAGATCCGTTCGCAACGCTCGTATCAGGTGGTGGCCAGTGCTGGTTATGATTTCAAGATGTGGCGCCGTCCGTTCAAGTTTACCACAGAGGTCTATTATAAGTATATGGACCGTCTGATTCCTTACACTGTTAACGATATCAAGGTGATTTACAGTGCCGAGAACAATGCTCATGGCTATGCCACGGGTATTGACATGAAACTGAGCGGAGAGTTCATCGAAGGTCTGGAGTCGTGGATAACACTTTCGGTGATGAAGACTGCCGAAGATATTGAAGGTGATTATTATATCGATAAAGAAGGCAACACGGTCTATCCGGGCTACATTCCCCGTCCTACCGACCAGCGGTTTGCCCTCAATGTTTTCTTCCAGGACCATATCCCGTCGCTGCCGCAGTTGCGCGTGCACCTGAACTTGGTGTTCTCGAGTCCGCTGCCCTACGGAGCACCCAATGCCGCCAAGTATCTGCACACGCTACGTTCGACCTGGTATCGCCGGGTGGATTTGGGATTCTCGTATATGTTCTTGGATCAGAGCCGCGACAGGATGAAGCACAAGAGCAAGTTTATCCGTTCTATCAAGAATGCGGGTATCTTTATTGAGGTGTTTAATTTGTTGGATATCAAGAATGTATCTTCTTTCTTCTGGGTAAGCGATATTTACAATACCTATTTCCCAGTGCCCAATTATCTGACTCCGCGACTACTCAACGTTAAGTTGGCGGTTGAGTTCTAATTTTGAGGGAATGAAATTAAGCAGTACCTATTTCCAAAATGATGACGTCCTCTTTTTGGCGCGCGATTTGCTGGGCAAGTCGCTGTTTACCTGTATTGACGGCCAAATTAGCGGTGGCATCATCTCGGAGACGGAGGCTTATAAAGGTACCAACGACCGTGCTTCTCACGCTTTTGGCGGACGGCGCACCCAACGCAACGAGATGATGTACGCCGACGGAGGTGTCATCTATGTCTATTTGTGTTATGGGATGCATCATCTGCTCAATTTTGTCACCAACCGCGCCGACATCCCCGATGCCATACTGATTCGTTCCATTGTGCCCACTCACGGCGAGGAACTGATGCTCCGTCGCAACGGTCGTGCGCAAAGCTCACCACAAATGACCATCGGTCCGGGTCGTGTATCTAAAGCGTTGGGCATCACCGTGAACCACAACGGCGCCTCGCTCAACGGCCCTTTGGTATGGGTGGAAGACAGAGGCCTGCAAATTCCTGATTCACAAATAAAAATCACCCCCCGCATAGGTGTTGATTACGCAGGGGATGATGCCTTGTTGCCGTACAGATTTAGTTATTAGTGTTCAGATTTTAGTTGTTAGAAGTGAGCAGTGAATAGTAGTTAAGGAGGTTCCGTGCGGAATGGAGTTAAGGAGTTAAGTTTGTTGAACTTTGAATTTTGAATTCTGAATTTTGAATTCTGAATTTTATTCTCCGTTCTCAATTTTTAGTTCTCCTCTTTCAGCTTGTTTTCCGGTTCGTGTTTGTATTTGAAAACCAGTGCAAACAGCACGGCTACGACAAATGCGTAGGCGGCGAAGATAAACCATGAGGTTTGCCAGCCGTGCCATACATTCATCGCCAACGCTTCGCGTGCGCTGTCGCTCAGGGTTGCCATACTGCCTTCGGCCACATTGCGGAAATTGGAGAAGACAAACTTGTTGACTATCAACTGTGCGCTCAGTGTGCCAATGGTGGCACCGATGCCGTTGGTCATCAGGAAGAACAAGCCTTGTGCTGAGGAGCGGATGTTGGGAGTTGTCTCTTTGTCAACAAACAGAGAACCGCTGATATTGAAGAAGTCGAATGCTACGCCGTACACGATGCAGGAGAGCACGAACAGCCATACGCCGGAACCGGGGTTGCCTAAGCCGAAAAAGCCGAAACGGAGCACCCACGCAAACATGGCAATGAGCATCACTTTCTTGATACCAAAACGTTTGAGGAAGAATGGTATCAACAGAATACACAGTGTTTCAGATATTTGTGAAATGGATATCAGAATGTTGGCGTGTTGTACACCAAAAGTGTTTGCATATTCGGGAATGTGCTTGAAACTCGACAGGAAGGGATTGGCAAAGCCATTGGTGATTTGCAGGGAAACGCCCAGCAGCATCGAGAAGATGAAAAATACAGCCATTTTGGGACTTTTAAACAGTGCAAATGCTTTTAAGCCAAGGGCTTCCACTAACGATTTGCTTTCAACGGCCTGGCTGGTGGGGCAATGTGGCAGTGTGAATGAGTAGGCTGCCAATACTAAGCCTATGCCGCCACTGGTGACAAACTGTGCTGCTGAAGATTGGAAGCCCAACAGGTCAACAATCCACATGGTGGCGATGAAGCCGATGGTGCCGAAGACACGAATAGGCGGGAAGTCTTTTATTGTATCCAATCCGGCTTTGTCTAACGCGTTGTAAGCAACCGAGTTAGAAAGCGCAAGTGTGGGCATGTAGAAGGCCACACCGATAGTATATAGTGTGAATAGCGGTCCGAACTGAACGGCATCGCCAGCAGAAAGACCATAGATGCCGGCGGCAATCATGGCGGCACCAGCCATAGCGTGGCAAAGTCCGAGCGTTTTTTGTGCCGGAATCCATTTGTCGGCCACAATGCCCATCAGGGCGGGCATGAAAATGGAAACAATGCCCTGGATAGAGTAGAAAATGCCGATATTTTTGCCCAAGCCGTGCTGGAACAGGTAGGTTCCCATGCAGGTCAGGTAGGCCCCCCAGATGGCGAACTGGAGGAAGTTCATGATGATAAGGCGGAGCTTTATGTTCATACAATTTATAATTTACAATTTATAATGTATAATTAAATAGAAATCAATTATTTGCAGGTAGAGAGGATGTCGTTGCGCATGCGGATGGCTTCGTTGCGCGAGCATTCGGCGAAGTTTTTCTCACCGCCTTCCACTTTGCGGTAAGCGAGCAGAATGGAGCGCGAAGCGTTGACTACGCCGCCGTTGCCGTTTTTGAGGTAGCAGGCAATGTCGGAAGCCTTGCCGCCTTGGGCGCCGTAGCCCGGGATGAGGAAGAAGGTGGAGTCGAGGGTCGCTCTCACCTCTGCAGCTTCCGACGAGTGGGTACAGCCCATCACGCCGCCGATGGAGGAGAAGCCGCACTGGCCGAGGCATTCCTTGCCGAGCGTGTTCAGCTTTTCGCCCACCACGTTGTACACATGACGCTCGCCCGTAGGCAGATACTCAATGTCTTTAGCGCCTTCGTTCGAGGTGCGGATGAGTACGAAGAGCCCCTTTTCGTGTTCCTTCACATACGGCAAGTACGGAGCGATGCTATCCATGCCCATGTAGGGGTTGATGGTCATAAAGTCGCATTCGAAATCGCCGGTGAAGTGGGCTTTGGCGTACATTTCGGCGGTCTTGGCGATGTCGCCGCGCTTTACGTCGGCAATGATGACCGCTCCGATGGAGCGCAGGTAGGCGAGGGTATTTTTGTAGGCCAGCAGACCTTCTAGGCCGTAGGCTTCGTAGTAGGCAATCTGCACTTTGTAGCAGGAAGCCACATCTATTGTTGCATCGATAAGTTGTTTGTTAAACTCGAACAATCCTTCGTGGATGGTAGAAAATTTGGCAGCAAAGTCGGTCGGCAGATAGGTGTAGTCGGTATCCAAGCCGACGCAAACATGTCCGTTGTCGGCCACTTTCTGAAATAGTTTGTCTATAATCATCTTTTTGAAATTTAAAGCACAAAAATAGTGAAAAATTACCGAAGAAAACAAATAATGAAACATTCCACCGTGCGACACGATGCCTCCACCTAATCCGTCGCGATTTCATTATCGTTTTCAAACTCTGTGATCCATTCTTTTACCTTTTCTTTTAAAAGGGATTTTTCAGGCAGGCATAAGGCATACTGCTGTGCATAAATATTAGCGTTTTTAGGAAGTGTAAGTTTCACCAATGCTTCGTTTTTTTGTTTGCATAGAAGAATGCCGATTGTAGGCTTCTCGAAATCCTGCTTTACATAACGGTCAAAATAGTTGACATACATTTGCATCTGTCCCAAATCTTGATGTGCGAGTTTGTCGTTCTTTAAATCAACAAGCACATAACATTGGAGAATGCGATTGTATAAGACTAGATCCACATAGAAATTTTCTTCATCAAAGGTAAATCGTTTTTGTCTTGCCTCAAAAAGAAAACCCTTCCCCATTTCAAGAAGAAATGTTTGCAGTTTGCTGATAATGGCATTTTCAAGGCTGGTTTCACTATATGAACTATCTGATTTTAGCCCTAAAAACTCTAACGATATCGGATTCTTAATTATATCAGAAGGTTTTTCGACGATTTGCCCATGTGCTGCAAGACGCATAATCTCATTTTTGTCACGTCCAAGGGCTATCCGTTCATATAGACTGCTTGCGTATTGACGTTGAAGCCATTTATACCCCCAGTTTTGTTTTTCTGCTTCTAATTCATAAAATTGCCTTTCATCAGGATTATCGATACGCATTAGGATTTGATAGTGATTCCATGAAAGAGTAAATGCTGGCATAAAATTTGTCTGCCCCGCAGACAAATTTGCGTAAACATGATAAAACTTTCGGCATTTTGATAAAGTTTCATACGACCAGCCCTTTCCAAATTTGTTCGTCAATTGCTCTGACAATCGTTGCAGTATCCCTTTACCGTATGCTGCGCGAGCGTTACCTCCTTGTTCATATTCCACTATGTATTGTCCTATACCATAGTATGTGTAAACCATGGCGGTGTTGACAGCTTTGGCCACATGCTTCCGACTTTCTTCTATAAGCTCAGTCACTTTATTGAAAAGTTCATTTTCATTATTGACTTCTGTAATGACTAACCCCATATTCTTTGCTGCTTTAAGTTGTGTTTTAAATGAAAGTTTAAGTGTGCAAATATAAAGATAATTTTAATAATTCATTTATTTTTAAATAAACTAAAAAGATAAAAAACAGATGGAATAATTTTTCCCCATCCGAAAAATTCCGTATCTTTGCAAGCAATTCATCCGAAAAATTAATAATAAAACATATACTATCATGATTAGTCAGAAACTATTAAATCCTAAGAGTATTGTGATTGTGGGAGCATCGAACGATGTGCATAAGCCTGGTGGAAAACTTGTAAAGAACTTGTTGTCAAGTCCTTTTAAAGGCGATATTTATGCTGTGAACCCGAAAGAGACAGAGGTGCAAGGCATTCGCTGCTATGCCAAAGTGGAGGATTTGCCGGAAGTGGATTGCGCCATCCTGGCCATTGCCGCCAAGTACTGCCCCGCCACGGTGGATGTGCTGGCAAAAGAGAAGAACACACGCGGCTTTATCATCGTATCTGCAGGTTTTGGTGAAGAGAGCAAGCAGGGTGCAGAGTTTGAGAAGCACATTACCGATACTATCAACAGTGTGGGCGGCTCTCTCATCGGACCCAACTGCACCGGCTTCCTCAATACCAATTACTGCGGTGCGTTCGACACCCCCATTCCGACCCTTGATCCGCACGGTGTGGATTTCGTGACTGGCTCGGGTGCTACCGCCGTTTTTATTAAGGAATATGGTATTTCCAATGGCCTTACTTTCAATAGTGTATGGGCAGTTGGTAACTCCGCCCAAATGGGTATCGAGGACGTTCTGGAACACCTCGACACCACCTTCGACCCCGAAAAGTCGTCGCGCGTCATTATGCTTTATATGGAGAAAATCGGTGACCCGCAGAAGCTGTTGAAACACTCGCGCTCGCTCATTAACAAGGGATGCAAGATTGCGGCCATCAAGTCGGGTGGCTCCGCTGCCGGCAGTCGCGCCGCCTCGTCGCATACCGGTGCTTTGGCCACCAATGACGCCGCCGTTGATGCTCTCTTCCGCAAGGCAGGTATCGTGCGTTGCCACAACCGTCAGGAACTCACCACCGTCTGCGCCATCTTTATGCACCCTGAGGTGAAAGGCAAAAATATGGCCGTCATCACCCACGCCGGCGGTCCTGCCGTGATGTTGACGGATGTGCTGTCCGACAATGGTATGGACGTGCCCCATATCGAAGGTCCCAAGGCCGACGAGCTGCTCTCCAAACTCTTTGGCGGTTCCTCCGTGGGCAACCCCATCGACTTTCTTGCCACTGGTACTGCCGAGCAGCTGGGCACCATCATCGACTACTGCGAAAATGAGTTCGACAATATCGACTGTATGTGCGTCATCTTCGGCTCACCAGGACTTTTCGCTAACTGGGAGGTGTATGAAGTCCTTGACCAGAAGATGAAGACTTGCAAGAAACCTATTTTCCCCATATTGCCATCTATCATCAACGTGAAGGATGAGATCGCTGATTTCATTCAGAATAAGCATCGTATCAACTTCCCCGAGGAGTGCGTGTTTGGTCAGGCATTATGCAAAGTTTATAACACCCCGAAACCGCAGCCCGAAGTGGTTGAGCAGCCCGCAATCGATGTGGCCCGCATCCGACGCACCATCGACAAATGTGGCAACGGCTATATGGAAATCGCTGATTATAACGAACTTTTGGACGCCGCTGGCATCAGCCGCAAGAAATCAATAGAGGTGT
Organism: Bacteroidales bacterium; assembly: GCA_017454945.1. Taxonomy (GTDB): domain Bacteria; phylum Bacteroidota; class Bacteroidia; order Bacteroidales; family WCHB1-69; genus JAFTCA01. Next base: position 13,322 of record JAFTCA010000004.1, read on the forward strand.
CCAAGAAAGAAGATGCACTTGCCTTTGCCAAGGAGGTTGGTTGCAGTAAGGATGTGCCGTTGGTAATGAAGGTGGTAGGACCGTTGCACAAGAGCGATGTGGGCGGTGTTACCCTGAATGTCAAGGATTTGGACACCGTAAGCAAGGAATTCGACCGATTGATGGCCATTAAGGACACCTACGCAGTGGAGATGTATCCGATGCTGGACGGTACCGACGTCTATATCGGCGCCATCCGCGATGACAAGTTCGGACATCAGGTGTTCTTCGGCTTGGGCGGCATCTTTATTGAGGTGCTGAAGGATGTGCAGAGCGCGCTGGCACCTATCACGGCTGCTGAGGCCAAGGAGATGCTGACGAAGCTGCGTGGCTACAAGATCTTGCAGGGCGTGCGCGGACAGGAACCCGTCAATATTGACCTGTATGCCGACCAGATTGCCCGTGTGAGCGCGTTGGTACAGGCCGCTCCCGAAATTGCGGAGATGGACCTCAACCCGCTGCTCGGCAATCCTCGCTACGTTACAGCCGTAGATGCCCGTATTAGAATTGAAAAATAACCTTTAAAGAGTCAGATTATGAATCCAATGTTTGAACCCTCAGTATATAAGGCACGTAGAGATGGCCTTAGACAACAGATTTCTTCCGGTATCGCCGTTTTCTTGGGCAATCAGGAAGCCCCGATGAACTATCCGTCCAATACGTACAAGTACCGTCAGGACAGCCACTTCATCTATTTCTTCGGCTTGACGGCCGCCAATCTGGCCGCTATCATCGACTTTGATGAGAACCGTGAGATTTTGGTGGGTGACAACCTTGAAATTGACGACATCATCTGGATGGGCGACCAGCCTACCATGCGCGATTTGGCCGACAAATGCGCCGTTGCAGAAACGATGCCGATGGGCAAACTGGCCGACTATATCGGCGAGGCGATGGCCAAAGGTCGTAAGGTGCACTTCACGCCTCCTTACCGCGACGACAATAAGATCACGCTGTCGGTGATGACAGGTATTCCGATTCCCGAACTGAAGAAGGCCGCTTCGCCTGAGTTGATCAAAGCCATTGTGAAACTGCGTACCACTAAGGAAGAACGCGAGTTGGAGCAGATGCGTCTGGCAGGCGAAATTGGCTACAAGATGCACACTACCGTCATGCGCCACTGTGTGGAAGGTGTGTCGGAGCGCGAACTGGCCGGTATGGCAGAGGGCATTTCGCTCTCGTACGGCAATGGTGTCTCTTTCCCCATCATCTTGTCACAGCACGGTGAGACGATGCACAATCACAATCATGATGCGCTTTTGAAGAAGGGCAATATGCTGCTGATGGATGCCGGTGCAGAGGGATTGATGAACTACTGTTCCGACAATACCCGCACCATGCCTGTGGGCGGTACCTTCACTCCGAAGCAGAAGGATATCTATGAGATTGTGTTAAAGGCTAATATGGATTGTATCGAAGCGGCTCGCCCGGGTGTCTATAACCGTGATTTGCATTTCAACGCCTGCCGAATCATCACCAATGGCCTCAAAGCGCTCGGTCTGATGAAGGGCGATACGGAGGAGGCCGTCAGATTAGGAGCCCATGCTCTGTTCATGCCTCATGGCTTAGGTCACCAACTGGGCTTGGATGTGCACGATATGGAAGATTTGGGCGAGGATTATGTTGGCTATGATGAGACCGTTAGCAGAAGTCCCTTGTTTGGCACGGCTTACCTGCGTATGGCCCGTGAACTGAAGCCCGGGTATGTGGTTACCATTGAACCGGGAATCTACTTCATTCCGCAACTGATCGACATCTGGAAGAACGAGAACAAACTGGCCGACTTCATCTGCTACGACAAAGTGGAAACTTACAAGGATTTTGGCGGTATCAGAATTGAAGACGATGTGCTGATTACAGCTACTGGTCATGAGATTTTGGGTCCTGTCATTCCGAAGACTGTAGATGAATTAAAAGAGATAATCCCTTTAAAATAAGCATAATATGGCATCATTTGAATTCACCTCTTATCCTTATAGCGAGCAAGACCTCCAACGGCGAATAGCCCAATACACATCGCAGCCGTTGCGCTTTTTCACCAAAGAAAGTGAGGCTTGTCGGTTTTTGCTCGGCTGCATCGACCTGACCACATTGGAAGGCTCTGACACGCCTGCCAAGGTGGAAGAGTTGTGCGGCAAGGCCGCAGCGTTCCCTACGGCGGCAGTTTGCGTCTATCCGCCGTTTGTGGCGTTGGCGAAGAAATGCCTGGCAGGTACACCAATCCATGTCGCTTCTGTGGCTGGGGCATTTCCTGCAGGCCAGTCGCCCATCGAGATCAAAGTGGCAGAGGTGCGCTACGCTGTGGAGCAGGGTGCCGATGAAATTGACATGGTCATTTCGCGTGGCAAGTTCTTGGATGGCCGCTATAATGAGGTGTTTGACGAGATTGTGGCCATCAGGCAGGCGGCAGCCCCGGCTCACCTCAAGGTGATTCTGGAGACGGGAGAACTCAAAACGCCCGAAAACATCTACCACGCTTCGCAGTTGGCCATAGCTGCCGGTGCTGATTTCATCAAGACTTCGACGGGAAAAATTGCAGTCAATGCGACACCCGAGTCGTTCTTGGTGATGTTGGATGCCATCAAAGAGCATTATGACAAGACAGGTCAAATGGTGGGCATGAAGCCTGCCGGTGGCATTGCTGATGCCGATACGGCTCTCTCCTTCCTTAAGATTTTGGAGAATGTGCTGGGCGAGCCGTGGCTCACTAACCGCTATTTCCGCATTGGCGCCAGTCGCTTGGCCAACAAGATGGCGGAACGCATCGCTGAGTAATATTGTCCTTGCACAATAATGGAAAACAACCCTTCAACCATGGCTGGCTGAAGGGTTGTTGGTTTAACAGGAAGAGTGTTCCTTCGCCAGCTCCTTTTTGAAATAGGCAAATGGCTGAAGGGTTTGAGCGTAGTAAAACAATTTCAGGTAAAACGCTATTTGCAGCCGCTCGAGTTCACATTCGTTCTCTCCCAAGGCTGTGTCGTTGCGTTTCCCTATGTTGATTTTTTGTGCCACACAATGTCCCAGGCACAGGTATTTGGCCCAGCACTTTTGACATTCCGTAATGGTCTCAATCTCCAAGGCCCTGTATAGTTTGGCTTGTGCGGTAGTGCCGCTGCCGACGCGTCCGATGGCGTGCTTCGAGTTGTTCATGAAGTGCGCACACGAGAAGATGGTGCCATCGGCCATCATCGTGAAATATGTCCGTGCAGCGCCACAGGCGATTCTTTTGTTTTGTCTGAATCTAAGTGCATTGCCAAACTGGTAAAAGCGCTGATTGAAAATGGTTTGCCTATTCTGAATGCGCTCACGATAGTAGTGCTCCAACTGGTTAAACTGCTCCTTGATATGGACAAGCAGTTCGCTGTCGTAGTGCGAGTAAGTGTGGTCTTTGTTTTCAGAGGCGTATGCAAACGAGATAAAGAAAGGCAACTGTAACTGCTCGAAGAAAGCGAATGTATCGACAATGTAAGGATTTGTATTGACCATGGTGGCGCGCAGCTCGGTGCGGATGCCGTTGTGTTTCATGGCTTCCACGAATTTCATGACACGATGGAACGAGGAACGGCCGTGCTCATCCTTGCGGAGGTTGAACTCGTTGTCGGGTCCATCCAAGCTGATCAAAACCGAAAATTTGTTTTCCTTGAACAATCGGATGATGTCATCATTTAATAGGGTACCATTGGTGGTGACAGAGTAGAAAATCTTTTCGTCGGGATATTTCTCTTTAACATATTGTATGGTATGACAAATGAGGTCGGAGCGCAGTAGTGGCTCCCCACCGAAAAAGATAAACCACAACGGTTGCTTGTCGCCTTGCACATGGCGGTGTTCCACGACAAAATCAACGGTTCTCTCAATGTCCGCGGCTTCGAAATCCCTGAAGTTGAACTTACCGTCGGTTTGTGCAAAGCAGTAGGGACATCGTAGCGTGCAGTGCCCCGAGATGGGCAGCACGACCTCTTCGAAACGGGTTCCATGGGTGGAGGCAGTGTCGATATCCAGTGACGACATCTGAGGTGAGGAGGCAATTAACTCGCAGAGAGCATTGTAATATCCTTCATAATCAGCCCTGCCGAAGCAGATTTCAGTGCAAGCTTTGCCCTTATGGTGAAACATGTCCAAAAAACGGACGGTTTCAGGGTCGCCGATAGGATACAACTGCATGGTTTCTGTATGATATAACAACGTGCAATTCTCGTTCAAGGGGAACAGTTTAATATGCTCGGGCAGCAATTTCATTTGTTTAGCCATAATGTCAAGTTGAAAAGGTAATCTGTCCGTTTGCGAACAGATTACCTTGGTTAATTATCTGAAAGACACACTGGAACATCCAGTGATAGAAAACGATCCTTCGTTGCAGGATGAGGAGAATTTGGGCAGGCAAGCCACCTCAAAGGTCAGACAAGCTTTGATTTTCCCAATGCGATTACAGAGAATGGTATCTCCAGATTTGTTGCAGCTGTAAGGTTTTCCTGCACCACCTTGTATTTCAGCCAACTCTTCCGAGTTGAGCAATGTCATATTCAATTGTTTCATAATTGCAAATTTTATATAAACACATTATTTGTTCTTCCATTGAAACATGCCGATGATCAATAGGGCAGTCTCCTGATATAAAGTGCTTTACAAGAATACACATTCTTATAAAAACGGTCTTCTCCGTTGCCTGTAGTGCTTGTGGCAAGGGTTCCCGTGCGGTGTATGGCTCCGCACGGGTCCTCGCTGTGCACCTCTTCTACGCCCCTGTCAACGGCACACTCTTGACAAGGACTCTACACTAAATCCATCCTGTTTGAGGTGTTAAAAATAAACTTGTCTGTATCTGCCTTTGATAGACAGAAATCAGGTTTGCTGATGACAAAGTTAGCGTATGGGAAAGAGGTGTGCAAGAAAAAAAAGCACCAATTTTTAAAAAATATTAACAAGAATATCGCTTGTTAGCAAGGATAAAAGTGAAGTTAGCAAGGCCAAATCAACTATAGCCCGACAAACGTGCTTTTTAGCCTTCCAAAATCTGACACGGCAGACTCTGAAAAATGGAAGAAAAGGGGAGTCGATGCTGAAAAAGGCAGTTCTATTTCACTCCACTATGGCCAAAGCCGCCGGCGCCGCGCTCAGTGTCGGAGATGGTGTCGGTCTCGGTCAACTGTGCTTGCTCGCAACGGGCAAAGACTATTTGTGCGATGCGGTCGCCGTGGTTAATGGCGAAGGGCACATCCGACAAGTTGATCAGGATGACCTTTACCTCACCGCGGTAGTCGGCGTCGATGGTGCCAGGCGTGTTCAGCACGGTGATGCCATGTTTGGCAGCCAGTCCGCTGCGGGGGCGCACTTGGCCCTCGTAACCTTCGGGAATCTCCATGAAAAGTCCTGTGGGCACCATGGCGCGTTGCATGGGATTGAGGGAGATGCTGCCTTCGGGCAGGTTGGCGCGCAAATCCATGCCCGCCGAATTCTTTGTTTCGTATGCAGGCAGCTGGTTGCCCGACTTGTTGACTACTTTTACAATCATAGTTTTGTATTACTTTTTGAGGATTTTCTGTTTGAATGTAGTGGCGATGCCCCTGACAAGTTCTTTCTCTTTCCACGCTACGGCTGCCACAAAGAGCAACAGGATAACTGTATTCAGAACCAGCGTGATAATCAAGTTAAATTCGGGTAAGTAGGCAATGGCCATATATAATATTAAGGTAATGACGATATAGAACAGCGCCGACTTGAGGTCGTAGGGAATGGGATTCTTTTTCCGTCCCACCAAATAAGAGAGAATCATGCAGACGCCATAGCCTGCGAAACCGCCCCAAGCGCAGGCCATGTAGCCAACTTGAGGAACAAAGATGATGTTGATGGCTAACAGCACAATACAGCCGATAGCCGAGAAGATGGCGCCCCACCACGTCTGGTCGGTGAGTTTGTACCAGAATGAAAGATTAAAATAGATGCCCATGAATATTTCGGCCATCATGACGATGGGAACCACACGCAATCCTTCCCAGTAGTCGGATTTGATGATATATTTCAGAATCGGAAGATAGGCAACCACCGCCATAAAGGCAAGCAGGGTGAAGATGATGAAGTAGTTCATCACTTTGGCCTGCATCTCACCGCTGTTGCGGTCTTTGTTGCTGCCGAAAACAAACGGCTCGTAGGCGTATCGGAATGCTTGCGTAATCATCGCCATAATCATCGCGATCTTGACACAGGCACCGTAAATGCCCAGCTGTACTTCGCCTTCCGAGCCAGGCACCAAATAGCGAAAACAGATTTTGTCGGCCACTTGGTTCAAGATGCCCGTCAGTCCCAAAAGTAGCAGCGGCCAGGTATATTTCAGCATCTCTTTCAACATGGCAAAGTCAATGCCATAGCGTAGTTTGCGAATTTCGGGGATAAAGCCGAAAGTAACGATAGAGGTGCAGATAAGGTTAATGAGGAAGATGTAGAGAACTTGATTTTCAATATGATACCACGACATTAAGTCGGGATAACGCTCTGCCAAGGCTGGAGCTGCCAAGAAAACGAACAGGTTGAGACCGATATTCATGAAGATGAAGAGCAACTTCAGACAAGCGAATTTCAGGGCTTTTTGTTCGTAGCGGAGGCGTGCGAAGAGGATGGCCTGGAAAGCGTCAAGGCCTACCACTGTGGCCATGATGGCAATGTATTCGGGATGGCTGTCGTAGGCCATGATTCCTGCAATCGGCTTGAGGAAAGCAAGAACGAGTGCAACGAACACGAGGGAAACAAATCCCACCGACAGGCCAGCCGTAGAAAAAGCTTTGTTCGGGTCGGAGTTCTCCTTGGTGGCGAAGCGGAAGAAGGTGGTCTCCATGCCGAAGGTGAGCAATACCAACAGAAGTCCCGTATAGGCGTAAATATTGGTTACAACGCCGTATCCACCCGATGCGGCTGCGATTTTATAGGTGTAAAGAGGTACTAGCAGATAGTTGAGAAAGCGGCCGATGATGCTGCTAAAGCCGTAAATGGCTGTCTGCCCGGCAAGTTTTTTGATTGAAGCCACAGTATCAAAAGTTTAATGGTCGGTAAAAGGTTGTAATGGTGTTGCAAAAATACGCTTTTTTAATTCAAAAAGAACAATGTAATAGCTTCTTTGAACAAAGGCGAAAAAATATTTTGTCAGATGGCGGTATTCACCAAAAAAAGTTATATCTTTGCCGCATATTAACCAACCAAAATATTTAGTAGCTATGGCTTATAAAATTGATCCCGAATCCTGCGTTTCTTGCGGAACTTGCATTGGTGAATGCCCGGTAGAAGCTATTTCTGAAGGCACTCCTTACACCATCAATCCTGATCTCTGCGCTGAATGCGGCTCATGCGCCGATTCTTGCCCGAATGATGCTATTCATCCGGAATAATCGAAGGATTTAAACAGAAAAAAGGCTGCCGATGGCAGCCTTTTTTTATGCCTTCCCCGAAAAAAATCAAAAAAAAATTTCAGAGAGGGGATAATTATTAAAAAAAGTTGTATTTTTGCAGCCTCAAACGACAATGACCAATGGTGTAACGGTAGCACTACAGTTTTTGGTACTGTCTGTCTAGGTTCGAATCCTGGTTGGTCAACCAGCAAATGAAACTCTCACTACTACAGTGGGAGTTTTTGTTTAAAACACATAATAATATTAAAAATGGAAGACAGATTAAATTTGATTGAAACCTTTGCCGAGTTCAAGGACATCAAAAGCATTGAAAGAGAAGCCCTGATGCGTATTCTTGAAGAAGTGTTCCGTTCGGCATTAAGTAAGAAATATGGTGCGGATGCCCAGTTCGAAGTGATCGTGAATGTCGATCGTGGAGACCTTGAAATCCAGCGAAGCCGTGAGATCGTGGAAGACGGCTGTGTGGAAAATGAAGCCACCCAGATCGCCCTCTCCGAGGCTATCAAGATTGAACCCGACTTTGAAGTGGGTGAAGAGGTTGTTGAGAATATCAAATTGTCAGACTTCGCTCGCCGCGAGATTTTGGCCCTGCGCCAAAACCTTATTTCTAAGGTGATGGAGTTTGAAAAAGACGTTATCTATAAGAAATATGAAAAGCGTATCGGCGAACTGGTTACCGGTGAGGTTAGCCAAGTATGGAGAAAAGAGATTCTCGTCCTCGATGAGGAGGGTGTGGAATTGGTACTTCCCAAGTCGGAGCAGATTCCTGCCGACCGCTACAAAAAAGGTGATTCGCTGACGGCTGTGGTACTGCGCGTTGAGATGAACACTTCGACGCCCGTGATTGTCATTTCACGTACCGCTCCTTCGTTCCTCGAACGCCTGATGGAGACCGAAATTCCCGAAGTGTATGACGGCCTCATCACCATTAAGAATGTGGTTCGCTCTCCTGGTGAACGTGCCAAAGTGCTGGTTGAATCGTACGACGACAGAATTGACCCCGTGGGCGCTTGCGTTGGTATGAAAGGTAGCCGTATCCACTCCATCGTTCGTGAACTTCGCAATGAGAATATCGATGTAATCAACTATACGACAGATATTAAGCTGTTGATAAGAAGAGCCTTGAGCCCCGCCAAGATTACCGATATGGAAATTGATGAAGAGAATAAGACCGCCAATGTTTATATGAAACCCGACCAGGTTTCTCTGGCTATCGGTAAAGGTGGTTATAACATAAAACTGGCCAGCAAATTGTCTGGTTATGAAATCGATGTCTTCAGAGATGATATTGAAGAAGAGGAAGACGTTGACCTCAACGAATTTGCCGATGAATTCGATCAGTGGATTATCGATGCCTTCAAGGCTATCGGCTGCGATACCGCCAAGAGCGTACTGAAGTTCTCGCGCGACGAACTGGTTCAACTTACCGACCTGGAAGAGGAAACTGTTGACGATGTGATTGCTTCAGTGAAGAAGGAACTCGATATGGAATAGTCCATGTCCACTCACCAACTCTGGGCTTAGCCCTATATTAACTCATTAACCAAGAAATAATTAAGACAAAACAATAGCTTATGGCAGGAGAAAACAAACCAACAAGATTAGGCAAAGCGGCAAGCGAATTTAATGTCAGCAAGGACGCGATTGTGGAGTTGTTGCAAAGCAAGGGCATCACCATCGAAAACAGTCCTAATACCAAGCTGTCTCCCGAAATGTATGAGATTCTCCTTCAAAAGTTTTCAGGAGAAAAACAGGTGAAGGAGGAGGCCAGTAAGATTAATATGGATTATTCTTACGGGAAACCCAAAGTTGAAGAGTCAGCACCTGCCGCACAGCCTGTTGAGGAAGAGCCTGCCCGAGAAATCCTCATTAAACAGGTTAATGTTATTGAAAAAGAACCTGTTCAGAATATCGAGATTGAGATTCCCAAGCCCAAGGTGGTAGGAAAGATTGATCTGGAAGAGCCGAAAAAAACCAAGAAAACGGCTGCTAAAAAGGAGGAAACTCCCGAAGTGACCGAAACCGAGGAAAAACCGGCCAAGAAGACCACTAAGAAGAAAAGCCCCGAGCATATCGATACTGTGGTAGAGAAGGTGGATGTGAAGATCATCGACAAGATCGACCTGGACGAACTTGAGGGCAAAACAAAGGCTAAGGGTAAAAAGAAGAGTACTGCTACACAGGAAGAACCTGTACAGGAAGAGCAACTTGTTGAAGAACAAGAGCCTGTTGTGGAGGCTGAAGAACCTGTGGTTGAAGAGACTCCTGCTGCTCCCGAGCATGTTGTAGAACACATCAAGACCGATGTGCAGAAGTTGGAAGGTCCCAAGATTCTTGGTAAGATTGCTTTGGAGGAACTTAAACCTGCTAAGAAGGAACCCGCTCCGGATGCCGCTGGCGAAGATGCGAAGAAAAAGAAGAGAAAACGTATCAAACATCCCGCCAATACCAAGCCTTTGGATAAAAAAGACGAAGGTCATCGTAAGAAGCCCGAAGTTCAGAAGGCTGAAATTTCGGAAGAGGATATCGAACGCCAACTGAAAGAGACCTTGCAGCGCATGGGACCTCTTGGTAAGTCGAAGACTTCGAAACACCGTCGTGAGAAACGTCAGCATATCCATGCCGAAATTATGGAGCACGAACTCCAAGAACGCGAGGAACAGAAGAAACTCAAAGTGACCGAGTTTATCACGGCTAATGAGTTGGCAACCATGCTCAATGTTCCTGTAACGCAGATTATTTCCACTTGTATGAGCATCGGCTTGTTCGTTTCCATCAATCAGCGTCTGGATGCGGAAACAATCGCCTTGTTGGCTGAAGAGTATGGCTTCCAGATTGAATTTGTGGGTGTGGACACCGAAGAGGAACTGAAAGCTCACGATGTCGACGATCCGAAAGACTTGCAGCCGCGTCATCCCATCGTAACGGTGATGGGCCACGTTGACCATGGTAAAACCTCCTTGTTGGACTATATCCGTAAGTCGAATGTAATTGCCGGTGAGGCTGGTGGTATTACCCAGCACATTGGTGCATACGAGGTTACGTTGCCCGACGGACGTAAGATTACCTTCTTGGATACCCCTGGTCACGAGGCATTTACCGCTATGCGTGCCCGTGGTGCCAAAATCACCGACTTGTGTATTATCGTCATCGCTGCCGATGACGCCATCATGCCGCAAACGGTCGAGGCTATCAACCATGCTCAAGCTGCTGGCGTTCCTATGGTGTTCGCTATTAGTAAAATAGACAAGCCTAACGCTAATCCTGACAAGATTAGAGAGGGTTTGGCCAATATGAATATTCTGGTTGAAGAGTGGGGTGGTAAGTACCAGTGTCAGGAGATTGATGCCAAGCATGGTGTCAATGTGAATGAGTTGCTGGAGAAAGTGCTGTTGGAGGCTGAAATGCTTGACCTGAAAGCCAATCCGAATCGTCCTGGCGTAGGAACGGTTATCGAGTCATCGCTGGATAAAGGTAAGGGTTATGTGGCTAAGATATTGATTCAGAATGGTACACTGCGTGTTGGCGATCCTATTTTGGCAGGATGTCATTTCGGCAAGGTGAAAGCCTTGTTCAACGAAAGAAACCAGAATGTAACGTCTGTAGGTCCGGCATCTCCTGTGTTGTTGCTCGGTTTGAACGGTGCACCGCAGGCTGGTGACACCTTCCGCGTTTGTCCTTCCGAACAAGAAGCACGCGAGGCTGCCACCAAGCGTTCTCAGCTTGTGCGTGAGATGGGCTTGCGTACACAAAAGCACATCAACTTGGATGAGATTGGCCGCCGTCTGGCTATTGGTGACTTCAAAGAGTTGAACATCATTGTGAAAGGTGACGTTGACGGCTCTGTGGAAGCGCTCTCCGATTCGTTGTTGAAACTCTCTACCGAGCATGTTCAGGTGAATGTGATTCACAAATCTGTGGGCCAAGTTACCGATACCGACGTGTTGCTGGCTTCGGCTTCCGACGCCATCATCGTGGCCTTCCAGGTTCGTCCTTCGCCCAGTTCACGTCGCTTGGCCGAGAAAGAGCAAATCGATATCCGTACCTATTCTATCATCTATACCGCCATCAACGAAATCAAGGACGCTATCGCTGGTATGCACTCGCCTGAAATTCGTGAGAAGATACTCTGCAATATTGAGATTCGCGAAATCTTCAAGATTACCAAGGTGGGTAATGTGGCCGGTTGCTTCGTGCTTGACGGCAAAATCCAACGCAATACCAAAGTGCGCTTGATTCGTGACGGTATCGTAATCTACACTGGCAAACTTGGTTCTCTCCGTCGTTTTAAAGATGACGTGAAAGAGGTGGTTGCCGGTCAGGATTGCGGTTTGAATATCGAGAACTTCAACGATATCAAAGTTGGCGATATCATTGAGGGTTATGAAGAATACGAAGTGAAGGTTTCGTTGTAAATCTCTCTTCCAAGATAGTTAAAGGCTGAATCCGAGAGGGTTCAGCCTTTCTCTTTTAGAATCCGTAGTTGTGTACGCATTTTTGCAAACTCTCTTTCCAGTCGGGAATGGAGATACCCAAGTATTTCTTTATCTTGCTGAGGTCGAACACCGAATAGTCGGGGCGCTCGGCAGGTGACGGGTATTGGTCGGAGGTGATGGGGAAGACCTTGCAGGGAAAATGGGCTATTCGCATAATTTCAGTCGCCAGGTCGAACCAGGTGATTTCGCCTTCATTGGCAAAATGGAAGATTTCGAGCCCCTGACCATCGTATTTGTCGGCCAGCATCAGTAAAACTTTGGCCAAATCGGGAGCGTAGGTGGGGGCACCTTTCTTATCGTTAACAACTTTTAACTCATTACGTTCTTGTCCCAAGCGAATCATGGTTTTCACAAAGTTGTGGTTGCCATATTCGGAATAGAGCCAAGCGGTGCGCACAATCACGCTTCGGCATCCGCTCTCCATAATGGCCTTTTCACCTTCTGCTTTTGTAATGCCATATACCGACACGGGATGGTAGGGATGGTCGGTTTTGTATGGTGTAGTGGACTTTCCGTCAAATACATAGTCGGTGGAGATGTGGATGAGTAGCAGATTTTTCTCTTTGGCGACGGCTGCCAGATGACCCACCGCAGTGGCGTTTAGTGTGCGGGCGGCAGCTTCATCGCTTTCGGCCTGGTCAACATTGGTATAGGCCGCCGTGTTGATGATGAGGTCGATATGGTTTTTTTCTACAGCCTTGCGAATTTGCTCTATGTCAGTGATGTCCAGTGTGTCAACATCCGTGTAGAAGAATTGCCATCCTCGGGCTGTATAGTCGGCAGCTGCATTTTGCAGGCAGTGTCCCAGCTGACCGTTGGCTCCTGTAACTAAAACATTGTGTACCATGTGTTTCTATTTATAAAGATGTACCTCCTCGGCTGAAATCTTGGCATACGAGTCGTGCATGATCCAGTCGCCAGTGTTGATGTAGGTGCTGTTACCAATTTTGAGTTCGATGGGCAGATGGCGGTGGCCATAGATGAAATAGTCGATCTCCTCATGGGTGAGCACATCTTGAATGTATTGGACGAGCATTTCGTTGCCGTTGCCCATAAACTGCTGTTCGGCGGCAGAGGTCATGGCGCGGCTTTTGCGTGAGAAGTAGCGGGCAATGGCAAAAGCCCAACGCGGCGGTAGAGCCGAGTAGAGCTTGCGGTTAACTGGTTGCGCAAACAGCCACTTGATAAACTTGTAGCCGTGGTCGTCAGGGCCCAGACCGTCACCGTGACCGATGAGGTATCGTTTGCCGTTGATGATGAAAGCCTGCTGCTGGCGAAAAAGTTGTACGCCTAACTCGGTAACAAAGTAGTCGGTAACCCACATGTCGTGGTTGCCGGTGAAGTAGTAGAGTTGTATGCCGCGGTCGTGCAATTCAGCCAACTTGGCCAACAGTCGGAAGTAGCCGCGCGGCACCACATCGCGATATTCGAACCAAAAGTCAAATATGTCGCCTAAAAGGATGAGGTGATTAGCGTCTTCCTTGATGTTGTCGAGCCAGCCAATGATGCGCTTTTCGCGCTGGTCGCTCTCAACTTTGTTAGGAGCTCCCAAATGAAAGTCGGAGGCAATGTAAACATTGCCTTCCAGCGTGATGGGATCTTCAAAGAGAGATTTCATGCAGCGATGGGTTAAATGTAATACTCGGCGATGCGCTTCATCTCTGATGCCGCGTTATTGCCTTCATACAGAATACCATAGATGGTTTCTACTATCGGAATGCTGGCTTGGTAGCGCTTATTGATTTCGTGCACGCACTTGCAAGAGTAGTATCCTTCGGCAATCATCTTCATCTCCAGTTGGGCAATTTTTACCGATAACCCATGGCCTATCATATTGCCAAACAAGCGGTTGCGGCTATAGATAGAGTAGGCGGTTACCAATAGGTCGCCCAAATAGACTGAGTCGTCCATGTTGCGTTGTGAGGGGTATAGTTTGTCGACGAAGTACTTCATCTCTTTGACACAGTTGGCGATATAGGCTGCAAGGAAGTTGTCGCCATAACCCAGTCCACTGTATATACCGGCGCCCAAGGCGTAGATGTTCTTGAGGACGATGGCCATTTCAGCTCCGAGAATGTCGTTGGAAACAGACACTCTAACGTAGCGTGTCATGAACATGCGGGCTACGGCTTCAGCCAATTCTCTGTTTTCGGAGGCGGCTGTCAAGAACGTAAACTTCTCTTGTGCAATCTCTTCTGCGTGTGAAGGACCGCTGATGATGGCTAAGTTCTCAGAGGGTACATTGAACTCCGATTTCAGGTAGTCGGTAATGACTTGCATGGTCTCGGGTACGATGCCCTTGACGGCCGTAATGATTTTCTTGCGGCTTAATTTGCTCTTTTTCAGCGGCGCCAAGGTGTCGTGAAGGAATGCCGATGGCGTTACAATGATAACATAGTCGGCTTTGGCTACTGTTTTACGCAAGTCGTTGCTCACTTTCACATCCTTGGGGTTGATGAAGACAGAACTCAAGTAGCGAGGATTATGTCCGTATTGGTTTACGCCCTCGGCGATGTCCTGTTCTCGTACCCACCAGTGAAGGTGTTCCAGATTGACAGATAGAATTTTAATGATGGCTGTGGCCCAACTGCCGCCGCCAATGACTGCTACACGGTAGCGCGAGCGCGTTTTCCGCTGACGGAGCGGTATGAATTCTTCAGAATATTGTACTGGATTCACAACTTTCAATTTTTATTTTGCAAAGGTACGTATTATTTTCTATTTTCTATTAAAAAAAGTTAATTTGAAAGAAAATGTCATGCAACCTTCAATCTTACTAATAGTTAAAATGTGCTGCTTAAAGTTAAATGGAATTTTTTTTCAAAAAAATGATGCACTTGAGATAATTGTGTTTTATTTTTATTATCTTTGCATTTTAATTATAAAATAATTTAGAAAATGAAGAGAGTGATATTGGTTGTTTGGTGGATGATGTCTGTGGTTATGGTGTTGGCGCAGAGCGGTTTCGAGGTAAAAGGAGTGGTGGCTGATAGCTTGAGTGGCGAAAGGTTGTCCTATGTGCGAGTGGGGTTGGTGACGGGTGATTCTCTTCAACATGTGGTGGCCGTTGAGTTTACCGGAGAGGAGGGTGCTTTTTCCTTCAAAGGTATTTCAGAAGGGGATTATTTCTTGAAATTATTTTTGATGGGTTATGATATGCCGATAATTCCTGTGAGTGTGCGTGGAGATAAAGTATTGAATGTGGGTACTTTGACTTTGAAAAAGCAGAGTCAGTCGTTGGAAGAAGTAACAGTGGCGGCGCAAAAGCCCGTCTATATGTTTGATGGGGAAAAAACGTTGTACAATGTGTCGGAAGACCCTATGGTTCAAAATGGAACAGCGTCTGATGCTTTGCAAAATGCGCCTGGCGTTGAAGTGGATGTGGAAGGCAATATCACGCTGCGCGGTGTCTCTTCTGTAGAAATCTGGATTAACAACAAGCCTTCGAATATGAACGAGGCGGCACTGAAGAACTTCATCAAGGAGATGCCTGCAGGAAGCATCGAGAAAATTGAAGTGATTACCAATCCGTCGGCGCGCTATAGTGCCAAGGGCAAGGGTGGTGTTATAAATATTGTAACGAATACCAAAATCAAGAAGAATAACTTTTTCAGTTTCGGCATGAATGCCACTACGATGCCTAATCTTTCGCCGTGGCTTTCCTATGTCTGGGCCAACGAAAAATGGTCGATAAGTGTCTATGCGCAATATAGTTATAATCAGAATCGCTACTTTTTGGAGGCGGCAGATACCAAATTTGCGGAGAACAATGATACGGCCAGTGTGACAAAGCAGAAAACAATCTACAGTTCCCCATTCCATAGTGGTGGCGTTTTTTTCAACAGCTCCTGCCAGATCGACTCTGCGAATGCCCTGTATATGTGGGCTGGTGGCTATCCGAGTTGGAATAAGTCTTCATCTTCCCGATTTGATTCTCGCCATGAGTATCGTGAGATGATTGGTCAGTATGATTATCTAACTTATAATCAGTATGATGCGTTGCATGGCGGTGGCTATGCGGGATTGTGGTACACTCATCAGTTTAACAATCAGGGACATGAAATCAGTGCCAACCTTAGTGGCAATGCTTATGGATCTTCTGATCAAGGTGAGCAAATTCGTGTTTCTCCTCAGCACGAGGATTTGGATTACAATCGCCAGATTCGTTCCAGTTATCTCTCCTATACGCTCGATGCCGGACTGGACTATACCATCCCGTATCATCCTGATGGAGAAATTAGTATAGGTACTGAGGCAATGTATAGTTCCAACGACGAGATGTCTCGCCATGACACGCTGGTGCGTTTCTCGGATGGAGTATATAATCTTGATTCTATGCGGTTTAAGGATTCGCATATAGATGGTGTCGGCTGGGATACCTATATCACTCTTCAGCATCGTTTCGGGCGTTTTACCATGAAAGCAGGACTGCGGTCGGAATATGTGTTCTATGACCATCGCTATGCCAATTCGCCTAAGGATAATGGCAGAAAGCATTACTGGGGCTTGTATCCTTCTCTGCATCTGACCTATACGACTGAGTCGATGGACAATTTTAAGTTGAGTTATACCCGCAGGGTCAGCAATCCCGATGCCGAGGAGTTGACCACATTTATCGAGTATGACGACGACAGTTATTCCGTTGGCAATCCGGCGTTACGTCCAGCCTACACCAACGCTGTGGAGGCCGGTTGGACGCGCTTCATTCCCAAGTTCGGCAATATTGGCATTACGGCCTATTTTAACAATACCAAAGATGAGTATAATTCGCTGATGGATGTGGCGTTCAATCCCTATTTCGGCCGCATTGTTTCCTATTCCATGCCCATCAATGCTGGCAAGAGTCTCAATACGGGCGCTGAACTCAATGTGACTTACCAGTTGAAAGCCTTTATGAGCATTCGCTTTTATGCCACGCTGCAATATATGAAGTCGCAGTTCGAGTTTCGCGATGAGATTTATAAAGTGCAGAATTTAAGATATCAGTTCCGTCTCAATTTTTGGGCTAAAGTATGGAAAGTGTTGGAAATCAATCTGTCGGCGAATTACAGGTCGAAGAGCAAAACACTTTTCACCACAGAACGGCCGTTCTACACTATTAATGGTGGCTTGCGGGTAGAGTTGTGGAAACGGTTGCTGGCCTTACATGTGAATGTGAACAACATTTTCAATTGGAATAAGAACGGAGAGACGTCGGAGAATCCCTATTATCCGGGTTTCAGCACTTATATGTCCAGTTGGTCAGGACGTTATATCTCCTTGGGCATTACTTTCCGCTTCGGCAAGATGGAGTTGGAGGCGCAGACGGCGCGCGGTAATGTGCCGACAGGAGAAACGATTTCTAGATAGAATAGAAACAACGAGTGTTATTTTTATTTAGTTTTTCTCTTTTTAAAGAGAATAGTTGGAGATATACACCTTTTCATTGTTGGTGTGTTAACATGTTGGAGAATAAAATGGAAGGAAAAAACAAAAATCGTCTTCATTTGGGGAGCGGGCCAACTTATTCGGACTCCCCATCAGACAATGTCAATTCTTCTATTACGAGTAGCCCTACCGATACCCTTCGTACCTCGAAGAATTCAGTTGCAAAATTAATAAAAAATCCATTACCCATTCTGTCTAATTTGCAAAAATTTAAGAATGGCGATTTTCATATAGATTGCAGCAAGGGATGGAACGGCGTTTTAAGAGGCCTACGAAAGTTATTGCAATTACAATATAGAGGGAACTCAAACTATGCAAGTTATTATACGTCTGCAGGTGTGTTGTCGTTGAGGTTGTCAGGTCATAACGCTAATGGTAACAATTTCAATTCCAGTCATATAAATATAAGTGTTTTTGTAGCGCTATTTGAGTATGAACATATCCAAACTAACATACAGTATACAGAATTCAAAATTAAGGAAGAAACGTTTAATAATGATCCTCAAAGAATTGTGTTGGAAATTGTTGCCGCGGTTGAACGTGCATTAAATGGGGAAGATTTTATTATGAGTGAGGAAGTAGCAGAGAAATATCATTATGAATGCAAATGAATAATTAGTATAAAATATATTCGTTTTTGGCTGCAAATAGATAAAAATGTGTAAGTTTGTTTCCTCATCTAAAACTAGCGAATATACTATTATGAAAAAATGTGCTGCTATTCTCCGTTCTATGCGTTTCCGTACGCTGCCCCTCTCCTTGGCAGGGGTCGTTTTAGGTCTGTTGCTGGCTGCCAGCCAATGTGAGGTTTCATGGTCTTTGGCCGTGACGTTATTGCTGACTACCGTAGGGTTGCAGATTCTTTCCAACCTTTCCAATGAGTTGGGCGACTATTTGCGTGGCACCGACAGTGGCGACCGCCAAGGACCGGCTTATAGTCTGCAGGAGGGTGCGCTTAGCGAGAAGGATATGCGATGGACTATTGGTGTCATGGTGGTCTTTTGTTGCCTGATGGGTTGTGCTATGACATGGTGCTCGTTTGGCACCCTCTTTTCTTTGCCAGCCTTGCTCTTGTTGTTATTGGGCGCTTGTGCCATTTGGGCGGCGGTGAACTACACGTTGGGTAAACATCCCTACGGCTATCGTGGTTTAGGCGACATTTTTGTGTTTATCTTCTTTGGACTGGTCTCGGTGGGCGGTGCCTACTTTGTGGTGGCTCACCAGTTGCCGTGGAAGGTGTTGTTGCCAGCCGCTGCCATCGGCTGCTTTAGTGTGGGTGTGCTCAATGTCAATAATATACGCGATATGAAGAGTGATGCAGGCACACGTGTGACGGTGCCGCTGAAGATTGGCGAGCATAATGCTCGAATATACCAGACCTGCCTGATTGTTGTGGGATGGCTGTTGTTGATTGGCTTTGCGGCCATGGGAAGCCACGTATGGTACAATTGGCTGTTTATGTTGACATTGCCGCTCTATATCGTGCATCTGCGTGGTGTTTGGCGCCTATCGGGCAAACTACTCGACGCCATGTTGCCACTGCTGGTCATGAGCACGTTCGTCTTATCGTTATTGATGGGCATTGGGTTCGTTATGTAAATTTACAATTTATAATTTACAATTTACAATTAATATGGCTTTACAATCCCGTAACTTAATAATACTTAACTCCTTAGTTTCTTAATTCCTTAGTTCCTTAGTTCCTTAACTTCTTAACTTCTCAACTCTCCAAATCATGCCCAAAAAAGAAAGAATCCGTGCTCTGTTCGACCATATTGCTCCAGATTACGACAAGCTTAACCGCCTGATGTCGATGGGTTTGGATGTGTCGTGGCGCAAGAAGGCCATTCGTGAACTTTGTCGCGATGGTCGCCCACGGCGGGTTTTGGATGTGGCTTCGGGCACGGCCGACTTTGCCATGGATGCTGCTCGACAGCTAGCCGATGGCAGCCGAATAGTAGGAGTGGACATTTCGGAGCAGATGCTGGCGGTGGGGCGCAATAAAGTGAAAAAAGCCGGTTTGCAAGATAAGGTAGAGTTGCAGGTTGCAGATGCTGAGAATCTTCCGTTTGATAATGCCTCGTTCGACAATGTCACCGTAGCATTTGGTGTGCGTAATTTTGAACATCTGTCGCAGGGCTTGGCCGAGATGTGCCGTGTATTGCGTCCTGGCGGACAGGTAGTTATATTGGAACTATCGTACCCCGACAATCCATTTTTGTTGTGGTGCTATAAACTCTATGCTGTGCGATTGTTGCCTAAGGTGTGTGGTTGGCTTTCGGGCGACAGAGATGCCTATCACTATTTGCCAGCCTCTATCATGAAGTTCCCCAAGCCTGCGCAGTTTGTGCCCATGCTCAAAGAGGCGGGCTTCGCCAAGGTTTCTGTCAGGAGTTTCACCTTTGGCGTCTGTCGGATGTATGTGGCGGAAATAGAATAAAAAAAGAGATGCTTTCAAGCATCTCTTTTTTCGTTTGTCGGGGTGAAAAGACTCGAACTTTCGACCCCTTGCACCCCATGCAAGTGCGCTAGCCAACTGCGCCACACCCCGAACAAACATTCCGTTTGGAATGAGGCTGCAAAAATACAACATTTTTTGATATGTGTACACATGGTTCAAAAATTTTTTTGTTCCGATAGCTCTCCTTTTTTTCGTAGCTTTGCAATTCGTTTGTAACATTATGATGCGTCGTCTCTTCGTGCTTTTCCTCAATATTTTCTGGCTGACTACCTTGTCGGCACAGCAAGACCTGCCCTTGCGTATTGAGCTCGAGATGGCCAAAGACGCCTCAGATTACCACTACGCGAATGCCGGCCCTCATGGCGTGTTTGTCTTCTATGAAGGCAACTCGCGTGGCACCGATTCAACCTCGATGATTTTTATGCATTATGATACCAATCTGCATAAAACCTACAATTTTCCTATAACATTGCCAGCACAACTGCAGTTCATCACTTCGACGCGCACCGACTCATGTCTCTACCTGCTTTTCCAACAAGAATTGTCGAAAAAGCATCCCCGCCGCTCCGTGCTGGTCACCATCGGACTGCCTGCTCACGAGTTCGCTTCCTATATGATAGAGCCGCTCAGCGACCCAGACATCGTTTCGATGAAGGCGGCCGACGACCATCTTTTCATCCGCTCGGATAACAATAAGACAGAGTCTCTCTACTTTTACAATTGTGGTACGGGACAACTGACGCGTTTCAAGGCCGATACTACGGTGACACAGATTGAGTTCTGCGAACCCGACACGTTCAACCGCAAGTTGTGGGTGGGTGCAGTTCTCGTTACGGGTGCCAAAACTGCCGCACTGGTGCTCTATGAGCTTGATTACGACGGTAATGTGCTCAATGTGCAACCCTTCCCCATCTATGGCGACTATTTCTACAACTCGGCTCGTTTGGCGGTGGTCGATTCTACCCACGTGCTGGTCATCGGGACCTACAACACCGAGCAGGACCGCTACTCAGGCAACCTGCACACAGGCGTCTATTCGCTACCTGTTATTGAGTCGGAATTTGATGTGCCTTCGTTCTACAATTATACACAGTTGCGCAATCGCGACACCACCTTGGCACGCAAGGGCAAGTCGCAGAGCCTCAATATGCAGCTGCTGATAGGTAATATCACCAGCAATGGCTCTCAGTTTGCCTTCGTCACCGAAGTGTTCTATCCTGAATATAATTACAACGATTACAACAACTATGATCCCTTTTATGGCGGATATTACTCTATGCCCTCTGCCTCCACGTTTGCTGGCTATCGTATGGTGAACGCCTACGTAACCACCTTCGATGCCCAGGGCCAACTTATCTGGGATCATTATCTGCCGTTTTCCAACATTCTGACTTACAGACTCGCACAACGGGTGTCTGTCTTCTTTACGCCAGAGAATTATGCACTGATCTATTATCCTTTCAATTTCTCCTTAACATCCACATTGGTAGATGGTTATAATGTTGTGGAAAGGATGAATTCAATGGATTTGGAAACCTTGCAGCGTCACGATGTGGTGGAATATAGTCGAAGTCCAAGAATGGAAAAATGGTATGGGGAGAGTTTTCTTTTTTCAGGTGCACAATATATCAAAAATACTTCCAAGTCGGCCCGCGCCAAAAGGTATGTCTTTTTCCTCAACAAACTCGAATATCGATAAATTGCTCCGAGCAAGCCTTCTTTTTAAATAAATATTAACTATTACAAAGACAGGTAATTAGTGTTTTGACTAATATTTTACGAAGAATAAAATATTGAAATATTGTTTGTTGTGAAGATTTGGCAACATTTTTTTTTGTACTTTTGCTACCCTTGAAAAGAGGAATGACCAAAGGCCTCGATAAGGTGAATTATAAAAATCTGAACCGATATGAAATACAACACAGCAAGTAAGGTGGAAGAGTATTTCCGCCAATTGGATCCCACGTATGAGGATAATCTTTTACAATGTAAAACACAGGTGTTGTCGGTTGACAACTATGTGATTTTGGGCCAGCTAACCGCCTTGCGTTTTATTGAATGGGTATGTTTGAACCCTGGTGGCGTGGTAGCCCTGCCCACAGGTAAAACCCCTGAGTTTTTCATCAAGTGGTTACAGTATTATATTACCAACTGGGATAAGGAAGCCAAAGGCGGCATCTTGGAAAAGGTGGGCTTGTCGCAATACAAACCCGACTTTAAGTCGCTGCATTTCTTCCAGTTGGACGAGTTTTTCCCCATTAACCCTGAACATGAACGTTCTTTCCGCTATTTTGTAAAGAACTACTACATAGATATTTTGGGCTTTGATCCCGAGAAGACGCATCTTATCAACACCTATTTCTTGAATGACAAGGAGAGTGAGTTCTTGGGCAATGCCACCAACCTGAGTGAGGTTTTCGAGGATGGTATCATCGATCTTTCGTTGCGTATCCGTCAGGCCAAGACGAAGGAAGAGGTTATCAAGCAACGCGCCATCCGTCTGTTTGACGATTTCTGTGCTCGTTACGAAAGCAAAATCAGAGAGTTGGGCGGCATCGGCTTCTTCCTCGGCGGTATCGGCCCCGATGGCCACATCGCTTTCAACGTGCGCGGTTCCAGCCATTTCTCACATACTCGTCTCACGGGCATCAACTATGAAACTCAGGCCGCTGCTGCCACCGACTTGGGAGGTATAGAACTGGTTCGCCAGAAGGCTGTCATCACCATGGGTTTGGAAACCATTACCTACAATCCTGACTGTGTGGCTATTATCATCGCTGCCGGTGCCGGTAAGGCCAAGATGGTAGCTGGCTCCGTACTGAATGAGCCTACGCAGGAATTTCCTGCAACCTGCTTGCAGAAACTGCACGCTGCTCGTTTCTTCATTACAGACAGTGCTGCCAACAATCTCCCCAAGTCGAACCGCTATTTGGCCTCCATCTATCCGCATGTGCATTATCAGGACGCCTTCGTGGAGAAGATTGTGATTGATGCCGTTTTTGCTACAGGTAAGACTTTCCAGGAACTTATTGACGAGCATTATACTTGCGATGAGCTCCGCTTCGCCGAGCAGCTGACTGGCCTCAATTCACAAGAGTTGCTGGAGAAAACGTTGGCTTCGGTGGAGAAGAAAATCCAAAAGGGCTTGACGATGGGCGAGAACGAAGTGATTCTGCACACCGCTCCGCACCATGACGATATCGAGTTGGCATACTTCCCCTACTTGCATCATCTCGTGCGTTCGAAAACTATCCAGAACCATTTCGTATATTGTACTAGCGGCTTTACTTCGGTGACTACCAAGTATTTGAGAGAGTGCTATCACCATATTATCGAACGTATCGACCCCGTTGCCGCTTCGCGTCGTGATGAGCAGATGGACACGCTGTTCACCTCTTCCTATGGCGATGATATTACGCTCTATCTGCGCGGTATCGCCCAGCAGGACAAGTCGTGCCAAGACTATGCCGTTGCCCGCCGCTTGGCCCGTAAGTGGGTTGAGAAGATGAATATGACCAAGATTTCCGAACTGAAGGAGTTCTTGCAGATTCAACTTAACATTATGAATTCCATTGAGATAGGTCGTAAAGAGCCCGATTCATTCCACTTGGCCAAAGGTTGGCTGCGTGAGTTTGAAGCCGAGTTGGTTTGGGCACATTTCGGCCTCGGCTGCGAGCGCGTTAACCACCTGCGCCTGCCGTTCTACAGTGACGACATCTTCCCGCACTATCCCGAATTTGACAAGGATGTAAAACCTGTGCTGGAACTGCTCGAACGTGTGAAACCTACGATTATCAGTTTGGCTATGGATCCCGAAGGTAGCGGTCCTGATACGCACTTCAAGACGCTCATTGCCCTCAGCCAGGCTATTGACGTGTACAAAGAACGCCATCCTGAAATCAACCTGCGCATCTGGGGTTATCGCAATGTATGGTCCAAGTTCCATATTAGCGAAGCTAACACTATGATACCCATTTCGTTGAACTCGTTTGCCGTCATCAAGAATATGTTCAATAGCTGCTATTTGAGTCAGCGTTCGGCCGACTTCCCGAGCCCTGCCCATGATGGTGCGTTCAGCGAATTAGCCCAGAAGATTTGGGTATCGCAGCATGACGATGTATGCAAACTGCTTGGAGAGGATTACTTCTACAAGTCAGACAAGATGATGCTCCGTCGCACCTACGGCTTTATCTACCTGAAAGACATGAACTACGAAGAGTTCAAGAATGAGATGGTTCATGTGAAGAGATTGCTTGAGGTGAAGATGGCGCTGCAGTAATCATGAAAATTTGAAAATTCATTCAGCTTGTTCGTGGGTGGCTGGAAATGATGTTCTGGTCACCCTTTTTTGTTGTATCATCGGCGGCTGAGGGCACTGTGCTTGCCGAAGCCGCTAACTTACTGTTTTTTCAGCAACAGGAAAATGAAGTACGGAGCCCCTGCGATGGCGGTGATGCTGCCCACGGGCAACTCTGCAGGGATGGCTATGGTGCGTGCCAACGTGTCGGCAATCAGCAAAAACAGGGCTCCCAGCAGTAGCGAGTAGCTGAATACAAGACGGTTGTCGCTGCCGACCATCAGACGCACGGCATGCGGAATGATGAGCCCAATAAAGCCGATAACACCGCAGATGGCCACCACTACGGCAATGAGCAATGATGAGGTGATGAGGGTGATGTAAGTCACCGCTTTCACATTGACGCCTAACGTTTGCGCTGTATCGGTTCCTAATTGCATGATGTTGAGGTCTTTGGCATAATAGAGCAGCACGATGGCGATGACAATCAGGAAGGGCAACAGGAAGAGGATGTCGTTCCATGTAGTGCCTGCGCAACTGCCCATGGTCCAGAAGATTATCTTGTGCATCTCCTTTTGGTTTATTACCATCAGCAGGGTGATGACGGCTGAGATAAGGAAGTTGATTGCAATGCCGGTGAGCAGCAGCGTGTGAGTGGTTTTTTGCCGACTGAGTCGCGCGATGCCCATAATGACAAGCAGAGTTAGCAATGCGGTGACGAGTGCTGGCAGTGTTATGCCGAACAGGAACGCGTCCCAGCCGAGGATGAAGGCGGTGGCGGCACCGAGCGAGGCTCCCGAAGAGATGCCTAAGATGTAAGGGTCGCAGATGGGATTGCGGAAGATGGATTGGAATACGGCACCGCAGATGGCCAACGCCGCGCCCGCCGTCAGTGACATGAGGATACGTGGCAGCCGCAATTCCCAGATGGTAACCACTTCGGTGTGCGCAAGTCCCGAAGCATCAGCTAGTCCGAGTTGACCCAGGATGATTTTGATGATGTTGGGGAACGGAATCTTGACCACTCCGATAGACGCCGCAATAAGAATGCTTGCCACAATGACAACTATGGAAAGTAAAGGAAATAGAAGTCGGGTGGCTTTTCTCATGCTAAGGTGCTTTTTAGTGCTGCAAAATTACATTTTTTTACTCATTTTATTCCATCTGTGCACTCGTCTATTTCAAATTTTTGATGTACCTTTGCATTTTGGTAAAGAAAAAAAAGTTTAATAGTTATTTATTATAACTAACTTTAAATAAGTTATATAGAAGAAGAATGGAAATAGAAGAAGAAAAGGAAAAGAAAAAACAATTCAAGGAAATAGATAAAGACCCAACCCAAATTGAAAACCTCGACCAATACCTCGACATGGATATCCGTGCGGGAATGAGTCCCGAGGCTGAAAAGATATCGCAGAATCCGTTCCTTACACGCGGCATGTCAGACCTGCCCGACAAAAACGAAGTGAATTGCTCTAATTATCAACAGTCGTGTTGTAAATTAAGTAGTTACGACTGGATTTCACAAATGGATATCTCTATCGAATATTTGGAATTTCCTATCGCTGAGGTGCGTTTTAAGAATAATCACAAGGATTTCTACCTCATTCCCGAAGGATTGGTGCTGAAAGTGGGTGATATTGTGGCCGTTGAGTCTTCGCCAGGACATGATATCGGCATCGTTTCGATGCTGGGATTGTCGGTGAAAAACCAGATGAAGCACAAAAGAGCTAAGATTGAGGATATTACCAAGAAAATCTACCGCACCGCCAAGGCTTCCGACATTGAAAAATGGGTGGAGATTGTGAAGAAGGAGCAAAAAACCATGCTCGACTCGCGCTACATTGCCTGGGATTTGAACTTGAAGATGAAAGTGAATGATGTTGAATATCAGGGCGATGGAACAAAAGCTATCTTCTATTACTCAGCCGAAGACCGTGTCGATTTCCGCGAGTTGATTAAGATTTTGGCCGAGCAGTTTAAGATTCGTATTGAGATGCGCCAGATTGGTGTGCGTCAAGAGGCAGGGCGGTTAGGCGGCATTGGCACTTGCGGTCGCGAGTTATGCTGCTCTTCCTGGCTGACTAACTTCCAGTCGGTATCCACATCTGCCGCCCGCACTCAGCAGTTGTCGCTCAACCCCCAGAAACTGGCCGGCCAGTGCGGCAAGCTGAAATGCTGCCTCAACTTCGAGCAGTCGACCTATGTTGAGTTGATGAAAGACTTCCCGCAACCTAATGTCCATTTGAAAACCAAGCAGGGCAAGGGTTTCTTCAATAAACTCGACATTTTCAAACGTATCGTGTGGTATTCTTACGCCAACGACAGCTCCACCATCTTTGCCATTCCGCTTGACAAAGTGAAGGAGATTATTGAGATGAACAATAATGGCAAATATCCCGAAACACTGGAAGAGTTTGCCATCGTTAACCAAAAGAAAGTGGATGAGGGCATCAGCTATAGTTTGGATGAACTGAAAAATATTGAAGACAAATAATTGATTGTTAAGATAATATGAAAAATAAGGTAGTCGTTCCGTTACTTGCTCTCTTTTTGCTGTTGGTTGTCTCGTGCCAGCGTGATGTGTTCTATGAGAAGATGGACACCTTGAAAGGGGAGGTTTGGAATATGAATACCCAATTGGAGTATGAGTTCGAGATTACCGACTCGCTGGCCTATTACGACTTCTATATCAATGTGGGCAACACGGTCGATTTCGAGACGCAGAATTTCTACCTGTTTATGGACACTGAATTTCCCAATGGCTACAAGGCCCAGGACACGTTGGGCTGCATCTTGAGCGACCCTTACGGTCATTGGACAGGCAAGGGAGTGGGGCGCGTGAAGGAGAATCGTTTTCTTTTCAAGCCTAATGTGCGCTTCCCGCAGAAGGGTGTCTATAAGTTTACCGTGGTTCAGGCCATGCGCGCAGAGCAGGTGAAGGGGATTGCCTATTTCGGTATTACGCTTCTCAATCATCAGGAAAATAAAAAGTAAAGAGTATCGTTTGTTAGCAAAATATATCCGCAATGTATAATACGAATGATCCTAAGCCTCAAAAAAGCAGGAAATCAAAGGCTCCTCGCTCAAAATTGATTAAGCCGTTCTGGATTTTATATACGGTGGGCGTTTTGAGTGTTGTGGCCATCTTCTTTATGATTTCGCAAGGTTGGTTGGGTTTTATGCCTTCATTTTTGGAATTGGAAAATCCCAAAACCAATCTGGCCTCGGAGGTCTATTCGTATGACGGCGAACTGCTAGGCAAGTATTATCTTGAAAACCGCTCCAATTGTCATTTTTCCGACTTGCCCGACAATCTAACCCAAGCCTTGGTGGCTACCGAGGATGCTCGTTTTTACAAGCACTCGGGCGTGGATGTGCGCGCGCTGATGCGTGTGATTACGGGCGTAGTCACTTTCAACAAGAAGGGTGGTGGTAGTACGGTTACTCAACAGCTGGCCAAAAACCTTTTCCCCCGCGATCCCAATTCCAGCAAGCTGAAGTTGGTGTTGACCAAACTGAAAGAGTGGGTGGTGGCAGCCAAGTTGGAACGCGAGTATTCGAAGAATGAGATTATTGCCATGTACTTCAATACGGTCGATTTTGGCAGCAACTCAATGGGTATCCGGTCGGCAGCCAATACCTACTTTGCCAAGGAACCTAAGGATCTGACGGTACAGGAGTCGGCAATGTTGGTAGGTATGCTGAAAGCCTCCACCAAGTATAGTCCGCGTCGCAATCCCGAAGCCGCACTGCAACGACGCAATACGGTGCTGAACCAGATGGAGAAGTACAAGTATCTGACTGAAAAAGCGTGTGATTCTATCAAGGCCATTCCGATTGATATTTCCAACTTTAAAATGCAAACTCACACGGTAGGTAAAGCTACCTATTTTAGAGAGTATTTGCGCCAGTATTTGAAGGAGTGGTGCCGCCAGAATCCCAAAGATGACGGTACGTTTTATGATATTTATGTGGATGGGTTGAAGATTTACACCACCATCGACTCTCGGATGCAGCAGTATGCCGAAGATGCTGTAAGAGAGCATGTTTGCCAGTATCTGCAGCCGCTCTTCTTCGACCATTGGAAAGGCTGGAAGAATGCGCCCTTCTATAAAATCAGTCAAGAAGAGATTGACAGGATTATGAAAGCCGCTGTAAGGCGCTCTGACCGTTATATGAAGATGAAGTCGAGCGGTGCTACGGAGGCTGAGATTATGAAGGCCTTCAACACGCCGATAAGGATGAAGGTGTTCACCTACAACGGCAAGCGCGACACACTGCTTACGCCCATGGATTCTATCCGTTACATGAAGTCTTTCCTGCAGTGTGGTATGATGGCAATGGATGTGAATACAGGCTTTGTGAAGGCCTACGTGGGCGGTCCCAACTACGAGATGTTCCAGTTCGACCATGTGAAGTTGTCGAGGCGTCAAGTGGGCTCCACTTTCAAGCCATACGTTTATACTGTGGCAATGCAGCATGGCGAGTTTACGCCCTGCACGATGGTGCCCAATGTGCCGGTGACTTTCCATTTGCCCGAAGGAACCACATGGACACCTAAGAACTCAAGCCACTACAAAGAAGGGCAGATGCTGCCGTTGCGAGAGGCTTTGGCGCAGTCGCTAAACCATGTGTCGGCTTACCTGATGAAAATCTATGGCCCAGAGGAAGTTATCCGGCTGGTGCGTGCCATGGGCATGACCTCTGACATCCCCGCCGTTCCATCTATTTGTCTGGGTGCGTGCGAGTTGTCGTTGTATGAGCAGGTCGGAGCCATCAACTGCTTCCCCAATCAGGGGGTGTATGTTGAGCCGACGTTCATCACCAAGATTTGCGACAAGCAGGGTAATGTTATTCATTCGTTCATACCCAAAACCAACGAAGCTATCGACCAGATTACGGCCTTCAAGACTGTTCGGTTGATGCAGGGCGTAGTGGATTATGGTACTGGCCAACGTCTGCGTCGTGCACCTTATAATATGGATTTCCCCTTGGCAGGAAAGACGGGAACCACTGACAATCAGTCGGATGCATGGTTTGTGGGTTATACGCCCATGCTGACCTGCGGTGTGTGGGTTGGTTGCGAGGATCGCGCCGCACACTTCCGGACAATCACCTATGGTCAAGGTGCGCGAGCCGCATTGCCTGTGTTTGCACTCTTTATGAGCAAGTGCTATGCTGATCCGGAACTTCCTTACTATAAGGCTGTTCATAATCCGGAAAAATATCCAGGTATGGAGTTCCCCATTCCGAAAGCTTATACCGGCGATCCGTCAGGCTGTAATGAGGAAAAGAAAACTCGCGAAAGACCCGATTTTGATTAAGTTGTTGCTTTTTTGCGCGCAAAAATTGAGAAAAAAGTATTTTTTTCTTAGACTATCTCTTTTGTATCGTGTAAACAAAAATGGCTATATGTTCATTTTTGAGGGTTATATGTTTCTTTTTGGCAAATAAATATGCATTTTATTCATTTATTAGGATTTTTAAGGGTTATTATGCACTTTTTTTAAGATAAAAGAAGATTTTCTTATAGAAAAATATCTTTGTATCAGGTAAATCGCTATTTGTCACTTTTTTGTTTTTCAGTAGATTAAGTTTTGAATAATCATTTAATTTTGTTTCACTATTGTTAACTAAAAAGTGATTGTTTTATGGCGAAACTTAATTGTATCCTGTTTGTTCAGGATACGCATGTTGAAGATGTTTTTGTGAACTATATCAATCATTTCTATTCCGTTCATTTGTTAGATACCTATTCCAGTATCATTGAAATGATAGAGAAACTACAAAAGCAACGTGTTGATGTGTTATTTATGGATATGAGCAGGAGAGATGTGAGCGATAAACTGCTGCGTATGATTGATAAACCGCCGTTTATCATCGGTTTGGTGGACAATCCTGCAGAGGTGCCTCCGTTGTTAGAGATGGGCTTCTTTGATTGCCTCGACAGCCATGCCGACCTTGAGAGTTTCTGCCGCCTGATGAGTAAAATCATTCGCATAGTTAATCATTACAGTCAGGAGGAGAAACCGAAAGTGAGCGAGGCACAGGAGAGCTATAAAGTTGACAAACACTATCAAAGTCTGCGTAATTTCGTGTTTATCAAACATAAACGAACTACTATCAAGGTGAATTTCGATGATATTATGTATGTGAAGAATACCGGTAATGTGTTACGGTTGGAATGTACTGACGGCAAGGTTTATTACCATACTTCCACCTTGAAGGATTTTCTGGACAAACTGCCGCCGGAACTTTTCTTCAGGGTCAACCAATCCATCATTGCCAACTATAATTTCATCGACAAACTGGAGGGTAAGTTTGTTTATATCAGTGGTTTCCGCTTTAAACTGTCGCGTATCTATGCCAGTGCGATGAAACTGTTGAGTCTATAGCTTTGCTGACACAGAAGTCGATGGCGTTGACCGTTGGCCATTGCCCAGGTAAAGCACGATATAGTAGCTGGCGCGATCGCCTACCTTAACGTTGTCATCGGTGAATGAGGTCTCACCACGACGGAAGTTGGCAATATCCACGTACTCGCCGTCGTTGAGGGAGCGGTAGATGACTCCGTAGTGGTCGCGACGTCCATCGTATTTATATGACCACGAGAGATTTACCTTATGATTGCGTTTGTCAACGTTGGCATTCACCTCAATAGGAATGTCCAGTACGGTGGCTTCACGTACAAAGGCGTTGGCCAGTCCTTCGCGGCCCGAAGAGTTGTGGAAGTCGTCGATGGCCTCAATGCAGTATTGGTACATGGATGACGAGGGCTCGGGATAGTCAATCATGACAATATGGTCGGCTTCGGCAATCTGCCACGGTTCAACCACTTGCAGCAACTGCCACTGTTTCTGCTTTTTGAATTTGCGGTAGATGTAGTAGTACATTACATCAGTGGAAGCGCTCTTTGTCCAACGGATTACTACGGCATTACCTTCCACGGTGATATCGTCCAAAACGCAAGGGGTGGGCGCAATTTTATCGGGCACGGGCACTGCAATGGTGTCGGAATGAAGCGACACGTTGTGACTATAGTCTTCTGCCACAATGTAATAGAATGCATATTTAGTGATGGTATGCCAATCTATGGTGTCGATAAATTCATTGGTTTCAGCCAAGCCGTTAGAGCACTCAACAAACTCGTGGTCCATCTGGTTGGCAAAGAAGACACGGTAGCCCAGGATATCTTTCTCAGGATTCTTGTCCCAAGTGAAGACGGCAATACCATTGGTGTCCACCAGCGCTTTCAAGCCAGTGGGCGCGGTGGGCGGTATCACATCTTCGATGTTGTTGAGGGCTGTTCCTGAGAAGGATACATTCTTCATCTTGTCGAAGGTGAACAGACGGTAGTAGCCGCGACCGCGTTCGCCTGCCTGTTCGTCGGTGTATTGGGTGGCTTTACGCTCAATGACATCGGAAACATTCTGCCAAGGGCCGTCGGGTGAGTCGGAAAAGGTGAGTACGTAGCCGTCGAAGTCATCTTCCAGCTCGTCTTTCTGCCAATAGACGGTACAAGTAATGTTGTCTTTGGGGGTGCAACCCAAGATGACCGCAGGTACGGGAGGTATGGCGTCAATCATCTCAAATTTCTCCGATTCCTTGAACGGCAGATAGTCACCGAAGGCATCGAAGCCGCGTACGCGATATTTGTAAGAATGTTTTAACAGCAGCGAGTCGAAAAAGACAACATTGTCGTACATCATGTTGGCAATATAGTCGCCATGAACGGCAAAGGCACCCTCATCGGGGTCGTAACCATACACAGGCATAGTGTTCAATTTTTCCCACTTGTGCCCGTCCATACTGCGTTCCACGTAGTAGCCCGACAGTTTGTTACGTTGCCAGTAGATGATGGCCCTGTACTCGTCTATCTGCTTGATATTTACCGCTGGCATCATCTCATCTTCTTGACGCACATAAGGCTTGTTCTCCACGAGGATGCTCGGCTCGTACAAGGTGGCGAATCTTTCCGGAATGGGCGAGGAGAGAGTGTATTCGTACCATTGGCCATTCTTCACATCATAATCCACAAAGCGCAAACCGAGGGCAGTGGCAATGTCGGGGTGCCCTTCGGCTGCCAAGTAGGCCAGGAATTGGCGTTGGTGTTGCTCCTGGTCCTTGCGGAACACATAGTTGGTGAAACCGCTGTTGGGGTCGGCCTTACCATCACCTTTGCCATACAAAGCTTGTGCGGCGGCTCCGGCAAACAAGTTGGTGCTGTCAAAGGCTGTTTGCATCTCTTCCAATGTATAGGGCGTGATGGGCTTGCCGTAGTTCAGCGTCTTCTCCACGTCGGGGTTCTCTCCCGTCTGCTGGTTAAATTCGCTTTCCGACAAGGAGCGGTTGATATACCAGCCGTAGCTGTTTCCCAACATCCAGATGGCGGGGTCTTGAGGCGCCCAGCGCAAAACAACACTATCGCCGTAGGCTCTCGCAATGAGTACTACTTTGTGAGTCTTGGTAAAGTTCTGAGTCGTATCCTGTGCTTGCATGCCCATAAAAAGCATACTTAACAAAAGGGTCAGGAACAAGGTGCTTCTTTTCATATTAGTATGTGTTAAAGCGTTCATTATTAATATTATTCAAACCAGCCGTCAGCATCGTCCACGGTCTTCAGGGCCTTGGTCTGGTCGTTGATGGTCTTGAAAGTGCTATAGGTGTTGACATTCTTGTAGTTGAGTGGCCAGTGCGACGAAGTAGTGTTGTTGTAACGGAAGGGTGTGTCTTTGATGCTTTGTCCTTGACCGGCCAGATTGCTGTTGATTTGGTCGGCAATGTCATCGGCAGTCCTAAAGAAGTTATGACCATAATCGGTATTGTAATATGAAGTCGGATCGGGACGGGCTTTGTCTAGATATATAATCTTTACATAGGTTTTATCTCCCTTGCCGAGGTTGTTCAGATTGTCGTACCATGGCGAAACTCGGTTAGCGGTTTTGCCTTGATCTACCGTCATACCCTTGGTGCCTTGGTAGTTGTTGCAATACTTGTGGTGATACCAGAAGTAGAGGTAGCCAGCGTGATAGTAGTTGTTGTAGTTACCTTCGGTCAGTTTGAGTTCCTTGCTGGGATTATCGTAGAAGGCCTTCCAGTTGTGGAAATACTGCGTGATGACAGTTGCTTTCGTAATCTGATAGGGGAAGTCATTGTCAAACTGGAAGATAGTGTTCTGCTTGGCGTTGGTGTAGAGTTTCTTCAACTGTGCTGTCTTATAGCTGTAGCCTCTGCCGTTCAGATAGACGGCTATGTTGACGCACTTCTGGAAGAAGTTGTAGTACATTTTGATATCTTGGTACATAGTAGGTGTTGCGTAGTCGGTGATGGTGACTGTGACAGTGCTGGTGCGTGTTCCGTTCTTATCTTCATATTTAGATGAATTTTCTTCAAATGAAGCAGTTGTGATAACGGGAGTCTTACTATGTTGGTCGGAGGAAATTTCCAGCATATTAGGAATTCTCCAATAACCGCGGAATAGCTCGTCAAATTGGTTGGGGTCACGAGCGTATGAGTCAGAGATGTAGTTGAAATCAATGTAACGCTCGTCAGCATTGAGCATTAGCAAACGGTAATTAGCATTTTTCCACTTGGCTTGCGGGTCAACGATGATGCCTCCACGGGTGCCATTGAAGAAATCTTTGCCATACTCACAGGTGATATCGTCATAGCTGCCTTTGTTGGCACCTTTGCCCATGTTGGAGAACGAGGAGCTACTCTGGTGAGGTATCTTGGTGACAGCGGATGCGGTAGAGTTGGTGACGGCCTTCATAATGCCGAATTCCCTTGCAAGGAAGAAGTGTTTTGCCATGACATGCGAGCGACTCTCTTTTTCGGTGTCGATGACGAAGGTGGCAATAGGAGGCAGCGTTACGCCCTTGTTGTACCGCTTGGGATCATCGGGCGTGTAGCTGGTGAACAGGTAGCTGTACCAGTTGAATTTCTGCTGCAGTGTGCTGGAAGCAATGGGGAAGATAATCTTAGTTGTGGAAATCTGCTGGTTGTTAGAGCTGATGCCCGAATTAAAGGCACCCATAATGTTTTCAAACAACTCGCCGTAGTTTGAGAATTGGGCGTCGGTCTTGAAGCATAGATCGTAAATCGTATCACCGATAGAGCAGGCAATGTGGTATTTCTCCAAAGAGGTTCTTTCATAGAGCATGGAGGTGTCCTTGCCCTGTTCGGTGTAGTCTTCTTTCAGTTTTTCAAATTGATAGTCGCTGACATCCACTACGCTCTGCTGATTGTCTTGGCTGCTGGATGTCGGTTTTAGAACAGAGCCTGAGAAATGATTTGAGTGAGTTGCAATGGCAACTCCGCTGCCAGAAACGCGAGTGCCAACCAGCCCTTTGGAAGGTCTCGTTCTTGAACCGGCAGGGGCAATGGCTTTGTTGCCGCTACTACCCGTGCTGACAGTGCCGGCCAACTGTTTGCCACTTCGACCTGTAGCAACAGCAGGAGTCTTAATAGAGGTGGATGTTTTGCGTATCGCTCTGGAGGTGCCGCCAGTGCCACCTGTAGGTGTAGGACCTGCGCTGCGCACAACTCCTGAACGGGTGTTGCCCGTAGCGCGCAGGTTGGTATTGGCCATCTGTGTGTTGCGATCTTGGTTGTCCATCATTACGCGATTGTTGTCAACCTCCGGTGCGGGCGGGCCTACTGATTTGACAATGGGGCGACCACCGCCGCCGTTGCCTTTAAGGAGTGGCTCGGAGCCTTTCAAAACACCCTCGTTGATTCTGTTGTCAGTCAGAATGGCGGAAGTGCCACGTCCTCGAATGAGATTGTCAGTGGGGTTGATCAACTTGCCGTTTCTGCCACCGGTTCTGTCGATGGTACCATGGTTTTTGTCATACATATCGTCGAGTTTGCCGTTGATATTATGATTTACGCCATCGAGTTTACCGCCAAGCTCTTTGCCAACCATATCGTGCAGGCTACCTACCTCACGACCGTGGTGAATATCACCTTCGCGTTTTACCTCAACAACATCTTGATGCTTGATTTGTAATCCGCCAGGGCCTGTGCCTGTGCCAGTAACTTTGATATTCAGTTCTCCATCGGAGGTTACATTCGTTTTGCCACCACTCGAGGATGTGCTGGAACTAAATGAGTGTGAGGCATATACCTGATCCCAGTTCTGACTGGTGAGTTCGTAGGTGCTCATGGTGGATACCTGCTGCTGTTGCATAACCACATCAAGGGCCGACTGGTAGTCTTTCTGGTTAACCAGAACCATACGCACCATATAGGGTTTGCCTTTTTCGATGAAGTTGGCAGGCATTTTTATCTTTACACTGTTGGTTTTGCCAGTAGAATACATGATGTCAGAACATTGCATAATACCGTCTTTACCACCATAGCCTTTCAGTGCCCATGCCTGTATCTCTTTGCCGTTTTCGGCCAATGTGTTCTTGTTGAACAGGTCGGGACGCGCTTTGGTCATATAGATGAAGATGTCGCCGCCTTGTGTCTCGTTGACTTCAATAGCTTTGATGGGAACAGCGGGGTCACCGTTGTAAGGCCAAGTGTAAACAACTTGGTTGTAGAGACTGGCTGGCATTGCATCCGTCTTTATATATATGGTAGTATCCTGACGGAAGATATGTACGTTATTATCCTTGTCGTTGTCGTATTTCGGGTCGTACCAGTTGCACTGGTTGAGGGTACCTGTGCCTTTGGTCTTGCAAGTGGTTACATCATAGTATTTTTCAACGCTACCGTTTTTCTTGAGGGGTTCTCTATACTCGAAAGCGCGGGCGGTGAAATGCCATTTTTGCAGGGTGCTGGCTTGGAAGCCACCTTCTTTATGTTCGAATTTCTGAATGAGGTTGTCTTTCTTGTAATTGGTAATGTTGATGTCGTTGTTGGCTGCAATCCACTTTTTGCCGTCCTCAGAGTAGGAGTAGCCGCATTGGCTTTGTTCCATTACGAAGATGAAACGACGGGCGGAGGTTCCCTTGGCGTCGGCTTCTTCCGAGCAGAGGATAATTTCCTCATTCCAAGGCATGTTAGATACGATAACACCGCCACCGAAAGGTTCTACGAGGTTCTCTTTCAGTTTGGCATCTTCAATCTTGTCGTGTCCGGGCGATACGCTTTCAAAGAAGTTGACATTGGCGAGCGGGTCGCCAGCACCGGGCACGCAGACGTGTCCAACGCTAAAGTCCACACTGGTGTTGATGCTGAGTAAGCCGTTGAGTACTGAGGCCTTGAGTCGCAACAGACCGAAAGCCCATGAGGGTCGTGGGCCACCACCTTTCAGCAGGGCACCCATACCCAAACTGCACAGCTCGAGTTTGCCTTTCCAGAAGCCAAGGTTGATGCTGATACCTGCAGAACCTTGCAGCATAGCGTACAGTTGGCCCATGGCGTAGAAGCTGTTTTTACCAATCTCATCGTAGCCTTCGCACGATTGCCCCTTGGTGTCCATCAAAGCCACGTCGAAGCCTAAAGCGGCCATAACTTTTACGTAGAGGAAGAATTCAAATTCAACTTTGGCTTTAAAGGTGGCGCCCATGGCGAAACCACCAGCCTTTTCAAACTTAGGACCGCCAAAGTCGGCAACGAGTTTCTCGCCCTGGTTGTTCACTTTATCCAAGTCTGAACCCTTGGCCTGCTTTCCTTTCTTTTCGCCATAGAAGAATTCTTGCACTTCAGGATCCAAGGGCGGTAGCGAGTAGTCGAAGTTGTTACCCGTGATGAAATAGAAGGTAAACTCGGCCGTGGCCTTGCAAACAATCATGTCGGCATTCAGGTCAAACATGACTCGCTCTTCTTTAGAGGAGGGCTTACCTACGCTGAAATACCAATCAACACCCAGTGCGCTATGGCAAGAGGCGGGTTTGTGTCCTTTTTTGTAGGATTTGATTTCCAAGTCAATAGGCACTTGGGCAGTGAGCGCTAACTTCAACTGTCTGTCGTCTTTCTTGGCCGTGTCGCTGCCCTGTTTTCCAGCTGCTTGTCCGGCTTCTTGTCCTTTGCCCTTCTTGTCCACTTCAGTGGGGTCGTAAGCGCAGGCAACATCTTTCATGATGTCCTTACCCATGCAGTTCAGGGTGTCGGCCAATTTCTTGAATGAGTTGTTGGCACCGGCCTTGTCTTTAATGAAGTTGGCCAGGTCAAGTTCACCCTTCACACACAGCGAGAGGCGGAAGTAGTGCATGTCGTCGTTCTGTTCGTAGCCCAGAATGGTACGGGCAACAAGCAGAGGATTGCTGTTCTTTGCTTCGGCCGACTGGTCAGAAGCGGTAGAGGTGACGTTCGACATAACGTAGGCCGTGGCGTCAATCAGAATGCCGCTAAACTTACCTTTGGAAACGCGCAGGGTAAGGATACCGTCGGCGTTCATAACTTTCTCGTTAGAGAGTTGCATGCTGATGCCCGCTTTGGCTACCCAGCTGTCCTTTTGGGGTTTATAGGCACACTCGCTGAGGTTGCCTGTAATGAGTTTGGATGACAGCGAGCCTGTCGTCTTGTCGGAGATGAGCTCGTGAGCCTTGGCGTTAATCAGTTTGGCATTCTCCTTGACGGTCATATTATAGGCGAAACCGCCGCCGAGGCCGGTGAAATAGAGCGGTTCAATACCAGCCTTGAATCCGTCGCCGGCACCTTCAAAGAACCACCACTTGGTCTCGTCCTTGGTACCGAAGCCTGCTGCCATGGAGATGGTCACTTTGTCCATGACGGTTACCTTCAGGGTGCCGAACATGCCTTCACCGTAGGTGGGATCTTTTGATTCCTTGCCAATCCAGGCAATCGCTCCGTCTAACTTGAATACCGAGAAGCAGTCGGTCTTGATGCGTATCGAGTCGAGCGAGCCGCCGAGATCGTTTTTGTCAACATCCCAGGTCTTGTAATTGACTTTACCCCAGACTTTAAAACCGCAGGTGGCATCCAAAGAGAAGGCGTCTCCAGTTTCGCCACCCGTCTTAAAGCCAACCTTGCATACGGTCTGGAATCCTAATTTGACTTTGTCGCCATCTTTGTCAATAATGCCGTCGATAGATTCTACCGAGTAAGTGAAAACATTGCCAATGCTGCCCTTGATAACTTCATCGTGGGTATCGCTGGCCAGGTAGTGCTGCGGCGAAGCCTTGCTCCAGTTACCCATGTAGAACCACAAGTCGCTGTCGCCGACACGTTTAGCGTTAGTATCTTTCTGCTCCGCATAGTTTCGCAAAGTCAGCTTTTCAAACTTGACAGCCGCAAAGCTTACAGGGATACCTATCTTTTCGAAGTTGATGTTGATGACACCATTCAATTGTAAGTCGATGGAAGTCTTGGGCTTGGGAGGATTCTGTGCCGTATTGTTATTGTCTCCAGCGTTTTGCTGAGATTGTTGTTGCTGCTGCTGTTGGTGCTGCTGTTGAGCGGTTTGCTGTTCAGTGGCGGGTTTGTCTTTAAGTTGGTGTACTAACTTGAAGTAGGATTGATGGATATCCAATGAAGCGGCCCAAATGTCCAATGACAGAGTGTCTTTCTTGTGCGTATTGAGTCCGAATGTGAGCTGGTCGGTGGCCACTACGCAGTTGTAATGCAGTCGCCCGCTCATCAGTGGAACTTGCACTGTACCATTGATATAGCCATTTTTGAATTTGTTCTTCTCCACTTTCAAGCCGAGGGTGTCAATCGAGAATGCCCAACCACCCGCTTTGTCGGTGGCGGCGTTGAGCAGGTCGTGTGTGCGGAAGTCGGCGGTAAAGCCTTCGCTGTCAATAATTATGTTGGCGGCGTGGAAGCCCAGACAACCTTTGGTGTAAGACACTTCCGACGAGTCCTTTATCTGTCCGTTGGCACCGTAGGTGTAGTAGTACATCGACTTGGTGTTCTTCTCATCTTTGGCGGTGCCGAAGGCGGTGCTTATTTTGTCCGACAGTACCACGCCCAGGTCTTCCATAAAGAAGCCTTGCCAAGTATTGCCGGCTTTGTCCTTGCTTCCCGTCGGCTTGTAATCCTTGGGGAATTTGTTGGGATTACTTATGTTGGAGTGGTCATACCAGATGCCCTTGCCGGGAACAAACGAAATCTCAGGTGCGTCTTCCAAAGCGAAAGCGTCCATGCTGACACGTGCCAGCCAGTTGCTCCAGCTTTGCAACTGTGCCATGGCTCTGATTTTCACGGGAATATCCTTCTGCGGAACACCGCTCTTGGGGTTGATGCCGAGCAGACCATCTTCGTTGATGTCCATTTCGAATTCCAGATTCAGTTGCTGGAAGCCGCCACGTTTGTAACC
Source organism: Bacteroidales bacterium (assembly GCA_017454945.1). Classification (GTDB taxonomy): domain Bacteria; phylum Bacteroidota; class Bacteroidia; order Bacteroidales; family WCHB1-69; genus JAFTCA01. Next base: position 52,677 of record JAFTCA010000004.1, read on the forward strand.
GTCGCGCTTGCCGAAGGAGATGACCGTACCGTCGTCTTTAGAACCCAGTTTGGAGGCGGTTTTCAAACGCATCTTGTAACCGTCTTTCATCGACATTTCGATGCTCTTGGCAAGATAGAGGTCAAAGCCATCATCGGCGCCGGCGAGGAAATCGTCGGGATCCATACAGATGTTGGTGGCGACCATAGGAATATAAACGTTATCCTCATGGCTGTAGAATAGGGCAAACAAGTTCATGAGCGCCGTCTTGGGCGTGAAGTACATGTTGTTGACGGTGAGCATGATGTTGCTGCCATCAGAGGGTAGGAAGAAGTCTTGACTGTTGACGCGCAAAGGCAGGTAGAAGGCGGGACTCTCTCTCTTGTCGCCCATACCTATCAAGCCGCCCATCGAGACATACGACCCCTTCATCTCATTAAAGGCATCAAGATATTCTTTGCAGTCCTTGTCGTCTTTAATGTCTTTGTACATGTCGTTGATTTCCTTCTCTGTCTTTTCGCCAATCTTGCCCGAAAAGTCCATGGGCAGCATCGACTTGTTATCGAAGGCAAGGGTCTTGGCACATCCGCCGAAGATCTCGTAGTCTTTGTTAAAGAGGATGGAATCCAACTGCACCTTGATACGGGTGTCAAATCCAAATGGATGCCATACCAGATAGCCCGTACCGTAATAACTCTTGCGGATGGTTTTGATTTTCTTGGTCTTCTTGTCCTTGATGGTGTCGGTTTTGAGTTGGACATCTTCAAAGACAACCTTGAACTTGTTCATCTTAAGTTCTTTACCTTTCAAGGTGCCGATGTCTTTCGGCCTCAAGGTGTCCTTCTTGTTGATGGACGCGTACATGTCGGCGTAGCAGTTCACGCTCTTGTCCAAGTCGGCCGACAACTCTTCGGTTTCAACAATCTTGAAGGCAGCCCGCCATGAGCGTCCCTTGTTGGGGATGATGTAGTCGCTGGTGCCCTTGTTCTGCTTTTTGATGACGGTCTCAACGAAGGCGATATACTTTTCTCCCAATTTCAGCGAGTCGCGAATCTGGTCGTTCATGTATTCGTTGTCGGTGATGTTTTTGAATATGAGCAAGGTGTCCTTTACTTGCGAAGGGATTCTGCCTTTGGGCAATTTGGCAATGATAAGGTTGTATGTAACAGTATCTTGCACGGCTACATTCCCAGCGCGGCTCCATTTGAACTTGAGCGAGTTGTCGTTATAAACTTCGTCAATGGAAAGGTCGTCTTTGGCATAGTCGGCCACGGCTGTCGTCATGTCCACAGGGTAGGAGAGCTGTGCCAGTCGCACCGTCTCCAGCAGGCCGCTGTCGATGCCCCATTGGAAAATCTCGTTGGTGTAATAGAATTCGGTGCCCGACATAACCATATATCGTTTGCTGGTAGAGGTGCTGGGCAGCCCGCCAGCGGGGGTCGTTGTCGTTGTGTAAGTCGTTGTGCGCAAGTATTTATAGTGAGCGGCGGCTTCCAATACGAGGAAATACTTTTTGCCACTTTCGAACGACGATTTCCATTCCTCCGGCATCGCAATGTAGTCGGTGTTGCTGATGGCGAAATTGCCAGCCGACTTATCCGTGCGGTAAGTCTTGAGCGGTGCGCGCGTGGTGGAGTAGTTGACATCCCCGCCAATGTATTCGTAGAGGTTCAACTTATACTCCACAAAGGTTACCGAGTCGCCACGTAGCGGCATCCAGGCAATGCGAAAGTCCGACTTGGGATTTATCTGATAATAGGTGTTGTCAATCAGTTTGAGTGTGTTAGCAGGTCTGTAGCTGCTCTCTTCCGGATAGTTTTTCGTCAGCACATCTGCTGCGTCATCATCTACTACGGGCGAGATGAGGTAAGGATTGTAGATGGTCTTCAGCACGGCATCCTTGTTGTCGGAGGTCGAGGAGTCCGTAGTGACAATGGGCCTTGTAGGACGTTGAATGTTGATGGCCTTGCCCCAGGTGAAGGCGATAATCTGGCTCTTGCCGTCGTTGCCCAAGCGGAGGACAGTGTTCGGGTCCTTGGCGACGGCTGTCACTTGTGCCGCATAGGTGTGGCCTCGTTGCAATTTGATTTGCAGGTCTGTAAGAGTGTCTATAATGCAGGTAGTTCGAGAGCCGGCGTTGATGGCAAAGATGACTCGATTCTGCGTAATAGCATCTTGTACAGTCTGTTGCGGTGTAACTTCTACCAACTTGAACATATAGTTGAGGTTGGAGTTGTTGATGCAGTTGGAGAGAACATCAGTCCATGAGAAAGTAATCTTTTTGGTAGGTGTCAGTGTGGTATAGTTTGAACCGGCACGGCTGTCCGACAGTTCGTCGGCATCGCTGAGTGGCGTGCGGAGACTCTCACGGTCGATACGTGGGTTGATTACCAGTGAGTTGCCAGCCGCCTGGCCGATGATTGGCGAAGTGAATTCGGGTGCAGAGCCACTATAGCAGATGGTGAAGTAGCAACATCCCGGTTCCCCAGCCGGAATAGGTGCAGGCACGCCACCCGAATGATCCCATTTATACGGCTGAACGCAGATTTCGTAGTTGCCCTCGGGCAGCATCATCGCATCTTGCCACGAGATGCCCTGCATTCTGACATCACGGCCAGTGATGTGCGCCATCACGGTCTTGAAGTCCATATAGGTCAGCCGCTTGTTCTCGCCCGCACTGATAGTCAATGGCGTTACAGGTGCCATATTGTTCGGCGTTTCCAGACTGAAGGTCTTTCCCGTGGCTGAGAATGAGCACGATACAGTGATAGTCACGTAAACATGCTCTGTTTCAGGCCCCGTGTTTTGCATAAAAACATTAAAGTACCTCATTGGGTCGTCAAGGTAGGTGAGACCGGATGAGGGAAACATCTGAACCTTCGGTGTTACAATGGTGGTGATTTGGGCGCGCAATCCCGTCATCAGAACCATAAATAAGACTAAAAGTAAGGTGGCTGTGCGTTTCATAGTTATGGGGATTTAGATGTTATTCTTGTTGTTTGGCTCTTTTTTTCTGACTTTTTTCAAAAATCTTATCCAACTTCTTGTTCATGCGTTCTTCCTTCTTCTTGTTGCCTTCGCCTTTTTTGATGACAACCTTGTTGAAGGAATATGTGTAGGCCAGCGTGAAACGGCAATCTAGGGCGGTGGCAATCTTCTGGCCAATGACAATGTTCTCGCTGAAGTTGCTTAGCGACAGGTACATAGAGGCCGAGTGGGCACTATTGTAATTGAAAGTGCTGCCGACGCAGTTGCTGACAGAGATATTGTTGCTGGCACCTTCATCCTTGATAATGTTGTAGCCGCAAGAGCCGTTGTAGAAAGCGTTCCAGTTGAGTTTGTCTTTCGACATGATGTTGTAGCTCAAGCCGTAATGCAACGTGTGGGAGTCGTAATTGTAGCCTTCGCTTTTCGAGATGGAGTAGTCGTAGCCGACATTCAATGACAGGCGGATGGCGCGGAGCATGATGTTATAGCCGGCGCCTGCCGAGATGGTCATCACATCGCCTGAAGCGGAGAAGTAGTTTTTATTCAGGTTTTTATTTTGGACAAAGTCGAAGTTAACAAAGACGGTGTGGTCGTTGTTTTTGTAGAAAGTGTAGGATGGGGCAAACATGACCGTGTGGGTGATGCGGTTCAAGCGGATGGAGTCGGGAACTATGCAGGTGCCATCATACTGGTTCTGCTTGATGCCGTTGTACATGATGCCGAGTTCCAGATTTTCGGTGATGTTGTTGTTCCAGTTCATGCTGTAAGTGATCACCTGGTTGGTGTACATCTGCTTGTGATTCAGGTTGTCGCGTTGTATGTAGCCCACCAGCGTCAGGTTCGATTTGCCTTTAAACATCCTGAAATTGGTGTTGGCGCCCAAACTGTGCGTGTTCTGGCTGAAATTGCTGGTTCCTAATGAGGCATAGTCGGGCTGGATGAACCGGTAGGTGAGGCTTCCGTTGAAAATCTTGGTGTGGAAGTTCATGGCTGCGTCGCCGGCAAAACGCACAATGGAGTTGCCGCGCACACCGTAAAGCCAGGCTATGTTCTTCAGGGTTTTGTGTGATTTCTCGCTGACATTGAGAATGCTGTCTCGGATGTCGTCAGAATAGAAGCTGACGCCCAAGTTGGCGGTGAACGAAAACCAGCGGCGGATGGCGAAGCGCCCCGACAGGCCGATGGCCAGGTTCTCCTTGCCCTTGATGGTGTCGCGCCACTCTTCGGGCAGCGTGTTTAGCTGGTCCTTAGCCTTGAATACCGACAAGTCGATGTAGTTCTGTGCATTGCCGACACCAATCTTGACACCTCCGCCCCAGCGGCGGTATTGCGGTAGCGACGACTCGGGAATGTTCAGCCCTAACAGCGAGTCGGAGAGACGCTGGAAGGCGCTGCGGTCGTCGTATTGCCGCAGGTTGGTCTTCCGGTTGATGATGCCGCCGAAGGCCGCTGCACGTAGCAACTTGCCTTGATATTCGACACCTGCACCCAAGAAGGTGAGGCCCGAATAGGTGTAGTTGGAGAAGTGCAGACTGCTGGTGCCAATATGGAAACGCCAACGCTTGTAGGTGGGTGTCATACCTAGCGAAATGGCGGGCAGTCGCGGATAGGAGAAGTTGGTGCTGTTGTTGATGAAATAGAACGAGATGGGCAGGTTGAACCCGTAGATGCTGAAGTTGAAGTTGCCGAACAACGAATACGAAAACGGCGTGGAATAGTAGGTGGGCGAGTTGTTGTGTGCAATGCCCATCGATGCGCCGACACTACCCGAAATGGTTAGAGGGTCGGCATTTTTGATGGCATTTATACGCTGCCTTATCTGCGCATCGGCTGGCATGATGGCCATCATAAGGAGCACAATCAGCAGCCAAATGGATTTTTTAGGGGAAAATAAGGCAATATGAAATCTACTGGCAATAAGTTTCTTATGCCATTCGCGACTGGTAAAAGTCATATTTTGTTCGTTAGAGTGTAGAGGTGTTTCGATAATCGTGAGGTTTTATTCCCGCAAACTTACAATATTATTTTAGAGAAGTCAAGAGGGAAAAGAACAATTTTTTTTGAAAAAGAGACAGCCAGAAGCCAGTATGGATAAGGAATGGGCGATTTTTGGAAGAAAATGGTACGGCATTTCCGCAAAGCGAAAGAGTGTGATGTTGACGAGAGAGTGAACTTCAAGGCATCACGCAAAACAACAATGAAGAAAAGTGAGAAAATAAAAAAAAACGACATAATCTCTTTTAATACAGATGATTATATCGTCTCGGCGGAGAGTGAGGGATTCGAACCCCCGGAGGTGTTACCCTCAACGGTTTTCAAGACCGCCGCAATCGACCACTCTGCCAACTCTCCGCGGCAAAAATAAGAAAATTTTCTTTTGGGCAAAGTGACAATCTTTATTTTTATAGAAAATTCAATAAATTATTGATATACAAATTATTATGATTAGTATTTTATGCTGTAAAAAATTTTCTTTCAAAAACCACATTTTTTTGTATTTTTGCAGCGGGTAAGTCTTGTACGATCTGCTCCCTTTCAACTCCCCCAGGACAGGAATGTAGCAAGGGTACATCGGTTGTAGCGATGCGATATAAGTAGCTTACCCTTTTTTTATTGTAATAGGTTATGCTGCTCAAAATCTATCCCGAGAATCCTAATCCGCGCGAAATAAGTAAAGTGGTGGAATGCCTGAAAGACGGCGGGGTGATCATTTATCCCACCGACACCATCTACGGCATCGGCTGCGATATCTACATGCAGAAGAGTGTGGAACGCATAACCTCTATCCTCGGCAATGCGAAGAAGAAGTCGAGTATGACCTTCATCTGTCAGGATTTGAGCCACTTGTCCGATTTTACCAAGCCTATTCCCAACAATGTGTTCAAGTCTATGAAAAAGGCACTGCCCGGACCGTTCACCTTCATTCTGCCGGCCAACAACAATGTGCCGAAGATCATCCAAAGCAATAAGAAAACCGTCGGCATCCGCGTGCCGGACAATAATATCATCCGAGAAATCGTTTCAGTACTCGGTCATCCCATTTTGTCCACCTCGGTCAAGGATGACGATGAGATTGTGGAATATACTACCGACCCCGAACTGATATACGAACGCTATGGCCATCTGGTTGATATGGTGATTGATGGCGGCTACGGCGGCAATGTTCCTTCCACAGTGGTGGATTGTACCTCCGACGAGATGGAAGTGGTGCGTGAAGGGCTCGGTGATGTAGATTTGCTTTATTAACCAGAACAGAGGCTCGTGTTTAGAAAAATTGCCAATACATTTGGAACCAGATTGTTAGCTGCCGTTTGCAACTTCTTGATTGCAATCGTCATCTCGCAGTCGGTGGGCGATGTGGGCAAAGGTGAGCAGTCGCTGCTGCTGGCGACCATTACCTTCATCCTCATCTTTTCGGATATTGTCAGTGGCAACAGTCTGGTCTATCTCACGCCCAAACACGCCTTTCACAAGCTGGTCTTTCCCGCCGCCCTCTGGTCGTCGTTGGTTGGCCTTTTCGCCATCGGCTTTATGTTGCTCTTTTACGGGGAGTTATCACCCATATTGGCGCTGCATACCGGACTGTTGGCGGTGCTGGCATCGTTGCGGGCCATTCCCGTCGAGGTGCTCATCGGTCGCGAGAAGGTGCGGCAGGCCAACCTGCTCAACCTGCTGCAGCCGGTGCTGATTCTGCTTACTTTGCTGCTGGGCTACTTTGTGATGGAAAATTACTCCATCTTCAGTTATATCGTTGCACTGTATGTTTCTTACGGGCTCACGTGGCTGCTGGGCCTGTGGATGCTGCGCGACGAGTTCCGAGGTTTCCACATCGAGCCGCTGGCAGCTTACCGTCAGGTGGTGGGCGACCTGTTTAAGTACGGAGCACTGAACCAACTGGGCCACTTTGTGCAGTTCTTCAATCTCCGTATGGGCTACTATCTTTTGGATATGTATATGGATAAAGGGCGCGTGGGCATCTTCTCCAATGCCGTGTCGCTGTCGGAAGCCATCTGGATTATCAGTAACAGCATCGCCCTTGTGCAGTACGCGCGTATCGCCAATGCGCAGAATGAGCGATACTCGCAAAAGCTGACACTCAGTTTGGCCAAACTCTGCTTCGTCGTATCGTTGCTGGCGGTACTCTTCTTGTCTGTGCTGCCGTCTTCGTTTTACCAGCTGCTCTTCGGTCCCGAATTTGGCGAGCTGCCCGGCGTGATTCGCATTCTGGCGCCTGGCGTGCTCATGTACTCGCTGTTCCTCATCATCGGCCACTACTACTCGGGCATCGGCAAGTACCAGATGAACACCTACGCTGCGCTCTGCGGCCTCTTCTTTACGGTCACCATGGGCTTCCTGCTCATTCCGCGCTTCGACATCTACGGCGCCGCCGCCACTTCCACGTTAGCCTATTCCGCCAATGCCGTCTTTATCCTCATCTGCTTCTTCAAGTCGTCACAGTTCACATGGCGCGATATGCTGATAAGTCGTGAGGAGGTGCGCTCGTATTACATTGAATTTAAGGATTATATATGCAACTTCTTTAAGGATAATTCCGATACCGATAAATCATCCATGCCATGAAAAAAATAGCCAAAGCATTGAAGGCGTTGCGCCTTATTGCCGCCAATCCATACCTGCTGAACGCCGTGCTGAACAATGAGACGGTGAAGAAAAAGGAGGTGGCCGACAAGTATGGCTTGCCTGACGGACTGCCTGTGGTGGATCTGGAAACGCTGTTCCCCGACTTCCAACAACAGGTTTCGCCCTATTCCTATTTGTCGGGCATGACTTTGCCTATTGACCTCGCCTTGCTGAAGGCTGTGGCACAGAAGTATCAGGCACAGAGTTATTTCGAGATTGGCACTTGGCGTGGTGAGAGCGTGGCCAATGTGGCAGCTGTGGTGCCGCAATGCACCACTTTCAACCTGTCGAAAGAGGAAATTTTGTCACTGGGCTATCCGCAGGAGTATGCTTCCCTGCACGCCTTCTTCTCTGAAAAATTGCCCAATGTGACGCAGTTGTGGGGCAACTCGCTCACGTTCGACTTTTCGGAGCACTATGGCCGTTACGACCTCGTGTTTGTGGATGGCGACCATCATTCCGAAGCAGTGAAAAAAGATACGGAAACTGCCTTTAAGTTAGTTCGTAACGACCACTCTATCATCGTTTGGCACGATTATGGCTCCGATACTGAGACGGTGCGTTGGAGTGTCCTTTCAGGCATCCTCGACGGCACTCCTGCCGACAAGCGCAATCACCTCTATCATGTGGCGAACACCATGTGTGCCATTTATTTACCGCAAGAGGTAATGTCGCATCCGCTGGTTCCTTTCGAGAAGCCGCACCGTTATTTTGATATCGACATCAAACTTCAGAAAATATAGGTAAAGCCGTTGATGTGCGCATTCTTTATCTTCGCTTTTCTGCGTAATCTGCGGAAATTATTAAAGGGGAAATCTGATTATTTTCCAGTGCGCTTCAATACAATTAACGCTGTGTAGATGAGAATCTTGAGGTCCATCTGCAGCGACATGTTCTCAATGTAGAGAATATCCCAGCGCAGTCGTTCAATCATCTCGTCAATGTTTTCGGCATAGCCGAATTTAACTTGTCCCCACGAGGTGATGCCAGGTTTTACATTGAGCAATAGCTTGTAGTAGGGAGCTTTTTCGATGATTTTGTCGATGTAGTATTGGCGTTCGGGACGCGGACCTACCAGCGACATGTCACCGATAAGTACGTTGAAAAACTGCGGCGTCTCGTCCAGTCGCGATTTGCGCATGAACTTGCCGAACGAGGTGATACGTTCGTCCGTCTTGCTCGACAGCTGTGGGCCATCCTTCTCTGCATTGACCACCATCGAGCGGAACTTGTAAATCATGAAGGGTTTGCCGCGATAGCCGATACGTTCCTGCTTATAGAAAATAGGGCCGGGAGAGGATAGTTTGACACCGATGGCCAGGAAGATATAGATGGGCAGCAACAGAATCATGGCAATAATCGACAGCAGGATGTCCATGCCTCGTTTGATGTATCTCTGCCAATCGGGTAGATACTCAGGATTGATGGAGATGAGTGGCACATGCTGTACGGCCGATGTTTTAACAACGCCTAAGAGGAAGTCTTGCGTCTGCGGGATGAGCTTGAGGTTGACATTCAGGCCGCGCGTCATCGTGATGATGGTCTCCACATATTTGCGCTTGCCGTTATGGATGGCAATGATCAGCTCTTCGATATGTTTCTCATTGATAATGTCTTGAAGATTATCCAAAGTGCCTAAGCAAGGCAGTTCTTGTGCCAAAGTGTGGTCATCTTCGTCGGGTACAGATACATAGCCGATGATGTAGTTGCCTGCGTAGCTGTGTTGTGCCACAACCGAGTGGTAGGTGCTCAAGGCCACAGCATCGCTGCCGATAATAAGCGTGTTGAAGCCGATGATGCCTTTCTGTATCTTATTGATAATGGAGGTGGTGATGATGAGTCGCGGAATGTAGGTAAGCAGGAATTGTGCCGAGAAAAGGAAGGCAAAATACTTGATGTAATCGACATAGCTGTTGACAATATCATCCAAAATAAAAATGAAGAAAAACAGCAATACACCAATCGCCGTGATAGTGAGGGTAGTGCCGAGTTCTTTCAGTCGCGACTTGCGGTACACATGCTTGTAATAGCCGACGAAAGTGTGCAGTAGCACCCAGTAGATAGGCAGAAAGATGATGCCCATGTAGAATTTCGGGTCATCAAAGATGCTCTCTGCAAAATGGCTAAACAAAGTGTGGTCAACATTGTATTTTCGGTATATAAAAAACAATACCCATGTCAAGATGGCAGCCAGAATGTCGAAGAGGATGTAGAGAAATGTCAGTCGGCGTTTGTTCATGGATACAGTTTAGTAGATATAGACCACTTTGATGTTGTCGAAGTAGAAATGGGCATCGTTGGTGTCGGTTTTGTCCTTCACACTCGATATGATAATTTGGTAATTCTTGGCGGTGAGGAAGCGGCGGCCAATGCACTGTGTCAGATTTATGTAAATCTTCTTCCATTGGTCGGTGGGGCGTATGTTCACCAGGGGGTCATGGATAACCACGGCCGAGGTCGTCTGGTGAGTCAGTAGTCCGACATACATCTCTTTGTCGCACTTGTAGTTCATTTCCAAAAAGACGGGATAGCCCTGGCCTGGCAGTTGCAACTCTTCCGAAATCACTTCAAACGAAGTGATGGTGTCGGGTAAGGTCAGTACACCCGAGGTCATGTTCAGTGCTCCGGGCTGCGAGGGGTTGCGATAGATCAGGTCGGGGTCGGTGGTTCGGGTGAACTCTACACGGGTAGAGTCGCGCTTTGTGAAGGTGATGCCAGCGCCCTCAAAGGTTTCGACGAGCGGGAAATAGACGTTGTTGTAATACTGTATGCTGGCCTGTACTTTGGTAACACCCTCTTTTTCAAAGAAAAATCTCTTTTTGAAAGCTTGCACAAACGGATATTTCGGACGTGTGGTCGATTGGCCGTTCATGAGGATGCCAGGGGTAAGCGACAATAAGACGGAGTCACGGTCCAGCAGCGGCAACTTGCACGGCATCTCCCAGGTACCCAAGTTGGTGCCGTCGGCGGTAATCCAGATGTCGGAAAAATTCTGGTCGGCAATGGCGGCCAACTCAAACTCATCGAAGTTGGTGTTGTGTAACGTGTTGAAATTGTACATGTTCATCGTCACATCTTCCTTGGCCACTTCAATATACGAAGGGGTGAGGTCGGGCTCTTTGCAGGCCGACAGAAGGAGCGCACATACTAAGATGATAAGGGGTAGAGCTCTTTTTCCCATAATGACGATTGTAACTTTCAAAAAACGATAAAAAACAGAGTTTAGTATATCAAAAACAATCTTTTTAGGATTATTTTTGAGGGTGCAAAGATAGTCATTTTAAGGGTTGTATGCAATTCTTCTCTTATACAGCTTTTTTGTGTAAGTTTGTGGCGTCTTTTGAGGCCTTTTTTGAAAAATGATTGGATGGTTTTGTGAATAATTTTGGTATGAAAAATAGTGTTTTTCTCTTGCTTCTGATTTTTCTGATGAGCGCTTGTCGCCCTACGGCCGTGCACCATTGCTCGGCTCCGGTGTTTGGCACTTATTATGCCGTGACTTATTGTGGTGATGAGGACGCCGGCATGCAAGCCTCCCTCGATTCGTTGTTTGCTGCCTTTTCGGCCGAGTTCTCGCTTTTCGATTCGTCGTCGGTGGTTTGTCGCCTCAATCGTGGTGAAGATCTCTATTTGTCGGAGGATTTTGTCAAATTGTTGCAACTTTCCACGCAAATCAGTCGCAACACCCACGGCGCTTTCGATGTGACCGTGGCCCCGCTGGTCAAGTTGTGGGGTTTCGGCCCCGATTCTTTGCGTGAAGTGACAGCGCAAATGGTGGATAGTGTATTGGAAAATGTTGGTTATGAGAAGATTGGTATCGAATATGGTCATCTTATCAAGCGCAATGCCAATATCCAACTCGATTTTGGCGCGATAGCCAAAGGACTGGCAGTGGATAAGGCGGTGGAGTTGCTGCGACAGCGCGGCTACACCAACTTTCTGGTCGATATTGGCGGCGAGGTGCGCACTTGTGGCTCCAAGGCGGGCAAGCCGTGGCGCATTGGCGTGCAGGTGCCTACGGAGGATAGCGAGGGCGAGATAGCTTCGAGTTATGATTTTCCCATGTGCGACAAGGCCATCGCCACCAGTGGCAATTACCGCAATTACCACGAGCGGGACGGTGAGCGCTTTTCGCACATCATCAACCCCAGCACGGGCTACTCCGAGCGCTCCGATTTGCTGAGTGTGTCGGTCATTGCCGCCGATTGCACATCAGCCGACGCCTACGCTACGGCTCTGATGGTGATGGGCAGGGAGAAATCGATGCAATGGCTCCAGTTGCACCCTGAGTTGGCCGCGTATCTTATTTATTATGAGGATGGTGACTTTAAAGTGGCGCGCACGCCCAATTTCCCGTAGCTATTTGACGATGGTCTTGTAGCCATTATAGCGTGCAATGACGCGTTCGGCATATTTCACCGTGTGGCGGCCCGGGTAGTAGCCTAGCTTGACCACTGGGTCGTTGTAGTATTGGCTCTCTGATTTCAGCTCGAGGTATTTGGCCACATTGTTCCAAACATATTTGTCTTCGCCATATTTCTCGCACAGTCGCTGGGCGTCTTGTATGTGCCCCGAGCCGGCGTTATAGGCGGCACAGATGAAGTAGAGTCGGTCCTCGTCATTTTCCACATTGCGGTAGCGGCGCTTCAACTGCGAGATGAGCTGGATGCCGCCTTTTATCTGCTCTTCGGGCGACGACTCGGGTGTGATGCCGTAACGCGCCGCCGTGGCGGGCATCAGCTGCATCAGGCCGAAACTGCCGCCCATACCCACCAGGTTGCTTTGGAATTTCGACTCCTGATAGATGATGGAGGCCACCAGCCGCCAGTCGATACGGTAAAGCTTGGCATATTTTTTCAGCTCGCGGTCGTAAGGCGAGATGCGCCTTGAGCGTTTTTGCGGTGATGTGTAATTCAGTACTTTAGAATGGGGAGAGAAGTATTTCTTGCACAGCTTTTCGTACTCTTTCGACTGCTTGTATTCAGCCAGCCAGCCGTTGATGCGCTGGTTGAGTTCGTCGTTGTAGTCGTTCAGCACCCAACTGCGGTCGAAATCCTCGCCAATTTGTCTGCTCATCTGCAAGTCGGAGTAGAAGGGAAGCAGCGTGATGGCCGTCTGGTAGTCGGAAACGATGTAGTCCATTTTCTTCTTTTGCAGCAGGTCAAACATCTCTTCGGTGGTCAGCTCGCTGCTGTAGGCGGTCACCCACGACGACGGGTCGGGTAGCGAGTCGGTGCTGATTTGGGTGGAGAATTGGGCTGGCACATAAAGGATGCGATGAGCAGTTGAGTCGCCCTCTTCGGGCACGCGTTCAATGAGCACGGGGTGCGATTGTGAGTGGGGCAGCGACAGTGTGAGCAGCTGGGCCACAAAATGGTTCTTCTTAAAGTCCATGGCCACAATGTCGTAGCGGTTGCTAAAGGCTTGCGAATAGACTTCGTCGGGGTTGCCGTTGAGTGTCAGGTCGAGCTTCATGTCCAGCCCCTTGGCCAGGGCGTTCAGCAGTTCGTATTGGAAGCCGATGGGCGTGCTGCGGAACATGAAGTAGTCGGACGAGTGGGCGTAGAGCAGCACACGCAAGGTGTCATCGCTTTGCGTGTAGTTTTGCGAAAGTAAAGGGTCTGTTAAGGGTTGGGAGGCTTGTTTTGGGCGCAAGTATATTATTACCAATAAGATAATGGTAAAAACGGCGATAAAAATATAGCTTATTCCCGACCTGCTCAAAACCAATGGTTTTAGTTATACATCAGGCTGTTACGTGAGTAGCAGCCCATGAAGGCGTGCCTATCGGGGCATGATGAGCAGCGGCTGCTCAACGGTTTCGCCGGGCTTGAGGGCAATCTGGGTTGAACCGTAGTACATGCGGCCATCGGGTTTGGTGATGGAAGCGATGACGGGCAGTACGGCCTCGTAGTCGAAGGTATGCTCAAAAACACCGTTGTTGTCGGTGGTGCCGGTGGCTTGGGCAAATTGGGCAAAGTTCGAGTTGGTGCCTATCTCCACTTGCACGTTGGCGGCTACTTGGCCAGTGTCGATGCCAGTCTCGGAGTAATATACTTTGATGACGGCTTTGCACTTGGTGTCTTTCGTGCATTGGGCAAAGGCTATCGTTAGTACGACGGCAGCCAGCAAGGGGAGTATGAATCTGAACTTTTTCATAATCGTGATGTATTTCTTTGTTAATTAATATCTTAAGTTAAGATTGAAATAATGCCAATATAATTCAAGAGGCAAAAATAATGAAAATTGCCAAACCATAGGCCATTTTCTTTAAAAAAATGAAAAAAGAGGTTCTTTTTAGGTAACTATATACTTGATGGCACAAAGTGTTTCAAGAACAACCTCTTTTCTTGTACCATTTCAAGGCCATCCCATTATTTGCAAGCATTGCTGCAAGCGTGTCACTTTCGCGGCGATTACGCATGTTGTTTCATAGCGCATCTTCCCCGCGCCGCGAGGAGCGCACATGCCTTCCGCTACCCCACACAGCGCGCTACTGCGCTTGTGTGGGGTTATTGGGAGGGTGTCCCTACGGGACACCTCCACACATTGTCATCCGCATTTTTTTAACCTCGTAGAGGTTCCCTCTCAATAACCTCAGATGAGCGTAGCGTAATCTGAGGTAGCGAAAAGGTCTGCATCCTCTACCGCGGCGCGCTATGAATGTTCTATGGAACACTAAACTTGGTCGCCGCGGAAGGGGCTCAGTACCAACAGAGGATATAATTTTCCAAAAAAAGGTGCTAAAAGATATATAAATGCCTCTTTTTATAAGTAAGAATCTCTTTTGATGGTTTTATTGAATCGTTATGAATCAGAAAATTTGACATTATAATAACACATAACTATTCCTGCTGTTTGAACTCAAAAGTAATCGTTTGAGAGGGGAGATAAATAACATTTCCTTGTATTTGCAGAGTGTCTTTAATTTCTATTGTGCCTTTCCCAATCATGTGTCTGTTGCTGTTAATAGCAATGTTTTCCCATGAAAAAACCAAAGGAGATGTTCCTGTTACATTTTGCCAATAACTTGGATCATTACCTGCAATGTTCCAACCACATTCAAACCGCCACAAATCGTGAATGCCGGGTTTGAGAAATTCGCTGCGTGAAGGATTGGATGCAAAAAGATGGAACCAGACCCAATTATTAGAGATTGTATCTCTCAATTCTAACAGTATATTGTTACGCGCATTTTCGTAATAGTAGCATTCTATTCTTGAATATTGAAATATCGTGTCGTTAAGAGCAATCGTTCCAGAAGACGGTTGTCTGACAAATCCTGTTTCTAACAATGCACCTGTAGGATGTGTTTCAGGCACTTCAGGTTCTTTATGGCAAGATGTCACCAGACATAAAAGGCCTATAAAAAGAACAGATATACGTTTCTTTGGGTTCATAACATGAAATGATTGGGTTAATAAACAGATAATGTTGAGCCAGTTGTCATAGAAAAAGGACCGTAAATGGCTGTTCCACAGTCTGCATCAAGAATTACATTTGGAAGTCCAAAACACAAGCAAAACCGCTTTCTACATTGTTTGTGCAATAGTGAGTAAAGAGTAATATTTAGTTGGATAAGATTTTGCAAATATAAGTATTTTATTATTCATATCCCCTTTTGTAAAAAAAAAGTTAACCAAAGCATTGCTGTTTCGCATGGGTGAATTGTCAAGGCCTCGTTCTACATCTCAACAATATTTTTATATCTTTGCTATTCCAAAATGAAGATAAGATGAAGAATCTGGATAACCCTTTGCTGCAAGCGTGGTCCACGCCTTATCAGACACCGCCATTCGATAAGATTAAAATTGAGCATTATCTGCCCGCATTTAAGGAAGCCATTAAAGAGGCGCGTAAAGAAATTGAAGAGATTAAAAGCAACCCCGACGAGCCTACGTTCGAGAACACCATTGCCGCCCTTGACCGCTCGGGCGAGTGCTTGAACCGCATCAGCAACGTCTTTTTCAATCTGCTGGAAGCCGACTCCACGCCAGAAATGCAGAGGATAGCTCAAGAGGTAAGTCCGCTGTTGACAGAGTTTTCCAACGACATCAAGCTGGATGGGCTCCTTTTTGAAAAGGTCTATCAGGTGCACGAGCATGCCGAAGGGCTGACCACCGAACAGCAGATGCTTCTGGACGACACCTACCGCTCTTTCGTGAATAGCGGTGCTGCGCTGTCGCAATACGACAAGGCACAATACCGCAAGATGAGCTCCCGTCTGTCGCTGCTGGCGCTCACGTATGGCGAGAACGTGCTCAATGCCACCAACGCTTTTTCCAAACATGTGACCGACAAGGCTTTGCTGGCTGGCATTCCTGAAAGTCGTTTGGCGGTGGCGCGTGCCAAGGCCGAGGCCAAAGGGTTGGAGGGCTGGCTGTTCGACCTGTCGCAGCCCAGCGTGACGGCCGTGCTGTCGTATGCCGACAATCGCGAATTGCGGAAAGAGATTTTTATGGCATACAATACAAAGGCCTATAAGGATAAGTTTGATAATCAAGAGATTGTAAAAGAGACGCTCAAGCTCAGACACAAGGTGGCGCGGCTGCTGGGCTATGCCAATTTTGCCGAGTATGTGCTGAAAGAGCGCATGGCAGCCAATGTAGAGAATGTGATGCACTTGGAAAATGAGTTGCTGAAATACTCTATGCCCGTGGCGCAGCGCGAGCTGGCCCAAGTGACCGAATATGCTCATTCGCTGGGCTTTGAGGGCGAGTTGTGCCGCTGGGATTTCGCCTATTACTCCGAAAAATTGAAAACGCACCGTTTCCAGTTCAACGATGAGATGCTGAAGCCCTATTTCAAGCTGGAAAAGGTGATAGAGGGTGTGTTTGGTTTGGCTACCGACCTGTTTGGCCTATCGTTTCAGCCGACGCAGCAAGTGTCTGTTTATCACCCCGATGTGAAGGTGTTTGAGGTCTATCGTGCCGAGCGGCTGATGTCGTTGCTCTATCTGGATTTCCATCCGCGCGACTCAAAGCGGGGTGGAGCTTGGATGACCGAGTTTCGCGAACAGCATGTCGATGCCGACGGTCGCGATGTGCGCCCGCTGGTATCGCTGGTGATGAACTTCACGCCGTCCACGCCGGGTCATCCGTCGTTGCTCACCTTCGGCGAGCTGACCACTTTCATGCACGAGTTCGGCCATGCGCTGCACGGCATGTTGTCGGAGGTGCACTACTCGAGTATCAGTGGCACCAGTGTGCCCCGCGATTTTGTGGAATTGCCGTCGCAACTGCTTGAAAATTGGGCTGTTGAAAAAGAGTTTCTAAGCAAGTTCGCTTATCATTATCAGACGGGCGAGTTGATTCCCGACGAGTTAGTGCAGAAGATGAAGGCTTTCCGCAATTTTAACGCAGGCTATGCCTCCTGCCGCCAACTGTCGTTCGGTCTGTTGGACATGATGTGGCACACCACCGATCCTTCTAAAATCAAGGATGTGCAGGAGACGGAGCGTAGTGCCATGGCACCGGCCGAGTTGTTGCCGCTGGTTGATGGAACTTGCATGAGCACAGCGTTTACGCACATTTTCGCTGGAGGCTATGCGGCTGGCTATTACGGCTATAAGTGGGCCGAAGTGCTTGACGCTGATGCGTTTTCGCTCTTCAAAGAAAAAGGCGTATATAACAAGGAGGTGGCCGACTCGTATGTTGAGAACATCCTGTCGAAAGGCGGTTCCGACAAGCCCATGAATCTCTATGTCAAGTTCCGTGGCCGCGAACCCAAAGTGGACGCACTGCTAGAAAGGGAGGGGCTGAAGTAAACGGAGAGATGAGAACGGAGAGATGTTGATATAATTATCAATTACACATTGTTAATTATACATTATTCCTAGTATCCCAAAATCTTCAACATCGACTTGTAACTTTGCTCTTTGGCAAATAGCTTGGTGCAGAGTTCGCCTTCTTCGTCGCGGTAGATGATGATATGTTTGGGCGCGGGGGTTAGGCAGTGTTGTATGCCGCCGTAGCCGCCCACAGCCTCCTGATAGGCGCCCGTGTTGAAGAGGCCGATGTACTGCGGCTCGTGGTCGGGACTGTTATAAACGGTGTCTTCGGCGCCGTCCTCGTGAATCTTGGGGAGGAAGACGGCGTTCAAGTGAGCCTCCGAGTTGTAATAGTCGTGGCTGTCGCAGGTGAGGCCGCCAAGGAAGACACGCTCGTATTCTTTGTCCCAGTTGTTAACCGCCAGGATGATGAATTGCTGGTTGATGGCCCACGTGTCGGGCAAGGTGGTCATGAAAGAACTGTCGATCATGTCCCACAACTCGCGGTCGTTTTGGCGCTTTTGTTGCACAATGGAGAAGAGCACTGCGCTGGCTTCTCCCACGGTGTAAGAACCGAACTCTGTGAAGATGTCGGGTTCCTTAACTCCTTCACGGTCGCATATCTGTTTGATTTGAGAAACGATTTCTTCGGCCATGTATTCGTAGTCGTACTCGAACGAAAGGGCGTTTTTGATGGGAAATCCGCCGCCTATGTTGAGCGAATCCAGTTCGGGGCAACGCTTCTTGAGGTCGCAATAAAGGTTGACGCACTTCGTCAATTCGTTCCAGTAATACGCCGTGTCGTGAATGCCGGTGTTGATGAAAAAGTGCAACATCTTTAACTCGAACTTGGGGTTTTTCTTGATTTTTTCCTCGTAAAAAGGAATAATATCATTGTATCGGATGCCCAAACGCGAAGTGTAGAATTCAAATCGGGGCTCTTCTTCCGCCGCAATGCGGATGCCTATTTTGCATTTCGAATTGATATTTTGGTTCAGCAATTCAAATTCGTATTTGCTGTCCATCACAGGAATAAGGTTAACGTAACCTTTATCCAAGAGCATCGAAATGTTTTCAATATATTGTTGTTTTTTGAAGCCGTTGCAGATGATGAAGTTCTCTTTTTCGAACATTCCATTTTCGTGCAATGTCTCTATCAAGTTCAAATCGAAAGCGGATGACGTCTCTATATGTACATCATTTTTAAGTACTTCTGATAAGACAAATTCAAAGTGCGAACTCTTGGTGCAGTAGCAGTAGTGGTAGTCGCTCTGATAGTCGGCCTTGGCGATAGCCACATTGAACCATCTACGGGCACGCTGAATGTTCTGCGAAATCTTGGGCAGATAGGTGATCTTCAATGGCGTTCCGTATTGTTTGATGATGTCCATCAAGGGTACATCATTGAAATAGAGTTCGTTGTCTTCTACTTTAAACTCTTCTTGCGGAAACTCGTAGGTTTGACTGATTAAATCAATGTACTTTGTTCTCATCTTTTTGTGCTTCTTAATCGAAATAAAGACGCAAAAGTATGAAAAAAGTTACTCGGATTTGAAAAATTTTGCCGAAGTAAATGAGGCGGATTGGAAATTTTTATCCAATCCGCCTCGGTCGGTTTTGTTTTTGATAGTCGGATTCAAGTTTTACTTAGTGAGAAGGCCTCTCTTTTTCAACAGCGGTTCAATGGATGGTTCTTGGCCGCGATAATTGATATAGAGTTTCATAGACTCTTCAGTATTGCCTTTTGAGAGGATGTTGTTTCTGAAGGAAGTGGCAGTCTCTTTGTTGAACACACCATTTTTTCTGAATGGCTCAAAGGCGTCGCTGTCGAGCACGGCAGCCCAAGTGTAGCTGTAGTAACCGGCGCTGTATCCGCCAGCGAAGATGTGCTGGAAGTAGGTGCTCTTGTAACGCGAGATGATTTCGGGAATGAGGCCGATAGCGTTCATGGCTTTGTCTTCAAAGTCGGGCAGGGTGATGTCAGTTTTCATAGGTAGGGTGTGAAAATACATGTCCAGGAACGAGGCGGCGAGCAATTCTACGTTGATGAAGCCCTGTCCGTAGGTGGCGGCAGCTTCAATCTTTTCAATCAGCGCTTCAGGAATCACTTCACCAGTTTGGTAGTGGTGGGCGTAGAGGCGCATCACCTCTGGATGGCAGGCCCAGTTCTCGAAAATCTGCGACGGCATCTCTACAAAGTCGCGACTAACATTGGTGCCTGACAGCGACTCGTAGTGACAGCGCGAGAAGATGCTGTGCAGGCCATGGCCAAACTCGTGGAAGAAGGTCTGCGTCTCGTCGAAGTTGAGCAGCGAAGGCTTGTTGGCGGTGGGCTTGGTGAAGTTGAACACCAGCGATACTACGGGAATGACATTCTTTCCGTTGCGGTCGATGCTCTGTTCGCGGAAATTGGTCATCCAGGCGCCGCTACGTTTGCTTTCACGCGGGAAGAAGTCCATATAAACGATGGCGATGACTGAGTCGTTCTCTAACACCTCGTAGGCAACCACATCTTCCTGATAAACAGGTATATCTTTATTTTCTCTGAAGGAGATGTCGTAGAGTTTGTCGCAGCAGGTGAAGATGCCGTTACGCACATTGTCGAGCGAGAAGTAGGGGCGGAGGCTGTCGTCATCCAAGTCGTACTTGGCTTTGCGAAGACGTTCGCTGTAGTATCTCCAATCCCACGGTTCCAGTTGGAAATCGCCGCCTTCGGCTTTGATCATCTTCTGATACTCAGCAGCTTCTTCTTGGGCTTTCTTTAAGGCGGGCTTCCATACTTTCATCAACAGGTCGTTGACGGCTTCGGGTGTCTTGGCCATGCAGTCGTCCAGCACGTAGGCGGCGTGACTGTTGTAGCCGAGCATGTGGGCTTGTTCGATGCGCAGGTTGACAATACTGTCAATGATGGCGCGGTTGTCGGTGGCGCCGGAAGTGCAGCGTGTCGAGTAGGCAGTCCATAGCTCTTTGCGCAGTTCGCGGTCCTTGCAGTTCATCAGGAACGGCTCCATGCTGGGAATGTGGATGGTGAACACGTATTTTCCTTTGGTGCTCTTATCGGCATTGCCAGCCTCCAGGGCGGCGTCGAGTTGGCTCTGCGGCATGCCTTCCAGTTTGGCAACATCACCTACAACCAGTTTGTAGTCGTTGGTGGCCTTCAGCACATTGTTGCCGAACTTCATTGTCAGCAACGACAGTTTTTCGTTGATCTCGCGGAAGCGCGGCTGTTGCTCTTCTGGAATGTTGGCGCCGTTGCGCACGAAGTTCTTGTAGGTGATTTCCAGCAGCCTCATCTGCTCGTCGGTGAGGTCGAGCGAGTCTTTCTGGTCGTAAACGGTTTTGATACGAGCGAATAGCTTGGCGTTGAGGCTAATATCATCGCCGTGTTGGGTGACTTTCGGCAGGATCTCCTCGGTCAGTTTCTCCATTTCTTCGCTGTTGCAGCATTCTACAATGTTGAAAAAAACATTGCTCACCTTGTCGAGCAGTTCACCGCTATATTCCAGAGCTTCAATGGTGTTGGCGAAAGTGGGTGCTTCGGGGTTGTTGGCAATTGAGTCCACTTCGGCTTTGTGCTGCTTCATGCCCTCTTCGAAGGCGGGCAGGTAATGCTCTATTTTAATTTTGTCGAACGGCGGAACGCCATACGGCGTGTTCCATTCCTGAAAAAATGGATTGGTTTCGGCAATTTCTGTTCCTTTCTTGTGGCATCCTGCAACGAGGATGGCGGAAAGAATGATGATAGTCATGGCTTTTTTCATGTTAATTATAGTTAAGTGATTATTTGATTCTGCATCGTAGGCGGCGCGTGCCGTTCAGGTAGCCTTCCAGAAAATCGTTGATTTTCGCGGGTCCTGCGCCTGCGGGCGTGCCAGTGAAGATGAGGTCGCCCATCTTGAGGGTGACATATTGAGATACGTAGGAGATGATGTTGTCGAAGTTGAAAATCATCTCACTGCTGTTGCCGTCTTGTACGCACTCGCCGTTTTTCATCAGTTGGAAGTGCAGATTGTTGAGGTCTCCAAGTTCTTCTTTCTTAATAAATTCCCCTATGGGCGCCGAGTAGTCGAAGGCTTTGGCGGTCTCCCAAGGCAATCCCTGCTCTTTGCATTGTCGCAGCACATCCATGGCGGTGAAGTCAAGCCCCAAGGCGATGGCGTCGTAGTAGGTGTGGGCGAAGCGCGGCTGGATGCATTTGCCCACCTTATTGATGTGTAGTACTAATTCGATTTCGTAGTATAATTCCTTAGAAAAGTCGGGAACGAAGAAAGGCCGGTTGCGCACTACCATCGAGGTTTCGGGTTTCATGAAGAACAAAGGCTTCTCAGGGACAGTGGTGTTGTCTGTCCTGTAGTTTTGACCTATGCAGATGATTTTCATTTGTTTAGAAATTGAGGCCGACGATAAATTCCACACTGTTCAGTTTGGCCACTTCCTTTTCGCTAGTGATGCCGTTCCAGCATTTTTGGCCGTTGAAGAAGTTGGTGAAAGTGTGCGAGAAGTTAGCATAGAAGAAAGCGCGGAAGTCGCCACGGATGATGTATTCCAACCCTAAGCCCGCGTAAATAGCCTCGCGGATCTTTAGTGGCCTGGTTTCGGCATGGCCGATGCGTTCGGGCGAAATCTCCACCATCTCGCCTGCTGCTTCGATGGTCACTTTGTCTTTGATAGAGGATGACAGTAGGAAACTATGGTACATACCGAAGTTGGCGGCAATGACGAAATTGTTGAAGTCGGGGGTTTTGAGTTTGATACCAGTGGGAATAGTGAGATAATAGGCTTTGTATCTGCGACTTATATCGGCGGCTTGGGGAATGGAGTCGATTCTGGTAAAATCGCGGAATGCCAGTCTGCCACCATCATAGTGGAAAAACAATCCTGTCGAGAAGTAATAGTAGGTGGCTTGCGTGAAGTTGACGTCGAAGAGGACACCTGCACGGAAGTTGAAGACTGTCTTTTCGCGGGTGTAGTCAACAGTCTTGGGCTGCAGCCAGTCGATACCCGGACCGAAGGCTACACCTACAGTGAAGCGCCGTCCCATGCCGTTGTTGTTGTGCTTGGCTTTGGCGGTAAGTTCGTAGTCCTGGTCCTGATTCTGTGCCGACAGCGCAACGAACGTCAGCATAATCCCTGCAAAGATGATGATGTGTTTCAAAAAGCGTAAACTATTATTCATGGCAGGAGCTTTTACAGTAAGTTATTAAAATAGTCGAGGCTGTTCGGAGAATCGTGTGAGTCCCAGATGCTCGTAGGCGGTCTCGGTCACTTCGCGGCCACGAGGTGTGCGCATAAGGTAACCCTCTTGGATGAGGAAGGGCTCGTAAACCTCCTCAATGGTGCCCGCATCTTCACCCACGGCGGTGGCAATGGTGTTAAGTCCCACAGGGCCGCCTTTGAACTTGTTGATGATGGTGCTGAGAATGCGGTTGTCCATCTCGTCAAGGCCGTGTTTGTCGATATTGAGCGCTGTAAGCGCCACTTGGGTGATGTCATAGTCGATGGTGCCGTTGCCTTTTACCTGGGCAAAGTCGCGGATACGGCGCAGCAACAGGTTGGCAATACGGGGGGTGCCACGACTACGGCGGGCGATTTCGTAGGCAGCATCATCGTTAATCTCTATTTTAAGGATGGAAGCCGAGCGTTTGAGAATCTTGGCTAAGGTCTTGGCATCGTAGTATTGCAGTTGCAACTTGATGCCGAAACGCGAGCGCAAGGGGGCGGTAAGCAGTCCCGAACGGGTGGTGGCGCCCACCAGCGTGAACGGATTAAGCGAAATCTGCACGCTGCGTGCATTAGGCCCTGAGTCGATCATAATGTCGATTTTGTAGTCCTCCATGGCCGAGTAGAGGTATTCCTCCACCACGGGCGACAGACGGTGTATTTCATCGATGAAGAGCACATCATTGGGCTCGAGGTTGGTGAGCAGGCCGGCCAGTTCGCCGGGCTTGTCGATGACAGGGCCAGAGGTGACTTTCACGTTGACGCCCATTTCATTGGCAATGATGTGCGACAAGGTGGTTTTGCCCAAGCCTGGAGGGCCGTGCAGCAGCACGTGGTCCAGCGCTTCACCGCGGGCTTTGGCGGCTCTGACAAAGACAATAATATTATCGATGACCTGCTCCTGTCCAAAGAAATTGCTGAAATCGGATGGCCGTATGGCGCGTTCGAATTCCTTTTCAGTGGCAGTCAATCGTTCTTGTGAAGGGTCTAAGTTGCTGTTCATGCTTCTTCAAAGAAAATTAACTTGCAAAGTTAATAATAAAAATGTTTTATTGGAAAACTTTTTCGTTGAGGAGTTATGCCAGCGTGTAAATCTTTCCCGGCTTGCAGTGGATGACCCCTTTCAGTTCCAACTGCAGCAATATTCCGGCCGTTTGCGAGACGGTGAGGTTCGTCATTTGTCCGTTGATATCGTCAATGTGCAGCTCTCCCTTCTCTTGTAGCAGATTGGTGATCTGTTGTTCTGGTTCGCTTAGCTCAAGGAAGAGGGTGCGTTGGACTGCCTTCGGTGTTTCGTGGTCCCAGCCCATCATTTCAGCCAAATGTGTTCCATTGCAGATGAGGGCGGCCATGTTTTTGCGGATAAGTTCGTTGCATCCTTCTGAGCTGTCGCTGTTGATGGCTCCTGGCACGGCGAACACGTCACGGTTGTATGAACTCGCAATATGAGCGGTGATGACGCTGCCGCCACGCATTCCCGTTTCAACCACGATGGTGGCGTCAGCCATGCCAGCAATGATGCGGTTCCGTTTGGGAAAGTTCTGTCGGTCGGGCTGCGTGTGGTAGAAGTATTCGGAAATCACGGCCCCGTCGTGTTCAATGATGCGCTGTGCCAGTGTGCGGTTGCCCGCAGGATAGATGTGGCCAAAACCGGAGCCCATCACCGCGACGGTGGGCAAACGGTGCTCCAGTGCCTCTTCGTGCGCCGCTGTGTCAATGCCATGCGCCAGTCCGCTGACTATGCATGGGTCGTAGCCGGCACAATCGCCCACCACTCTTCGGACTGCCTCACGCCCGTAGGATGTCGCCATCCGCGTGCCCACCAGGGCGATGGCCTTGCCAGTGTTAAATGCGTTGGCATTGCCCTTGTAGAAAAAGAAGGCGGGTGCATCCACACAGTGCCGCAACCTCTGTGGATAATGTTCGTCGGTGTATAGGCAACAGTTGATGTTGTGCTGCTTCATCAGTAGCATCTCGTTATTCACGGCAGCGGCAATCTCTTTGGTGATGATAGGCCTTTGCCGCGGAAGCCGTTCAACCGACGGCCGATGTCCTCGTTGCGCGGCCCATTCGAAAAATGCTTTGGCACTGCCATAGTGGTCCATTATCTTCTTAATCAGCATTGCGCCGTAGTTCTTTTGTAGCGACAATGCCAAGGTGTAAAAAATAGCTTCTTCCATCTAATTAATTAAAATGCAAAGATAATATATTTTGTTAATATTTAAATAAAATTCTTATATTTGCAAACTTAACTTGTATAATTAGTTTAGCAATGGAAAATCAAGGAGAGGTGGTGTTATACAATCCTGATGAAACCATTAGGTTAGAAGTCAGGATGAGTGATGATACGGTATGGTTGACACAAGCGCAGATGGCGGAATTGTTTCAAACAACCAGAAACAATGTCACCTTGCATATAGCTAATATTTTCAAGGAAGGTGAATTGGTGAAAAATGCAGTATGTAAGGATTCCTTACTAACTGCCATTGACGGCAAGCAATATAGAACAAAATTATACAATCTTGATGTTATTATATCTGTTGGTTACCGTGTGAAATCATTTAGAGGTACAAAATTTCGTCAATGGGCCAATCGTGTTTTGAAAGAGTATTTACTAAAAGGATATTCTGTAAATCAGAGATTTGAACGCATAGAGCAACGGGTTGCCAAAACAGAAGAAAAGATCGATTTCTTTGTCCGCACTGCCCTACCACCTGTTGAGGGCATTTTCTTTGATGGACAAATATTCGATGCTTACGAATTTATATGCCGTCTAATAAAGAAAGCAAAGAATTGTGTCGTTTTGATTGACAATTATATTGATGAAACCGTGTTGGCAATGCTTGATAAAAGGGGAAAAGGCGTCCAAGCAATCGTTTACACACGACAGATAAATACTCAGTTGCGACTTGATATTGAACGACATAACCTTCAGTATCCTTCGATAGAAGTGCGAATCCTTAGTCGGTCCCACGATCGTTTTCTGCTCGTTGATGATGAGGTCTATCACATTGGAGCTTCTCTTAAGGATTTAGGAAAGAAATGGGTTGCAGTGATGAAAATGAATAATGTTTGTGCTGTTGATTTGTTGGGAAAGACTGAAAGTTCGTAGGATATAAAAAACGTAGAGACGGTGCGTGCACCGTCTCTACAGGGGAAAATGGGAATGTGTTTTCGTATTATTGCACAACAACGCGTTTGGTAACAACATGACCGTCGCCGGTAACGCGCACGAAGTAGATGCCGTTGGTTAGCGACGAAGTATTGAGCGTTACCGAATAGTCGTTGGCATTCTCTTTTTGGAGAACTACGCGGCCTTGAGCATCAAACATCGTCACATTGTCAATTAGGATCTGGTTGTTGTCGATATGTACCACATTGTGAGCGGGGTTGGGGTAGATGTTTAGGTTCTTGATGAGGTAATCGTCCATTTCTACCGTAGTCAACTGTTTAACAATCAAATATTTGCTTGTTCCTTTACGGTCGGTGATGTTAATGCTGCAGGTACGCTCGGTGTTGGTGGTCGCCGTTGCCCTTACTTCTAAGGCAAAGTCGCCCGCACCGTATGTCTTATTGAGGGAAGTCCATGCGCACATGCCCAGACAGTACCAGCGAGTGTTGGCTGTGATGTTCAGTTTGGCAGTGGAGCCGACGCGGTTTTCAACAAGAACGGTGTCTTTTGAAAGGTTGATGAAACTGGGCTGCTGCGTAATCAGGATAGGAATCCATTTCTTTCTTGTATAATCTGAAATGTGGCGTACGAATAGTGTGTCAGACAAGGTGATGTCGCCGTAGTTGAAGGTGCTGATGCTGACAACCAAGGTGGTGTCATCCTGGATGTTGGTTTTATACCAGGATGCTTGACCAGAGGTGTTCCATTGGTCATTGGCTTTGACGGTCACTCTGAACGAGCTGCCGCTGATGTTGCCGATTTCTACATGGTCTGTTGAGACAGAGGCTATGAATTCGGTGCCGTCTTGATAAATGGTCAGCATGAACTCGTGTTCTTCTTCACCTATAATTCTGAAAGTCGCTTTGCGCTCCGTAACCAAATTGTTGGAGTCTAAAACGTTGATTGTAAGTTCTGTGGTTCCATTGCCCATAGTGTCGCTTATGCTTATCCAAGGTTCTATTGTGTCTTTGCCTATGATGAATGGCATTGGGGCAATTCTCCACGACATGTTCGCATGCAGCGTGGCCTGGGTGCTGGCGATTTTATTGGCCACTCTTAAGGCTTTTTCTCCTTCTGGATAATCCACATACAGAATGGGTTCAATACCTTTTTGGGCAACGGTGAGGGTGGGAATTCGTTCCAATCCGTTTTTAAGGTTGAAAGAGAGGGAACGTGCAAACTTGGATCTCTTATCGGCTGTAAAAGTAACCGTATCTGTGCCAATGCCCTCCATCTTGTCTATAGTCAGCCATTTAACCCTGTCTATGAGAGAAATAGACCAGTCCACATTGCCTTTGATGTACAGTTTGGCAGTGAGATTGTCATCGTCAATCCAGATGGTGTCGGAGGATACCTCAAAGTAAGGTTCTTCTCCTTTTTGTGTAATGATAAGTGGTTGAGGGTATTCAATGCTGTCGTTGTATACCATCAGAGTGCATACACGATCCTTGACGGTTTCGTTGACCGTGAGCGTGGTGATGGTAATGATGGTGTCACCAGTACCTTTTATAGGATCTATGGAAACCCAGTCCCTATTCTCTTCAGTTTTTTGGATTTCCCAAGAGGTGTTGCTGGCAAGATGAATTTGTTGAGTGGCTATTCCTTTCTCGAAAACAACCTCATTGGGGGTACATTGGGCGTAATATTTGCCAATGGTAAATACCAGACTGTCGCCCGGTTCGCTAATGTATGAAATGTTGAAAAGGCTGTCGATGGTGCCATCAACGAAATAGGGAACGGGATTGGTGGTCAGGTCGATATGGTCACGGCCTTGCGTGGCATCGAAATGGGCGGTGGAAAGGTCGCCATTGCGGGTGGGCGAGCCACCTGGACGGTAAAGATATACTTCGTCGAACACGGTCTTGCCGTTATAGTTAGCGTTGCCCGACGCACCCTGCCAAATGCGATATACCAACAGTCCAGAGCCGTAGATGGTGCTGTCGTTGGGGGGCGACTGGCGGCGATACTCGAATGCGTAATATTCATTGTCGCGTCCAGGACAAGGCATCAAGTAGCACATCTTGTCCTTGCGGTCGCTGTTGCCCGGATATAAGGTGTAGGTGCCATTGGTAGTGATGGTGGGTATCTCTTCAATCCAGTTGCCGTATTTGTATTTCATGTAGGCAGCAGTCTGTTGAGGAGGATTGGTGTTGTTGGACATCAAGTCCCAACGCCCAACGGGTGAGAGCGCTGAAAAGGCATCTTCGTAATGATACAGGTCGGGAGCACTCAGCGTGTGGAACATCTCATGGCAAAATACCGAGGTGTTGTAATAGGCGGGCGTGCCGTCCAATTGGAAGTTGTATGTGCTGACACGCTTGCCGTGAAGGAAGCATTCGCGCGAATAGAGGTTCCATTTGTGAGGCCACAGCAAAGAACTCCAGTCGCCAACTTCGCCTCTGACAATAAAACATACATTATCCACCTTATCATCACCATCGCAGTCCAAATCCAGGCTCTCAGGAATCATGGACTCTACATAGGCCAATGCCCGTTCAATGAGTGCGTGCTCACGATCGGTGCGCTCTGCTTCATTTTGGTAGCCAATGTAGTTGGTGACAGGCGAGTACTCTGCAAAATAGTTGCGCGGGTGAGAGTCAGTGTATGACATCACCTGGTCGCCTTGAGGGGCAGGGAAGAAATGGGAGGGGATGAATAACTGGTTAAACGACATCTGTTTGAAGAAGTTATACATGGATATCGCATTGTCCGACGAGTCATTGAACATACGGTTAACCTCTGCAAAAGATTGCTCAAAACCGCCATCATCGGCGAAATTGATAAAGATGATGATGTTGTTGAGAACGCCGTGGTTCTTTTCGCCTTTAGTGGCCACGGATGACATGTCCATCTTGCGGGCGGGCGCCTCCATCTGCTCGCGCTTTTGCATCCATAAGGAGGCCGAAATGTTTTGATAAGGAGCTAAGCCAACGCTGGCGGGATTTACCTTACCTGCAATGTATGAAGTGGGAGCAAGTGCTTCTCCTTCGCGGATGGCATAAACATAATAGCCGGTCTGTTTGTCTTGGATGATGGTGTAGCCGTCCTTGTCGTGCAACCAGTGATGAAATTCGTCGCCCGAGATGAAGCAATGCAGTGTGTCGCCATTGGGTTGTACCACGGTTCGAGGCACATTGGTAAGGTAGGCGGCCTGGGCCATCATAGTTAGAAATAACAAGGGAAGGAGAAATAAAAATGCTTTTTTCATAGTTCGTTTTTTTGAGGGCGCAAAATTAATACTTTTTGGCTAAATTTGCGGCTAATAATTGTTTATGAAGATGAAGAGATACTTATTATTGACTATTTGTTTGTTTATTAGTTTAATAACATTCTCTCAAGAAGCTGTTACTGAAAAGGTTGGTCTTGTTTGCGGCCCCTATATTCAAAATCCGACTACAACGGGCTTTACAGTTGTTTGGGAGTCGGATATGGACGCCGTTGGTTGGGTAGAACTCGCTCCCGATGATGGTACCCATTTCTACAATACCGACCGTCCGAAGTATTACGACCTGCGCGGCTTCGGCAATCAGGTGATGAGCACTATCCACCATGTGCGTGTGGACGGCCTGGAGCCTGGCACAACCTACCGCTATCGCATTATGATGAAAGGTGTGAAAAGCTTTAAAGGCTACGGTACAGTGGAATACACCCAGCCATGGGGTAGTGATGTTTTTAAAAAGGAACCCTATCGTTTTACAACATTGAAAAAAGATTACGACAAAGTTCGGTTCGATGTCTATAATGATATCCATCAGAAAGATTCGATATTGAATAAACTGATGGGAGACTCCAGAATGAATGAGCTTGATTTTGTGGTGTTTAATGGCGATATGGTGAGTTCTTTAAGTGAGAAGGAAAAAATTAGGGAAATGTATCTGCGCACCGCCGCCACCCGACTGGAAGGGCGTGTACCGTTGTATAACTTGCGTGGTAATCACGAGTTTCGTGGCAAGGATACGCAAGCGTGGTTCAACTATGTGGATATGCCTAATGGGAAGCCTTATTATACTGCTTCATACGGCAAGTTCTTTTTTATTTTCTTGGATACGGGGGAAGATAAACCCGATAGCGACATTGAATATGGCGGCAGTATGCTCTCAGAGCCGTATCTGCAAGAAGAAGCGCGCTGGTTGGAGGACGTGGTGAAGTCGGATGCATGTAAAAAGGCGGCTGTTCGTATCGTTTTTGCTCATATTCCACCTGAAAAAGAGGGATGGCAAGGCAACAAAAATGTGGAGAAGCTTTTTGTGCCTATTCTCAATAAAGCAAAGGTTAGTTTGATGTTTGCAGGTCATCTGCACCAGTGGCGTGTTGATGCGCCGCATACCATATCGAGTGCCAATTTTCCTGTGGTTGTCAATGCCAACTGCGAACGCATGGAGGTGAACGCCAGCCAAACATCAGTTTCGCTGAACACATTCAATTCCAATGGGGTGTGCACGCAGAGTTATAGCTGTCGGGTCAAATAGTGCGATTTGCAGTCTTATAACATAAAAAAATGTTGTACTTTTGCAGTTTGCATTCTTAAAATACAATAAATCCTTTTTGTTATAAATAAAGCATAGAAATAATAGTATAGTGATGAAGAATTTTGTTGAAGAATTGCGTTGGCGCGGGATGATTCACGATATGATGCCCGGCACGGAAGAACAACTCAAAAAAGAGATGACGACGGCATACGTGGGCATCGACCCGACAGCCGACTCACTACATATCGGTCACCTTGTGGGAGTGATGATGCTTAGGCATTTGCAGGAATGTGGCCATCGCCCTGTAGTAGTGCTTGGTGGCGCTACCGGCATGATTGGCGATCCTTCGGGCAAGTCGCTGGAGCGTAACCTCCTCGACCACGACACATTGCTGCACAATCAGGAGTGCATCAAAAAACAGCTGGCCAAGTTCCTCAATTTTGATGGCAAAGAAGCCAATGCCGCCATCCTCGTCAATAACTACGACTGGATGAGTAAGTTCTCTTTCCTCGACTTCATTCGCGATGTGGGTAAGCACATCACGGTGAACTATATGATGGCAAAGGATTCGGTGAAAAAGCGCTTCAACGGTGAAGGCGACGGTATGTCGTTCACAGAGTTCTCTTATCAGTTGGTGCAAGGTTATGATTTTCTGTATCTTAACCAACATTATAACTGCAAATTGCAGATGGGTGGCTCCGACCAGTGGGGCAACATTACCACAGGTACGGAACTTATCCGCCGCAAAACCGGTGGCGAGGCTTTCGCATTGACTTGTCCGCTCATCACTAAAGCCGACGGTGGCAAGTTTGGCAAAACCGAAAAAGGTAATATCTGGCTCGACCCCGAGAAGACCTCGCCGTACGCCTTCTATCAGTTCTGGCTCAACTGCTCGGATGATGACAGCAAGAAGTATATTCGCATTTTCACCGGCTTTTCGCAAGAGGAAATCGAAGCGATGGAGAAAGAACACGACGCCGCTCCGCATTTGCGCATTCTGCAAAAAGCGTTGGCTAAGGATTTGACCATCCGTGTGCATTCGCAAGAGGATTACGATGCCGCTGTCAGCGCATCCGAAATACTCTTTGGCAAAGGTACCGCCGACAGCCTGTCATCATTATCCGAAAAGATGTTTTTGGATGTGTTTGATGGTGTGCCGCAAATGGAAATTGCCGCTTCGATGGTCGAAGCAGGCGTTCCTGTGGTTGATTTTGTTAGCGAGCATACCGGCATTTTCGCTTCGAAAGGTGAGGCTCGCCGTATGATCAAGGATAACGGCCTGTCGGTCAACAAGTCCAAAGTGAATGAAAGCGTTGTTATTAACAATGATTTTCTCATCAAAGGAAAATACATTTTGGTTCAAAAAGGTAAAAAGAATTATTATATAGTTAAAATAAAGTAAATTAGATAGTTATGAAAAGATTCCTTCTGACTTTTCTGTGGCTGCTGATAGCTTGTTCGTTATCACTGACAGCACAAGACCTTAAATCTACCATTAACAATGATCCTAATGTCAAGATTGGCAAGTTGGCAAATGGACTGACCTATTACATTCGTGAGAACAAGATGCCTGCCAACCATGTAGAGTTTCGACTGGCGGTGAATGCCGGCTCCAATCAGGAAGAGGAACCGCAACGCGGTTTGGCCCATTTCACTGAGCACATGGCTTTCAATGGTATCAAAGGGTTCCCTGGCAATGAAGTTGTAAGCAAACTGCAATCCATTGGCGTATCGTTTGGTGGTGGCCTCAACGCCTACACCAGTTTTGATGAGACTGTCTTTATGATTTCGATGCCTACTGATGATGCCAAGAATGTGGATATGGGACTCAATATCCTGCGTGGCTGGGCCGACGGCTTGCTTTATAACTCGAAGGAAATCGACCAGGAGCGAGGCGTCATCACCGAAGAGTATCGTATGTATCTCGGTGCCGACAAGCGTATGCAACAGAAATATTGGCCCGTGCTCTTCAGAGGCATGAAGTATGCCGAGCGCGAACCCATCGGATTGTTGGAAGTAATCAACGGCTTTGAATATCAAACCATTAAAGATTTTTACCACGATTGGTACCGTCCTGATTTGCAGGCTGTCATCGTTGTTGGTGATATCAATGCCGCTGAAATCGAGCAGATGATTATCAAGAAATTCTCGAAAATCAAACCCGCTAAGAATCCGCGTGAGAAAGTGGTGCCTGCGTTGGTAAAAGAGACATCGCCTCAAGTGGTGATTTGCACCGATAAGGAAGCAATGGGCAGCAATGTGGAAATGGTTACCAAGTTGCCACACATTTATGTTAAGACTGTAGGCGATTATCGTGAATCGATGGTGCGTTCGCTGTTCAATATGATGATACGCGCCCGTTTGAGCGAGATGCGCCAAAATCCCAATACTCCCTTCTTGAGTGCTAACATCAATTATTCCAATTATTTGCGCGAGGTTGATGCATACGAATTATCGGCACAATCAAAAGAAAATAAGATTGATGAGTCGATGAAAGCGTTAATCCGTGAGAACAATCGAGTATTGAAATATGGTTTCTTGGAGAGCGAACTGAAGCGCGCTAAGGAAGAGATGATGGACAACTACGAGCGTGCCGCCAAGGAAATAGACAAGACCAATTCGGAGGCTTATGCCAGCCAATATGTCAGCCATTTCTTGAAGCAGACTCCTATCCCGGGGGCCAAACGTACACTGAAGTATGCCGAAAAGTATCTGGAAGGCATAACATTGGAAGAGGTTAATGCTCTGGCTAAACAGTGGGTTAGCAAGGACAACCTGGTGGTTATTGTCACCGCACCCGAACAGGAAGGTGTGAAAGTTCCTACGGAGCAAGACATTAGAAACATCTTGAATGACAAATCATTGGAAAATGTTACCCCCTATGTTGACACTTACAAGGATGTTGAAGTGATTGATGTAGAAAAGATTGTGCCGGGTTCTGTTGTGTCAACCAAAAATATTCCCGAAGTGGAAGCCAAAGAACTGACACTTTCGAATGGTATCAAAGTGTTGTTGAAGAAGACCGACTATAAGAACGATGAGATTCTCTTCTCGGCCAAGAGTCGTGGCGGTATCAGTCGTTATTACGAGTGTGACATTGCATCGGCTCAATTTGCCCCCGCATTCATTATGCGTGCCGGTATTGGCGAACTGGATTATTCTTCTTTATCTAAGAAAATGAAAGGCAAGAAAGTGTCGTTAGCACCATCTATTGATGTTTTGTCAGAAGGAATTTCCGGTAGCACTACGCCCAAGGATATGGAGTTCTTCTTCCAGTATCTGAATGCCTTCTTTACCAATGTGCGCAAGGATACCAATGTCTATACGTTGGTAATGTCGGAGACGAAGGAAAGAATCAATACAATACAGAAGAACCCGTTGTACAAATTTATCGGCAAATTGGTAGATTTGTCCACCCAAAGCGACCCCTACTATCGTACCTTATTGACAGCAGATGAGGAATTTATCAAGTCGATAGATTACGAGCGCGCTTGGCAGCTTTATCATCAGCGTTTTGCCAATCCTGCCGACTTTGTCTTCACTTTCGTGGGCAATTTCGACGAGGCCGAGATGACCAAAATGCTGGAAACTTATGTGGCTTCGTTGCCCACTACCGATGAGATGGAAGACTTTAACGATGTGGAGAAGGGTTTCCCTGAAAAGAGTATCACAACATCGGTTTATGCTGGCACTGAAGAGCAGAGTTGGGCTGGAATGATGTTCAGTGAAGAATATGATTACACACCCAAGAACAATATGATTCTGAATCAGATAGGTGAGGCTTTGAACATTGAGGCCATTGAAACCATCCGTGAGAAAATGAGCGGTGTATATTCACCCCAGCTGCAATTGGATTTTGAGAAATATCCCAAGCCGACCTACACTTTGATGGCAATATTCAGCTGTGCTCCGCAAAATGTAGATACACTTTCGGGTGCCATCTTCAACCTGCTGCGCACTTTCCAGAAACAGGGTCCCAAGCCTGAGACTTTACAAAAGGTTAAGGAGCAGATGATCAAGGAGCAGAAGACTGCCATGCAGAAAAATAGTACTTGGCTCGGTTATTTGCAGAACAAATATTTCCAGGATGAAGCCGATCAATTGGGTTCTATCAATAGATTTGAGCAACGCGTGAATGAAGTGACAATGGAGGATATTATCCAATTTATGAAGCAATATTTCGCTCTGGATCATTATGTTAGAGTGTCGTTGTATCCTGAAACGATGAAGCCTGCGATTCAAACCAAAACAAGAAGATAATGATTAAGACTGCGTCGGACGAGCATTTCATGAAGTTGGCCTATGCTGAAGCTCAAGAGGCTTTGGCGAAGGATGAGGTGCCTATCGGTGCTGTGGTGGTGCAGAACGGCGCCGTCATTGGCCGTGGCCATAATCTGACGCAGACGCTCAACGATGTGACAGCTCATGCCGAGATGCAAGCCATTACAGCAGCTGCCAGCTATCTGGGAGCCAAGTATTTGAACGAATGCACCCTCTATGTGACACTGGAACCGTGTGTGATGTGCGCAGGTGCTATTGCCTGGTCGCAGTTGGGCACACTGGTCTATGCGGCTGAAGATCCTAAAAAAGGATATACCTTGTTGGATAAGAATATTGTACATCCTAAAACGGAAGTGAGGAAGGGTGTGATGCAGGAGGAATGTGCCGAGTTGTTGAAATCATTTTTTGCAAAAAAAAGAAGATAAAAATACGCTGAACCCAAATTTTGCGTTAGGTATATGGAACAAATGAAAACGATGAAACGAATTTTCCTGATACTTGTGATTTGCCTGATGGCGTTTCAGGTTTATCCCCAACGCTTTATTGGTTCGGTAATTTTGGGTATGAACACTTCGCAAGTGGATGGCGATGAGGTTTATCACTTCCGCAAATTCGGTGTCAACGGCGGCGGCTCGGTAATGGTGGCGCTCAATGAGAAGCAGACATGGTTTGCCACTATAGAATTACTTTACACGCAAAAAGGATCGTATCAGAAAGCTGCGGTCAAGATGAGCGATACACTTGATTTGGATGGTCATAACATTGATTATTCCAAGCCGTTTAATGAGAAAATAAAGTATAAACTCAATCTCGATTATGTGGAGGTGCCGATATTGTTCCACTATGAGGATCCGCGAACAGGTTGGGCCCTCGGTCTGGGCGCTTCATGGGGACGCTTGGTCAATGTGAAGGAGATAGAAAACGGCTGGCGTACTACCACCAGCTTGCGTTCGGGAACCTATCGCAAGAGCGACTGGAGTGCGATTGCCGATTTGAAAATCAGATTGTGGAAAGGTTTGAAACTCAACTTCAGATACCAGTACACCTTCGTGCCAATTCGTACGAGGACGTATTATATTGGAACTCCGAAGGAACGGGTGCGCAAGCAGTTCAATAATGTCATCACTATGCGACTTATCTATTCGATTAACGAGAAGTATGTTCCCAACAACAAATATTATACCCGTCCGAACAGATACACATCGGTAAGAAGGCCTACCACTCGCTATATGCGTGATACAACGCCATTTGCCAAATGATTTTTTTAGAAAAAAATATTAATCTGCTGATTATTCGGCAGATTTTTTTATTTTTACACACTTAAAAGAAGCGGATGGGAATCAAGAGAATACAGCAAGTATTTTTCATATTGGCACTTGTCGTGTTCCTATGCACCCCTAAGATGTTAAGGGCGCAGGTGCCCGATAATGTGGACTCTTCCGATTGCTCCATTCCGCCGCCACCGAAAGATTTTGATATCAAACTGAAATGGCGGACCCCGCATTATGCAGGTACGAATGATGCTCATTCTCACGGCCGTTCTACCCCTTTGGTCGGAGATGTTGATGGTGATGGTGAGGTGGAAATTGTGGTTCCATGGTCCCCCAACACTTCCAATAATAGTAATGATGCGTTAAGACCCAACACATTTTTGACTAGAAATCTTAATGTGTTGAATGGTAAAACGGGTGCGTTAAAATATCAGATTAAAACCTGTGATTTCTCTGTTCATGGCCAGGCTATTGCCATGGCCGATGTGAATGGGGATGGCAAGAGTGAAATCTTTATCGTGGCTGTGGGAACGAGAGCATCAACCACAAAACAGCAATATGGCGGCAAGTATGTCTATTGTTATGATGGTAGCAAAGCCAATACGACTTCCGAAGATTGCATTTGGAAAAGCGCGGATACCGTTTATCGCTCGTATATTCCTCTTATTGCGGATATTAACTATGATGGAACACCCGAACTGGTTGTGGGTAGGCATATATTCAATGCCATCACAGGACGGGTATTGCTAAAAGGCACAATGAATGCCACCGGTTTGGGATATGGAGGCCCTCATAATGTTAATGGTGAATGGCAGAATAAGAAGAAGCAAGAGTTGGGAGAGCAGTATTACATGTGTGCTGTGGCGGATATGGACGGTGATGGGAATTTGGAGATTTGTGCCGGCAATACAATTTACAAGCTCACGATAAATAGTCCGAATAGTATGTCTAATAACAAATTCAAGGTGTTGCGACAATGTACAGCCGCCTTGCCGTATAACGATATCTATGATGGGCAAACTTTTGTGTTAGACTTTGATAATGATGGAGATTTGGATGTCTGTGTCATTGGTCGCCGTACTGATGAATTGCCTTCCAATACTTTCTCGAATGGAACGAATCATATCGGTTTTTATGTTTGGGACGGACAGACTCCTGACCTGATAGGGTATTTTATATGTGATCCGCATACTTTCTCGCTGAGCATTCCCTTTGCGGCTGATATTGATGGAGATGGTTTCCCCGAAGTTATTGCCAACGGCTGGATTCTTGGGCATTATTACAATGCCAATACAAATCCTGATATGATGCATGTGTTCAGGTACAAGGCGGGTTATACATCATCTGCCAATAACACACAAGCTCGAAACATTGAAGAGATTTTTTCTCGGACACAAGCTGGAGAATATTGCGAAAGTGCTGGTTTTACGGTCTTTGATTTCAATCAGGATGGCAAATCGGAGATTGTGTTCCGAGGCCCTAGCAGTCTGTATATTTTGGATGGCTCCTCGTTAACCAAGCTTTGCGAGCCTATGAGCGTGGCTTCTGGCACGACCGCAGAGTACCCCATTGTGGCCGATGTCGATATGGATGGACACGCTGATATTATTGTTACTGAGGAGTATAACTCTTCAAATGGCTCTGGCGGTTGTGTTTCTGTCTTTGAGAGTAAAACCCCAAATGCATGGGGACCAGCACGTAAAGTGTGGAACCAATGGCCCTATAATGTGGTCAATATCAATGAGGATATGAGTGTGCCACAATATCTGTTTAACATAACAACACCTTTTGGTACAGGTGCCAATGTAAGAAAACCGTTTAATGCGTTCTTGCAGCAGGCCACCAAATTGACCAAGGATGGGGTCATGTTTTATCCTGCTCCTGATGCGAATCTTGTCCAAGATATATCCGCTATCCGATCGATATGCGATTCGGTCGTTATGGACCTCTGCTTTTCGAATGAAGGTTCTGCACCGTTGACGGCCCCTTATGGCTTGACAGTCTATAAGGATGAATATCGCGGTGAAGTGTTGCGTACTCGTATTTTCCCAACCGATTTGGAACCAAAGGATACGATGTGTGTTCATCTCTCTTTTAAGGCATCGGAGATAAAAGAACTTTTGCCTATCGAGCGTTATGTAGTTACTATCAATGATATAGGGACAGGTATAGAAAAAGAAGGGGGACAACAAGAGGAGTGTGATACTACGAATAATAGGTTGGGTCGTGCATTTGAGGATTTAAAGTTCACTGCGCATTATGATACAACGGTTACCATTTGTAGCAATAAAATGCCGTTTTATTTTATTGATAGATACTTGAAAACAGGAGGTGACTATGGCTTTGCGTTGAAAACCAGTCAGGACTGTGATAGTATTGTAATGCTGCATTTAAGAGTGAAGGATCCAGTACACAACGTAGAAACTCTGGTTGCGTGCGACTCTTTGAGATGGCATGGGGAAAAATACACAGAATCAGGCACCTACGAGTACGACTACACCAATGATGCAGGCTGTCCGAGCACCGACACGCTGCACCTGACCGTCAACCGCGCCACGCACAATGTGGAGAAAGAGACGGTCTGTGAGAGCTACGAATGGCATGGGGAAAAATACACAGAATCAGGTGCCTACACTTACGACTATACCAACACGGACGGCTGTCCAAGTACAGATACGCTTCACCTGACGGTAAACTACGGTACGCACAACGCAGAGACGGAGGTTGCCTGTGACTCGTTTATGTGGCACGGCACGAAGTACATCGAGTCGGGCACCTACGAGTATGACTACACCAA
>JAFTCA010000071.1 GCA_017454945.1 Bacteroidales bacterium
AATGTTTTTTACCTTTGTCATGTTTTCTTGTAGTTTTGGTTTCCCCGCCGGCCAGGACGGATACTAAAACTACAAAAAAATCCCCTGCTGGAACCGCTCCGGCAGGGGTCATTTTATTATCAGCACAAAGGGTCAAGCGAAAAACAGCGCAAGGGGTCACGCCCCGGCGGTGCAGGGGGTCACGCGCGCGCGGCTTTTCCAGCTATTACGGGGAAAAACAAAAACACCATCAACAAGTATTT
Organism: Bacteroidales bacterium; assembly: GCA_017454945.1. Classification (GTDB taxonomy): domain Bacteria; phylum Bacteroidota; class Bacteroidia; order Bacteroidales; family WCHB1-69; genus JAFTCA01. The sequence continues at coordinate 243 of JAFTCA010000071.1, forward strand.
CCAAGACGGCACTATTAAGGCACGTCAGACACCGAACAGTGGAAGATGGATAGTGAAAAGAGAAGATTTAGCAGAGTATATGGGTACAGATGACTTCTAATCACTTCAGTAGTTCATTTATGTTCTTGAACTTTTCGATTCGTTTCTTACCAAACAAATCTATGTAATGTTTCAGAATCTGTATGTTAGTGTGTCCTGTAGTAGATATTAAATCATAGACATCCATTCCGTTTTCAAGCATAATGGAAATGTATGTTCTTCTACCTGTATGGCACGTTATCAACTCCCTTTTCTTCTTGGTTATTGTTCTCCTTCCATAACTCATGTACTCAATGGTAATTTCATCGGGGAACAAATCGTATGCTTTTAGCATTTCCTTTATACCACGATTCAGGGTTTGGTTGGATATGGGTTTGAAGTCGTAGTTATACTTTTCACCAATCTCTTTTGCCTTGTCAAACAAGAAGATTTCACAACGTTTTCTCGTTTTCTCTGTGCTAAGAACAATCAGGTTATCTTCTTCGTGATAATAAGTTCTGTTTAGTTTGTAAAAGTCACCAAACCTCAACCCTGTATAACATAGGAATAAGAAGCAATCCCTGTAGAAACCATAATGGGTGTTATCAGTGTCTATGATTTCAAGTTCTTCAAGTTGTCTCAATTCTTCCCTGTCAAGTCTGATTATCTTCTTGTCAACGGTTAGCAGTCTCGGTTTTCTTACAACACCTTCAGGCAGGGTGTGGTAGTGCTCTCTCATGAACTGAAACATACAGTCAAGTCGTTTGTTCAGTGTCTTGTTGGCAAGATTCCCCTTTGTCAAATACTTGTGAGGTTCACCCTCGTTAGCATCATCTTCTTCATCCCCATCATCCCCTCGTGATGCAAATGCATACATTATCAACTCTTCAAAGAAACCGTCATTGATGTCATCGAAATAGAAAGGTTTGTCATTGTACTTGTCATACTGAAAATCTTTCAGGAGATTCAGTGTAGAAATGAAGTCTTTTACAGAAGGGTGTGTTCCATTCCTGACTATTCCTTTCAAAACATCTTCTTGCCGTTTTTTTCTCTTGTATTCTTGTATCCATTGTGTATACTCTTCAATAAAAGGCACACGCGGATGTTGAGGTTCCTGAATCTCTGCTTTTTCTTCATCGGATTTCTTCAACCATTCATCAATCTCTTTCTTTGTGATTGTCTTATCCTTGGTTTTTGTCGTTGACAATTCAATGATGGCTGTATTAACTCTGTTAGCCAAGACAACCATACGATTCACTTCGTAGGCAGCATCGTACTTGTCAGGTGCAACCTTCAGTGCTTTCATCTTAGGAAGGAAATACTTTTCCTCTACCTTGAAAAGATTGTATCGAAGCGTTTTGTGATTGTAGTGATATACTGCTACGATATTACCCTTGTAGTATCCTAACGTTAATGGAGATTTTATGATGATATTCTTTTCGGCATCCATATTATTTCTCTGCGTTTTTCTCTGCAAAACAAAGGTACAAACTAATACGGATTGGTACAAATAAAGATGCACCCTTTTAAGTGGTGCTATCAATATGCTATGTTTTAATGATTTACGAGATACAAAATAATATGTCTCTAATACGCTTTAATACACTGTTCGAGTCACCTCTTCCCGACAAAAATGAAAAACTCACTGTCATTCGGCAGTGAGTTTTTCATTTTATGGCCGGCATGCAGAAGCAGCCTACGGATTCATCAGATCCTTGTTGACGAAACGGATGATGTTGTAGATCGATTCGATGGCGGCGTCGGCGGGACCGTCGGGATCAAGCAGTTTGGCCTTGTTGAGATGATTGATGGCCTCGCCCCAGAGCTGCTGGCGGCGGTAGAGATTGCCCAACATGTACCAGCCCTGCGGATTGTCGGGCTCCCGCTGGACGAACGCACGCAAAGACTGATGCGCTTCCTCGAGCGCACCGGCCCGAAGAAGCGCGTCAATGTCTTGCAAAGTCTGCGGTTTGCGGTTCATCTTACACGAGACCGGAAAATCCCATGAAAGCGAGCGCCATGATGCCGGCGGTCAGAAGAGCGATCGGAACGCCCTTGAAAGCCTTGGGCACATTGCTCAGTTCAAGCTGCTCGCGAATACCCGCAAAAAGGACCAGCGCCAGGCCGTAGCCGATGGCAGTAGCGATGGCGAAGAGGACCGACTGGCCGAGGCCCAGCATGTGGGCACCGGCACCGAAATCGTATTCGTTGGTGACAACCTGGATGGCCACGCCCAGCACGACGCAGTTGGTGGTGATCAGGGGGAGGAAGATACCCAGGGCCTGGTAGAGCGAAGGGCTGATCTTCTTGATGATGATCTCGACCATCTGCACGAGCGAGGCGATCACCAGGATGAAGCTCACCGTCTGCAGGAATTCAATGTGAAGCGGGACCAGCACATGATACTGGAGCAGATAGGTAACCAGCGTGGCGATGGCCATCACGAAGGTCACGGCGGCGGTCATGCCGACGGCCGTGCCGACTTTCTTGGAAACGCCAAGGAACGGGCATACGCCCAAGAACTGGCTCAGGACGACATTGTTGACGAATATCGCCGAAATGAAGATAAGCAGGATTTCCATCGTTTACGCCTTTTTCGTGATTTTTCTGAAAATAACCATCAGGTAAGCCAGGACGATGAACGCACCCGGCGCCAGGACGAAGGCAAGCATACCGTCGCCCGAAAGGAACTTCAGCCCGAAAGCTGAACCGCTGCCCAAAATTTCGCGCACCAGACCGACGGCCGTCAGCGCGATGGTGAAGCCCA
>JAFTCA010000005.1 GCA_017454945.1 Bacteroidales bacterium
AGTATTTGCACGTCTGTTCTGGTCGGAGAGCCAGAATGATGTAGTATTAGCCGCAGACAACGATGCTACGTTTAACATCAATCTGGGCAAGTTGCTTGTGGGCACACTTCTCTATTCTGACGGAATGTGGCACTTCAGCTACAGTGATGAATTCAAGATTCAGAATCGCGTTTTGCCACTGGCAAACTTTCCTTCAAAGGATAAAGAGTATTCTGCCCGTGAGCTGTGGCCATTCTTTGCATCGCGCATACCAAGTAATGCTCAGCTTCAAATAGAGAAAGACAAACCACAAGAAAACATTGTTACGCTACTACAGAGGTTCGGACGGCGAACGGTGGCCAATCCTTATGAATTGTGCCCAGTACTGTAGTGCATAAGCGATAATCAAAAAGAAGACGCGCAGCCAAAGGTTGTGCGTCTTTTTTGATGGATTCCCTTGAATAGTTTTATAGTGGGTCGTATCCTCATGGGGTGTTCCTATGAAATAAAAGAAAACCTCCCCGCTGTTATTCGCGACAAGCAAACGGGGAGGCGCCTCATAGAAACTTGGCTTTTTTATTTTGTAGGCGCAAAGGTACACAATATTTTCGATATTATAGGTCTTTTAGCTGGTAAATGCTGATTTACGGCTCAATTTCACGTCTTTTTTGCAGTTTTTTCTCGAACTAGTTTTAGAGTTGCACCCCCGAAGTACAGTTTCCGGGTTTCTTCGATGAGTTTTAGGCGTTGTCAGTTGTACCTTTGTGCCTTTTTGATGGGAATAGTCCCCAATAACCATCAAATCAATTATCACAATGAAGAATTTATCATTGTTTGCGTCGGCTCTGGCTGTGCTGGGGTTGACGGCGTGTGAGAAAACGCTCGTGGAAGACATTGAGGATGTCGGGGACGGGCAGGTGACGAACTCTGTGCTGCAAGTGCGGACTCGTGGAGGTGCATCGGGTGATGGGGCAACAGTGAGTTATCCCGTGACGGTGTATGTCTTCCAAGGTGATGAATGCAGGGCTGTGCAGGCCATCGGCGACGAGGGACAGGTGCTGAACATTCCGCTTGTGGAAGGGACGTACTCGGTGTATGCCATTGGAGGTGCTTCGGATGACAATTATGTTCTGCCAGATGCTTCGGATGCTTTGACAAGTTCTGCGATTGCGCTTCGTGAGGGGCATGAGCACAGTGACTTGATGGCGGCATTGGCCACGGCGACACTCGTAGATGGCGGCACGAACACCGTTACATTGGGTATGACGAGGAAGACGATGCTCATTCAGAACGTGATTATCAAGAAGATTCCGATGGCGGCAACAGCTGTGAGCGTGACGATTGCTCCGTTGTGGCATTCGCTCACCGTGGGCGGTACGTATAGCACGACGAACGGCAGTAGCACCATTGCGCTGACGAAACAAGAGGATGGACGCACATGGCAGAACGCTACCAGTGCCTACCTGCTGCCACCAAGCAATCAGCCTGCCAGCGTCAGTGTGAACATCACCATCGGCAGCACGACAAAAACCTACACTTACAGCACCAACAACGAACTGGAGGCTGGGTACAAGATTAACATCGAAGGAACGTACACCG
>JAFTCA010000072.1 GCA_017454945.1 Bacteroidales bacterium
AGCTATCGGTGCAGATTTTTGCTGCATCGATGATGGCTGTTTGGCGAAAAGCATACCTGCCGAGATGCGTCCAAACAAAGTATTGGAACTGGTCGGTCCCGCCACCTTGCAGGATTCACTGCGTTGCGTCACAAAGCCAGGTTATGTCTGTGACACGGGCATTCTCGGCAACGTGTTCACCGTGGAGCATTTCGACCCCATCAAATATATCCCCAACGGTGTGTTTCTGACAGGTTTCTTCAGTAATTTCCCGACACAGGAAATCATCGATTCGATGTTTGAACTGATTAACCGAAAGCATATTAAGCCATTGTATTCCAAAGTCTTCCGCTTTGACGAGATTGCAGCGGCACACACCTTGTTGGAAAAGGGTGGCGCCGGCGGGAAGATTGTGGTGAACATGGAATAGAAAATCCCCTACTCCTTCCAAATATCCTACTCCAAATAGCTGCCCTTGCCGAATAATTTCTTTGCATACGGAGTGAGTTCCAGATGCTTGGAGAGCCAGAACACAGGCAGCACTACCGATGGCAGGCCGCAAGCGTACGGGGCAATGTCGTACTGTTGGAACACCAAAGTGATGGTGCTACGTGTACTGTCGATGATGAAATTGTCGGGAACAGCAATGCGGTCGGCAGTTTTATACTCGTCGAACATGCAGTCCAACACATCCTTATTGACCACCAGGTCGTTGACGGCACGCACGATCACCTCTCCTAGCATGGCGGTATCAACCAGGTCGTTCAAATGTACCACGCGTTGAGTTTTGCGGTCATAGGTTAGGTATTGCAACAGGTAAATGCCATGTGCTGCGCCAGCCAGGCAAGTTTGGTTGCCGGTGACAAAAGTGACCAGCTCGCCATTTTCTTCAATGCTATTGCTCAACTCGGCAAGTGTAAGCATATACTTTTCCCCTATACTATTCACCCGCTGCGTTTTCACGGCCTTCACATCATCGTAGAGCCACAGGTTGTTCAGCCAACGTTGGGCCGCTTCAGTGGCAGAAGTGGCTGTCGAGTCACCAAAAACCTGCCTGATTAGTTCTTTTTCAGCCTCTGGCGTCATCATACCTTTGGCCGGCCACATCAGTTTATACCGGTTCTCCACTCCAAAGGGATTGGCCTCTTCGGACAGGTAAGGGTCGTCGGTCTTAACAATCATACACTGCTGCCCTTCCATGTTGACGGTGGCAAATGGAGGCAATGGACGCTGGCAACCAGCCAACAAGAGAAGCATCACCAATGGTAAATATTTAATTTTCATACCAATACACTTAAGAAAACATACTATCTTTCAAATAGCAAAATTAGGTTTTTTGGAAGGTCTTTTTACGTCCCAGAGAAATAAGTCTATCATTTTCCTAAAGAAAACTAACAAACCCTGTCCGAGGCTTCTTCGGCACTACCGCACTGTTTTCATCAGATAGATAGAGCCATCGGTATCGACAAGGTGGTAATGCACTGTATCATTGATAATTCTAGCAACCTGGTCCTCTTCGCCCTCGTAGTAACACCAATGATGGAGCAACATAAGATAATACTCGGCTCCGTAGGCCAAGCCCATCGGGAAAATATAGACACTGTCGCGGGCAGCCACGTGTGGCGTGAACATGGTAGTGGCACATACTGAGGCGTCGTCAGGTATTTTCTCAATCATACGGCGGGCCGCCTTGACATCAAACTCTGGCTGACGGTAATGGCGGGCGTCGAACACGCGCAAATTTTCTTTGCGAATGATAGTCAGTGGGTTATCGGTAGTATAGATGAGCGTACCGAGCGTCAGCACAACAGCAGCCACCGCCGTCCAGCGGGCAAGGTTGGCACGTTGACAGTTGGCCAGCACCACCACGACGGCCACAGCCGACACAACAGCCACTTCCACATTATAATGCCACGTAATGCCCCAAAAGCCGACATCTCCAGCTAACATCTTCATAGCTACCGGCGGAATTATCATCAGCAGATAATTGGGCTTGACAAACAAAAACAGACCTCCAGAGAGCAACACGCAGATAAAGAATTCTGTTTTTAGCCCATCTCCTGTGGCATCAGGAGTGAAATTGGTGAAAAAGTCGCGTATGGCCTCCAACGGATGGGACAGCACCCACTTAGCCACGCCGCTCATTCCATTGCCCATCCACTCATATCGCCAAAAACCGCGTCCACTTCCAAACGAAGGCATCACCCACATCGTCACCACCACAAAATAGAGCACACAACCCAAAGTCGTATAACCCAGAACTCTGCGCATCAAGCGATTGTGACGCCAATCCCACAGCAACGCCAACAATACAAACACAACCCATAACGCCGAGGTTTCCTTAGCAATAGACATGGCGAAAGCCATCAACACCACGCCCCACGGTTGCTCTTTCTTCACAAAATAGAGCAGCCACGGCAACATCAAGGCACTGACCACATTCGAGTGATAATCAAAAGCCATGGCATGCCATACGCCAAAGTTCAGGCCAAGCAGCAACATGGCCAACATGGGAATCACCTCGCTCTCGGTATACAGACGCGCCAATTTGTAGATGCCCCACAGTCCCATGACCAGAGCCAACAGTTGTACAATCAGCAAAGTGTATTCACCGAAAACATACACCAGTGGCGAGAGCAACACCAGATAGAGGTCAAAATGGTCGCCAAATTGATTGCCCGGCTGCCAGAGATAGAAGCTGCAGTCGTTCATCCTCAGATGTGCATGGTCGTAAAGCGTCTTGGTATATAAACCCAAATCAAGGCCATACGTGCGAAACATCCAATGGTTGACAAACGACAGCAACACATAGAGCCCTGCAAAACACAACAGCACTCCAACGATAATGGGTACACGGTATCGAGATAAGAATTTTTCCATATTGGCCACAAAGATAGTGATTTTTACAAAGAGAAAAATGTATTTTTGCATTATGAAAAAAATCCTTCTCACCCTTTCCGCTCTCTTCGTCTGCTTCTGCTTGTGGGGCCAAACGCCGCTCAAGAAGGTTTACAACGAAGACATCAATCCCAACACGCAGATTGACAACGCTATAGCGCAAGCCAAGGCTGAGGGCAAGTTCGTCGTCTGCCAGGTGGGCGGCAACTGGTGCCCGTGGTGCCTGCTCTTCGCCGACTTCGCCACCCGCGACACGCTGGTCAGCCAGACGATTGCCGACAACTTTGTCTTCATCCACGTCAACTACAACCCGCGCCAGCACGACGATGCCGTCAAGGCGCAACAGGCCGCCACGATGATGAAACGCCTCGGCAACCCCGCCCGCTTCGGCTTCCCCGTCTTTGTCGTCCTCGACCAGAAAGGCAAAGTGCTCCACATCCAAGACTCCAGCTTCCTGGAGGAAGGCCGCGGCTACAACCAAGAGAAAGTGCTGCGGTTCTTCAAGAACTGGACACCGAAGGCGGTGAAAACGGAGAGATGAAAACAAATTCAAAATTCAAAATTCAAAGAACAAAGAACAAAGAACAAAGA
>JAFTCA010000073.1 GCA_017454945.1 Bacteroidales bacterium
AAAGCCTTTTCTTTTTCCCTTTTGTTAAAATGTCCTATTTTTCCTGTACAAAATTTGGAAATTAGCACAGAATCTTAATCGCAAACTTCATCTTGTAGTTGGGATGGACGATAAACTTGGATTGCCCATCAGTATAGATAAAGCATTCGCCATCATAGTATAAATCCATTTGAAAGCGATTGGCAGGAAATAGTATCAGCTCATTAGGAGAAACGACCAACCCCTTGGCCATTTTTGATGCCCTCATACAATGCTGTAGTTGCTTGGCACTCATATACAGACGGTCACTGCCCAACATGACACTATTTGCCTGAGCAAACAAAATCATCCGCTCTTCCACCTCACCGATGTCGAACGGTTGGATGGAGGAATAACCCTTCTGCTGAATATCCGTAAGGACGGTAGCAATAAGTTTCTCTACTGATGGCTTTTCTGCGTCCATTACACTTCGTTTCTCGTAAACGGATGCAAAGGTACAAAAACTTATTGAGATTAAAGCTGCCCGAGATAGTTTTTCTTCCTCATCCTCTACGAGATTGACATGGAGGCTTCATTCGTCAATTGTTCTTACAGGTCAAAGCGGTAGCCGAGGGTAAAGAGGAAGGTGCTGTTTCGCACATGGTTCTCCTCGTCGTGTACCTTCACCCCCATCACCGTGTAGTCCGTGCGGCCAAGGGTGGTCAGGCCGATGTTGTAGCGGGCATCAACCACCAGGTTGCGGTACTCGTATGACAGTCCGACGGGCACGTTCAGGTCAATGTCGGTAAAGGCATCCTTTCCTCCCACGCTGATGCTTGTCCCGTTCACATCTGCCTCGCTATCGGCCGTGAGCAGGATGCCCAGTTGCAGGCCGGCCTTCAGTGCCAGTCCCTTGACAATGTAGACGTTGCCCAGCAGCGGCATGTTCAGGTAGTTTAGCTTTGTCTTCCCGTCGACCTTGTCGTAGTTCGTCAGATACAGGCTCTGAGAGCATCCCTGCTGCATGTAGACGGCACCCAGCGACAGGCCGACCATCGGGTTGAGCTGATAGCCCGCCTCGGCTCCGAGTGCCATTCCCACCTTCGGGTCGCACCCCTTGCTGTCCTTACCCACCAGGTTGCTCACCGTCATACCGGCCATCGGTCGTACCGACCATGTCCCAGCGGCAGGCTGTGCCCCCGCTGCCATCGTGGCCGCAAGGGCCACCGCAAATAATAGAATTCGTTTCATAAATTGGTTACATTTTGTTATTATGTTTATAATGTCTAACAAAGCTGATTCTGTCAGCAGTGACTACTTACATAAGCTGTCATCAAGCTACGTAGCGTCTCTGCATAGTTCTGCTGATTGTCGTCGTCATAGATTTCCTCTTCACGCCTTTTCACCAGTTCAAACTCCTTGTCGTTCCGTATTTTTCCTCGCTGGATAATCTTTTGAATCTTATTCTTATCATTTCCCGTTTCACGTACAAGGTTATAACCAAACTTTTCGTCAAGTTGTTTGTTCAGCACTTCCATTGTAGATGCGGGCAACTTCATTTCTCTTACCATGATGTTCAATTCTTTATATAATGCCCGTATCCTTTTTTTATTGTTACTCTCATCGGCTTTTCTGATGATATTTTTTATACCATAATCTCCATTAACGAGACTCTCAAATTGTGGATCCATTTTCAAAAGGAAATCTCCGATAGTAATGCACCACTCTCTTAGAGTAGCATAATCATTATCTAATTTATTATTCAACATGACTATAAACAAAAAGGTAAGTATTTGTGAATATTGCAGACAAGGCAAACATGGTGAGATTCTGAGGAATCATGGGGACGGTTCTTCTGATCATTTTTCATAAGCTACAATTTTTGTATTGTACCAAACGAGACTCCTGTCAATCTTGCCAACTGGCGAATACCTGCGCCAAAGTCCTTGACAGATTCCCGTACCGCTAAGCATTCTTGCCTGTCGTGGCATCTTACGTCGTTTTCTTTTTAGACGATGCAAAAGTAACAACATATTCTTAAACTGCCAAATTATTCGGACGAAAAATGATCACGAGAACCGTCCCCATGACTCCGCCACATCTCGCTCATAGAAACATCATATCATTTCTATACTACCGCCCCCGCGTGCAACTTTTCGACAGGGAAAATCATGTCCCAGTTCTTGCCCCAGACAATGTTGCCGT
>JAFTCA010000074.1 GCA_017454945.1 Bacteroidales bacterium
CTCGACGGCGTCAAGTTCAACATCGGTACCACCAATGTGACCTGGACCGCCACCGACACCAGCGGCAACTTCGCCACCTGCGACTTCGACGTCACCGTCGCCGACACCACCAAGCCCTGCATTGGCTGCGACCCCAACAACGAGGACCCGACCGACAACACCAAGGGCGTCAGCTGCGAGACCATCGGCAGCCAGGAGAAACCTGCTGACGAAGGCAAAGCATACTTCACCAACAACGGTACCGATCTTGACATCACCGCCACCGACAACAGCGGCGTGCCTCCTACCAAAACATGGAAGCTGACCGGTGCCACCGAAAAAGAAGGCGACACATCCCTTGACGGTGAAGTCTTCTATCTTGGTGAAACCACAGTTACCTGGATTGTAAGTGACGAGGCTGGCAATACCGACTCCTGCAAGTTCACTGTAACCGTTAAGGACACCGAACCTCCTTGCATCGGCTGCAATGGTACGACTTCATGCGAGACCATCGGCTTGCAAATGAGAAGCACCGATGCCGGACTCAACACCTATACGCATAGCGGCGACAGCTGGGATGTGAAAGCCACCGACAATAGCGGTGAGGAACCCGCCATGAGCTGGATACTGAAAGGCGCCACCAAGGCTGAAGGTCAGACCACTCTCGATGGAACCATCTTCAACATTGGAACCACCACCGTCACCTGGATAGCCAGGGATGCGGCTGGCAATGCTGACACCTGCTTCTTCAAGGTTATGGTTAACGACGAGGAAAGACCTGTCATCACGGCTCCCGAGGATATTGTCACGACCTGCGCTGACTCACTGCCCGAGCCTTACGCCACCTATGCCGACTTTGAACAGGCTGGCGGCGTGGCCACCGACAACGACGCCATCAACACGGCTTCCTTCGCCATGACGAAAGAAGTGAGCGACGGCAACAAATGTCCTGAAGTCATCACACGCACCTACTATATCGAGGACAGAACCGGCTTGCCTGCCACCTGCGAGCAGACCATCACCATCAAGGATACCATCGCTCCTGAGTTCACCGCTCCGGCAGACATCACCCTCTGCCGTGATGAAAACGGCGAAATCAGCGCCGACACCGATGTGACCGGAGCTGTTGCCAACGCTTCTGGAACTGGAACTTCATCTTCCACCTCCACAACCGGCAACGCTTCCGCAACCTCCGGCAATGTGACCTACGCTACCGACAACTGCTCGGATGAGCTCGACATCACCTGGAAGGACACCGACACCACCGGCACCGACGCCGAAGAGCGTGTCATCACCCGTGAATGGACCGTTACCGATGATTGCGGCAACGACTCCACGCTGACACAGCGCATCACTATCCGTCCTTCGATACTCACCGACGGCAACTACGAATTGACCTGCATTAGCGACACCACCGTGGTTCTGCCCTACAATACCGACCGCCAGAAGTTAGCCCTGCCTGAGCCCACCGCCATCAACAACATGACCGGCATGGATGTTGTGCTCTCCAACGACTACCCCGCTGACAGCGTCTTCGTTGTGGGAACCACAACCATCACTTGGACCGCTACTGACGAGTGCGGACACAGCCTCAGCTGCTCGTACGACGTTGTCGTTGAATATCCCGCCTGCGGCGACTCCGTAGCCGACGGTAACGGATACTTGTACTCCTCGGTTCGTATCGGCAGTCAGTGCTGGACCGGTGAAAACGCCAGAACCACCCTGTACACCGACGGCTCCGAAGTGGCCAACTACAGCAACTACGACCGCAACGAGACCTACGACGAAGCTTACGGCAAACTCTACTCCTGGTACTCAGCCGTGAAAGTCGCTGAAGGCGACAACTCGGCAGAACCCGAATTGAGCACCGTTCCGCAAATCCGCAACCTCGGCGGCAGCGGCATTATGCCCGTGCCCGCTACACCTGGCTCACAGTTCGTCCAGGGCATCTGTCCTGAAGGATGGGCCATCCCCACCGGCAACGATTTTGCAGTCCTCTTTGAAACCGCACAGACGATGGATAAGGTTAAAGACTCCAACTCCGAGTACTGGTTGCCCGGCTACGAAGGAACCGAGCCCAACACAGGCTTCAACGCACGCGGTGCCGGCTACTACAGCCTGACCCTAGACAAATACTTCAACCTCCGCGGCGAAACTTACTTCTGGACCTGCGACAGACCTGGCGACAGCAGCAATGCCACCTGCGCGGTTATCAAATACCACTGCTCCGACGGCATGATCCAAAATCAGGACAAAGGACGCGGACAGAGTGTTAGATGTATCAGAATGTACTAATACAAAAAACGCTCCCAATCGGGAGCGTTTTTTTTGTAAAGTGTTGCTTCGTTGAATCGTTGAGCCTAATTCAAAAATTCTTACATTTGCCTCTTCATAAAATAAAAAATGAGCAAGACATCCCTTATCGTTTTTCTTCAACTATTTCTACTTTTAGGAGGCTCTCTTTACGGTCAAAACAAAAACATACTACCACCCTCCATGGGTTGGAGTTCGTGGAACGCGTTCGGCATCGGCATTACCGACAACACCATTATGCAGCAAGCAGATTTGCTGGTTAAAACAGGACTTTCCGCCGCTGGCTATAAGCAAGTTAATATTGACGACTGCTTTTTCGGTTACCGGGATGCTGACGGCTTTATGACTGCCAACACACTTCGTTTTCCTGGCGGCATGGAAGCGGTGACAGACCACATTCACCGTCTTGGCCTTAAGGCGGGCATCTACAGCGATGCCGGCGACAACACCTGCGCCAGCAAAAGCGTAGCCACCAAAGATCCGTATGGTATCGGAGCAGGACTCTGGCAACACGAAGCACAAGATGCCCAGCGTTACTTCAACGACTGGCACTTTGATTTCATCAAAATAGATTATTGCGGTGGAAGAAACCTAAAATTATATGAACCAGAAAGATACAGTTATATAAAACATATTTTCGACAGTGTCGTCACACGCCCTTTCAGTATCAATATCTGTTGCTGGCACTATCCAGGCACGTGGGCCTCACAAATAGGCGACTCGTGGCGTATTGGCAGCGACTTGATACCCTCATGGGAATCGGTCTGCTATATGATGAAAAAGAACATGTATCTCTCAGCCTACGCAGGCGATGGCCACTACAACGATATGGACATGCTGGTGGTCGGCTTCGGCAACAAAGCATCTTCCCTATCCAAAGGCAGCTACTTGACTAAGGAAGAGGAAGAAGCCCATTTCGGACTTTGGTGCATCATGTCATCGCCACTGATACTCGGTTGCGACTTAGCGTATATCTCGCCGCAAACACTTGAAATAGTGACCAATCCGGAGCTGATTGCGGTCAACCAAGACCGACTGGGCTTGCAGTCACACGTAGTTCAACACGAAGGGGCTGGTTATGTATTGGCCAAAGATCTCCACAAGCTGCGCGGCAAAACACGCGCCGTGGCCCTATACAACCCTTCCGACTCTGATTACCACTTCGCCGTTGCAGCCAGCTTCCTGGAACTTGATGGAATGCTAAAAATCAGAGACTTAACTCACCGAAAAGATTTAGGCAAAGACCAACATCTTTTTATGGATTTGCCGCCACACAGCGCCACTATCCTCTCTGTCAAAGGCAAAAAAAGATTGGAACCTATCCGTTACGAGGCCGAATGGGGCTTTATTCCAGCCTACAACGACATTCCCGGCTACGAGAACGCACAATATTTCGAAGTCCAAGGCGCAAGTTGTCAGGCAGGCGTCAGCGGGTTGGGCGGCGACAACGAACGTTGCCTGCAATGGAATAACATCCATCGCAAAAAAAGCGGAGAATACGCATTGCTAATCTGTTATAAAACCGATGTAAATTGTCCCATAGAATTGATTGTGAACGGAGAAACAAAATCGGAAACTCTTAGGGCTTATGACGGTTGGTCTATTTTAAGAACCAAAAACAATATCACTTTGCATAAAGGCTACAATTCCATTCAAATCGGCAATGACAATGCCGCCATACCAGCCATCATCGACTACATCGAACTTCAACCAAAGTAAATAATTATTAATCAACACTCTATGTTTTTCGTCAAGATATATCGTTTTTTTAAAACCAGAAAACCACTTCTTTATTCCCTTATGGTGCTTAGCTGCGCCGTATTTATTTATTTCGGTCTGAAAGTCAAGTACCAGGAAGATTTGTCGCAACTGCTGCCCTCGACCGAATCGTCGGATAGCGGCTTGGTGTTCGGCAATTTGAAAGTCAAGGACAAGATATTCATCCAGATGACGGGTGCCGAACCCGAAGTGATGGCCGGTTATGTTGACGAGTTGATGGATTCGATTCTGCTCGACACCACAGGCATTGCCAACACTCTGTACAGGCTGGATGCCGACATGGCCATCAGCGCACTGGACTATGCCCTGACGCACATTCCTTCTTTGGTTGACACTTCGATGTATGCCCGCTTTGACGAAGCCATTGCCCACGCTGACGAGACCATGGCCCGCAACGAGGATCTCATCATGACCGATGAGACTGGCAGCATAACCGAGATGGTTGCCACTGACCCGCTTAACCTGCGCGAATGCCTGATGCCTAACCTATCGGGCGGTATGGGCTTCACCTTGGTTGACGGCCACCTTTTCTCGCACGACAGCACCGTTGCGCTGATGTTCATCTCACCGGCTTTCAAGTCGTTTGACTCCGATGCCGCCACGCACCTGATCAGGCGGATAGAACGCCGCATGGCCGAATTCAGCGCTTCGCACAGCGATGTGCAACTTTACATGCACGGTGCCCCCGTACGGTCGGTGGGCAACTCGCACACCATGCGCCGCGACATTGCCTTGACCATCGGCATATCCCTCATCATCATACTTATCGCGCTCTGTATCAGCTTCAAAAGTTTCCGCATCATCTGGCAAAACGTGCTTCCCGTCTTTTATGGCACCTTTTTTGCCATGGCTTGCATGTACTGGCTCAAAGGCGGCATGTCGCTCATGGCCCTCGGCATCGGCTCAGTCATCCTGGGCGCTGGACTCAGCTACTGTTTGCATATCATTATACATCAGCGCTTTGTAGGAAGTATAGAGAAGATGCTGTCCGACGAAGCCGTGCCCGTTTGTTTAGGATGTCTCACCACCATCGGTGCCTTTCTCGGCCTACTGTTCACCAAAAGTGAGCTGTTGCAAGACTTCGGCCTCTTTGCCACTTTCGCCCTGATTGGCTGCACTTTCTTTGCCCTCATCTTCCTACCTCACCTCCTCAAGGAAGACGACACGACCCGTCACGAGGCTGTTTTCAAGATAGTGGACAAGGTTAACAATTTCCCCTACGACAAAAGTCCCTGGATAATCACACCTTTGGTCATTGCCATTTTAGTGGGCATCATCATGACGCCTAAAGTGCAATTTGACAATAACTTAAAACATATCGGCTACGAAAGCGATAACCTGTTAAAATCGGAAGCCCTCTATGCCGAAAAGAATGTTCAGGGTGATATGCAGCGGTATTATGCCGTGGCCGCCCCTGACTTAGATGCTGCCTTGGAAGCCAACCAATTGCTGTCGCATGTTTTAGACTCACTGCATCAAGCCAAAGAGCTAAACTCTTATATGCCAGTCGTTTCAATGCTCTTCCAATCGGAGAAAGAGCAGGAAATGCGCATTGCCAAGTGGAAAGAATACTGGACTCCCGAGAAAATCAACGAGGCGGAGGAGGCCATCTATCGTGCAGCACGCAAATATCAAATCGACCCGTCCACTTTTGCCCCCTTCCGTGCGATGGTCGAGATGGACTACGAGCCTGGCTATCTGTACGAAGCCGATATCATCCCCGAGGGACTCCTTTGCAACTTTATCGAAGAAAGTGAAGGCAAATACATGATATTCAATGCGGTTCAATTAGATAACGACAAGAAAGACGCCATAGACCAACGTATTGCAGCCTTACCACACGCAGTGGTTGTGGACCCGTTCTACTACACTGGCAACATGATTTCACTGATTCACAGCGATTTCAACACCACCTTGCTCATTTCTTCCATCTTCGTACTCATCGTCTTGCTAGTATCGTTCCGCAACATCCTGATTGCGCTGATTGCCTTCATGCCGATGTTTTTAAGCTGGTATGTAGTACAAGGCTGGATGGCCGTTTTCGGACTCCCGTTCAATCTTATCAACATCGTCATCTCCACTTTCATCTTTGGCATTGGTGTCGATTACAGCATTTTCGTTATGCAAGGATTGATAGCCGAAGCGCGACAAACCGACACTCAGCTACTTAACTACCACAAAGCAGCGGTATTCTTCTCTGCATTTGTGCTGCTGGTAGTCATCCTCTCCATGATGTTTGCCACACATCCCGCCATCCGCTCCATTGGCGTAAGCACACTGATTGGCATGGCCTCGACCATACTCATCACCTACTCGTTGCAGCCCCTCTTCTTCAGATGGGCGATGAAGTTGCCTTGGATGAAGAAGAGAGTGGAGAGATGAGAGATGAGAGATGAGAGATGAGAACGGAGAACGGAGAACGGAGAACTGAAAACTGTTAATTATAAATTATTCATTGTTAATTGTAAATTGTAACATGAAACGCCTGTCTATCATTATTTTATTGGGATGTTTATGGTTGGGTACATCGGCGGTGGCGCAAGAATCGCTGACCAACACCAGTGGACTCTCCATTCGGACGCAAATAACTTATACTCAGGCAACTCCCATTGGCAGACTACAACCCAAAGCGCTCTGCTTCGACTTCTACACCCTCCCGAGCGAAGCCGACACACTCAAACCGCTGGTCATCACCGTTTTTGGCGGTGCCTTCGTCGCCGGCTCACGCACATACGAAGATATGATTGCCTGGTGCGTACAACTCGCCCGCCGCGGCTACTCGGCAGCCACTATCGACTACCGACTGTTACCACCCTCACAATTCACCACCGACAACCTCATTCGCGCGGGCTACATGGCTGCGCAGGATGTGAGCACCGCCGTGCGCTATTTTAAAGCCCACAGCGACGAGTACGGCATCGACACGAACCGAATATTCCTGTTGGGAAATTCAGCCGGCTCGGTGGCCATTTTGCACCAACTTTACATGGACGAAGATGAGCGTCCACAAGCCACACTGGAACCGGAGCCACTGCCGGCCATGCACGCCATGGGCGATTCGCTGCTGCGGCGCCACACACCAAATGTGGCAGGAGCTGTACTTCTGTGGGGCGCCCTTTTCGACACCACCATGGTCGACCTGGACGAGCGGACACCACTCTGCATGATTCACGGTCAAAACGACAAAGTGCTGCCCATAACCTCGGGATACGCCTTCTCGAAGAAATTCTTACCCATCGTTTATGGCTCGGAATCTATTGCCACCAAACTGAAAGCCAACGGCTTCAATAATTCAGAACTGCATATCTTCAGCGGTGAAGCCCATGCGTTCTACTTTAAGTACATGGCTATGTTCCAGTTAGACCCGACCAAATTCAACCTTTGCCTCGATTTTGCACTGAAGTTTATGAATAATGTACAATTAACAATTAACAATCGATAATTTAGTTTCAAGTTTTACCACTCACTGTTCACTCCTCACTAAATAATATCCTTAACTCCTTAGTTCCTTAACTTCTTAACTCATCTCACCGCTCACTGTTCACTTCTCACCCCTTACCTTCTTAAATACAAAATATTCCATCCTCCGAATTCATCCAAATAATCTGTATCTTTGCAGCGCAAAAATCAATCGCATTATGAAGAAAATACTCACATTGCTGCTGCTTATTTGTACGATAGGTGTATCGGCTCAAAATATTGAGTGCGACTTCACACAAAGCAAGTTTATCAAGGCTTCGGGCAAGACTATCGAGTCGAAGGGTTCATTGAAATTGATGACCGCGGCCGACAAAATGGAAATGAACTACACTCAACCGGCAGGCGACTATTTCATTATTGACGGCAAGACGGTAAAAATAAACCTCAAGGGCAAGAAATCGGTGATTGACACTGAGAAAAACATCCCCATGCGCACCCAGCGCAACATCCTGATGAACTGCATCACAGGAAAATGGCAGAAGGCCGCCACCGACAACAACGCAGAGACGGCCGTGACCGAAAAAGGGAACAGCAAGATTGTGACACTTTCGGCCAAGCAGACCGCTCCGCGCGGCTACTCCAAAATCACCGTCACCTACCGCAAGAGCGACAATGTGCCCACCGAGCTGGTACTCGAAGAGTTTAACGGCACAAAGACGACCTACAAGATGAGCAACATCATCAAAAAATAACGCTTGCCATGAAATTCGGCACGTTCAGAGTAAAAGAAGGGGTCCATATTCCAGACATAGGCATCGACTACCCCACCGACGATCCATTCCGCCGGCTGGTGCAAGTGCAGGTGGAAGACTCCTCCACGGGCCGCTACCAGTTTGATGAGACATTCCCCTACCTTGACCAGTCGCTCAACTACAAGTTCAACACCATCGGTGGCTTCTTTGTCAAGTGGTTTATGATTGCCATTCACAACCGCTGTCACTACGGATTAAAGATTGTGGGACAGAGAAAGTTACGACGTTTCAGAAAACAACTTCGCAAGGGTGCTGTGTGCATCTGCAACCATGTTTTTATTTTCGACGCTTTAGGCGTCAACTCGGCGGTACAACGTTTCAAACGAGTGTGGATTCCCATGTATGCCAAGCATTTCAATGGCAAGTCGAGCTGGATATTGCGCCAAGCTGGTGGCATTCCTCTACCCGAGACGCGCGGCGGCATCCGCAAGTTCAACGAAGCCTTTGACGAGTACAACCGCCGCAAGCAGTGGTTTATCATTTTCCCTGAAGAAGTGCGCTGGGACATGTACGTTCCCATACGCCCCTTCCGCATCGGCGCCTTCTCTATGGCCTACAAATACGACAGGCCTATTATTCCCTTGGTTTACAGTTATCGCGAACGCAAAGGCATTTACCGTCTTTTTGGCAAAAAAAATCAGCCTTGTGTCACCTTGCATGTGGGCGAGCCTATCTGGTTTGATAAAAATACACCACGAAAATCCGAATTGGACCGTGTACGACAATTAGCACACGACGCTATGGTTCGCATGGCGGGAATAGAAGTTAACCCTTGGCCTGCGGGAGATGAGGAATAAGAATTCAAAATTCAGAATTCAAAGTAGAGACGCGGCGTGCCGCGTCTAAATAGGATTCCGCTGCACTACGTTTGCGGAATGGAAGAACAAAGAACAAATAGCAATTCAACGTTCAGAATTCATAGTTTAGAGATGAGTTCTTCCGGTTTCAAGCGTGCCTTACACACTTTGAGAAATGCCATGCCAGCTGAGCGTGCACCTTCGCCGTCAGTATCGTCGCGGTCACCCACAACCAAACACTCTTGAGGCATCACTTCGAGCAACGAAGCCAACTTTTCAAAAGCCATTTGGCAGGGCTTAAGACCTCCCAGCGCGGGCGCATCGGTCATCACATCGGCCCAAGAAAGGTCGAAGCCCAGCGCCTCCAGACGTTCCTTCACGCCACCATAATCAGAAAACACAGCAATCTTAACATTCCTCTCACGCAATTGTTGCATCACACCTGGCACCCAAGGGGCGATATGATAGTGCTTTCTTAGCATGGTCGTCATCATGGGCAGAAACTGCTCCAAATACCATTCGCGAGCTCGCGGCAGCTGAAATTGATGAAAGAAGTATGTGTAGAAAGCCTCTTCGCTCTCAAAGGCATGTCCTTTCAATCGACTTCTCACCTCACGCTCACGCTTCATCATGTCCAAGTTGCCATATAGCAACATCTTCAAAATCAAACGCAATGGCAAGCCTGTCCTGTCGTAAAGCGTGCCGTCCAAATCAAAAATCACAGCTTTGATAGCCATTACTTAACCAGTTTTTTGAATTTCTCGTGACGTTTCTCATCTTGCAGAAGCAACTGCAATTTGAACTGACCATCGCGAGCACCTTCAGCAATACATTGAGCCTTAAAGGTCTCAAACGACTCTGGAATAAGCTGATATGCTTCCGGAACTTTCAAACGCAACGAATCACGCTTCGTCTTATATTCCACATTGATTCGCATCAGATTTTCGTCCACATGGCGATTGAAATCTTCCACTTGCTCGTTTGTAACCTGCTGATTGGCAAATTCATAATAGAACTTATAACCCACAATACTCAAATCGGCGAAACCGATAAAGAAACGCGTTTGCAGGCCTGTTTGGGTTTCGGCTTCACGCACTGCCTCAATAAACTGGCGCTCATGCAGTTTTTCGCCCGTAATGGTGATAATGCCATTCACTTTCTGAATCATGTGGACAGTAGGCGTATTTTGGAAATTGGGCCCCACCTCAAGCAAATCGTTCATATTGTAACGGTACAAGCCTGCAAAGGTGGTAACGTAGGGACAATAGCGCTTGCCTTCCTTCAGTTCGTGTAGCTGCAGGAATGTCGGATTGGGATTATCCAAGTCGGCCTCATCAATAAACTCATAGTAGTGGAAATGAGGAAACAATACGGTGTTCAGCGTATCGTCGAGCACCAAGCCGAAACGGCATTCTGAACTGAAATAGCCAAATTCCTGATGCAGCATGGTTTCGGGGAAAGAGTCCTTGAACTTATCGAGATAGACCTTGGTGTTACCACATTTCCAAGTGTTGAGTATCTGCATATTAGGCCAATAATGCTTTGGATAGACGGTCTCATATTTGCGCTTCAATTCGCGCAACTCGGCGGCACGTTGCGGATTGGGTTTCAGGCAGGCCTCAATCTCACGGCGGATTTCCGGATCGATATTCAAATCGGCTTTTAAAGTACCGTTTTCAATATCTTTCACATACTCATCGTAAAACTTATTCACGTTATTCTGCAACTCGACAATCGTTGACGGATTGGCAGTTACGATAAGTGTCACATCCTGCTCAATGCCCATACGCATAAGCACATAATAACGAGCGTTATAGTCGGCAATACGGTAAACGCACTGCGGGTTCGAGTAGAGCACTTTCACAAAATTAGGACAGTCGTTCTGGGTCACGCCCGAAACCGAACCGAACACCGTACCATCAGGAGCCTCGCCTTCCTTCACTTTACCAACGATGGAGAGAATCTTCCCGCTGAAAACCTTGGGCTTGTTTTGAATGAAATTATACAACCACACTTTCGTCATTTTGCCATAAATATTGCTCAAATATTCGGGTGTGATAGGAATCCATTTAGGTTCAGAAGTGGTGCCCGATGTGGTGGCATAGAGAACAGGCTTGCCGGGAAACAAGATACCAGCTTCACCGTGTTTGTGGCGCTCCACGTATGGACGCAGGTCTTCATAGTCGCAAACTTTCACCTTCTCCTGGTAACGCTTATATAGCTCCGTATCGTCGGAAGCCTGAAGGATATACTCAAAATCATGTTCTTTACCAAAAACCGTATCTTTGGCATAGTTAAGAATCTGGCGCAAAGTGTTTTCGCTCGCCTTACGGGGATTACGCGAAGCCTTTTTCAACTGCCGGTATTGAATACCGCCGGCCATTCCGAGTAGCGCATTGGCTACGAGCATTCTTTTTAATTCCATATTTATTTAGTTTGAAAATGCAAAGATACAATTTAATCCCTTGCTATTGTTAATAAAAGTTAACGGAACTCTCTACTTAAATGAGGATCAAAGACAAAAAAAAACGCCTGCAAAAAACAGGCGCCAACCACTATGAAATTTTGCAAAGCTATGCATTGCGAAATGATAGGATATCAATGTTGAAAACACTTAATTGATACTGCTATAAAAACGCAACAAATGGTTGAAAAACTACAGGGACAAAAAATATTCTTATTGCCTGTCGAATTGAAGTTGGATGTATTGGTCGCCATCTTCTGTACCGAACTCGGCACACGAGAATATCATCGTGTTAGAAGTAATCCAGTTGACATTCCAAGAACCGCCATGCGGTAACAGTGTACATACGAGAACACCATCATCGTCGAGTGTCCAAACCGACGTCTCGGTGGCGGAAACACCTCCCACTCCATTAAGAGTCAAAGACATAGAACCGTCATCACAGAAAGTGTAGTACATGGAGCCACCACCCTCGTCAGGCTCGTATAGATTGCCGTCAAGCAAATTGCCGTTCTTGTCTATCTTGCAAGTTACCATGCAATTAAGATGCCACGTTCCGATGATGGATTCCGTTGTAAGTTGCGAGGGTGCCGTGGCGTAAGCAGTACCACGCCATGTGCCGTCGGCATCGTTGTAAGTCACTCTTACTGTGAGCCCTGCCGTTTCCATCTCCTTCATCCATGCAATCATCTCATTACGGTTTGTGGTAACGAAAGATTTTCCGGCTTTGGTGCCCCATACATCTTTACTGTCTCTAACGCAAGCAGTTTGGTTCAGGTTGTAGAATGTCACCTCTCTGCCCGCCCGAGCATGGTCGCAAAATTGTTCCAACAGAGCGTTCCAGGCCTCTTCTGTCTCCAGTTTCTGCTGTTTCTCGTTATGATCCACTGTGTAAACCACAACACGCTCTTTCTTTTCAGTTTGAGGATTTTCAGGCTTGTCGCACGACCCTATAATTATAGCCATTACCGCCAAGCACACGGTGTATTTCAAGATATTCTTCATTGTCATCATTTTTTAATTTTTCTAAGTTGATAATCCAAGAGGGTATTGTATTGTTTCTCCGTGTCAAGGCGATAGAGCCCAACCGTATGTCGCGAATGTGAAGCAACTACACGCAGTAGCGGCTTACCGTTCCAAGTCACTCGTTGTGACGGCTGGTTCACAAGCCCCAGCCAGCTGTTGACACCCTCTTTTCCGCGGATATCAAGTTCTTTTTTGAGCCGCTGCCACGCTGCGTCATTGTCAGCCACAATGAGCACCACATCAACCCGCACACTATCGTTGAGTTGGAAGCCACTCACTTGTGCCACAGTCAAATTCGGCTGCGAAGCGTAATGTTTGTACAATGCGCTTTGCGACATGGCCACTATCGGCAGCAACAGCATCAATATGATAATTACTCTTTTCATTATTCCATCAACATTTCTTCGACCAATGAGACCCATTGTTCATCGGTAGTGCCAGCACGATTGCAATAAACTTTTTCATAATTCCGAAGTTGGCGTTGCTGAGTTGTCAGTATGGATATCGCAGCCGTCGCCACCACCACGCAAACCACAGCCACGATATAAGTTGCACGCAACCGCCTCCGTCGCCAGACGTGATATTCTGACGCCAGTCGTTGGCCATAGCCTTCGGCCTCAGCCCGTTGCCATAACTCGTCAAATTCTACTTCATTCATATTGTCATTGATTTTCGTAATTTTTCTTTTATTCTCACTAATCGCACGCTCACATTCTTCACGGTCATTTCCATCTGTTTAGCTATCTCCTCGTAGTTATACCCCTCCAACCGCATCTTCACTATCGAGCGGTCAGGTTCATCGAGCAGTGCTATCCGCTCATGCAATTCATTCAACAAGCTGCGATCCTCGGCCACCACATCATAATCCTCAGGCAAAGCCTCGGTCTTTTTCAGACGTCGCACGCAGTCAATACACGCATTACGGCCAATCTTCCATATCAAGGCCGTTTGCTGCACGACCGACAAGGTAAGCAATCGCTCATGATCACGCCACAATGCCAATGTAACTTCCTGCAACAAGTCATGCACTTCCAATCCTTGCCGACTATAATGCCGACAAATCATGAAAAGCATCCCACGGTGGCGGTGGAGCATAGCTTCGAAAGGATCCTTTAATCTCACAATATTATATTAACGAAAGAAAAGGCAAAAAAACTACATCGATGCATAAAAAAACACATCGCCACTTTAACCAACATACAAGTATTTGAAAAACAGCATAATGCAAATTCAAGAAACGAATAATTACTCGTCCTTGACATCATCTTCGGCGCGATTATCAGCTCGCTCTTCCTTACGGTTTTCCCACTGCTCGTAGCATTTGATGATTTTGGTAACCAAATGGTGGCGCACCACATCAGCATTGTCGAGGTAGATAAAGTCGATGCCCTTGACATCCTTCAGGATTTTGGTGGCCAAAATCAGTCCCGACTGCTGGCGACGTGGCAAATCAACTTGCGTTATATCGCCTGTAATGAAGAACTTGGCATTCTTGCCCATACGAGTCAGAAACATCTTTATCTGGCTGTCGGTGGCATTTTGCGCCTCATCCAAAATGACATAGGCGTTGTCGAGCGTGCGCCCACGCATAAACGCCAGCGGGGCAATCTCAACGGTTTTGTCTTCGAGGTACGACAGCAGTTTCTGCATGGGCATCATATCGCGCAGCGCATCATACAAAGGCTGCAAGTAGGGATCCAATTTGTCGCGCAGGTCGCCGGGCAGGAATCCGAGGTTCTCGCCAGCCTCCACAGCAGGGCGGGTCAGGATAATGCGGCGTATCTGTTTGTTTTTAAGAGCTCTGACAGCCAAAGCCACTGCGGTGTAGGTTTTGCCAGTACCTGCAGGGCCAATGGCAAAGACCATATCGTTGTGGTTGGCACTCTCGACCAGCCGACGTTGGTTGGGGGTCAGCGCCTTGATGACCTTGCCTTCACGACCGTGCAGAATCACATCGTTGGTCATGGCATTCTGATCCAGACGGAAAAATGTATCGTCTTCTGCCGCTGTAATGTTAAGAATATCCGTTTCGGTCAGTCTTTCAAAATGCTCATAATGAGCCACTAACAATTGAAAGCGATTAACAAAAGTCTCCACTTCGCTATCCTCCCCCACTATCTTCAGCTCGCTGCCACGGGCTGTCAGCTTCAGCTTGGGGTAGATATTCGTCAACAAATCAAGGTTGCAGTTATTCCTACCATAAACACCCACAGCAATGTGGGGTTCCAACATCAAAACTTTCTCCATTCTAATCTTCTTCTTTAAAACATCGAATAACCTCTCTCCTCTGCCGTAAACTTGCGTTCCTTAGCAGGTTTGGAAGTCATTTGGAAAATAATCTCACCGCCGTTCATAATATCCTGTTGCGTGATATAGAGCTTGTTATACGGCTTGCCGTTCAGCGTTACCGACTTCACATAGCGGTTCTTATCGCTCACGTTATTGGCCTTGATGACAAAAGTCTTGCCATTCTCCAGATTAATCTTCATGTAAGGCAGATAGGGAGCGGCCAGGCTGTATTGGTCGGTACCGGGACAAACGGCATAGAAGCCCATGGCTGACAGCACATACCACGCCGACATCTGACCGCAGTCGTCGTTGCCACACAAGCCATCGATGTTGTTGCGATACATCTTGTTCATAATCTCACGCACCCAGTACTGCGTTTTCCACGGCTGGGAAGTCCAGTTGTAGAGGTACGGGATATGGTGACTTGGCTCGTTACCGTGGATATAGCCGCCCAGCAGGCCTTCTTCGGTTACGTCTTCGGTCTCGGCGAAGAACTCGGCAGGCAGGTGCATTGTGAAGAGCGAATCCATCTTGGCGATGAAGCGCTTGTCGCCACCCATCAGTTTAATCAAATCATTCACATTATGAGGAACATAGAACGAATAATTTAAAGAATTACCTTCAATAAAGCCAGCGTTAGCAGTAGCCAGCAGACTGAAGTCCTTCTTCCAGTTGCCGTTCAGGTCGCGGGGACGTGCATAGCCCAAGTCGGTGTCAAAAACATTCTTGTAATAGAGGGCACGCTTGTAATACTCTTTGGCCACATCGTCTTTGCCCAACAACTGAGCCGTATGGTAAATAGTCCAATCGTCGTAGGCATATTCCAACGTTACCGAAGCGGCGTTTTTGGTATTCTCGATGGGAACGAAGCCACGTTTCTTATAGACACCAATATTGTCGTAATAATCTACATTAGAGCTACTTATCATGGCCATCAAAGCGGCATCCTTATCAATATCCAAACCTTTGGCAATAGCATCGGCGAGTACCGACACGGCGTGATAGCCAATCATACACCAGTTTTCGTTACCGGCGTGCGACCATACGGGCAGCGCATGATGAACACTCTGACTATAATGTGCCAACATCGACTTCACCATATCGGTATTGCGTTGCTGCTTGATGATGTTCATCAGCGGATGAAAAGCGCGGTAAGTATCCCATAATGAGAACACTGTGTAGTTAGTAAATTCAGGATTGAAGACACCGTTCACCGTCTCACCAGGAATCTGATGAATCTGATGGTCGATGCCACGGTAGCGACCGTCCACATCCATATAGATAGAGGGATTGATCATCGTGTGATAGAGCGAGGTATAGAGCATGGCCATTTGGTCGTCATTGCCTTGCGCTTCAATCACAGACAGTTCCTTATTCCAGCTATCAGCCGCCATCTTGCACAATTCGTCAAACGAAAGGCGGTGTGTCAACTCGCGGGTTTTATCGCTTTGCTCGATGACATAGCGTTGCAGCAGTTCGGTCTCGAGGTTCTTCAAAGCGCCTTCGGTGCTCACGGCCGACAAAGCCACGCGCATTTCAAGTACGGGAGCCTCGGCATCATCCCCGGCAAACTCAAACCACGAAACAATCTTGCGGCCAGCCATTTCCGGGAAATTATGATTCACATCGAAATGATTCTTCCAGAAGCCTTTGTAGTCGATGGGCGCCTTATCCTCATAGCCGTAATTGGTAATGGGGCGGTTAAAATGGATGACAAAATAGACATAATTTTCGCGAGCCCATCCGCTGGTGATACGATAGCCGCTCACGGTGTATTCATCCTCCACGCGCATATTGGCCCACAGCACTTTACCATCATAATTATAGATGGCATGATTCAAATCGATGATGACCTTCGGAGTTGTTTTCTCGGGATAGGTGTATTGGTGGATGCCGCAGTGCGGGGTGGCAGTAAAGCGGCACAAGATATTGTCGTCGCTGAGGCGCACTTCGTAGTAGCCGGGCGTGCTCACCTCTGTTTCGTGACTGAAACGGGAGCGATAGCCAGCATCGGGATTAGCGGCGGTGCCAGGATTCAGCTTTGCCTTGCCCGTGTAGGGCATCACCAAAATGTCGCCCATATCGGAATGGCCGGTGCCATTGAAGTGGGTATGGCTGAAGCCTACAATGGTATTGTCTTTATGCTGATAGCCAGCACAATACTCGTATGCACGCGGCTGGTATTCGCCCTTGATATTGTGGGGAATCGTGTCCGTATCTGGACTGATTTGCACAAAGCCGAACGGCACACAGGCACCAGGGAAAGTGTGCCCCATACCGTTGGTACCGATGATGGTATTCACATAATCGATAGGCTGCTTGGCAGGCGCCACGGGATTGTTTTTCTGCGCGAAAGAAACTGAGCAGCAGAGCGTCAGGACCAATGAGATGCAAAGGATTCTTTTCAGTGTTGAATTCATATTATGTTGAATTTGTGATTGTTGAATTATTGAAGTGAGAAGTGAAGAGTTAAGAAGTTAAGAAACTAAGGAGTTAAGGGTTGTTGGTGTCATTCCGAGGCGGTGGTTGAGCTTGTCGAAACTACCGCTGAAGGAATCTCTTTGTTCTTTGTTCTAATTATAAATTATACATTATCAATTATAAATTGTATTTAGTGGTTTTTCACCGTTTTGAACATCCTATTCCAACGTATCTTCCCCTCTCCCAGCGTTTTGTACTTATCTAACGAAAGCCATACGAAGACGGGCTTTCCAACGATATGGTCTTCGGGCACGAAACCCCAGAAACGCGAGTCGGCCGAATTGTGGCGGTTGTCTCCCATCATGAAATAGTAGTTCTGCTTGAAGGTATATTCAGTGGTTTCCTTACCATTGACAAAGATTTTGCCATTGCGCACCTCAAGCGTATTCAGTTCGTAATTGCGGATAACTTTGTCGTACAACGCGATGGTCGAGTCGTTTAGCGCCACCGTAACACCTTTTTTAGGGATGACCAGCGGACCGAAGTTGTCCTTATTCCATGCGTAGCGCGCATCGTGCGGGAAGATGACGGCATCGTAAGCGCCTGGCTTGTCGTTCAATACCATCACATACTTGCCCATTTTTTCAATCTCGGCACATTGATACTTGTTCAAGCAGTAGCACGAAGTGAACTGATCCACTTTTTGGATGTCACCTTCGTTGATATCCAGCTTTTGGCGCTTTTTAGCAGGAATACCCAGACCTGTCGAGTCGATGACAAAGTAGGCATACTGCATCCTGTCGGGATTAACCGCTGGTTTGCCGTTGATATAAAGCTGTGCATCAATTATTTGCATTGTATCACCAGCCACAGCCACGCAGCGTTTCACATAGTTCTCACGCTTGTCAACAGGTCGTGCCACCACTTTATACTCTTTCCATACCACATCGCGACCTTTGCCCTGATAGTAGGGACCGGCATACTTATTCATCAGATACTGAAGCATTTCGGGCTCATAGCGAGCAAACACACGTTCGCGCTCATGCTGGTCGGCACGCGGATTAAGCATCGTTTCAAACTCACGCACGATAGCATAGTAGCTCTCACTCTGGCGCTCCACGATGACCGTATCGCCATCGGGGTAGTTGAAGACCACCACATCATTGCGTTTAATGTCGCTTAAACCGGGGAAGCGCATATAGGGCAATTTTATCCACTCTACGTAGGCCTTCAGCGACTTGGTGCCAGGCATGGTATGATGTACAAACGGGAAAGCGATGGGTGTTTGTGGCACGCGCGGACCATAGCGCAACTTACTCACTGCCAGATAGTCGCCCACCATCAGCGAACTCTCCATGGAGGATGTCGGGATGGCGTAGAACTCTATCAGGAACATACGGATAATGTAGGCGGCAGCCACGGCGAAGATGATGGCATCGCCCCACTCACGCGCCGAGCTCTTCTTGAACTTAGGTAGGTCGGCGGGCTTGATATAATGTTCTTTTTTTGAAAAGCCGATATAGGGAAGATAAGCAAAAAAGAAGAAAGTGCCGAAAATCAGCGGGATATAGTTGGTCTTGCCGTACAGGCGGATGGTTTTCCACACCATCATGTAGAACATAAACACGCCGATGAAGGGGAAGACAATCAGCAACATCCACCACCAGGGACGGTCGAGCACCCGGCGCAGCCACACCCACATGTTATAGATGGGAATCAGGCTCAGCCAAGGCTTTAAGCCTGCCTTTTTAAAAACACCCCACAGGCCGATTTGAAAACCAATCAGCACTATCAGCAATATCACCTTCACAGCAAAATAAGACAACTCCATAATTATTAAATGTAAATTGTAAATTATAAATTACCAATTCGTTGCATTTCCATTTCCAGTTGTTGGGCCGTAATGGGCACAACACCTGCCGACTCGCAGACGAGGCCGCCGGCCAGATTGGCGATGTGGGCAGCGGTCACGATGGGCACGCCAGCCACCAAGCAGAGCGTGGCCACCGCAATGACGGTATCGCCGGCACCCGACACATCGGCAATCTCACGCCGGAAGGCGGGCTGCGTGTCGAAGCGGCCGGCAGCGCGATCGTACACGGCCACACCCTCCGCCGACAAGGTCGTCAGCAGATAGTCAATATGATACATCTCAGCAAACTGCCTCATACACTGCTCTATATCCTCAATAGGCAGATGTCGTGATTCGCCAAAAACGCCTTCGGTTAGCTCTTTGAGATTGGGCTTGAACATGGTCACCCCGTCGTAGTTCTTGAAGTTGCGCCGTTTGGGATCCACCGTCACGGGAATATGTTTGGTAGCGGCCAAGGCTACAATATTTTGTATCAACTCTTTGTTTATCAACCCCTTGTCGTAATCTTCAAAGATAATGGCAGCCACCGGATGGGCCGTCATCAGCTGTTGCACACGCTCGAAAAAGCGAGCCGATTCCTCTGCCGACAGCGGACCATCGTCCTCTTCATCGATACGCATCATCTGTGCATTGTTGCCCAACACACGGTATTTGACGGTCGTCTTGCGCGCGGGCAGCGACATAATGCCCTCATCGGTCAGGCCGTGGCTACGGAGCAGGTCGCCAAAAACATGGCTTTTCTCATCCTCGCCCGTCACGGCACACAAAACAGCCGTAGCGCCAAGGCCCTGCAGGTTAAGTGCCACATTGGCCGCACCACCGAGGCGATACTCCCGTTTCAGCACATTCATCACAGGCACAGGTGCTTCGGGTGAAATGCGTGTCACCTTGCCACGCAGGTAGGCATCAATCATCACGTCGCCCACCACAAGGACGGTCGCGGAACGGAATTGTTGGAAAAGCGAATGGCTCATCTTCAAAATTTTTGCAAATGTACAAAAATTTAGGGGAAAGAAAGTTGCAACAAGCCAATTTTTCACTATATGCTCCTCTTTATCCTTTATTCATTTTGGCAGGGACAATTCTATCAACGATAACTATATCATTCTCAATATGATAAACATATATCCATCGTCGATTATGTGAAATCATTCGCCGAGCATCCGCATGGATTTGTTGTAATGTAGCTGATGTGCTTGGGGAGGTACACTGTGCGCAAACCGACAACAATTTAATCTCATCACGCATAGCATTAGCATAACGAACCGCCCCTTCTTCCGACATCAAACCATTCAGAAACTCTCTCAACGCATTCATATCGGAAAGAGCCTTCTGACTGATTCTCACCTCAAAGGTTTGCATAATCTTGATGAACGAGAGAAATCAATTCATCAAAATATTCATCAACAGAGAGCGTCTCCTTCATGAGTCTTTCTTTCGGAGAAAGCGTTGGAGATGTTGATTGTTTTTGCACCGCTGAATACGATGGAGTTGGCTCTGCAGCCATGGGCTGCTTACGAGTGTTTTTTTTGTCTGATTTCATCTGCACATATCTTTATTTCACTCCGCAAAAATACAAGATTATTCACATAACACCGTCTTTTCTGAATAAGAATTTATTAACAAAACAACATTGCTAACAACATACGTATAATAAACAAGTTATAAAACAAACAAGCCATATTTGTTTAAAACTTTTTAACATAACAATACGATACCTACAATACGATACTCAATACAACAAAATCCCTTATATTTGCAAGCAGAAAAACACCAACACTTTCAAGAAATTAATACATTTATTATCAACAAAATAAACTATGAAAAAGTCAACCATTTCCATTATGATGATTTGTATAGCACTTCTGCTTCCGGGCTGTAAAAAGAAAGCCGCCACCACTCCCGAACTGACCTCGGGCATCGACCTGACCAACCTCGACACGACAGCATCGCCGAAAGACGATTTCTACCAATACGCTTGCGGCGGCTGGATGAAGAAATTCCCCATCCCCGACGAATACTCGCGCTACGGCAACTTTGACCGACTGGCCGAGACAAACCTGACTCAGCTCAAGGATGTCATCTCGGAAATGGCCGCCAAAAAGCATAAAGCAGGCACCATCGAACAGAAAATTGGTGACCTCTACAACCTCGGCATGGACTCGGCACGGCTCGAAAAACAGGGCAACGAACCCATTCAAGAGGCGCTGACCAAAATTGCACAGCTGAAGAGCCGCGAAGAGCTGACCGCCCAGCTGATAGAGATGCACAACAACGGCACTGCGCCTTTCTTTGGCATCTTCGGCGAAAGCGACCCCGACAATAGCAGCATGGTCATCGCTTGGCTGTCGCAAAGCGGCCTCGGCATCGGCGACCGCGACTACTACCTGAAAGCGGAGCACAAAGCCATTCGCGAGCAATACATCAATCTCATTGACAATTTATTACAATTAGCCAACTACCCCACCCTCAATCCCAAAGCTGCCAACACAAAAGTGGCTGCCAGCAATATTCTCGCATTGGAAACCCGTATGGCAGAGGCCTTTATGCCCAAAGAAGCCATGCGCGACCCGTTTGCCATGCACAACATCTACAGCATTGAGCAACTGGACAAGACCATGTCGGCCCTTAACATGTCGCAATACCTGCGCGAACGTGACTTGGGCGACTTGGAGAGCATCAATGTGTGCCAGCCCAAATACTTTGAAGCACTGAACAAAATGCTGTCGCAGACCGACTTAGAAACCATCAAAGCCTACTTGGCGTGGAACCTCATCCGCCATGCCGCCCCCTACCTCAGTCGCGAATTTGCCGATGCCAGCTTCGAGTTCTACGGCCATCAGCTGACAGGTGCCACGGCTCAGAAGCCCCGCTGGAAACGAGTGATCAGCACGGTCAATGGCGCTTTGGGCGAAGCAGTAGGCCAGATTTATGTGGACCACTACTTCTCAGCCGACGCCAAGACGCGCATGCAGAACCTCGTCAGCGACCTGCAAGT
Organism: Bacteroidales bacterium; assembly: GCA_017454945.1. Taxonomy (GTDB): domain Bacteria; phylum Bacteroidota; class Bacteroidia; order Bacteroidales; family WCHB1-69; genus JAFTCA01. The sequence continues at coordinate 22,172 of JAFTCA010000074.1, forward strand.
GGCCTTGAAAGAACGATTGATGGGCAACACATGGATGGACGACTCGACCAAGGCCAAGGCCGTGAACAAGCTCTCTTCGATGATTGTCAAGATTGGCTACCCCGACGAGTGGCGCGACTATAGCAGTTTAGAGATCAAGGACGACAGCTACTATGCCAACATTGTGCGCGCCGAACGCTTTGAGAGCGCCTACCAGCTGGGCAAAATCGGCAAACCCACCGACCCCACCGAGTGGCAGATGACCCCGCAGACGGTCAACGCTTACTACAACCCTTCAACCAACGAGATCTGCTTCCCCGCCGCCATCCTGCAGCCGCCGTTCTTCAACGTAAAAGCCGACGACGCTGTTAACTACGGAGCCATTGGTGTGGTGATCGGCCACGAGATGACGCACGGTTTTGACGACCAGGGCCGCCTGTACGACAATATCGGCAATCTGCACAACTGGTGGAGCGAGCACGACGGCGAAGCCTTCAAAGCTCGCACGCAAATACTGGTTGACCATTTCAACGCCATTGAGGTGGCTCCCGGCCTGTTTGCCAACGGCGCCTTCACTTTGGGCGAGAACATCGCCGACAACGGCGGCTTGAACGTTTCCTTCACAGCCCTGAAAAAAGCCATCGCCGAAGGGCGTGTTAAAGGTGAGATGGACGGCTTCACTCCAGAGCAGCGATTCTTCCTCGCCTACGCTGGCGTATGGGCCTGCAACATCCGTGATGCCGAGATTGTGCGCCGCACCCAGAGCGACCCGCACTCGCTCGCCAAATGGCGTGTCAACGGCACCCTGCCCCACATCAACGCTTTTGCAGAGACTTACGACTTGAAAGAAGGCGATGGCATGTACCTGGCACCTGAGAAGAGAGCAGTAATATGGTAAACAATTTACAATTAACAATTTATAATGTACAATTAAAATATAAAGAACAGAGAACAAAGTTCAAAGAACAAGTATTTCTAACCAAACCACTATAAACTAACAACTTTCAATCAATTGTGCATTGTGAATTATGAATTGTGAATTCGCTAATCGTAAATTGTTAATTATCAATTATTAATTATCATGAATTTCCTCGTTCACCCTTATAAATCAGATGATTACGACGGCATACTAGCCGTATGGCAGGCCACCGGCTTGGGTGGCGCGCATCGCGGCGATAATCGCGAAGTGATTGAGCGTACGCTCGCTCACGGCGGTGCCTTCTATGTACTGCAAAACAATGATAACAAGCAGATTATCGGCACCGCCTGGATCACCAGCGATGCGCGACGGCTCTACTTGCACCACTTCGGCATCATCCCCGAGTTTCAGGGTCAGAAACTGAGCCACTTGCTGATGAAACAGTGCATGGAATTCACGCAACAACAAAAGCTGCAAATCAAGTTGGAGGTGCACCAAAACAACCTCATCGCACAACACCTGTACGAAGAGTATGGGTTTGGGTATTTAGGGGATTATAAAGTATTGATTGTAAGAGAGGTGTAAGCGGTGCCTTCGACAAGCTCAGCCACTGAACAAACAAGAGACGCGGCACGCCGCGTCTCTACATTCTTATCTCTCCACTCTAATCAACTGTAAATATTTCGTCAGTCGCAGCTGATAGGCAATGCGGTCATCCACCTGCTGGTCGAGAGCCTGGCGGTACAAGGCCTGTGCTTCGAGCAGTTCGGACATTGGCACCAGTCCGGCTTGGTAGTTCTGCATGGCCGTGGCCAGATTGCGACTGGCATTGTCCACCGTCTGCTCTACAATGGCCAACTGCTGGTAGGCCTCCTCCAACGAGTTCCAGGCCTGTCGTATCTCCAACGACATCTTGCCTGTTAAATCCTGCTGGAGGTTAGCAGCCTTCTGCTCCCTGAGTTTCTGTTCCTTGAGCTTGTGTGCCGTCTCCCACCATGCCGACAGCGGCACCTGCAGCGTCACAAAAGCCAGTCCATTGAAGTTATAGTCGTCGAATACCAGATTGCCATACGAACCAGCAAGGCCCAACGACAGTTGTGGCAGCGCCTCGCCCATCGTCATCTTGTGTTTCAACTGTTCGGCCGTGACATTCATCTCCAATAACTGCGTCTCGTAACGCCGCCCTACGGCAGCCTGCTCATCGGTATAGACCGACTCGGGTGCGGGCAACTGTGCCGACAGCGTATCTGTCAGGCGCAAATGTTCATCGTAGGGAACACCAATATGCTGACAGAGTGCTCCTTTTGCCAAACGAAGGCCATTGGCCACCTTCAGCGCATTCGACTGCATCTCGTTGCGCCGTATGCTCACACGCAACACATCGTTTTCAACCACCAACCCAGCCTCGCGGGCGGCAGTCACATCGCGGTAGAGCGTATCGAGCAGCGTAAGTACCTGCTGCAGCGTTTTCTGCTTCTCCTGCAGCGAAATGATGGTCCAGTAGTACTCTTCTGTTTGCAAGTCCAACTGCTGGCAAGCCAACTCATACTGCAGCGAGGCGGCCTCGACACCCACCTGCGCCAGTTTGTTGCCATTCACAATGCGCCCACCGGCAAAGACGGGCTGCACGGCCGTCACACCAGCCGTCACGCCATGCTCGCAGAGCGATATGCTGTTGGGCAACCCAAGGGCAGCACCTTCTTCGGCGTACCAGTTGTAGAGCATCTCGCGAGCCTCGACATTCTTCACATCACCAATACCATATTCTAACAGCGGGTTAAGGGCGTGATAGCCTAATGCCACGCCGCTCACGTTGGGGAAATACTTGGTCAGCGCCTGCTTCTTCACCTCGCGCGCCGCCTGCACATCCAAGTCGGCATTGCGGACAGCCACATTATGGCGGCGCGCTGACGCCTTGCAACTGTCGAGCGACCAATCTGGCTGCGCTTGCAGAAGCCCCCCATCCAACCAGAGCATACACATAAAGCACAAAGCCCCAAGCCACCTCATCCAATATCGCCTATAATCTTTTCTCATCTTACATATCTATTTTACAACCAAAAACTTAACTTCAATTGTAAATTATTAGTTGTTAATTGTCAATTGCTTTTTATCTCCATGCTTAAACACCTGCCAGTACATGATGGGCAGGAAGGTCACCACCAACGGCAGCGAGAAGATAGTGCCGAAACAGATGACCACGCCCATCGGCATCCAGAGGGCTGTGTGAGCAATAATCATGGGCGCAACGCCCAATGCCGTAGTGACCGAAGTGAGGAAGATGGGTCTCATACGACGGCGCCCTGCCTCAAAAGCGGCTTCCTTAGCGGTGAGATGCTTTTCTTTGCGCAAAAATTCGGCATACTCGAACATGATGATAGCGTTACGGACAATGATGCCGATGAGGCTCACCAAACCCAGCGTGGCGGTGATGCTGAAGTCGAGGCCGAAAATGGAGAGTCCAAGGCACGCTCCGAAAATGCAAATCATGCTGGCACCCAAGGTCAACAACACAATATCAATCTTGGCAAAATGATAGAGCAGAAATACAAACAGCACCAGTATGGCCGCCAAGATACTGAGCACAATCTCAGGAATAACACCATTGTTCAAGCGGGTCAGCCCTCCGTACTCAACTTTCACGTCCTTAGGCAATTGCGGCTCCATCTCCGTCTTTACAAAATGGTCGATCTTGTTCATCACCTGGGGCTGGCTAACACCAAAGTTCAAATCTGCACCCACCGTCACCGTGCGGATACTGTTGCGACGGTTTATCGCCGACTCGCTCCATTCGGGAATCACCGTAGCCACCTGTCGCAGCGGCACCCACACATCGGGTAGCGCCGTCGGCACCAGCATATCCTCAATTTCCTGATAGTCGATATCATGCTTGCCTTTCATCGAATACAACATCACAGGCACACTATAGTCGCCGTCCCACAAGGTGGTGAGCTGCTGGCCGCCCAGCGCCGACGACAAGTAGAGAGAAAGCACACTCTGCGTCACACCCAATCGCGTAGCTTCGTCCATATCAAGCACTATACCAATATTTTGACTCGTCTCATCCATATTGGAGTGCACCCAAGTCATTTCGGGCAAGGTGTGCATATAATCTTTCAGCGTATCCGACCATCTTTTCAGCTCATCTAAATCATTACCAGAAAGATAGACTTCCACAGGATTGTCGGCGGCCTGATAGTCCATTTGCTTGAAGCGGATATAGGCGTTGGTAAAGGCATCCTCATACTTGGGGCCGTATTCGCGCAGAATCTCGATTGTGGCCTTCTCGCTTTTCGTATTCACAATAAACTGGGCGTAGTTCTTGCGGGGCATCTGCGGTGCGTAGGTGGCATGGAATCGCGGCGACGAAGTGCCGATGAAAGAAGTGACGGAGGTCACACGCGGGTCAAGGCGAAGGATGTGTTCCATACTGTCGGCCACGGCGGCGGTCTGGTCCAACGTGCTACCGTGCGTCAAGTGAATTTCCACTGCAAAGCAATTACGGTCGGCCTTGGGCAACATCTGGATGTTGAGCCGCGTCAGCAGGAAAACGCCCAACAGCACCACCGACACCACCGTAGTAATGGTGATGGCAGGATGCTTAAAGCAGATGGTGAGCAGCTTGTCGTAGGCATCCTGCAAAAAGACGAAGAAGCGATTCTGGGCGGCCTCAAAGCGGTTACCAGCAAAGCCTTTCTTGTTATACTTAATGAATTGTGTTGACAGATAAGGAATTACCCAAGCAGCATAGAAAATAGAACACCCCAGAGCAAAGAGCAGCGTCCATGGGAAGAGTTGCACAAACTCGCCTAACGGCCCCGTGATGATGCGCGTCATCGGGAAGAACATGCCCGAGATGGCGAGCGTGGCCAGCGACATGGCCACAAACAGCTGGCTGGTGCTCTCCACCGCCGAGTAGAGGCGCGACTGGCCACGCTGCAGCATGTCAACATAGCCATCGACTACAATCACCGAGTCATCAACAATCATACCCAACACCACAATCAGCGCTGCCAGCGTCACCGTATTCAACTCTATACCACACACATACATCAGCCCAAGGGTAATAGCCGTGCAGACAGGCACGCTGGAGCCGGCGATGAGGGCGGTGCGCAGCGGGAAGAGCAGCATCATGACGGCAATAACGACAAGGATGGAAATCAGCAGGTCGCGCAAAAACGACATGACTGAGCTTTTAACTACGTAAGGCTGATTGGTGATTTTGTGCATCTGCACATCGGGCGGCAGCAGCTCCCTGGCCTCCTTGACCGCCGTCTCCACTTGCCGCCCAAAGGCGACAATATTGTTACTGGGCGCCATCTCCATTGAGATGATGACCGAGTGCTGGCCGTTGAATTTGATATAGTTGTCAGGTTCTTCATAGCGGCGTACTATGTTGGCTATGTCGCGCAGGCGCACCACGGATCCTGTCGGATCAGAATAGACAATCTGTTCACCAATCTCATATTCAGACTGATACGGTGCCGAGAGGTGAATCATCGCCTCGCCGTAGTTGTTTTCCACAGTGCCACTCACCGTACGGAAGCCTTGCGTGGAAAGTTCCACGAGAAGCGCACGCTGGTCGATGCCATAGGCCGAAAGTTTCTCAGGGTCAATGAGCACGGCGATCTCTTCACGCTGCTGACCAATGATTTTCAGGTTGCCCATCGAGGAGATGCCACGCAGGCGGTCGCAGATGGTCTCGGCATAACTCTCCCGTTCGCGCGGGGTGCGTTGCGCCGACTCTACCGCCAACAGCATAGAAGAGGTATTGCCAAAGTCGTCAATCACAACCACTTCCAACACACCGGCAGGCAACGAGGTCTTCTTGAACAACTGCAAGCCATGGCGTATCTTCGACCACACTTCATCCTTATTAGTCACCTCAACGCGCAGTTCTACAAACACATACACAATGCCATTCTCGGTCACCGAGCGCGTTTGTTTCTGGTTGATTTCAGAGTAGGTGAACAAAAAGCGCTCCAACGGCTTGGTCACCTGCTCCTCCACCTCTTGTGCCGAAGCCCCTGGGTAGATAGCTGCAACAACACCCTGGCGGATAGTAAATTGCGGAAACTCATCCTTATTCATCTGCGTCAGACTATAGATGCCAAACGCCGCCAATGAGAACATAATCAAAAAGACTATGTTATGATTGCGGATGGCCGCCAGCACATGATTTGACTTCCTTAGAGACATAAACTCTTATTTTACTTTAACTAATCGTCTGTGAGGCGTAGCGCGCTACGCCCCTCCATTTACATTTATTGATGAATGATGAGATTTGCATTATCGTACAGTTTCTGGCAGCCCTCCACGATGACGGTGTCGCCAAAGTTCAGGCCGTCGGTAATGAGGATGCCGTTGCCAGCGAACTCAGAGGCCCCAATCGGTCGGCGCACTGCCTGGCCGTTACGCACCACCCAGATGCTCTGTCCTTCAGGACGGGTCTGCACCGCCTTGGCCGGAATGATGTAGCCTCGGATGTTTTTCTGGGCAAGATACACCTTGCTCACCATGCCCGGCAGCAAATCGCTACTCGGATTAGACAAGGCAACCTTAAACTGGTAGCTGTGTGACAGGCGGTTGGACTTCACACTGCGCTCTGCCACTCGCCCATCCATCACTTTCTCGTTCAGCACGGGCACTTTCACCTGCACACGGTCGCCCACCGCCACGGAAGGAATTTCGCTTTCGGGCACCGAGAAGGTGACGAACACCTGTTTCATATCGAGCAGTGTCAGCACAGTTTCGTGCGGCAGCACATTGCTGCCAGCTTCGGCATTGCATCGGCCCACAATACCCGAGAAAGGAGCATACAAAGCACAGTCATCCAATTGTTTGCGTGCAATCTGCTCCATCGAGCGGGCCTTTTCCAAATTGGTCTCCATCTCCACCCATTTCACTTCGGCCACACTCCCCTGCTCATACACCTTCTTCAATCTCTTGTAAGCATCCTCGGCCTGCTGCAGAGAAGCTTTAGCAGCGTTGTAAGCATTCTGCGCCGTGCTATTGTCCACCGTTGCCAGCAGCTGCCCCTCACGCACGCGATCGCCTTCACGTACAGCGAGTTTCTGCACCGTGCCGCCAGCGGGAAAGTTCAGCGCTACCGACAGGTTCTCCTCCACTTCGCCCACATAGGTTGTGACGTAGCCCTGCTCCAGTGTGTCAATCACTTGCACCTTTACCTCTACAGGCTGTATTTCACGCAATTCCACCTTGCGTTTGCAGGAAGGGGAAAGGAGCAACAAGGACAAGATAATAGGTAATAATATCGTTATATGTCTCATATTCATTCATTTAAATTCAAAATTCAGAATTCAAGAACTAAAGTCTAATCATTTCGTTTTGCAACTATCAGGATATCATTTCCTTTAAATACTACATCCTCATTGTTGGTTTTCACACCATTCCACACCTGATGTATCACCAGCATATCGTCGATCAGCTCGCCGCTACCAAAAGCATCGACAAGATACACACCTGATTCTGTGGCATTTAAATTCATATCGGTCACAAACGAGTAGCTACTGATGTCAAGTTGATTGCCCGAAACAGTACCATAGCAGACATACGCCCTGCCACCCGACTCGTTCATCGTAATCATCACACGATCTTTGCTGTCGTTCACCCGCACAATATTCATCTGTCCGATACGGGGGGTGAGCATCTTGTCGTACTCGTCAATCAGGCCTTCCACGGTCACGCTACCGGAGATCTTGTAACTGTAATCGCCCGTAAAATGTTGCACGTTTTTTTGGCAAGCCGTCATACAATCTAAAAGGACGAAGCATAATAACAGTATTCTTTTCATACAATTTACAATTTATAATTTACAATTGATAATTAACACTTTAGCTATTGGTTGCAAAGATGATGCACATCATCATCTCTCAGTTTTCAGTTTCAAAGTTCCATTTTCGTTCTTCATATTATTGATAATCATGGTAATAAGGAAAGCGTAAGTGTCTTTATATTTGTCGTAGTTATCTTGCACAAACATTGTATAATCCAGACCTTTGAGCACCATTTGAAGCATATCGGCGAAGGCTGCGGCATACTGGTTCACCACATCCTCATCGGGATGAGCGGCCATCGACTTCCAGACAGCCACAAACTGGTCGTGCTCCCACTGCTCGAACTGCACAAAGCGCTGATGCACACCGTTAAAGCGCGACCAGTGCGACTGCGAATGTTCTGTAGCAACGAGTTTCCAAATGCCCGACTGTTTAATAAGCTCAAAGCGTTTGAGCAGATACTCTTGCAGTTGCGACAGCGGCTCCGACAATGTAGGAGCAAAGACGGCCGAAAGACGCTCGTGCAGTTGGTCGAACTCATGCTCCATCATTGAAGAAAACAGATCCTCCTTATTGGAAAAATGGTTGTAAATAGAGCGCTTGGCCTTATGCGCCGCCACCGCGATGTCGTCCATCGAAATCCTGTCAAAGCCAAACTTAACAAACAGAGCTTTAGAGGCTTCCATCAACTGTTTCTTGGTTTGGGCAATCTTTTCATTCATCTTTTGCACGATTTTTGAATAAAGTGTGCAAAAATAATATTTTTTTGAATTACACAAGAGAAAAAAGGGAACACACCGTTTAGACTATTACTATAAAGCAGAAATGAAAGTGTGCCCTGTTGCACACGCCTGACTTTCGCGGCGAGCTTGTGCATCCCTTCATAGTTCGAAAATTCACGCCGCGAGGGATTTTGCGTGCATTTTGCCACCTCACACTGCACTCCTTTCAGTCGTTTGTGTGGGGTTAATAGGATATTGTCCCTTCTGGACATGGCCCAATCGTGCATTTTATACAATGACTGATGTCTCGAAGAGACATAATCCTATTAACCCCAGATGAGCGTAGCGTAATCTGGGGTAGCGTGAAACATCGTAATACCCACCGCGGCGCGCTATGAATGCTCGATGGAAAAACAATCTTAATCGCCGCGGAAGGGAGTCACGTTTGCCAATGCTCAGTAATGAAAAAATGTGCAAAATATTTGTACAAGATAAAAAGAGCCAATTCTGATAATCATTAACACAAATCACTTTTTTGTATATTTGCAAGTTAATTCATCCCAAATAATGAAGACTCGATTAAGTGTAAACATCAATAAGATAGCCACTTTGCGTAATGCTCGGGGCGGCAACATGCCCGATTTGCTGCAAGTGGCCCGCGATTGCGAATCGTATGGTGCCGAAGGCATTACGGTGCACCCGCGTCCCGACGGCCGCCACATTCGTTATCAGGATGTGTATGACTTAAAGCAGATTGTGACCACCGAGTTCAACATCGAAGGCTTTCCGTCGCCCGACTTCATCAAGTTGGTGCTGGATGTTCAGCCGACGCAAGTGACACTGGTGCCCGACCCGCCTGAAGCACTCACCTCCAATGCCGGCTGGGACACCATACGACACGCCGACTTCCTGCAGAAGGTGATAGCCCTCTTCAAGAGTCACGGCATCCGCACGTCCATCTTTGTTGACCCAGTACCCGAAATGGTGCGCCACGCCCTGAATTGCGGCACCGACCGCGTAGAGCTCTACACAGAGGGCTACGCCTCGCATTTCCTGCAAAACCGTACAGAAGCCATCGCCCCCTACTTGGCTGCGGCTGAGACAGCTAAGGAGTGCGGACTTGGCCTGAACGCGGGCCACGACCTGTCGCTGGTAAACCTGCGCTACTTCGCCCGCAACATTCCCGACCTGCTGGAAGTTTCCATCGGCCACGCCCTCATCTGCGACGCCCTCTACCTCGGACTTTCGACCACGATAAAAAGATATTTGGAGGAATTGTTATAAAGTAAGAAGTGAGAAGTGAGAAGTGAAGAACAAAGAACAAAGA
>JAFTCA010000075.1 GCA_017454945.1 Bacteroidales bacterium
CAGGTAGTCAATCAGGGCGGTCACGTCCGCAATGCTCACTTTGCCGTCGTCGTTCACGTCACCGGTCAGCACGTCGGCCAATGCGGGCAGCCAGCACATGGCCATGAGGCACACGGCCAACAGGGTCTTAGTCAATGAGTTCGTTTTTGTCATAACATTCATTCGGTTTTATATGGTTAATAATTGATGTTTCATCGAGTCGTCCTTTCTTGGGTGCTGCGAAGTTACGAATAATTTCTGAAACTCCGAATCTTCTATCGGATTATATAATAAGAAGAACCCACTTTTAGTGTCTGTTATTACAACGCCGGGCAAAATCAGAAATCAGGCCTGCGAACGTGGCCCCGATGTTCTCTTCATAGAATTCTTTCAAATTCATCACTGAGGCGTAGTACTTGCGGGAGAACCATTTGGCATTCGTTTTGGTGACGCCGGTGGGCTCTGATTCATAACACAGCATGGCAGTCATTGACACTATAACCGCCTGATTCCCATGAATTTCTTATACTGACACCATGTCATCGGGTGTCAACGGGTGCCATCAGGTGTCAATCTCGGTTGTCATTTTTGACAACCACCCATAAAGGGTTTTTATCGCACTTTCTTTATTTTGAATCATTTTATTTGTGTGAATTTGTTGGAAAATGTGTAACTCTGCACCAAAAGTCGGCGGGAAAATGTGTGAAATGCGCATTAAAGTCGGCAGGAAAACGTGTAATTATGTACAAAAGGAAGATAGAAAAGGTGTTCCAATCATGGTTGGAAGACGGCTCGCACAAGCCCCTGGTTGTGAAGGGTGTTCGTCAGTGTGGCAAAACCAGCTAAAGGTTCGGTCGAGATGCTTTCTTTGCATAATCTGCTCTCGTTCGGCAATGTTCAAACAAGTTTAGCATTGCGCTCACTTAATCGCAGATTTCTCGGTCTCGACGCGGAATGCGGAGATCAACGATGTCAATTGTTGGATGTCAATCATAATTTTTGCTGATTTTCAGTTTTCAGCAAAAGTAGAATGATGGCCCCGTTTATTAAAAGACAGAGTTTTTCGCTGATTTATCTATCATTTTTTACTATATTTGCAACCTAAAACAATTGATTGAACATTTAATTATATTATTATGACATTAACTGAACTTTTTATTGTTATAATTGTAGTTGCATTTATTGCAGGGATTTTTCAAGCAATTTCTAATAGCAAAAAGGAGAAAGAAAGAGGTGAAATATTATCAAAAAGAGCCTCAAATATCGATGGTTTCGTTTCTTCGACAACCATTACTGGTGCAAAGAATCGTTATCAATTTCTTGTCGATAATGAAAATCGAAAGGTTTGTTTCATTGATGAATGCTCAAAAAGGATTATCCCATTCGAAGATATCATTAGTGTAGAATTAGTTGAAAATGGCACTACACTATCAACCAAATCAACTATTCGCACTGTTGGTGGAACATTAGTCGGTGGTGCTCTTGCCGGTGGTGCAGGTGCTATTGTTGGAGGTTTATCAGGAAACTCAAAACAAGTTCAAAAAGTATCTGATGTACAAATACGAATGAGGATAAGAGATTTGGAAAATCCCGTATTAGTCATAAAGTGTTTTGATGCTAAAACTATGACCATAGAGGGCAAACCCATCAAAACTACAAGTATGGATGGTAATATCTATCGGGAAGGCAGACAACATGCTCAACGAATTCTAGATTTAGTAAGTGTCATTATTGACGATGTGGATCGAAATAATGTTACTGCCACCACAGAAAGTAAAAGTGTATCTAATATTTCAATTGCTGATGAATTAACAAAATTGGCAGATTTAAAGGAAAAAGGCATTCTATCACAAGATGAATTTGATCAGCAAAAGGCTAAATTGTTGTCATCACAAGTGGATGTTGAACCTCAAAAAAAGGTAGAAGAAAATGTAGTCGAAATCGTTGAACCTACAGATGATCTTTCTCCCGAATTAAGACAATTAATTGATGAGGGCAAAATTATTCAAGCCATTAAAATCTATAAAGATGCAACAGGAGTAAGCCTCAATGAAGCAAAAGATTTCATTGAGTCACATCGATAATTACTTTTTATTATAACGCCGGGCGAAATCACTCATGATGCCTGCGAATGCCTCTCCTATGTTCTCTTCATAAAACTCTTTCAGTCGCATGACTGAGGCGTAATACTTGCGGGAGAACCAGCGGCGGCGTTGGCGTTTCTTGGCTCTGCCAAGATCGCCGGAGTTGCCACGGGGCGTCTCGCGGCCCGTGCCGTAGTCCTGCCACAGGCCGTATTCGAGAAAGGACTGGGACAGTCCGACCTCCAGAAAGCGACCATCGGCACGCAGCGGCAACGCCTTGGCGATGCGAGCAGCGCCCCGGTGTCGATGACTCCGAGCAGGGTGATCTGCTCCTGCCAAATCTTCAGCATGGTGTCGTTGAAGGCGGTCACGAACTTCTGGCGCTCCTGCAGGGCCTGTTGTTCGGTAGACTTATTCCCATTCATCGGCATTGTATCTCAGGTCGGTGTAGACGTCAACGGCTATCTGGAAGTAGGCGCAGGCGCATCCGCTGAAGAAGTATCGGTCATTCTCGTTGAACGATATCCTCGGGGCGAGGTAGATGCAGTGCTGCTCCAGCTTCGTCTTTTCCAGGATCAGCAGCGACATGTACTGGCGGAAGAGTTCGCGCAGGGTCTCCATGCAGCGTGTCCGCGCCGTCATGTCGTCAATCTTGTGGCGCTTTGCCAGGAACAAAATGCCAATGGTTGACACAACGAAAAAGCCAAACGGCTCATTACAAGTCATTTGGCTTTCGTTTTGGTGACCCCGGTGGGACTCGAACCCACGACCCATTGATTAAGAGTCAATTGCTCTACCAACTGAGCTACGGAGTCATCGTTTGTTCAATTGCGACTGCAAAGGTACTGCTTTTTACGAAACTACCAACAATTTTTGCGGATTTTTTTGAAAAAAAATGTGTTTTTTTATGGACCTTAAATTGGCTGATTTATTTAGAATGCTGTTAATCAGTAGATTATCGAAATCGGCAAAAATCCATTTTTCGGGCAAAAAAAGGGGACTTTTTTGCGTGATTGGTGGGAAATGTTTAATTTTGTGAGGTATAAACCTAATAAAACCACCGAAAACAATGGAGAGGAAATATGATTTTGACCGCGTGATAGACCGCCACGGGAGCGGCTGTGTGATGGTTGACATGTGCCAGGAGATGTTCGGGCGCGAGGATGTGTTGCCCCTGTGGGTTGCCGATATGGGCTTTGCCGCCTGTCCCGACATCACCCACGCGCTGGCTGAGCGTGTGACGGAGCACCCCATCTACGGCTACAGCGTGCCGCTTGAGGACTACTGGCAGTCCATCATCGACTGGCAGCGTGAGCGCAATGGGTTGGAGTTCACCGAGGAGGAAGTATGCTTCATCGGGGGCATCGTGAACGGCTTCGGGCTGGCGCTGAACCACTTCACGCGCCCGGGCGACAAGGTAGTCATCCAAGAGCCGGTGTACCACCCCTTCAAGATGCTCATCCAGGGCAATAACCGCCTGGTAGTCAACAATGCGCTGAAGAGGACAGCCGACGGGTTCTACGAGATGGACCTTGATGGGCTGGAGCGTATCTTCAGGGACGAGCGGCCACGGATGATGGTGCTGTGCAACCCCCACAACCCCATCGGCATCGCATGGCCTGCCGAGGTGCAGCGCCAGGTGGCAGCGCTGGCTAAACAATATGAGGTCATCGTGTTCAGTGACGAAATCCACGGCGACCTGGTGCTGAAAGGTCAGCGTCACACGTCGTTCCTCACCGTGAGTGACGAGGCCTGCGAGGTGGGCATCGTGATGGGCGCTCCCAGCAAGACGTTTAATATTGCGGGTATCGTGAGCTCGTGGTGCGTCGTCAAGAATCCCGACCTCAGGAAGCCTTTCTTCAACTGGCTGACGACGAACGGCCAAAGCGCCCCCAACTTCCTGTCGATGACGGCGACGCGTGCCGCCTACCGCCATGGCGGCGAGTGGCTGGCGCAGTGCCTGGAGTACATCGAGGGGAACATCGACCTGGTGGTGGACTATTGCCGCGAGCATATTCCCGGCATCGTCGCCATCAAGCCGCAGGCATCGTTCCTGGTGTGGCTCGACTGCACGGGGCTGGGACTGGAGCATGATGCGCTCATCGACCTGTTTGTCAACAAGGCACGCCTAGGACTGAACGACGGTGCAATGTTCGGCAAGGCGGGAAGCGGCTTTATGCGCCTGAACGTCGCCGTGCCGCGCAGCATTCTTCTGCAAGCCATGCAGCAGCTGGCCGATGCGGTATCCACCACTTGACATAGCCAAAACAGCCTCACGCTAAGACGCAAAGGCGCTAAGTTTAAAAAAATTATTACGCTTTAGTTTGAAATTAATATAATACGTTATGGGCAAATAATAACGAAGACGCTGTGTCATAATTGCTACATGGTAATATAACCGTGCTTTCGCACGGGAAAGCTTGTGCAAACTGAAGGCAAACGAGTTTGCTCGATTTGCTGAAGTGCCGCCAAGCTTCGGGAAATTAAACAAATTATTAAATTA
>JAFTCA010000076.1 GCA_017454945.1 Bacteroidales bacterium
CACCGACAAATACGAGTGGAAGAAGTTCTCGGGTGACGACCGCCAGACAATGGTCTTCGACGATGTCATCGGCATGCAGAAAGATATTTTCGGAAAGCGTGAGGACCTGATGATGTCCTGGGCAGAGCGCCTCGGAAACGTGTCGTCCAAGAGGGTCTGCTAACACGGGCGTATAGCTTGCGCGGCATACCCGACTGGGAGAGAACGTATCCGCTGACGAAGTATTTCATATTCTGAGTTGGTGGAATACCTACAAGTATTGAAAGGACGTAACAGTGAAAAAACAGCAACTGATCGAGTGTTACCACCGTTTCCGCCGTTGGCAGCAGGAAGGACCGCAGTATGTCAATCGACATCAGGACTCCGTCCAGCATTGTCATAATTGCGGAACCGAGTTTGCCGACAATTTCTGTCCGCGCTGTGGCCAGCGTGCCGAGGTGGGACGCGTGGGATGGAAGTCGGTCAGGGAGAGCATTGCCATTCTATGGGGGCTGGACTCCCGTTCGCTCATCTCAACACTTGTTCAGTTGCTGTTGCGTCCGGGTTATCTGGTGCGCGACTATATCAGCGGTCATCGTCAGGTTTCGTTCCCGCCTGTGAAGATGCTGGCCATCGTGAGTATTCTCGCAGTTGTCGTCGAGTCTGTCTTTCATGTGCATAATGAAGTTGTGGGTGTTCACTTCGATATTCCAGAGGTGGACAAGATTATCCAGTGGTTCAACGACCATAAAAGCTGGGGCACACTTTTGGTCCAATCCTTCTTTATTCTGCCCACATGGATTGTGTTTCGCTTCGCCCCCCGCTATCCCCGTCATACGCTGCCGGAAGGATTTTTCTTGCAAGTCTTTTTGAGTACCCAGGGCCTCCTCTTGGGTTTCATCAACTACTTGCACAGGGGTGTCGCTACTGTTATTTCTATTGTCTTTCTAATCATTACTTACCGCCAACTTTTCGGCTACAGCTGGTGGGGTACGCTGTGGCGCTACCTCGTCACCGCCTTCTCATCCCTGATGATGATATTGCCGTTCTATGTGATAGCCTTTATGTTGGGTGATGACGACAGAAAGGATGCCGCAATTATAGCTGGACCCTGGGTTATTGCCTTCGTCATCTTGTTGATAGCCGTCATGCTCGGTGTCGCTTATCTCATTTCCCGACATCAATACAAAAAGAACGAAAAAAGAATCTCGATGGAGATAGAACACATTTCCTAACTTAGTATTATTGTATTTCCTTATCTTTGCAGCGGATTTCATATAATAATGAAAGGCGAATGAAACAATGAATGACCTTAAAGAAGCTAAACAATTATGCAAATAAGATTCATGAAAAAGCGCAAAGTCTTCTATATTCTCGTGGCACTGTTGGCCGTTGCGGTGCCCGCCTTGGCCGTTTTTACGGGAATGGATTTGGATGCCACATTGGCCAATCTGCGACGGGAATTGAGCTATGATTACCAGCAAATTTCGCAGACGCAAGACGAATTGAAGGCGTATTACGATGGGCAGCACAAACAGATGGTGGAGATTGCCAAGAAGTGCAACGACCAGTCGCTGATGCTGTATTCCCAAAAACAGGACTACACGTTCGATATCAGCTACGCCTTGGAGAAGGTGACACAGGAATATGAAGACTTCAACAAGAATCGTACGCCTTACGACCGCATCGTGACGAAGTTGAACATCGAAATCAACCGCTACGCCCGACTGATTGAATCGCTGCGCCGCTTGCCCCCTGAGTTGAAGGATGTGGAATTGGTGCCCGATAGCCTTGCCTATCATAACGACTCATTGGATGCCCACTTGGAGCACAACGAAAGCCTCTTGGAACAGAAACTGTATGATCAGGTGGACCTTATCATGGCCCTCATCGCAACTCAAGATACAATGGCTGTGGATTCGTTGGCTCTTGGGGACAGCCTTGCCTGCTTTGTTGACACGACAGACGCCCCTCTGCCGCACAACGAAAACCTCGTGGAAGAGCAACTGCTTGAACAGGTGGAAGCCATCGTTGATTCGATTACAGTGCAGGACACGACGGCCAATGTGGAAAGCACTTCGCCGTTCATCCTGAGCGAAATGGGGCAGATGGAACGCGACTCATGTATTTTCTACGCATCGCAACTGCTGCGAATCTATGCCCAGACGCGCGAAGTGGTCATGGCCGACAGCACCTACTACATCGAAGCCTGGCTGCGCATGAAGGAATCCTACGACTATGCTCAGGATTACTATAAGATCCTTCAGAAAAGCGTGTTCGTGGACGGTCAAACTCCTTGGGGAACAATCCTGATGAACCCAGGTACCTAGTGGCGACAGGCCAAAAATGCAATGGCCGAGAAATTCTCCTCGAATTTCTTCCAAAAATGGTCAAACGACGGCGAATCAGGCGAAAACACCAAGGACAGCCGTTTCAACAACTCGGCTATGCTGTTTTGGTTGGTGGTTTATATTTTATCCTTCTTCGTC
>JAFTCA010000077.1 GCA_017454945.1 Bacteroidales bacterium
ACAACTATCCCAATCCCTTCGATGATGAGACCCGCATCACCTTGACCCATGTTGGCGAGGATGGTGATTTCGACGTGAACATCGAGATTTTCGACATCATGGGACGAAAGGTGCAAGAGCTGCAGAAAAGAGTAAGTTCCATCAATGGCGTCATCGAACCCATCGTTTGGAATGGATGTAATTCCGGTGGAAGTCCTTTGTTATCAGGTATATATATCTATCGACTCACGCTGACTGATGGGAATGGCTTCTTCCGTACCGTCTGCCAACGCCTGGTCATCTCGCGCTGAATGGATGGCGGTCGCTGAGCCTGTCGAAGCGCCGCAAAAAATAAATTTTTAAGCCTATACAATAAGCTATTTCAATTATCGTTATTTTTGCAATTTCTAACACAAGAACTGGATATGAAAATCAAGAAGATTCTTATTGCCGCGCTGATGTTGGTTGCGGCTGTGTCGTACGGACAAAACACTCCCAATGTAATTACTACAGCGGTACCCTTTGTTTCCATCAACCCTGATTCTAGAGGAGGCGCTTTGGGTGACTGTGGCGTAGCTACGACGCCTGATGTGTATTCCATGCACTACAACCCCGCCAAATATGTGTTTTTGGAAGAAAAACTGGCGGTAGGCTTGGGTTATAGCCCTTGGCTGAGGAACCTTGTTTCCGACATGAACCTGGCCTATCTTACTGCAGCATATAAAATCAACGACCGCTCTGCCGTGGCTATGTCGCTGCGCTATTTTAGTGCTGGTAAAATTGACTTTAGAAATGAGCAAAACGAACCCTTGCCTGGCGGCAGCCCGAATGAATGGGCGCTTGACGCCACCTATTCCCGTATGTTGGGCGATTACCTCTCAGGTGCTGTGGCCGCTCGTTTCATTTACTCTAACTTGATTCAAAATGCAGCGGATTATGCTAAGCCAGGTATTTCTGTGGCGGCTGATATCGGCCTTTACTACAAGCGTCCTGTGGAATTCAAAACTGTGGATGCCGATGTCATGTGGGGTGTCTCTATCACCAACATCGGAAGTAAGGTCAACTACAATACTTCCACTGTCCGCCGTGATTTTATCCCGACGACGCTGCGTGTGGGAGCTGGATTGAATTTGGAATTGGATGAATACAACACTTTGGGCTTCACGTTTGACTTGACTAAGCTTTTGGTACCTACACATCCTGTCTATTATAACGACACTATGTACGGTATGGATAATGACGTGGCTGTTGTGACTGGTATTATCCATTCGTTCTATGATGCTCCTGGCGTTTCAATCAATCCTAATACGAACGAGCTTAACCATATCGGTAAGTTCTATGAAGAGTTGTGCGAAATCAATGTCGGTCTCGGTATCGAGTATTGGTACAACAACATCTTTGCCGTGCGTGCGGGCTTCTTCAACGAGCCTAATTTGAAGGGTGGCCGTAGATATGTTACCGTAGGCGCCGCATTGAAATACAATGTGTTTGGCCTTGATGTCTCCTATCTGATTCCTGTGGGAACGGTTTACGGCAGCAACCCCTTGGAAAACACCTTGCGCTTCAACCTCACCTACATGATGGGTAAGAAGAAGAGTTGATGCTTTTAGCAACAAAAA
>JAFTCA010000078.1 GCA_017454945.1 Bacteroidales bacterium
CAATTTTCAGTTTATTCTTATATTTGCAAATCCAAAACGAAATTACAATTTAAAATATAAAGACTATGGCAAAAGTATTAATCATTGGAGCCGGCGGCGTTGGTTCCGTTGTGGCGCACAAATGCGCATCCGTACCCGAAGTGTTCACCGAAATCATGCTGGCAAGCCGCACCAAAGCGAAATGCGACAAGATTGCCGCTGCCATCGGTGGCAACCGCATCCAAACCGCCCAAGTGGATGCCGACAATGTGCAGGAAACTATCGCTCTGATAGAACAATACAAACCCGACCTGCTCATCAATGTGGCACTCCCCTACCAGGACCTGCCGCTCATGGACGCCTGTCTGGCCACCCGCACCAACTACATGGACACCGCCAACTACGAGCCCAAAGATGTGGCCAAGTTTGAGTACAAATGGCAATGGGCCTACCAGGATCGCTTCAAAGAAGCTGGCATCCTCGCGCTGTTGGGCTGTGGCTTCGACCCCGGCGTGACCAGTGTATATACCGCCTACGCAGCCAAACACTATTTCGACGAGATACACTATCTTGACATCGTGGACTGCAACGCTGGCGACCATGGCAAGGCTTTCGCCACCAACTTCAACCCCGAAATCAACATCCGCGAAATAACCCAACGCGGCAAATACTGGGAGAATGGCCAATGGATAGAAATAGACCCGATGTCGATCCACAAACCCGTCAACTATCCCAACATCGGCGACCGCGAGTCGTACCTGCTCTACCATGAGGAGCTGGAATCGCTCGTAAAGAGCTACCCCAGCATCAAGCGCGCCCGCTTCTGGATGACCTTCGGTCAGAAATATATCACCGTGCTGAACGTGCTGCAAGAAGTCGGCCTCACCAGCATCAAGCCCATCAACTACGAAGGCAAGGAAATCGTGCCTCTGCAGTTCCTCAAGGCCGTGCTACCCGAACCGTCATCACTAGGCGAAGGCTACAAGGGACAAACCTCCATCGGCTGCCAGATTAAAGGTATCAAAGACGGCAAAGAGCGCACCTACTATGTATGGAACAACTGCGACCACGCCGCCTGCTACAAGGAAATCGGCGCACAGGCTGTATCCTACACCACCGGCGTTCCCGCCATGCTGGGCGCCAAGATGATACTGACCGGCAAATGGTCTGGCACCGGCGTCTTCAACATCGAGCAGTTTGACCCAGACCCGTTCATGGCCGAAATCGGCAAATACGGTCTCCCGTGGAACGAACAAATCGACATGCCTCTGCCTATCGAACAATAGCATACTATAATATGGAAGATTTCTTCTACCTCGGAACCATCAGCAAGACCTTTGGTTACCAAGGACAGGTGGTCATCTATCTTGACACCGACGAACCGTGGAAATATGCAACCCTCCGCTCGGTATTTATCAACATCGGCGGAGAGTTGCTTCCCTATATGATTGAGGACCTTCAGTACCGCGAGGGCAACACCGCCGTCGTCAAGTTTGCCGATGTGGGTGCCGAGGAGTGCCGCAACCTGCTCAAAGCGGAGCTCTACCTGCCCCTCAGCGAACTGCCCCCACTCACGGGCAACAAGTTCTATTTTCACGAAGTGATCGGCTTTACCGTCATCGACAAAGAACATGGCAACATTGGCACCTGCAAGGACTTTATCGACATCTCGCACCAGCCCATCATGCAAATCGAGCTGAACGACAAAGAGATACTCGTTCCCGCCATTGATGAGATCTTCGAGAAGATAGACCGCGAGAACAAGACCATCTATATCAACGCCCCCGACGGCCTGATAGACATATATCTTTCATAAATGTTTCATTTCAAACATTTTTCATTATACCACGAGCACAGCACGCTCAAGATTGGCACCGACAGCGTCCTGCTGGCGGCGGCTGTACCGTTAAAGCCCGCACACCACGTGCTGGACATCGGCTGCGGCTGTGGTATCATCGCCTACAGCTTAGCATGGCGCCTGTCGGCCTTCAAGGAAGAACAGCACATCACCGGCCTCGATATCGACGAAGCCTCCATTCTCGAAGCCCGACACAATCTGGAAATCTTTCCCTCCTACCAAGGACAGCATTTCCTGTTCGAGCAATGCAGCGTCCAACAGTGGGCAGCACACCACCCCGACAGCTACGACCTTATCGTCACCAACCCGCCCTACTTCGGCGACTCGCTCAAGCCCGACCGCGCCGACCGACAGCTGAGCAAGCATCGCGACAGCACCCTGTCGTTCAGCGACCTGGCAGACATTGTCTGCCAACTATTGTCAGCCGACGGCCGCTTTTTCCTCATCCTGCCACCCGAAGAGATGGCGCAATTTCACCGAGAGTTAAACAGCCGTCTTCATCGAAACTTCCTGATGGAAATCACTTCTACGCCAGGCAAGCCTGTCAGCCGCATCGTGGCAGGCTACAGCCGAAACAAAGAAGAAATGATAAAACAAAGTCTCACCATTCACTCTGCCAACGGAACTTTCAGCGAAGAATACAGAAGGCTTACAAGGGAGTTTTATTTGTAGGGTGAACAAGGGAGAACAAAGAACAAATTTCAAAATTCAGAATTCAGAATTCAAAGAATAGAGAACACATCTGTCTATTGACTACTCCCTATTCCAATTGTGCATTGTGCATCGTGAATTGTGAATTGTTATGCCTTTGGCAGTGAATCCTGCAGGTACGGGCGTGTCACACTCTTTTCGCATTGTAACATCTCTTGGGGCGTGCCAGCAAAGAGCAAATCGCCACCTGCCTCGCCGCCACCTGGCCCTAACTCGATAATATAATCGGCTTCCTTCATCACATCCAGACTGTGTTCGATAAGAATCATGGTATTGCCGGCATCAGTCATCTTGTGGAACAGGTGCAACAACTTGCGCACATCGTCCAGATGAAGGCCGTCGGTCGGCTCGTCCAAGATGAAAATCTCACCGCGGCGATGCAGAAAGGATGCCAGCTTGACGCGCTGCAACTCACCACCGCTCAAGGTCGTCATCGCCTGATTGAGATGCAAATAGCCCAAACCGACATCGTAAAGTGCTTGCAACTGAGGCGTAAACGACTGGCCTTCAAAAAATTCCAGTGCTTCCTCTACTGACAGGTCCATCACCTCAGCAATATTTTTGCCTTTATATGTATATTTCAGTGTTTCAGCATTATAGCGTGTTCCATGACAGAGGTCACACACCGTCTCGATGGATTCCATAAATGCCATATCGGAAACGATGACACCTTTGCCACCACAAGCGGGGCATGCTCCTTTTGAGTTGAACGAGAACTGCTGCACATTGGCTTTCGGCTCGCCGTGTGCGACGCCATCGTGTGCCGTGGCGAAGAGTTTGCGCACCGTATCGGCAATATCCAGATACGTGGCAGGCGTAGAGCGCAGGTTAATGCCAATATTTTTCTGGCCAATAAAGATAGTCTCCTTGTCGCAATGGTCTTGGAAATGCTCCATAAGCGAACTTTTGCCCGAGCCGGCCACACCGGCAATCACGGTCATCACACCGGCAGGAATATCAAGGGTGAGATTTTTCAGGTTATGCAGCGTAGCATTCTCAATATGAAAGTATTGTGACGGTTTGCGCAAAGTGGTTTTGAAGTCGGAATGATGGCGCAGCATACGACCTGTCACCGTCTCCGAACGCAGCAAGTCGCCATACGAGCCCTGAAACGTTATTTCGCCGCCATGGCTGCCAGCCGCCGGCCCCATGTCGATTACATGGTCGGCCATGCCGATAATCTCGCGATGATGCTCTACGATGAGGATGGTGTTGCCATGGTCGCGCAACTGCTTGAGCGATGACTTGAGGCGGGCGATATCCTGCGGATGCAGACCCACCGACGGCTCGTCAAGCACATACACCATGTCGGTCAGCGCCGAGTTGATGTACTTGGCAATCTTGATACGCTGAGCCTCGCCACCCGACAACGTGCCCGTACCGCGACTGAGCGACAAGTAGCCCAATCCGATATTTATCAGAGCCTGAATGCGTTTCGTCAGTTCGCGCTGAATATCGACAGCCAGCGGGTCGTCGATGGCGGCAATGAATTGCAACAAGTCGGAAATGGGCATGTCGCCCACCTCGGCGATATTTTTACCCTGAATGCGACAAGAACGGATCTTCTCGTTCAGGCGGGTGCCATGGCAGTCGGGGCACGTACCCATCGTCAGCATCGGATTGAGCACGGCGGCATGCAGCAAGCCCTCCTCCGAATTGATGATGCTGCGGTACATTCGCGGTATCAAGCCCTCGTACTTGGCAGTCTTGGGCCAGTTGGACGGCGGATTCTTCAGCTTTATCTGCGGTGAGTTCAGAAAGAGATCCAACTCCTCGGGCGAGTAGTCCTTGATTTTCTTATCCAGGTCGAACAAACCGCTATGTGCGTAGCGAATCCAGCGCCACCCCCCTTTGCCGAAGGCGATATAGTGGATGGTGTCCTCATCGTTCAGCGACTTGTCGAAATCGACCAGCTTGTGGATGTCCAATTCGCGAATCTCGCCCAGGCCGGCACAGCGTGGACAGCTGCCTGCCGGATGGTTAAACGAAAACGAGTCGGAATAGCCCACAAACGGCTTGCCCACGCGCGAGAAGAGCAAGCGCAACAAAGCTTGGATATCGGTATAGGTACCCACCGTAGAACGGCTGTTAGAGGCGGGCTTCTTCTGGTCGATGACTATCGACACTGGCATATTCTCAATCTGCTCCACCTTCGGACGACCATACTTGGGCAAATACTGCTGCACAAAAGCAGGGAAAGTCTCGTTCAGCTCGCGGCGACTTTCAGCGGCGATGGTGTCCAAGCAGAGCGAACTCTTCCCCGAGCCCGACACACCCGTAAAGACAACTATCTGTTTTTTAGGTATTTCCAAGGAAATATCTTTCAAGTTGTTTTCGGTAGCATGACGTATGATGATAGGCGAAAGTTCGTTCATGGGCTCGCATTTTTGAAAGCGCAAAAATACGATATTTCCTGTTTTTTGAGCCACATCAAGTTAAGTGCTCAGGAAGATCCCATTTCTAACGAATAAATATGTAAATTTGCAGCCTATAAATATTTGGTATAACTTTATCATCTATGAAAAAAGGAATCCTGACTATCATATTATTCTGTTTTGCAGCACTTTGTTTGGCGCAAACGCAACCTATGCGCTTTATGGGCATCAATATGAACAGCACCATCACCACTTTCATGTCTAAATTGAAAGGCAAAGGGTTTGTTGAAGACCCGCAGCACAGCAAGCCCAACATGGTGGTGATGAAGGGTATGTTTGCCGGCGAGCGTGTCAAACTGGAGGTTCACTCCGCCGCCAAAACGCACATGGTTTCCACTGTCAATGTACTCTTCAACTTAGGTACGCAGTTCACATACGCAGATGTACAAGAGCGACTTACCAGCAAATACGGCAAGATGGTCAGAGAGGTGAACAAGATCAAGGATGAGCCCGTGTTCATCAAATACACCACCGACTATTCGTTATGGCACCTAAATGTGGACACGCTGACTAACGAACACAACGCCATCATCCTCTCCAAATGCGGTTACCAGAGCAACTCGCCGCTCACCATCTCCTACCGCGATGGCAAGAACTCAAAAGTGGAGAATAACGAAATAAATTCGGATTTTTAACCCTCTAAAACACAACAAAAGGAAAAAGGCTTGCGTTTGCAAGCCTTTTGTTTTTGTTGCCCCGATAGGACTCGAACCCATACAAACAGAACCAGAATCTGCTGTGCTACCATTACACCACAGGGCAGTGGGTTGGTGTCTCAAAAAGACGCGGCAAAAATACAAAAAAATCATACATACAACACGCCTCGCATTTTTTTTTCAAAATTATTCGGATAAAATCCCGTATTTTTGCGCTCAAGTTCCATCAAGCAAAGTTTCCAAGATGATCAAACAACGTGTAAATGCTGGAAAGACAGAACTTTTCGACCCTGTGCGCAAGAAATGGCTTCTTTGCACGGAAGAGGAAAAAGTGCGCCAGTGTTTTCTTATGTACCTGATGGAAGAGAAAAAAATCCCGCTCTCGCATTTGTCGGTTGAGCGCGAAATAGAAGTCAACGGGCTCTCCAAGCGATACGACATCGTAGTCTTTGACGCACAAGGTCACCCTCACATGACCATTGAGTGCAAAGCACCTTCGGTAAAGCTGACGCAGGAGGTCATTGAGCAGGCAGGTCGCTACAATATGACGCTACGGGCCCCCATCATCGGCATCACCAACGGTCAAGAGAACTATTTTTTCCACATCGACTTTGAGACGGAAGCCATCACTTTTATAGACGATTTACCATGATGAAGGAGAAACTGAAAGGTCTGTTTCACAGGCAACCCAAACAATATAAAGCCATCTCTTTGAGCGAGATTACTTGGCAGAAGTTCAAGCGCGAGAAGATGGGCATGATTTCGTTGGCTTTCATCATACTGGTGGCTATCGTAGCCTTGTTGGGCTACCTCATCACACCAGACCAGACTCCCTATTGCAATGCACAACATCTCGAAATAGCACTTCGCAAACCGGGATTCAAGGTTCAGATGCTCTATGAAAAACAGCCCCAGAACATTGAGAAACGCGGTCCGCTGCAAAAGATGCTCTTCGGCCAGCCGGCACAGTACCGCACCATCCCCATCGACAGCTACAAGGTGACGGGCGACACGATGACAGTGGTGCTGTTTGAACAAGACGCTGCCATGGGAACCGAAAAATTCGCCCTGAGCAAACTGCGCCCCGACCAGCCTGTGGCAACGCAGAAGTTCCTCTTGGGCACCGACCGCTACGGCCGCGATGTGCTGAGCCAACTGATGATGGGCAGCCGCATCAGCTTGGCCGTCGGCTTCATTTCGGTCTTCATCGCCCTAATTATCGGCATTCTCGTCGGCGCTACCGCTGGCTACTTCCGCGGCTGGATTGACGATGTGCTGATGTGGTTCATCAACGTGGTATGGTCCATCCCTACCCTGCTGCTGGTCATTGCCATCAGCTTCGCATTGGGCAAGGGATTCTGGCAGATTTTCATCGCCATCGGCCTGACCATGTGGGTGGATGTGGCACGTGTAGTGCGCGGGCAGGTCATCAGTCTGCGCGAGCAAGAGTTTGTTGAAGCGGGCAAGGCATTGGGATACAACAGTTTCCACATCATCCTCAAGCACATTCTGCCCAATGTGGTAGGCACGCTGATTGTCATCGCCGCCTCCAACTTCTCGTCGGCCATCATGCTTGAAGCGGGCTTGAGTTTCTTGGGCTTAGGCGTGCAACCTCCCACTCCTTCATGGGGCATCATGCTGAAAGAAAATTACGCCTATATCGTCCTCGACAAAGCCTATCTGGCCATTGTGCCCGGCATCGCCATCATGCTGCTCGTGCTGGCGTTTATGCTCATCGGCAGCGCACTGAGAAATGCGATGGACGTGAAAAATTGAAAATCGCAGGGACGCATTCAATGTGTCCCATACATCCCCAATAAAAAAACGCGGTGGTTAGCACCGCGTTTTTTTTATTTGATTCCTAATTTCGCCTTGACCTTGGCGGTGATATCATCGCCAGCATCGTAATAGGTTAATGTGGAAGAGTCGAAAATATAGGCATAGCCGCCAGCTTTGGCCACCTCAGCGATGGCAGCGAGCAATTTGTCTTGGAAAGGTTGCAGCATCTCAACCTGCTTGGTTTGCAGTTCGGTTTCCATATTCTGGGCAAATTCCTGAATACGGACATACATGGCCTTCAGCTCATCTTCCTTGACACGCAGAACAGCAGGCGACATAGTGGCTGCCGAGTTCTGCAGGTCTTGATACTTGGTTTGAAACTCTTTCTGCATCTCCTCGCCCGTACTCTGCAGTTCACTCTGCAAAGCGTATAATTTCTTCTGTACGGTATCCATGCCTGGCATAGCTTTAAAAACCTCGCTACGATCCAGATGGCCGAATTTGGCCTTGTTTTGCGCCATACCCACCACGGGGACAAGCAGGAAAGCAATCAACAACAATGACAATATTCTTTTCATAGAGATTCTCTTTTAAAGTACTGATTACTTAAGACCCAATTTCTTCTTTACCAGTGGAGTGACATCATCACCACCGTCATAATAAAGGAGAATCTGCGTGTCGAAAATATAGGTGTACTGGTGTTCCTTGGCCACCGCATTGATGGCGTTCTGGATCTTTTCCTGGAAAGGCTTAGCAAGCTCTATCTGTTTTTCCTCCATATCTTCCTGCACACTGTACTGGAATTCCTGAATGCGGTTCTGCATTTCAACAAGTTCTTGTTCGCGAATCTTGCGTACGGAAGAAGACATCGTACCGGCCTCCTTGTCGAATTTATCTTTCTTAGTGGTAAATTCAGTTACCATGTTTTCATAAATTGTTTCCAGCTCTTTCTGGAACTCAGCCATCTTTATCTGCAGTGAATCCACACCTGGCATAGCTTTAAGCACTTCTCCTGAATTGACATGGCCATATTTCTGAGCATTGGCAGAAAGACCAAACAGACAGCAAATCACTGCGATAAGTAAGAATTGTTTTTTCATCAGATAAAATTATTTAAAGAATTAATAGTCACTAAATTAGTCTTCATCTTCATGAGTAACCGAGATACCCAGACGCTGCATCACCTGATCGTTGATATCCCACTTGGCGTCTGCATAAACGATGGTCATCGAGCCTGCGGTATCGAACACGAAGGCAAAACCTCTCTCTTTGGCGTACTCCTCAATGGCGGTAAACACGCGGTCTTGGATAGGTTTCACCAGTTCTTCTCTTTTCTTGAAGAGGTCACCATCCTTGCCAAAACGTTTCTTCTGCAGATCCTTGGCAGCGGCTTCGGCTGCAATAATCGCATTCTCACGTTTTTGTTTCATCGTCTCAGGCAGCGTAATAGATTCTACCTGATACTTTTTGTACATGGAGTCGATTTTCTTGAATTGGGCTTCAATCTCCTTTTGCCATTCAACGGCAATACGGTCCAATTCAGCCTGAGCTTCAGTATATTCAGGCATATTGCTCAGAATGTATTCCGAGTCGATATAAGCATACTTTTGACCAAAACTTGTGGCCGAAACCATCAGTAACAGAGCCACTAACAGGAAGATTTTTTTCATAGCAATTAGTTTTTAAAATTAATCATATACAAATTAGTGCAAGCACTTAACGAAATATATGACTCTTTATTTTCTAAAATGTCAAATTTAAGGAATGCAAAAATAGTAAAAAAAACTTTCACTAACACAAATCCATGATGTAAGATGTGCGTTTAGTCGATTGACTGGTTGATGGAGATGTGGAAATGTCCTTTGTGAGCGCCTTCTACACCATCGACGGGATCGAAGCCGTAGCCCCAGTCGAAGCCAAGCAGACCGAACATAGGCAGGTAGATACGCACGCCGACGCCGGCCGACTTGTACATATTGAACGGATTGTACTGGCGTTTGTCGAGCCATGCCTTACCAGCCTCCACGAAGGCCAACAGATAGATGGTTGCACTGGGATTGAGCGACACGGGATAGCGAAGTTCGGCGGTAAACTTGTTGAAGATGGCGCCACCGACCTCCTCGCCGTTCTGCATAGGCGTCAGTGAACTGTCGTCGTAACCACGCATACCAATCAGCTCACGACCATCGAGGGCAAATGTGGAAAGTCCGTCGCCGCCGAGGTAGAAACGCTCAAACGGAGCGATGCCGATTTTCTTACTGTAGCAGCCCATAAAGCCCATCTTAAAACGCACATTCAGCACCAGATTATCAACAATCTTGGTGAACCACGACACGTTGAATTTCCATTTGTGGAATTCGAGCATCTTGTATTTCTCCTGATCTGTCATAGAGGCGTAATCCTTGTTGCCGAAGGCGGAATAAGGCGGTGTCAACTGTACAGAGAAGAGGATTTCAGAACCCTCGCGCGGGTAAATCGGGGCATTGACCGAATTACGAGCAATGGTGAACATATAGCTGATATTGTGCGAGTAGCCATTGCTGAAGACAAACAGGTTGCTATAGTTCTTTACGCGGTAATATTGGTAGATCAAGCTGTGCGAAACTTGGAAGTAGTCGTCGGGCCATTTGATTTTACGCGACAACGACATGTTGGCACCAATGATGCTGATTGAGGCGTGCTTAGCATCAGACTTCTTCAAGCCGTTGGTCTGCTTCTGATAATAAACCGAAGCTGAGAAGGCGTTGGGGCGCTTACCGCCCAGCCACGGCTCGGTAAACGACAGCGTGTAGTACTGATACCACTTGGCGTTGGTGGAGACACGCAGCGCCAACTGCTGGCCATCGCCAGAGGGAACGGGCGTCCAGGCGTCTTTCTTAAAGAACTTCTTGAACGAGAAGTTGTTAAACGACACACCGGCACTCAGCACCAAGCCCGTGTAGCCGTAACCTGCCGACAACTCCAGCTGGTCGGAGGATTTTTCCTCCACCACATATTCGATATCCACCGTACCGTCGGCTTCGTTGGGTTTCGGGCGCACATCCATCTTTTCCTGGTCGAAATAGCCCAAAGAGAGCAGCACCTGCTGCGTACGGATGATGTCGGAACGGTTGAAGAGTTGTCCAGGGATGGTGGCCACCTCACGCAGAATTACATTGTCGTTGGTTTTGGTATTGCCCGACACCATGATTTTGTTGTAGCGGGCCTGCTTGCCTTCCACAATACGCACCTCAATGTCGATAGAGTCATTCTCGATGAGTACCTCAACGGGATTGGCACTGAAGAAGAGATAGCCGTCGTTCATATAGAGCGAGCTAATGTCGGTACCTTCCTGATTCATAGTCAGATTCTGCGTCAGCAGACTTTGGTTATAGACATCGCCCTTTTCGATGCGGAGCAGCTGTTTGAGCAAAGCTGTCGGATACTTGGTATTGCCCACGAAGGTGATGTTGCGGAAATAGTAGCGATGACCTTCGTTCACTTCAATGTCGATGTTCACGTGACCGTTCTTCATATAGACCGAATCACGCACAATGTAAGCATCACGGTATCCTTGTTCGTTATACTTCTCAATCAACTTGATTTTATCCTTTTCATACGATTCGCGTATAAACTTGGAAGACTTGAAGATACGCAGTTTCACACGGTCGGAGAAATAGTCACCACAATGTTCCAAAATATCCTTCGAGCGGTAATAGTCGGGATGCGTAATCATGTATTTTGCCACGGTGTCGGCTTTGTAGAAAGGCATAAAGCGACTGCGCGCCTTGGTTTCCTTCATTGCCTTGTATAGCTTGGCATTCGACACCTGATGATCGCTGATAATATTGATAGATTCTATTTTCACACGACCATTTTTCTGCACATGGAACACGAGGTTCACGGCGTTGCGGATCTTCTCGTCCGGTTTCTCTTCGACCGTCACATCGGCATTATAGAAGCCCTTCTCAACGTAGTATTTCTTGATGATGTTGGTACAGGTCTGCTTCAAGTTATCGTTCACGATATTGCCTTGCGACAGTTTGATTTTTTCACGGATTTCATTCTCTTCGTTTTTCTTGGTGCCTGTGAAGGCGAAAGCGGCCAGGCGAGAGCGTTCCACCAGATGCACATTAAGGAAAACCACATCCTTCAGGCGGCGGGTAACGGAGATGTCGATATCCTCGAACATGCCTGTTTCCCACAATTTCTTGATGGACTTGGAGATCTTCTCGCCGGGGATTTCTATCAGGTCGCCCACCCCAAACATCAGCATGCGCTGGTCGAAATTGGAGGAACCGGTAGAAGTGATGCCGCCGACTTCATACAGTTTGGGAGAAGAATAATCCAACAGAATGGGTGGTTCGCCTTGCGTTGCCGATGAATCAATCTGGCCGTAAGCAACACTGCCACAGACAAATATCAAAGAAATGAGCAGATATATATTCTTTATCAGCGAACGCATTAGATTTTTCCTAAATTAAGGCGCAAATATAAACAAAAAATCAATGCGATTGCAGTTGGTCGCCCGTTTTGCCGAAACGGCGTTCGCGGGCATTGTAGCGAAGGATAATCTCCAGCAGGTCGTCTTTGCGAAAGTCGGGCCACATCTTATCCACGAAGAAGAGCTCAGCATAGGCAATTTGCCAGAGCAGGAAGTTGCTCACACGACACTCGCCGCCCGTGCGTATCAGGATATCAGGGTCGGGCATATTACGGGTGGCCAGCAGTGATGCAACAGTCTGGTCATCAATATCTTCGGCCAACAGTTTGTGTTCGGCAGCAGCGGTGGCCACTTGGCGGGCCATCTGGGTTATTTCCCAGCGTGCGCTATAGCTGAGAGCCAGCACCACGGTCAGTCCTGTATTATTCGCGCTCTTGTTGATGGCGTTTTGAAGAGCGGTACGGCACTCTTCAGGCAGGCGGGCAAAATCGCCAATCACCTGCAGGCGCACATTATTTTCTATAAACTCATCCAGCTCATTCTCAATAGCTTTCACCATCAAGGTCATCAAGGCATCCACCTCAGCGCGAGGGCGGTTCCAGTTCTCGGTCGAGAAGGCGTACAAAGTGAGATAGCGGATGCCCAGTTCGGCAGCCCCTTCAATCACACTACGCACGGCAGCTACGCCATGCTGGTGACCAAACACGCGTTCCTGACCTTGATTTTTGGCCCAACGGCCGTTACCGTCCATAATGATGGCCACATGAACAGGAGTGGTTTCAGGGGTGAGTTTGGATTTTTTTTCAAGCCAAGAGTTCATAAGGGGGGGGGATTTTAGTGAAGTGGTAAAATGAGGAGTGAGGAGTGAGAAGTTAAGAAACTAAGAAGTTAAGAAGTTAAGGAGTTAAGTTTTTTTGAATTTTGAATTTTGAATTCTGAATTTCATTTGTTCTTTGTTCTCTGTTCTCTGTTCTTTGTTCTTAATTGTTCATTGTTTCCAATTGTTCGGGGTTGAAGACGTAGAGCAGGAAGTAGTTGAAGAAGGCGAAGAGGGTCATGCCGGCGGAGGTTTCGATAGTGTCTTCGGTAAACATGGAGGCGAAAAGGATGATGAAGAAGGAGACATAGACCAGCGTCACTTTGCTCTTCATGCGCACGAAGGGATAGAATAGCATGCATACGAAATAGACAAGCACGAGCAGACCGCCCATCAGCCAGAAGGTAAGAAACTGGTTATGAGCGCCTCTGTTCAATCGCACAGCCAATGGCGAACCTGTTTGCATCAGTTGTTGGTCGATGGCGGCCTTATGGTCGCCCACACCCACACCGAGCAGCCAATGCTCTTGGATGGCGAGCCAGGCGGCATGCCACAGCTCCACTCTTTCCATCAGCGAGGAGTTGCCTATATGATGGTACTTGAAATAGAGTGTCATGCTGAAAAAGGTGGGATAAAGCGCCCTTTTCAGTCCCATGTGCTGCGTATAATCGACATTGGCAATCCTATGTTCCACATTCTCCACATCCTTATCGGTCAGGCTGGCGACAGCCTCGGCGTCCTTGTGCAGCCCTTTCGAGTTGAGATAGCGTATCAGTGTGGGAGCCACCGTGTCGTAGGGCACCGCACTGCGCAAAGGCCATGCCTCGCGCAACTCCTGCTCACAGAGATACATACCCGTACGGCTGCCATTCTCCACCACCGACTTGTCATCGAAAGTATAAGCGTGGCCTTGCGATGTCACACGATTGGTTATCAGTTGATTATCATCCGAAACATGGAAATACTGATAAGTGATGACGCCCACGTATGCAACCACGGCAAGCATGAGCGGTCCAAGCAGCCAGAGCACCCAACGTCGCAAGCGCGCCGACGGTGTGGCGACCACCGCATAAACGGCAAAAAAGATGCCAATCAAGAAAATGATGACGATGCCCGTCAGCGTTTGGGCAAAGAACAGATAGCCCACAAACCACACAACCAACAGAAACAGAATAACTTTGCCCCATTTAGGAAGAATAGCTTTTGCCAACAGATAGGATATGATTACAATGGACATATCCACACAAAGGCTGAAGCGGATGTGCGAGATAAAGCGCGAAATTTCGCGCATATCGCCAATGAAGGGGGCGGTAATGTAATAGACCACCGATACGACTGAGCCGACGAAAGTGGAGATGATGAAGCCGCTCAAGACGAGCAGCACCGACTTGCGGTCGAGTTCTTTCGACGAAGCCATGGCGACAGGTGCGTACAGCAGCGGCATCTTGCTCAGCAAGTTGGCCAGTCCCGCATTCCAGTTGTCGGTGCGAAAGAGGCCGAGGGCGAACACGGCGACGAAGCCCACGAAGACCCACACGGAGGGCTGTTGCTTGAGCCGGAGCCACTTATTGCGGAAATCGCCCTCAATCACCCAGTTGGCGGCAAGGATAATGCCACCCAAGCTCATGCCGAAATTGGACACAGGAATGGAAGCCGCCAACAACAGCAGCGAAAGGATATAAATGATATGATGTATCTTTTGACGCGTCAAACCTTTCTACTTTTTACCAGACAAAATGGCATTATAACGAGCGGGATCATTCAGCACCTCTTTGGCTTTCAACACATCGGGATCATGCTCCAACGTGTTGATTATACGTCCTTTTTGAAAATAATAGCGCACTACTATTTCAGAGGCCAGATATTCTGAAATCTCCTGTTTGAACTTCATCAGGTCGTTGGCTTTATCGCTCTCCAGTTTGGTTTTCATTTCATTGTAGAGCGACTCTATCGCCTTGAAATAATTCTCTTCCACGGCAACATCTTTCAATTCGCTCAACAACTCCTCCGTGTCAGACTTATAATCATACTTCTTATCTTTCAGATAATCGACAAACTCCTGATACAAAGAATCATCCACCTTAAATTTGTCGGGTGCGGGAATGGTGGCATGTTGGGAATAGTAGAGATTAGCGAAATTGAAGATGTGGTTGTTCAGGACCAACGCCAGCAGGATGTTACTGCTGAGCGTGTCGGGCATCACGATATCGGGTTCAATGCCTCCCTTATCGTAAACAGTTCTGCCATTGCGCGTTTTGAACGGAGTGGCAAGAGAATCGGGAATCGGCACACCGCCTTTAAGGGTGTCGTTGCCAAAATAGTCGATATTCTGCACACAGCGTCCACTGGGAATATAGTATTTGGAAACGGTAATTTTGAGCGTGGTGTTGTAACTGAGCGGCACAATATTCTGCACCAAGCCCTTTCCATAGGTTTTCTTGCCTATCACTACGCCGCGGTCGAGGTCTTGGAACGCACCCGACACAATTTCGGAGGCGGAAGCACTGTATTCATTGACCAGCACAACAACGGGGATCTGTCTGTCGGTCACAGCGTTGAGCGTTTTATGCAGAGCCTGTTGGGACTTGATTTTACCGCGGGTTTCGGCAATGACCGTATTCTGGTCCACGAAGATGTTCATGATATTGACGGCTTCGTGCAGCAAGCCGCCGCCATTGTTTCGAAGGTCGAAAACAAGAGAGGTCATCCCCTGCTCTTTCAGTTTGAGAAAGGCTTCGCGCACCTCTTTTCCCGCATTTTCGGTAAACTGGTCGAGTTTTATGTAACCGATATGATTGTCGAGCATTCCATAATACGGCAGATTGGGCAGCTTAATCTCCTTACGTTTCACCGAGAAAGTCATAGGCTTGCTTTCGCCCAGTCGCTCCACTTCAATCTCCACATCGGTGCCAGGCTGCCCTTTTAGGATAGTGCTCACGTCGGAGCTTGTCTTCCCCTTGGTTGACTGGCCATTGATTTTCAGAATCTTATCACCAGCAATCAAGCCTGCCACTTGGGCGGGACTACCTTCATAAGGTTCCGAAATCAGCACATAATCGCCCTGTTGTTGAATGAGGGCGCCAATGCCACCATACTGGCCGGTGGTCATCATTTTGAAATCTTCGATTTGCGACTCAGGATAAAACACCGTATAGGGGTCCATGCTTTTGAGCATAGCATCGATAGCGGTCTTAGTCAGGTCGCCAGGCGAGATTTCGTCGGCATACTTGGCATTCAGTTCTTTCAGAATGGAGACAAAGATATCCACATTCTTGGCAATTTCGAAATCATTCTGCGCATGACAGGGGATGGCAAACACCACAGCGACCAGAAGTAGAAATCGGGCGTAGAGACGACGGATCATATTCATGTGATAAGGTTAACAGCTAATTAGTAACGAAAAAAAGTGTTTTTCATTGTATCTCGGGAATTATTTTTCGGCCTTGCGTTCCTTGGCCAGTTCCTGCTCCCATTTCCATGCCGAGGTCACCATATCGCGAATATCGTGTTGGCAGGACCAATGGAGCTTTTCGGCAGCCTTGGCACTATTGCTATAGATGGCGGGAATGTCGCCTTCGCGGCGGCCACCCAATTCATAATTCAACTTAATGCCCGTCACTTCTTCAAAGGCGTGAATCATCTCCAGCACAGAGACGCCGTTGCCGCTGCCGAGGTTGAACACATCGCAGTTGTTTGCGCCACGGTGCTCGATAGCATAGAGCAGTGCGCAGATGTGGGCGCGGGCAATGTCAGAAACATGGATATAGTCGCGGATACAGGAGCCGTCCTTCGTATCGTAATCGGTGCCGAAGACCGTCATCTTGTCGATGCGGCCGATACCCGCCTGCATAATGATGGGCATCAGGTTGTTGGGCTTGTCGGGCGACAATTCTCCATTGAGGCCGCTCATATCGGCACCCACAGGATTGAAATAACGGAGAATCACATTGTTCATCTCGGGGTGAATGGCGGCAAAGTAGCGGATAATCTCCTCACCTATCTGCTTGGTGTGTGCGTAGGGGCAGAAGGCCTGACCCACGGGGGTACTTTCCGACACGGGCAATTTGGGCACCTCGCCATAGATAGAGCATGACGATGAGAAGATGAAGTTGGGCACATGATATTGGGCGCATGCATCCAGCACATTCTCAAGCGAATTAAGGTTATTGCGATAATACATCAGCGGTTCGTGCATCGATTCGGGTACCGACTTGAAGGCGGCGAAGTGGATGACGCCACAGATATTTTTCTCTTCTTCAAAAACCTTGAAGAAAGCCTCTTTATCACATATATCAACCTTATACAAAGGTACTTGTACGCCTGTAATCTTCTTGATACGATTAATGGTATTGGCGGTTGAGCGAGAGCAGTTGTCCACAGCCACTGGCTCAAAGCGGCCGTCTCTAATCAGTTCGATGATGGTGTGGGAACCGATGTAGCCAGTTCCACCCGTTACTAAAATCTTGTGTTTCATTTGATTATCAATAAAATAAGTTGACAAACAATATTAAGAGTTAAAAATGCAAAAATAAGGGATTTTTGGCAAAAGAAAACAGTTTTTATTAAGATGAGAGATGAGAGATGAGAACTGAAAACTGAGAACTGAAAACTGAAAGTGATAAAATCGCTAACAACTAAAAACTAACAACTAAAAACTTCTTTGAATTTTGAATTCTGAATTTTGTTCTTTGTTCTCTGTTCTTAATTATGCATTGTGAATTATGCATTGTGAATTGTTTTTTATATCTTTGCAAATAGTTTTTTCTCGTTTATAATTAATCAAAAATATAACATCATGAAAGAGATATTAAGTTTAGAACCCGCTCGTGTATTTCACTATTTCAATGAGATATGCAAAGTGCCTCGTCCCTCGAAAAGAGAAGGCAAAATTATTGAATGGTTGCTTGAAACCGGCAAAAAGTTAGGTCTGGATACCAAGCGTGATGAAGCCGGCAACGTGCTGATTTCGAAGCCTGCCACGCCCGGCAAAGAGAAAGTGACGCCCGTCATTTTCCAGAGCCACATGGACATGGTATGCGAGAAGAACAACGATACCAAGTTCGACTTCGACAAAGACTCCATCCAGCCCTACGTTGACGGCGAGTGGCTGCGTGCCAAAGGCACCACCTTGGGAGCCGACGACGGCATCGGCATGGCCATCGCGCTGGCAATTCTGGAAGACAAAACCATCGAGCACGGTCCCATTGAGTGCTTGTTCACCGTGGATGAAGAGACCGGTCTGACGGGTGCTTTTGCTTTGAAGTCGGGCTTTATGAAGGGCAAGATGCTCTTGAACCTCGACTCGGAGGATGAAGGCGAGTTCTTCATCGGTTGCGCCGGCGGAAAAGACACGGTAGCCACACTGGACTGCGAATACGAAGCCGTGCCCAAAGGGAGTGTCGCTTACACACTAACCGTCAATGGTTTACAAGGCGGCCACTCAGGCGACGACATCAACAAGGGCCGTGGTAACGCCGTAAAATTGCTGAACCGCATCCTGTGGAATAGCTATCAGGAGTACGACATGCGCATTGCCGACATCTGCGCCGGCAACCTGCGCAACGCCATCGCCCGCGAAGGTATGGCTGTTGTGACACTGCCAAAAGCCAACGCCAAGAAATTCGAACAATATGTGGCTCAATGCGACAAGACTTTCAAAAACGAATATAGCACAACCGACCCTGGCGTTGCTGCCAGCTGCAAACCTTGCGAGCTGCCCAAGCAAGTCATTGACGAGATGCTGCAGATTGACATCATGAACGCCCTGTACGTTTGTCCTCACGGCGTAGTGGCCATGTCGCAGGATATCAAGGACTTCGTAGAGACCTCATCCAACTTAGCTTCCATCAAGATTGCCGACGGAAAAGTGATTATCACCACCAGCCAACGCAGCTCGGTTGAGTCGCGCAAGCAAGCCATTGTGGACCGCGTATCGGCCACTTTCTACATGATTGGCGCCGATGTGGAGAACAGCGACGGCTATCCTGGCTGGACTCCCAATCCCAACTCAAAAGTGCTGAAAGTGCTGGAGACAGCCTACAAAAATGTCTTTGGTAAGGCTCCCGTGGTGAAAGCCATCCACGCAGGCTTGGAGTGCGGCCTCTTCTCAGAGAAATATCCCGACCTGGATATGGTTTCCTACGGCCCCACCCTCCGCGGCGTTCACTCACCCGACGAGAAACTTTTGATTAACACTGTCAAGATGTGCTGGGACCTCACCGTTGAATTTTTGAAAATCGTTAAATAATTAGCGGCACTTGACAACGTTTAAGTCCATAATTTCCAAGACAAAAGAGTATTGGAGCTGGTTTCGGGAGAAATTCAGATGGAGGATTATGGACTCCTACATCCTCAAAAAATACTTGGGATCGTTCTTCTTTGCCATCACCTTGCTGATGACGGTCATCATTGTGTTTGACATTTCGGAGAACATCAACTTGTTTTTGGACAGGGATGCACCGTTGAAAGACATTATCTTCAAATACTACCTCAACTTTATCCCCTACTTCATCAACCTGTTTATTCCGCTATTCACCTTTATCTCAGTCATTTGGTTTACTTCCAAATTGTCTGGAAACAACGAAATCATCTCGTTTTTTAATGCGGGCGTAGATTTCTACCGTTTTCTGATGCCATACATTGTGGGCAGTTTGATTATCGTGGCCATCTCATTTGCCATGGCCAACTTTGTCATTCCGCGCACTAACGAGAAGCTCTTTGAGTTCAAGGACAAATACACCAAGCGTAAGTTTGTCACTCACACCAACATACACGTCAAAAACTCGCCCAACTCATACGTTTATGTCGAACGCTGGCAAAACGACATGCTCGAGGGCAGTTATTTCTCGTACGAGGAGATGGGTGAAGACCAGTTCACTTACAAACTGTCTGCCTCAGGCATCCATTACAATGAAGACACGAAGAACTGGACCCTGCGCAACTGGACCAAACGCCACATCCTTGACGGTGTGGAGACAGTAGAGACGGGGCGGCGCATGGACACGGTATTCAACATCTCGCCCAACGACTTCAACCAGGACGAAAACATCATTGAGACAATGACTTACAAGGAATTGCGGCGATTTATCAAGTCGGAAAACGAGAAGGGATCGAGTTTGGTAAAGGTGTATGAGATTGAGAAGCACAAGCGAATATCGAATCCTGTGGGGGCACTCATTATGGCGATACTCGGCTTGAGTGTCGCGGCGCGGAAGACGCGGCGTGGAGTCGGTGTCCATGTCTTCATCGGGTTGGTTATCGCCTTCTCGTTCATTTTCTTCCAGCAGGTGGCCAAAGTATTCGCTTTGTCGGGCTTGTTGCCACCCGCCATCGGCTCGTGGATTCCCAACATGCTGTATGCCGTCATTTGTATTTACCTATTGAAATTTGTGCAAAAATAATCCTCCTATGATATACACTACCGTTAAAGTATTATCACAAAAGAAATTAGCCTCCGACATCTATCAACTGGAAGTTACCCGTCCTGCCGACACGGAGATCAAGCCCGGACAGTTTTTCATGCTGAAAGCGTGGTCGGGCGAGCTGACGCTGATGCGTCCTATCAGCGTTTTCAGAACCGACGAAGCAAGCATTTCCTTTATGTACCGCAAGGTTGGTCAGGGCACCGAACGGCTCACCCACCTAAGGAAAGGCAGCTCCATGCAGATTATGGGCGCTTTGGGCAACGGCTTCCCGATAGAGAAAATCAAAGGGAAGGTGGCATTGGTGGGCGGTGGCATCGGCATACCGCCGTTGTACGAGACGGCCCGTGCGCTGCGTAGTTGCGGAGCCAAACAGGTGGATGCTTATCTGGGCTATAAGAAGGAACTGTTTGCCATTGATGACTTTGCAGCCGTTGCCGACAACGTTTTCATCGCCAACGAGCAAGGCAAAGAGGGCTATCACGGCTTTGTCACCGATTTATTACATACTGAAGATTACGACTATGTGCTCACCTGCGGACCTGAAATTATGATGATGAAGGTGTTGCGCATGTGCCGCGAAAAGAAAGTAACCTGTTACCTCTCGATGGAGCGCCACATGGGCTGCGGCATCGGCGCCTGCCTCGTTTGTTCGTGCAAAACCGTCAACGGCATGAAGCGCGCCTGCAAAGACGGCCCCGTGTTTGCGGGAGAGGAGATACAAACTGAAAACTGAAAATTGACAACTGAAAACGGAGGAGATTCCGCAGTGCTGCCTTCGACATACTCAGGCTGCGCTTGCGGAATGGAGATAAAAAAAGTCATCGTGCTGAGCACGATGACTTTTTTGTTGAACTATTGGAGTTGCTATTCGGCATCCTTCACGCAACGGATTACACGGCTGTAACCTTGATTACCCGTTTGGTTTGCATATTGCAAATATGTGCCGTTATGTTGAATAAACACATTCATATAAGAACCCACTCCTGTGCTCGTCCACATGCCTTCATAATAAGCTTGAGTGGTTCTGTAATGCGACTGAGAAGTATTTCCATCCAATTCTCCAAAATAGAACCAGCCGAAACCTGTTGCATTCGTTTTTTCTGACGTGTTTTTAAACCCGTTATTGCTGAAATAATAAGGCAGAACCATAGGATAATAAAGGTCTTGGTTACTGCAAATATTAACATTACCTGATGAGCTATACGCTTTTACAGCAAGAGAACCGTCATTGTAGGTTTCATTAATATAAGTGAACAATTCTCCAAACTCGTCTACGCTGGGAATATGCCAACCTTCGGGACAAATCTTGTCAACATTAGGATCATATCGCAATCCATAACCATAGAAATAGCCAGCCATATCACCATAAAGTGTATCAGCATAGCCATTATAGGTAACAACAGAAGGAGTGTATTCTGCAATCTTCTCGGCTACTTTTATAGTACTTGCTATAGGAATGAACTTGCTGATGTCACTGCCGTCGTTGTATTTGGAGGTGTGCAGGTTCTCACGCGTCCAGCAGAGCTTGCCCAGTTGTACGGTACGATATTCATTACCGTCACCATCCGTTATGGTGCCACAGTCTTTCAAACCTTCAGGATCTTCCATCACCACTTTCATATCATTACTATACACATACTCATCTCCGCTCTTAGCATAGCCTCTTACATAATAGATGGCGCCTTGGATAAGATTTTCGAAAGTGGCTGAGAATTCACCATTGTCGGTTCCTTCAACTTGCTTAGAACCGATTAAAACATAAGTGGGGTGACTTTTGTGAGTAGCGTTTTTATACAAGCTATAGAGGAAACCGCGCTCGGTAACATTTTGGCCATACTTCAAGGTTGCCGACACTGTAGCCTCGGTGCGAGTTACACCAGTCACCTCGCCAGCCTCCACAGCCATCTCTTTAAACTCTTCCATCGTAGTGAAAGTCAGTGCCTCGCCATAAGCAGTACCAGCCTCATTGGTAGCATAGGCACGAACGTAGTAAGTGGTTTCAAAAGAGAGGTCCTTAAGCTCAATCTGATAAGTTCCCACTTCAGCCGTAGCGGCTCTAACCACCTTATCAGACAAGTCGGGTTGGTTGTTGGTGGTGCTGTAGCAAACTCCACGTTCGATTATCTCAGAGCCTCCATTGCTAACCACTTCGCAATTAACCACAGCGGCCACATCAATAATTCCGGTCACTTCGAGCGTATGTACCATAGGCTTTTCAGCTTGTGCCAAAGCCTTAAAGGTGATTTCGTTACCATAAGATGTTCCCACCTCATTCACAGCATAAGCGCGAGCATAATAGGTTTGTCCTTGTTCAAGTCCTGTCAGGGCGGCAGTAAAGATGCCTGTACCTTTACCACAATCCACTGTCTTGGATTCGACTGTCGGAGCAGCTGTCGTGGCATAGCAAATACCGCGGGCTGTCACCTCGGCACCGCCATCGGCACTTACATTACCATCCACTTTCACATTGTCGGTCATAATTTCGTAAGCCTCACTGGTAGTCACAGTAGCAATCGTAGGTGCGGGCTTCGTAGTGAATGACACTTCTTCGCCATAACTCATGCCTATCTCATTCACCATATAAGCCTTAACATAATAGTTGGTTTCAGGTGTCAAACCCGTCATGCCAAACGAATAAGTGTAAGCTGTAACATCAACCACTTCTTTATGATCCTCGATGGAAGGATTTCCAGTGGTATTCCAGCAGAAACCGCGCTCGGTAACGGCGGCAAAGCCATCAGACAGAATCCTGGCATTAGCCGTGGCA
The DNA here is from genome assembly GCA_017454945.1 of Bacteroidales bacterium. Classification (GTDB taxonomy): domain Bacteria; phylum Bacteroidota; class Bacteroidia; order Bacteroidales; family WCHB1-69; genus JAFTCA01. The sequence continues at coordinate 22,850 of JAFTCA010000078.1, forward strand.
GCATTATGTGAAATTTCGGTCATCGGATTAGTTTGCACAGATCCCAACTGAGCTTCGGGTTCCTTGACACAGCGGATAAAGTAGCCATAACGCTGGCAACCAGATTCGTAATAGCGTTGCAGAGTAGTGCCTGTAGATTGGAAGAACCACGGTAAGCAGTTGCTGCCCGTCTTGGTAGAAGTCCAATAAGCATCGTATCGACCTTCACATCTCGGATAAGAAGAACTGGTATTACCGTTCAAACTACCGGCATAGAACCAGCCGAAGCCCGTAGCATTGCTTGTTGCTTGAGGTTTACCGAAATTATAACTTGCAAAATAGTGAGGCAATACAATCGGATAAGCCAAAGAGAGACTACCCACAGATCCCCTACCGCTCGTATTGCAAGTAACGGCCGTATTATTAGCATAAGTCTCACTTACGTAATTGAGCAGTGAGCACCAGTCGTCCATAGTGGAAACGCGCCAGCCGGCGGGACAAACGGCTTTATCATCGTTGACGAAGCCCACGCCATAGTAATAACCGCAAACCTCGGCGGGCATCGTGTCACCGCTTTGGATAAACGGCTCATACATAGCATATTCGTTAGAAATCAGTGTCATTGTAGGTCTGTCGAACATCGTGATAGGCGTACCATCTGCATATTTGGTTGTACGCAGGTTCTCACGGGTCCAGCAGTTACCACCCAAAACGACGGTACGGTATTCATTACCATCACCATCGACCATAGTACCGCAATCAACCAGACCTTCAGGATCTTGCATAACCACCTTCATATCTTCACTATAAACTTCTTTTTCAGCAGTTTTTGCATAACCGCGAACATAGTAAGTTCCACCCTGGATCAAATTGGTAAAGGTGTGGCTAAACTCACCGTTTTCGGTAGATTCATCCTTTATCGTACCAATCAACTGATAGGTAGCGTGGCTGGAGAGTGTGCGGCCCGGATAGAGGCTATAGATAAAGCCGCGTTCGGTCACATCAACACCATACAGCAAAGTAGCTGACACGGTAGCATCAGTGCGGGTCACGCCTGTCACTTCACCTGCACGAACCAGCATTTCCTTGATTTCCTCAAGAGTCGTAAATGTAAGGGCATCGCCGTAACCAACACCAGCCTCATTCACGGCGTAAGCGCGAACATAATAGGTGGTTTCGAACGACAACGAATCCATTACGAGGGCATAGGTGCCCATACCTGCATCGTTAGCCTTAATAGACTTATCGCCCAAGTCGGGTTGAGCATTGGTAGTACTGTAGCAAATACCACGTTCGGTCACGTCGGCGCCACCGTTTTCGGTCACTTCGCAATGAACCGTTGCCTTAGTGTCGAGGATATTATCCACCGATTGGGTAATAACCGTCGGCTTCTGAGCCTCTACCAGCGGTGCAAAGGTCACTTCGTTACCATAAGCGGTGCCCACTTTGTTGGTAGCGTAAGCTCGAGCGTAGTAAGTCTGACCTGAAACAAGCTCTTTAATCTCTACTGAGAATGAGCCCAAGCCTTCGCCACTGGGTATCACGGTCGATTCGATGGTAGGTTCAGGAGTGGTAGCATAGCAGATACCACGTGCCGTTACGGCCTCACCACCATCGCTGGTTACTTCACCGTCAATAGTAGCCTGATCTTTCATAATGTTATGTGCCTCTCCAGTGGTCACCGTAGGAACTACAGGAAGCGGAAGTGTTGTGAACGACACTTCTTCACCATAGCTGATACCCACCGAATTAATCATGTAAGCTCTAACATAGTAGGTGGTCTCGTGGGTCAAGTCGTTCAGCACGGTTGAGAATTCATTTTCAGTGCCTTCAACGACAACTTTGTGATTGTCAACAGTGGGAGCCGTATCGTTATTCCAGCAGAAACCACGCTCTGTAACAGCGGTATAGCCATTGGAAACAATCTTGCCATGAGCAGTTGCCGAGTAATAGGTAACATCGCTCATAGGTTCTGTCGTAACAACACCCAATACTGGGTCGGGTTCCTTCACGCAACGAACAAAGTAACCATAAAGCTGACAACCAGATTCATAGTAGCGTTGCAAATTAGAACCCGTATTTTGGATAAAGAATGGCAGACAGTTGCTACCAGTCTTGGTGGAAGTCCAATAGGCATCGTATCTACCCTCACATCTAGGATAGGATGATGTAGTATTGCCGTTCAAACTGCCTGCATAGAACCAACCGAAGCCCGTGGCATTGCTGGTGGGTTGCGGTTTACCCATATTATAATTTGCGAAGTAGTGCGGTATAACCAACGGATAAGCCAAACTGATGTTACCAACAGAACCTCTGCCGCTGGTGTTGCAAGTAACAGCAGCGTTGTCGGCGTAAGTCTCGCTTACATAATTGAACAAATCACACCAGTCATCCATGGTGGAAACACGCCAACCGATAGGACAGATTGCATTATCATCATTGATAAAGCCCACACCGTAGTAGTAACCGCAAACCTCAGCAGGCATGGTGTCATTATTTTGGATAAAGGGTTCGTACATAGCCTTCTCTAAGGAAACCTTTGTCATGGTTGGTCTGTCATAGAACTCAATAGGTGTACCATCGGCATATTTAGTGGTGCGCAGGTTCTCGCGCATCCAGCAGTTGGAACCTAAACGAACTGTTTTATATTCGTTACCATCTGCATCCGTAACGGTACCGCAATCAACCAATCCTTCGGGATCCGGCATTACCACTTTCATATCTTCGGTATAGAGCACCATATCGGCAGTTTTAGCATAGCCTCTCACATAGTATGTCGCGCCCTGAATCAACGAAAGCGTGGTTTGGAATACGCCGTCCTCGGTTGAACCGTCCTTGACAGTACCTATCAACTGATAGGTGGCATGGCTATTGAGTGTTCTGTTGGGGTATAAGCTGTAGATAAAGCCACGTTCAACGATCTCAGCGCCATTCGACTGCTTAGCCGAAACAGTGGCTGATGTGTTGGTAATGTCGGTAACTTCACCTGCTTCTATCGATGGCATCACATACTCAACCGTAGTGAAGGACAACTCTTCGCCGTAAGCTAAGTCAGAGGCTGTTTGAGCGTATGCTCTAAACACATACTTGGTGCTCGGCGTCAGCGATGTAGCCAAAGCCGAGAATTCTGGTGTCAACGTGGCAGCCACGGCCAACCATGAATCGGTGCCGTCTTTTTTGTATTGGAAACCACAAGCGGTAACATCTTCCGATGTCTTTGTGAAAGTACCATGCAACAGAGCCTTTACAGAAGCAACTTCCGTAGCTTCCAGCGTCTTAACAACGGGAGGCGTTATGGCCATCGTAGTAAAATATTTTGGTTCTGCATAAGTGGTGTCAGACTCTGTAATGGCGTATGCGCGCACGGCATACTTTGTATTTTGCTTAAGATCAAACAGTTCGTAATCGAAAGGCGAGGTAATCTGAGTACCGATAAACGATCTTACATTTACCCATTCGGCATTTTCGCGCAGTTCAAACCCGATTTTCTTTACAGATTCTTCACCTTTGGCAAAGCTACCATACACATGAGCTCGGTTGTAGTCGATGTCGGTCACACTGTCGGTCTTCACAGTCGGAGGAACGATGCCCGTCGTGGAGAAAGTCACCTCTTCGCCATAGTAATACTCTTCGTCCGCTACGGCGTAGGCTTTGAAGACATATTGGGTCTCTTTGGTCAGGTTGCGAATACCGAAGGTAAATTCGGCATCGGTATGATCGCAAGTCAATGTATTCCATTCAGTTGCGTTAGCCTGTCTCCAGTTGAAACCTTCTTCGGTCACCGTCATATTGTGGGCTTTCCAACTACCACTCAAAGTGGCGGTTGACGAGGTGAGGTTGAAGGCGCTGTCGGTGCGGACAATCAGGTATGGAGGAATCTCTTCGTTGGGAAACACGAAGGTCACAGTGCCACTACCCTGTTGTTTCTGTGTAACCGCGGCCTCTTTCGAGCCGTCAATCTGGGTGGCATAGCCGACATATTGCATATTGTCGCCTTGCGCAAACAGATTATTGGTATGTTTTTTAGTGGTTTCGACGGTTAACGGCATACTGCTAACATACTCAATACGAGCCTGTTCACCAGTATTGCTCAGGTTAATCATCTTGATGGAAGTATTGCCGTTTTTGGTTACGGCACTCAGCAGATAGGTCTGCGGCGTGTTCATTGTGGCGCGGAACTGGTGTTCGCCACTGGGCAAAGTATTGTGATACTCAGCCACTTTCTTACCGTTGATGTCGAACACCACCAGGTCAACCTTCTCCTTGTTCAGAAGCGTCAATCTGAAATCGGTGATACCATTAAACGGGTTAGGAACGTTCTGATACAACTTCACACTGCCCTTCTCGTTCTCCCAACCGTGGATGCCCACCGTATTCATTGTCAGGATGGTGTCAGGATAGTATAGCACTTCGGTCCAACCTTGGGTTAGGTTGGTCACCATAATACTATCCAGTTGCTGATAACTGTGGTCTTGGTGTTCGGCCTCGAACTTCAACGTGACCACTTCTTGTGCATAGGAGTTGAAACTCCACAACATTGCAACAAGAAAACTTAACAAATAGTAGAATTTTCTCATAATATGGGGATTTGGTGAATATTTTAATTTTTGAAAAATACGGCTATAAAAATAAAAAAAAAGATACAAACATCCAATAGAATGTAACAAAATCAAAAAAAAATGCAATTTTTTTCTTGCTCTTCGCATCTATTTAGACCAATTACAAACAATATTTTTTCTTAAATTTGCACCCTCAATCAAAAGGAAACTTATGGTTAGCAGACGTTATTTGAGGACTAAGACAATGCAGGCAATTTTTGCCTCCGAGATGAACGACAAGGAAGACCTTGTCAGCGGTGAGAAGAAATTGGTACAATCAGTGGAAAGCTGTTATACGTTATTTCTCTATTTCATTTCCCTACTCACCGAAATCAAGAGCTACCGACTTAACAAGCAAGAGGATGTTAAGGGCAAGATGTTCCCCACTTACGAGGACTTGCACCCCAACACTAAGTTTACCGACAATCTGATTATCAGCCAGATAGAAGACAATAAGCAACTTCAAATCCTGTGGAAGGAGCATAAAATCTCGTGGACCAATGAGAAAGATTTTATCGTTCAGATGTTCCACGAAATAGAGAGCTCGGAGATTTACGGTCTGTATATGGCCCGCGAAGAACGCAGCTATCACGAAGACAAGCAGTTTGTGCTGGACATCATTGAGAAGGTTTTTGTCAACAGCGAATTGCTGCATTGGTATTTTGAAGAGAAAAACCTGCACTGGTTCGACGATTACAACGAAGCGCTGCTCATGACCTACAAAAACATTGCCTCGTTCAAGGAGCAGAAGGGTGACCATTGCGAGATTTCGCCGCTATACAAAGACGACGAAGACCGTGAATTTTACAAAACACTCTACCGCCAAACGATGATTCACCACCAGGAATTTGCCACTATGATTGAAGAAAAGCTCCAGAACTGGGAAGCCGAACGCGTGATGACATTGGATAAGATACTGATGGAGATGGCACTCTGCGAATTCACAGAATTCCCGGAAATTCCCATCAAAGTGACCATCAACGAATATATCGAATTGGCCAAGACTTACAGCTCAGCCAAGAGCGGCTTGTTCATCAATGGAATTTTGGACAAGCTGGTCATTGATTTAAAACAAGCCGACAGACTGAACAAGACGGGACGCGGCATCATTAACAATTAAGCAAAAATATCATGAAACGACTGATTCTCATCACTTTGATAGCAGGACTTCTCGTGGGCACCGGAGCTTGCAACCGCCATGGCCACGATAACGACATTACCGCTTCGGACATTCACAATCCTGCCACAGCTGACGGTCTTTCGAAAAAAGAGGCCAAGAATATGCCTGTCATCACTTTTGAGAAAACCACCCACGATTTTGGAAAAGTTATTCAAGGTGAGAAGCTTAGCTACACGTTCACCTTTACCAATACTGGCAAGTCGAATCTGATAATCACTTCGGCGGAAGCCTCTTGCGGATGTACAACCACCACGCCCCCTCAGGCCCCCATCAAACCGGGAGAAAAAGGACAGATTAAAGTGTCGTTCGATTCCCAAAACAAAAAAGGCCCCACCAAGAACATGGTCATCATTTCGGCCAACACCTACCCTATCCGCACTATGATTTACATCACCGCCAATGTGATTGTGCCGAACCAGAAATAAATTCAGAATTCAAAATTCAAAATTCAGAATTCAGAATTCAAAAACTCGATAACACTTAACTCTAATCACTATTCACTTCTCAACTCCTTGACTAATCAAATCAACAATTAAACAATCAACACTTAAACACAAATATCCCCAACAATGAACACATTATTCTTATTATTCCAACAGCAAGCACAACCTGGCGCTCCCGGACAAGGCACAGGCATGGGTTCCTCCCTTATCTTCATCCTGCTGATAATCCTTGTTTTTTACTTCTTCATGATTCGCCCGCAACAAAAGAAGCAGAAACAGATTCAAGAGATGAGAGAAGCCCTGAAGAGCGGCGACAAAATCGTCACCATTGGCGGTATCCACGGCAAAATCATCAATGTACAGGAAACCACTTTCATCATCGAAGTGGAAGACGGCACCCGCTTGAAGATTGAGAAGAGCGCCGTTTCATTAGACGCACCTGCCAACAACAACGCTGCCGCTAAGAAAGAATAGCATACTGGCAGTCACACCTTTACACACCCTCTCGCATTACGGCGAAAGGGTGTTGTATCATTTAGCATAAAGACCATGATTACCATTGCCATCACTGGAGGAATAGGAACAGGGAAGACGTATGTCTCCGCGATCTTCCAACGTGAGGGCATTCCCGTTTTCAACGCCGATACCGAGGCCAAGAAACTATACGCCCGCCCTGAGGTGCTGGCACAACTCCGCCAGGCATTCGGCGATGCCATTTTCGACGGCTCGCAATTGTCGTTCGCCAAACTCACCCAAGTAATTTTCAACGACAAGGAGGCATTGGGGAAAGTCAACGGCATCGTACATCCTCTTGTATCACAAGAATTTGCGAAATGGGCCAAAGAGCAAAACGCTGCTATGGTCATCATGGAGTCGGCCATTATTTTTGAAGGAGGCTTGGAAAAGCAGTTCGACTATGTCATCACGGTGGACGCCTCACTGGCAACTCGCCAGCGGCGTCTGCGCATTCGCGATGCACACTTAGACGATGCCACCATCCGGCGCAAGATAGAGGCTCAGCTGCCGCAAGACGAGAAATGCCGCCTCGCCGACTTCGTCATCCGCCACGACCACGACAACGAGGAAGAGTTTCTGCAACAGCAAGTTAACAAGATTATACAATATATTAAAAATAGAGAAATGCACAATTCCGCCATCGAAGTACTGCTCAATCATCGCAGCATACGACAATTCACAGACCAGCCCATCGAGCACGACAAATTGGATTTGATACTGCGAGCCGCCTGCAATGGCTCTACTATGGGAAACATGCAACTGTACAGCATTATCGCCATCCAAGACAAACAGCGCATGGCCGAGATGGCGCCGTTGCACTTTAACCAGCCCATCGCCACCAACGCCCCGCTGATGCTCATCTTCTGCGCCGACACGCACCGTTTCAACAAATATTGCCAATATCGTCAGGCCGACACCGATGCATACAGCAACTTGCAAAGTTACCAATGGGCTGTCACCGACTCTATTATCGCGGCCCAAAACGCCTGTGTTGCCGCCGAAAGTCTGGGCTTGGGCATCTGCTGGTTAGGCACCATCACTTACAACTGCGACCGCTTTGCCGAGATTTTGCAGTTGCCCGAGAATGTCTTCCCCACGGCCTGCATCTCCATCGGTTACCCTGCTGAAACGCCCGAGCTGACCGACAAACTGCCCGTTGAAGCCATGATACACCATGAAGTGTATGAGGACTACACCGAAGAGCGCATCAACGACCTGTACCGCGAAAAAGAGGCACATCCCAACACGTTGAAATTGCTCGAGGAGAACCAATTGGACAACTTGGCGCAGATTTTCACACAGCGCCGTTATACCAAAGCCGACAACGAGCACTTTGCCCAAGTTCTGATTGAGACATTGAAGAACCAGAAGTTCATGTAAAAAATTCAGAATCCAAAGAACATTGTAGAGACGCAGCGTGCTGCGTCTGAATGGGATTCCGCTGTGAACCGCGGAATGGAATAAAAAAAAAGGCGGAAAACCGATGGGTTTCCGCCTTTTTAAGTTAAAGGGATTTGCTTATTGCATTTCCACGTTGCAAACGTTCAGCACATTGTATTTCTTTTCTTGGCAAACGAAAGCAATGAAATGAACATGGTTCAGATCGATATTCTGAGTACCGCATTTTTCAGGAACAGTGTAAGTAATTTCCTTGGTAACCAAGCTACCTTTCTTAGTATCGGTGATTTCAACACCCCAAGGATCGGTAGCAGTACCTCTCAGCACGTGCATGTGGCAATATGCGTTTCTAGTGTCATCCCAATAGTCGGGATTGTAGGTTTTGCCGTTGCTCTGTGCAGCCCAGATGCTGTCTTCCAACAAGTAAACTGTCAAGAAGTTGTTGGCAGCGGGAGCATCAATGGTGTAGTACATTTCAACCGTCACCTTAAATTCGCGGGTTGATTTATTCAGAGTACCTTTAGCAGCCATATTTACGCAGGCATCCTTTTGGAATTCCTGATTTGAATAGGCGCTCCATGCACCACGGTCAACCACACCTGCATCGTTACGGTTAACCATACCCATAGGATAACCACGAACTACGAAACCATCGTGAATAGTGGTAGCGTCGGCGCAAGTCATTTCAGGACGAGCATAGCCACCAGCGTGAATGTTAACGGGGAAGAAACGACCGGGATTGGCTTTTTCAATAAGATTGGCACGACGGTGACCATCGGGGCAATAGCCGCAACCTTGGCCGGTGAATTCTTCCAGCAAAGCATTTTTCTTAGTGATTTCGGTAGAAACCCATTTCGGATTAGCTTTGGGAGCTTCGGGCTCTTCACCATTATTATTATTCGGGTCTTTACAGCCTACAAGTACCAGCCCGAGAACGAGCAATAAAAAGAAACTTTTTTTCATTGTAATAATTGTTTATAAACGATTTACGATTGATTATTTCTTAGTGATTTCAGCCTTGCAAGCATTGTTGATATAATAATGTTGCTTTTCAGCTACAAAAGCGATGAACTCAATGTTATTCAAATCCACATCAAAGTCACCAATTTTGTCAGGAATAGTATAGGTGTATTTCTTCTCAACAAACGAGCCTGCCGTTGTGGTAGTGATTTCATCACCCCAAGTATCAGTATTGATAATGTCGCGCAGGATGTGCATGTGATTATACTTGCCATTGGGCAGCATTTGGTCGGGGTTCGTATTACCATTCGACTGTGAAGCCTCGATATTATTCTGAATCATAGCCACACTCAAATAGTTGGTTGTCTGATCGCTATTGGCGGTATAGTACAACTGCACTGTCAAATCCAGCGTACGGGTAGCGGTGTTGATAGTACCTTTGGCAGCCACATTAACGAAGGCGGGTTCGCCGAGGATTTGTGAAACCTTGGCACTCCATTGACCTCTGTCAAGATTAGCGTCACCACGGTTAACCACACCATAAGGAACACCACGAGGTGCAAAATAGGTTTGAATAGCCTTAGCGTCATCGCATTGCATTTCAGGTTTTGACAGATAACCGCCATGGATAGTGATGAGGAAGAAATTATCCGGGTGTGCTGCCAAAATCTGGTTGGCGCGCTTGTGACCATCAGGGCAGTAGCCGCAGTTTTGTCCTGTGAATTCCTCCAAAACCGCATTCTTATTCATAGCTGATTTGGAAACGAACATGTCGTCTTTTTCTTTTCCTTCTTTGTTGCATGCAGTAAACACCAAGGTTACAGCAGCTAACAATAACAATAATTTTTTCATAATAATGTTTTTTAATTTGGTTCTTATTGATTATAAATTTGTTAGTATTAACTACGCACAATAATTAACGCTGCAAAGATAATATTTATTTTTTTGGTTTGGCGGGGTTGTTAATTTTTTTTAGAAAATTATTTATGGGGAGTAAGTGAAAAGTGAATAGAGTTAAGAAGTTAAGGAACTAAGGAGTTAAGATGAAGCTTTAGTTTCTTAGTTCCTTAGTTTCTTAACTTTCTCTATCTTGCACTTAACCATAATAAATTTCACATTTCAACATCTCAACATTTTTTGTACTTTTGCAAATTCCACTTTTGAGGATATCAATCAAAGCGACGATTATGGGTAAAGAGAAACAAACTCAAAACAATACGGATGCCAATGCAAAGAAAATCAAGGTGGCGTTGATGTGCATTTCGGCCATCATCATTTTCTGGATTGGCACCAACTTTCTGAAAGGCATAGATGTTTTTGGCAAGCGCACCTACTATTATGCCGTATTCGACAACTCGGGCGGCCTGCAGGAGAGCGACCCCGTATCGGTGAACGGCTACAAAGTGGGCAAAGTAACTAATGTCAAGCTCATTAGCACCGACCCTATACGCATCTGTGCCGAGATTTTGGTGACCGAAAGAATCTCCATTCCCGCCGACTCCAAGTTTGAAGTGGCTCCCAAAGACATCCTGGGCGGCACAGTCGTCAACATCATCTTGGGCCACTCGAAGCAGTTTGCCCACAACAAGGACACGCTGGCCAGCTACATCGTACCGCAGATGACCGACGGCCTCAATGAGATGAAAGGACAAATCAGCAATATCTTAGCTTCGGTTGACACTATCGGACTGTCGCTCAAGGACGTACTCGCCAAGGAAGGCGGCGCCGAAGACCTCAAGCAGATCCTCGAGAACCTCGAATCATCGACCGAGCACTTGAATAGCATTTTGGCCAATAACAAGGACAAAGTGAGCCGCCTGATGACCGACATGGAGAAGTTCGGCAGCACACTGAAGGAAATCTCGCCCGAACTGACCGAAATCGTGGCTAATATCGACCAGATTAGCGACTCGCTTGCCAAAGCCGACATTGCCGCTACCATTCTCAACGCCAACCGCACCATCGAGGAGGTGAAAGAGGTGGTAAGCAAGATTAACCGCGGCGACGGCAACCTCGGTAAAATCGCCAACGACGAGAACCTCTACAAAAACCTGGAGGCCACAACCGACAACCTCAACAAACTGTTGATCGACCTCAAGGCCAACCCGAAACGGTACGTACACTTCTCGTTGTTCGGCAGAAAAGATAAGGAGAAGAAAACGAAGGAATAAGGAGAAGGGGATTCCGCTGCGCTTCGCTTGCGGAATGGAAAACAATGTAGAGACGCAGCGTGCTGCGTCTGAAATTCAGAGAACAAATATAAATAAACCGTTAACCTAAAAAAAAATGTCGTTAGAAATTACAGGAAAACTTATTGAAAAATTGCCCGTGCAAGAAGGCACCAGCAAAGCAGGCAATAGTTGGAGAAAACAGGAATTTGTTATTGAAACCGCAGATCAGTATCCGCGCAAAATATGTGCCAACCTTTGGGCCGACAAGATTGACATGCTTGACCAAATGACCGTTGGCGATACCGTGAAAATGTCGTTTGATTTGGAATCCCGCAACTTTAACGGTCGCTGGTACACCGATGTACGCGCATGGAAACTGGAGAAAGCCGGCGACGCCAACGTGGCTACTGCAGCTCCCACTCCTGTCGCCACCGACCTGCCAGAGACACCCACTATCAGCGAATTTCCCGGTGACCCGCTGACCGCCACCGACGACGTTAACGACCTGCCCTTCTAACCATGTACGGCATCTGCAACCTTTCGATGATTCCCCTGCGGACCGAGCCGTCGGAATGCGCTGAAATGGCTTCCCAACTGCTGTTTGGCGAAGCCTATTCCGTGTTGGAAGAACAAGGCAAATGGCTTAAGATTGCCACCGCCGACTGCCAATACGAAGGCTGGATTGACCGCAAACTGTTCAACCCGCTTCAAGATGACGAAGCAGACGCATATCTCTCTGCAAATAAATATATTGTAAAAGATTTATTCGTCTTCATTAAAGAAGTAAAAAGCGACATCTCTTTCCCCATCTTCTTGGGCTCATCGTTCCCCTACCCCAGCAACGGCTTAGTGACCTTAGGCAGCAGCCAATTTAGGATTACCGCACCTGAGGAGAAGTCGCAAAATACACTTGACACCCTCTTGCAGACGGCCCACGCATACTTGCACGCGCCCTATCTTTGGGGCGGCAGAACGCCCGCAGGCATCGACTGCTCGGGCTTTGTGCAGGTGGTATTCAAATGCTGCGGTGTCACTCTGCCCCGCGATGCGTCACAGCAAGCGCTCTGCGGCGAGACTGTCGATTTTATCGGCGAGGCACGCGAAGGCGATGTGGCCTTCTTTGAAAACGAAGAGGGACGGATCATCCATACTGGCATCATCTGTGCTCCAGGCCGCATTATCCATGCCAGCGGCCTGGTACGCATCGACCCGATAGACCAGACGGGCATCTTCAACCAAGAGCGAGGCCGCTACACGCACACTTTGCGCATCATCAAAAGGATTCTGCCATGTTAAAAGGAAACGAAATCCGGCTGCGCGCATTGGAGCCCCACGATGTGGAACTGCTCTACCGTTGGGAAAATGATCCAGCCATCTGGACCATCAGCCATACGCTAACGCCGTTTTCGCAATTCACACTGAAACAATACATTGCATCTTCCACACAAGACATTTACACCAGCAAGCAACTGCGGCTGATGATTGACGAGTTGCACAACCGCAAAACCATCGGCGTCATCGACATTTTCGACTTCGACCCGTTCCACCGACGCGCCGGTATTGGCATCCTGATTGACGCCCAATACCGCCAGATGCACTACGCCACCGAGGCCATCGCCCTCATCAAAGAGTACATGTTCAACGTGCTGCAACTGCATCAAATCTATTGTAACATCCTGGCTGACAACGAAGCCAGCCTCACCCTGTTTACCCACGCCGGCTTCGAGATTATCGGCAACAAGAAAGAGTGGATACTGACCAGCGACGGCTATCAAGACGAGCTGATGCTACAATGTATTAAACCGTCCCGCAGATGAAAAAAGCCATCCTCATCACGAGTCTGCTCGTCCTTGCAGGCGGCCTCTGTTTCACAGCCCTCTTCTTGCTTCCCAACGCCCACAACGGCTCACAGAAATTGGTCATCCATACAAACGCCTCCTACTCGCAAGTACTTGATTCAATAGAACATAACAACCTCGTACGCTCGATGTTCACCTTCAACTTGGCGGCCCGACTCACCCTGTATCCGCGACATATCCGCAACGGCAAGTATGTCTTCGACGAGGGCGCCAACAACCTTCAAATCCTGCGACAACTCTACCGCGGACAGCATTACCCTGTCAAGTTCACTTTCAACAACATACGCACCAAAGAGCAGTTCATCGACAAGGTGGACCACCATTTCATGTTCGAGCCTGAGGAGCTGGCGGCGTTGCTCAACGACCCCGACTTTCTCGCCAACTATGGTTTCAACCCACAGAACTGCGTCGCCATGATGATTCCCGACAGCTACGAGTTTTACTACAACATCAGCGACACCGACTTTGTGGACAAGATGTACCAATACTACCTCAAGTTTTGGACCGACGAGCGGCGGCAGCTGGCGGCCGACGCGGGCTTAACACCCATCGAGGCAGTCACTTTAGCCTCCATTGTGGAAGAAGAGAATTTCAAGGAAGACGAAAAGGCGATTATTGCGGGGCTGTACCTCAACCGCTTGCAACGGGGCATGAAACTGCAAGCCGACCCGACGGTTAAGTTTGCCCTCGGCGATTTTGCCAAAACACGCATTTATCTCATTGACACACAGGTCGATTCTCCATACAACACTTATCTCTACGAAGGACTGCCCCCTGGACCTATCCGCATCCCCGCCACCTCTACCGTGGACTCGGTGTTGCACTATATGCCGCACGACTATCTGTTTATGTGCGCCAAAGAGGACCTGTCGGGCTACCACAATTTTGCCGTCACCCCGCAAGAACACGAGCGAAATGCGGCGAAGTACCACAAGGCGTTGGATAAACTGAAAGTTGAAAACTGAAAACTGAAAATTAAAAATTAAAACGAGAATCCGCACTAGGGCAAAAATTCAAAGTTCAAAATTCAGAATTCAAATGCCTCTTTTCTTAGCCCAAGTATTAGCTAAAACAACAGCAACGACTGCCAGGATGGCCACGCAGGACAGGAAGATTGTTTCTGCCAAATCAGCGTTATTCATCAAGAAGAGAAAAAGCAGGACGGCCAGAGCAAAGTGCTTAACAAAAGGAATCAAAATGTACCATTATTCAAACCAATTGTGAATTGTGCATCATGCATCGTGAATTGCGTAGATTTGGTAATTACAAATTGCTAATTATCAATCATTTCGATTCACAATTCACAATTCATAATCATTTATATATTAGCGTTTAGAACCGCAGTGATAGCGTAACCCCGTGGTTTATGCCGGCAAACGGCAGTGCATAGTTGCGGGCGAAGGGCTGAACGGAGAGTGCCAGATTGTCGGAGATGTCGAAATAGTAGAGATGCGCGTCCACAGCGGCATCGACAATGTTGAGCATATAGACAATAGCGAGGGCCGCAATGGAAATTTCCATAAAGCGGCGGTAGTAGTTCTTCTCCGACAGGACCGTCTCATCAGAGAGCGTGGCCAGATCGGGGTCTAACTTATCCGTTTCCCCATTCTTGCGATAGCGATACTCGAACTTATACATATTAGTCATTGTGGCAAAATGATACACACAATACGTGGCGGCGCCAAGACCTGCATAGACGATGGGCACTTTCCACGCCTTGCGGTTATAGACCTGTCCTGCACCAGGCAGCACTGCCGACAGGGCGATAGCGATTTTAGGGTTGTGCACCTTCTCTGTCTTGGCCTTCTTGGTGTTGGCCGTATCGGCACCCGTAATGACAACAGCTGAATCGGTCTGGGCGCAAGCCAGATTTGCCATCAGCAGCAGGGTAACCAATATGCAGAAAGGTGATTTCATCAATAAAAGGCGAAGGATTCTATTAATCCAACATTTTCATAATCTTGGCCAGTTCTTCGTCGGAGGCAAAAGGAATGGTAATTTTGCCTTTGCCGTGGTGGTCTTTCGTCACCGACACCTTGGCATTCAACTTCTTGGAGAGCCGCGAGCGGAAATCGGTAATGTCGGTCGAGAGGGTCACTTTCATCTTCTTGCGGGTGCCGACCTCGTCGGACAACTTTTTCACTAAGGCTTCGGTCTGGCGCACGGAGAGACCGCCGTGGACGATTTTTGCCAGCAGGGCATTCTGTTGGGCGGGGTCGTCAACCGAGACGATAGCGCGGGCATGTCCCATGGTAATCGCCTTGTCGCGCACAGCAATCTGTGCCTGGTCGGTCAGCTTGAGCAGACGCATATAATTGGAAATGGTGCTCTGCTTCTTGCCCACATTCTGGCTCAGTTCTTCCTGACTCAGACCGCACTCATCGATCAAGCGCTGATACGAATAGGCAATTTCGATAGCGTTAAGATCCTCACGCTGAATATTTTCCACCAGAGCCATCTGTACGGCCAGCAGGTCATCAACGGTGCGCACGTAGGCGGGGATTTTCTCCAATCCAGCCAATTTGCTAGCACGCAAACGACGCTCACCCGAGATGAGCTGGTACTTGCCGTTCTCGATGGGACGCACCGTAATCGGCTGTATCAGTCCGTAGGTTTTGATTGACTGTGCCAACTCCTCCAGTGCTTCCTGGTTGAACTCGGTACGCGGCTGCGACGGGTTCAACTCAATGGCATCAATACGTATGAAGCTATTGTTCTCGGTCTTGATGGGGGCGGAAGTGTGGGGTGTTATCACTGATTTGGCCGCATCGCCTAAAAGTGATTCCAAACCTTTTCCCAAATATCTTTTTGGCGTCTTATCCATATTCATCAATTAGGCGTTATAAATAACCGTTGTTTTGCAGAATCTCGCGGGCCAGGTTCAGATGGTTGATGGTGCCGCGCGACTGCACGTCGTAAAGCACGATAGGCTTGCCGTGGCTGGGCGCCTCGCTCAAGCGTATATTTCTGGAAATGACCGTATTGAAGACAATATTCTTGCAATGTTGCTTTACATCTTCCACCACGGCATTCGCCAGTTTCAAACGCGAATCGTACATGGTAAGCAGAATGCCTTCGATGGTCAGATTGGGGTTCATATTTTCCTGAATCAGGCGAACGGTATTGAGCAGTTTGCCCAGGCCTTCCAGTGCAAAATACTCGCACTGTACGGGAATAATCACCGAGTCGGAGGCCACGAGCGCGTTCAGGGTGATGAGGCCCAACGAGGGTGCGCAATCGACGATGATAAAATCATAATCGTTACGAATTGACGACACCACATCCTGCATGCGGTACTCACGCCGTTCGTAGGAAATCATCTCTATCTCAGCGCCTACCAAGTCGATATGCGCCGGAATGAGATCAAGATGGGGGGTGCCGGTATGAAGAATGACATCCTTGGCATGCTGATTGCCGATAATGCAATCGTAGATACTATACTGGATATCATTCTGTTCGCAACCCACGCCGGCTGTAGCATTCGCCTGTGGGTCAGCATCAATGAGCAGTGTCTTGTATTCCAACACCGCAAAAGAGGCTGCCAGATTGACCGCGGTAGTCGTTTTTCCAACTCCACCTTTCTGATTAACGACTGCGATAACCTTACCCATGATTATGCCTCCAAATCTTCAAAATCTATATTAACCTCGCTTTTAGATTCTTCGCTGGTATTGTCGAACAGCATGTCATCGGGTTCCTTGCCCGTAGCAATGAATTCCAACACGCCAGCCAATGCTTTCTGGAACTTTTCAAAATCTTCCTTATAGAGGAAAAGCTTGTGCTTTTCATAAAAGAAGGTGCCGTTGTCGGCATTGAATTTGCGCTTGCTCTCCGTGATAGTCAGATAGCGTTCATCACTTTTGGTCGTCTTCACATCAAAGAAGTAGGTACGTTTGCCTGCTCTTACCGCTCTTGACAAAATCTCGTTTTTCTCTAATTGTTCCATCTCTTCTGTTTTAAAATAACTAAAGGTTTTATTAATTCAAGTTTGCAAATATACGCTATTTTTCTTTTAATATTTTTCTTTTTGGAGGAGAAAAAATATTTTTAATAATCGATTCTTCCTTCCCATTTTTTCCATTGTTCAAAAACCTTCACGGCATCTGCCCTTTCGTGCTGTTCAAAGGGGATGGAGCGTTCGGACTTGGGCAAATCGATTTCTTTGTAAATAAACGAATCGTCGAAGCCCGCATCGGATGCGTCATACTGATTTGCCGCGTAATAAATCCTATCTATATGAGCCCAATAGATGGCTCCGAAGCACATGGGACAAGGCTCGCAACTGGTATAGATTTCGCACCCGTCCAGCTGGAAAGTGTCCAGCTGCCGGCAAGCGTCGCGGATGGCCATCACTTCGGCATGGGCTGTCGGGTCATTGTCGGCCGTGACACGGTTACGGCCACGCCCCACAACACGTCCGTCTTTCACAATCACCACACCAAAGGGGCCGCCACTGCCGTCTTCCATACACTTGTGAGCCAGCGCAATGGCTTCTTTCATAAATTCTTCCTTATACATAGTTTTCTTATTGTATTAACCTTTAAATAACGATGTTTGGGCGTGTTTATTATTTGTTTCATGGCATGGCGTAGCACGCTACGCCGCCACAATCCAACATCTCACAAATTCAACATCTTCTGGTAATATTGCAGCAATTGCGCATCCTGACGCTGTGCAAGCACCATTCGGAGCGCCTGGTTCACCTCATCAACGGTGCCCACGCACTCGAAGGGTTTCACCTCGGCGATGCCCGTCAGCTCATCGAAATAGGTTTTCATATCCCAGTTGTCGAGCAGGTCCTCGCCAAAGATAGAGACCATCGTCTCCTTGTCGATGAAGGGCGACAGGATGATGTAGGCGAAGAGGCACTTTGAGCAGCGGCAGCACCAAATGTTTTGCTTGCTGCCCGCATTACAGCTCTTAAACACCTTGAAATAAGCAGGATACTGTGCAAAACGCTCGGCTATCTGCAATTCTGTCAGCGGGCGCAGATAGCTGTAATAATGCGCCACGTCATTCATATACAGAGACACATAACTGCGAAAATCCTCCTCAAACTCGAGCGACTTTGAGTATTGGTGATTGATATCGGTGCCGGGGATGGTTGGCTCGTTGGCGCTCGACTCGTTGGAGAGGGCCACTTCGCGGATGCCCGTGCAGGAGGCCACCAGCAGCGAATAGAAGGCCAGCATGGCTGAGAAAGGCGTATGACCGTTGAGGTAGCCGCGACTGTTCAGCTCAAGCAGAGACGGGTCAATCTCACGCTGCAAGATGACGATATCCTGCGGCTCGGGGAAGCCTGCAATGCGGGCGCAGTCGAGCGTGGCGCCGCGCGGGTTGATGATGAAAGGCACGATACGGCGGCCTGCCGCCTTCAACGATTCGAGTGTCACCACCGAATCCTTGCCACCACCGATAGGCACCAGCGTGGTGTCGCCGTCGGGCACGCGCGGATAAGTCAGCACGGAGGCATCGGCCGCATCCTCTTCGAATACAAAATCGAGAAAATGTTCTTTGTCGGGCTGGATGGTATTCTGATAGAAGAACTCGCCCAACCCTTTGCGGTAAAGCTTCTTCCACCACTGCTGCTGCGCCTCCGACAAGCGATAGGGCTTCACGCGCACGAGTGGCGAACAGACGCACTTCCAATAGCTAATCAGCTCTATCAGGCCAATATGGAACACCAGACCGTCGAGGTTCCCCTTGGGAGATTTCCCGTGAATGCCCCACAGCAAATTCATCTTCGGCGCGAAGCGCACATCAGCGCCTGCCGAATAGAAAAACTGCATCGACACACCATCTTCCGACACTTCATAATGGTAACCTTCGTACACAAATTCGGGGTAATCCTTCCTCAACTGCTGATACAGAGCCTGGTTTTCTTTTCGCATAGTTTGATTATTAACGCCTCAACGCTTTCAAAAAAAAGTATTATTTTTGCCTATAATTATGTGACAAAAATAACAAAAAAAAGAATGGGTAGTGCCGAAAAATTATTGGATGTCAAACCCACCCTGCTCGCTCCGACCGCAGGGCGCATCCTGATTTCGGTTCCCTTTTACAACGACCCGTTTTTCAACCGCACTGTCGTGATGCTCACCGACTACGACGAGAACGGCGCGGCGGGGCTGATACTGAACAAGGAAGCGGGTCATGACGTGAGCAAAGTGGCGCCATCGCTCAAGATTGACAAGCCCCTGTATGTGGGTGGCCCCGTCTTCCACGACCGCCTGTTTGCCCTGCACACCCACGCCAGTTGCAAAGCGGCCTCGAGGCTCATCCCCGGCATCTACACAGGCTACGACGACGTCTTCATCGCGATGGCCGAATACAGAGCCGTTCCCGAACTGCGTTACAAGTTCTTCATCGGTTACTCGGGCTGGAGCGCCCTGCAACTCGACGACGAGATTGACCGCAACATGTGGGTTATCGGAAACGCCAACCATGACCTGGTATTCAACACACCCACCGACAAGATTTGGGAAACGGCAGTCCGCAATCTGGGCGAAGACTACAGCCATTGGCTGCAAGTGCCGGAACTGCTGTCAAGCAACTGAGAAAATTCAGAATTCAAAGAACAAAGAACAAAGAGCAAAGAACAAATGAGATTCCGCTGTGAACCGCGGAATGGAGGACAATGTTGAGACGCTATATTTTTGACAAGGATACTTCGAAGGCAGTCGCAACTAAAAACTAACAACTACAAACTGACAACTAATTTTGTTATTTTTGCAAAACCATAATGGAAACCTTATGCTGAAGCTGGCCATTGTCATACTTAACTGGAACGGAGAGCGTTACCTCCGTCAATTTCTGCCCACGCTATTGCGCAACATTCCCAACTATGCGGAAGTGATTATCGCCGACAACGCGTCGTCGGACGGTTCATTGGCCTTCTTGCGCGAGGAGTACCCGCAAATCAGAGTGATTGTCCACCCCCAGAACGGCGGCTTCTCGAAAGGCTACAATGATGCCTTCCAGCAGATTGAGGCGGAGTATTACTGTCTGCTCAATTCCGACATCGAGGTGCCCGAACATTGGGTAGAGCCCGTGATGGCGCTATTTGAGAGCGACGACGCCATTGCTGCCATCCAGCCCAAGATCATCTCGTATCACGACCGCACCAAATTCGAGTATGCGGGTGCCTCTGGCGGTTTCATCGATAAGTACGGCTATCCTTTCTGCCGCGGTCGCGTGTTCGACACGCTGGAGGAGGACCACCATCAGTACGACGATGCCATACCCGTTTTCTGGGCCACAGGAGCGGCGCTTTTCGTCCGCAGTGCGGTGTATCACCAGTTAGGCGGCCTCGACGAAGACTTTTTCGCCCACATGGAAGAAATCGACTTCTGCTGGCGCATTAAGAAAGCCGGCTACAAGCTCATGATTGAGCCCAAGTCGTCTGTATATCATATCGGTGGCGGCACGCTACCCAAAAACAACTCGCACAAAACCTACCTCAACTTCCGCAACAACCTGTGCCTCCTGCTGAAGAACCTGCCCAAGCGGCGACTGTTCATCACTTTTGCGGTGCGCCTTGTATTGGACAATGTGGCAGCATTCTCATTCCTGCTCAAGGGCAACGCCAGCGACTTCACCGCGGTTTACAAAGCCCACGCGGCATTTCTGCGCATGCGCAAGTCCATGAAAAGCAAGCGCACTGGCAACGAAGAGGACGCTTTCAACGACACATGGCCTGCCTCGATTGTCTTTTTGAATTATGTAAGACGCAAAAAGCACTTCGACGGTCACAAGTTCTTTTAACCACCTAAAACCAATGATATGGAAACTTTGGAATTAGCTTATTGGTACTTGCTGCTGGGAATGTCTATTCTGGCAGTCGGCGTGTTCATCGGCCTGCAGTTTGTCACCGCCCCCTACGGCATGACACACAACAACCGCTGGGGTGTTTCCATCAACAGCAAATGGGGCTGGTTTTGGATGGAAATTCCCGTGTTCCTCACGATGGGCGTACTATACTATTTGTCAATGCATTATGGTATCAAGCCGTTCAACTGGGTCACCTTTGCCATCTTTGTATTCTTCGAAGTGCACTATTTCCAGCGCTCCATTCTCTTTCCCGCCATGATGCGCGGCCAGAGCAAGATGCCCATCTCACTGATTCTCACGGGCTTCACATTCAACGTCATGAATGCCGTGATGCAAGGAGGCTGGCTATTCTACTTCTCGCCCGATGATTACTACCCTATCGAATGGTTCTGGAGTCCGCAGTTTATCATCGGCAGTATCATTTTCTTAGGTGGCATGATTATCAACTTGCAGTCTGACAAGATCATCCGCTCGCTGCGCACCGAACGCACCGACAACAACTACTACCTACCCGACCGCTGGCTCTTCAAGCATATCAACTCAGCCAATTACTTCGGCGAGTTGCTCGAATGGATTGGCTTTGCCATCCTATCGTGGTCCATTTCGGGCTTCGTCTTCGTATTGTGGAGCTTCGCCAACATCGTACCGCGCGCCAAGGCCGTTTACGAGCGCTATTCTCAATTCTTCGGCGAGGAGTTCACTTCTAAAAAACGTTGGAAGATTTTTCCGTACATCTATTAGAGTTGAAGTGTTGATTGTTGAAGCGTTGAATTGTTGGAGTGAAAAGGGAGAAGTTAAGAAACTAAGAAGTTAAGAAGTGAATTTCTAGGAACTCACATCTAAAGCCTCTTTTGAATTATCAATTGAAATTTCAATATTTTATATATATTTGCATGTTAAAATTTTAAAATAGTATAGTTATGAAAAGAATGAATTTGTTTATGACGGCAATGATGGTTGTTGTCTTGTTGACAGGATTTGTTTCCTGTAATAAAGAGCACCTCGGCAAAAAAGAAGACCCCGCCGGTGCCATCGAGGCATTTGTCCGTAACGATGACCGCTGGAGTTTTGCAACTATTTCACTTGGCCAATACGACTATACCTATAACGATGGCTATTCGACGACTTCTTTCGAAGGGAAGGATCTGGAAGTTGGCTTGGATATTGATGGCTCGAATAATTTCTTCCTTCGTTACGATGGCGGTTCTAGTGGCGAGATGAAAGAAAAGTTTCTCGTCAATGTAGGAAAAGTTGACGGCCTTGGCTATATTGAAACCGTTCCTACAAGCGGTTGGACCGCCCGACTGGCTGTACAACCAGGCTGCGGCTACATCATCAGATATAGAGGGAGTGAAAACCAGCGCTGGGGCTACACTATTGACCCAACGCTCGAACGCTACGCCCGTTTCTATGTCATCGAATGGATGACAAGCACTACTGGCGGTATCATTGGTGCTAAGGTACGGTTCCAACCCGAATGGACACCGTCGAAGTAGTAGCGTACCTTCGGCACGCGCTATGGTCCACCCCCTGTTCCTCCCCCACACTGCAGCCTTACGGCTTTGTGTGGGGTTAATAGGATATTGTGCTGCCGGCACAACGCTAATCTTCCGTAGTTCTCTGCCAAAATGTCATAATTTTTATGCCAAAACCCCTTGGCACAATTATTGTTATAAATAAGGTGTCATTCGACATCAAAAACACGAAAAAAATTGATTATTTATAACATTTAAAAATTACGAACTATGGGAAAAATTATTGGAATCGACTTAGGAACCACCAATTCATGCGTAGCAGTCATGGAAGGTAGCGAACCTGTGGTAATACCGAATAGCGAAGGAAGGAGAACCACTCCGTCAATCATAGCCTTTGTAGGCGACAACGAAAGAAAAGTGGGCGATCCTGCCAAACGTCAGGCTATTACCAACCCCACCAAGACCATCTTCTCTATCAAGAGATTCATGGGTGAAACTTACGACCGCGTGACGAAAGAGATCGAGCGCGTGCCTTACACTGTTGAAAGATCGGCCAACAACATGCCGAAAGTGAAGATTGACGACCGTTCTTACACGGCTCAGGAGATCTCGGCTATGATTCTGCAAAAGATGAAGAAGACGGCAGAAGATTACCTCGGTCAGGAAGTGACAGAGGCTGTCATCACTGTGCCCGCCTACTACAGCGACTCGCAGCG
>JAFTCA010000079.1 GCA_017454945.1 Bacteroidales bacterium
ACTACTCACTACTCACTTCTCACTGTTCACTTTATATCTTCATATAATCTTAACTCCTTAGTTTCTTAACTCCTTAACTTCTTCTCACTTTTACCCGCATCCTCAAACTATTAAAAAAAGTTAAATACATAGCCTGATTGTTATGCGATTGGGCCTTTTTTGTGTGTGTTAGTGCCGTTAATTCATGAAAAATCATACTTTTTATAAAATGTATGTATTTGATTAGCAGGTGTATAAATTTCTTAATGAAACGTGTTTGAAGTATGGGATGATGATGTATTATAATATTTGTTATATTTGCACAATTTTATAATATAGTGTAAAAGATTGGCTGTTATGTCTAAAAGAAATTTCTCGTCGCGCATGTTTAGCAACTGGGTTACCATGATAACCTGTTTCTATCATCCTCATCGCTACTATCTGGGTATGGAGAATATTCCGAGTGACGGCCATTCGGTGGTGATGGTGGGCAATCATCAGAACTGCATGAACGACCCTGTGAATGTGGAGGTGGCGCTGAAAGACCGCAAGCCTTATTGTCTGGTTCGTGGTGATATTTTCCGTGTCAATAAGTATTTTGGAAAGTTCCTCTATTGGCTGGGTCTTCTTCCGGTCAACCGCCTAAATTTCGAAGGGTTGAACGGCAGTGCCAACGCCAAGGAGTCGAACAAAGCCACATTTTCCGAAGCCAGCCAGTGGTTGGCCGAGGGTAACACGCTGATTCTCTTTCCCGAAGGTGGTCACCAGAACAAGCGTTATCTGGGTTATTTCTCGCTTGGGTACTTGCTGTTGGCTTTTCAGGCTGCCGAAAAAATGAACTTTGAAAAGGAAGTCTATGTGATGCCCTTCGGACATCATTATGCCAACTACCATCATCCGTTGTATGATTTCGTGCTCCGCATGGGCACACCCATCCCTTTGTCGCCCTACTACGAGCAATACAAGGTGAAACCCCGTACTACCATGCGCGAGGTGAATCTCTTGGTGGAGGCGCAAATACGCGAGCTGATGCTGAATGTGACCGACCTTGAACATTATACCGCCATCGACGAACTTCGTCAAGGGCCCGAAGGTCGCAAGTACGCGCTCAAACATGGCTTTAATCCCGACAATCTGTACGAAAAACTTTTGGCCGACAAGCAGTTGGTTGTTGAGCTGTCAGATCCCGCCAAGAAACCGGCATTGGACAAGTTGCAGGTTGTGGAAACCGAGATTAAGGAGAAGGGTATGCGCGACTGGGTGCTCGACAAGGAACCTGGTGTGATGAATTTGATAATCAAGTGTTTGTTGTTGCTGGTGCTGTTCCCGCTCTTTGCCGCGTCGCTGGCTATCACTTGGCCTGCCGTGTTCATTCCCCATGTTATGTACCACAAGAAAATCAATGGGGCTGTGGATGAGATGTTCCGCAGCACCTGGAATCTGGGCTTCGCCGCCCTGGCCACATTGCCGCTGTTGTGGGTGTTGCCCACCATTATTATGCTCTTTATCAAACCTTTGTGGGCTTTATGCTTTTTCTTTGGCTATCCTATTATGACTTATATTGTCCTACGTTACTGCCGCCTGTTCGGCAAAACCTGCGGTGTATGGCGTTTCGTGACGGGCAAAGAGTCGAAACGGATAGTGAAAGAAAGGAGAGAGGCGATAGAGGAACTGGGACTATAGAAATTCAGAATAAAAAGGTTATCACGGGGAATAAAAAAAATGATAAAGCAAA
>JAFTCA010000080.1 GCA_017454945.1 Bacteroidales bacterium
CAACTTTGGCAATCGACAAGAGTACGCTTAAGGTATCACCATAAGTGAAGTAAATAATCGAATAGTTGCCTCTTGCTAAGACATACAAAATATCCTCTGTGGCAATGCGAAATACTTCTTTACTATTTCCAATAACAAGATGTTCTTTCATTTCTTTCTGTTTAGTGCCTCATAACAAGGCGTTAATAATTAATTTTAGGAGTGCAAATATACATTTTTCGTGGAATTATCCCTCCTAAAACTGTGAATTATTTTCAGTATTATAGCAACAAGGGATAATTCCACATACTTACGTAATCATTCAATCTTTTCTCCTTTGATGTCTCGCAATTCACCAACGCCAATACCAGCAATAATCTCTTCCCCTTCTCCACACTCAAAATGGCAAAGAAAAACCCCTTCTTTCCCTTCTACCGCCTCAATGTAGGAATAGATGGCCGGCGTCAATTTTTGCAAATCCTTGTTCATAATACCACATCTGCCTGTATAATCTGTATATTCGTATAATAACACATCTTCACCCCCCTCATTTCCCCCATCCTCACAATAGCACACATCATTATCCGGATACAGTGGAAGAATGTTCTGATAGAAACTGGCAACCGGCTCCCGTTTTACGATTTCACCGCCCGGCAACACAATGGTGTAAACCGTGTCTTGCATAACGGCCATATACGTATTTTTAGCCGCATACCAAATCTTGTCATATTGGGCAGGCAACAGGAAGTTGGCCGTATTGAGGTCAAGCAAGCCCTCCCTCCCCTTATAGCACACAACACCCGTCGCGTTGTCAAATCTATCAAGATTTGTAACATCCGTAAGGACTTTTCTGTTAGGACATTCTCTCATAATAGCATCTCTCGTTTCCACATACACGAGTCCGTTCTGTCCGATTTCATAACCAGGAAGTTCGCCAAACCAGTGATCGAACGCTATCTCACAGAGAGACACTACACCATATCCTATTCCCGTCAAAAAAACAAAAACGAAAACACCTGAGACCAGTCCCATGGTGGCTCCACTAAATTTTTCGAAGATGACCTTGAATCTTTTAGACTTTTCTGTTTCTTCTTGCTTTTCCTGTTGAAGATTTTCTTCCGAAGGAAATGCCTGCTGCTCTTCTTGCAGCAATTCCGATGATTTGTGTTCCATAATAATATTATTTTAAAAGTGAATAATGTTGTTTTATATAATTAATTTATATTCAATATATTAGCAACGATACGGGAAAGACTCCGCGTCACACTTCACAATCTTGTCGTACATCTTTCCCAAAATCGCCGACAAATTGTCGTTCGGATTACGTTTGTCTATCTTGTAGAGAGCGAAAAAATCCTCTTTTGAAATCAAATCGTTTTCATCGAATTCACATTCGACTTCCTGATTCAGATTTTCGGACTCCATAATTCGAAGGTCATTGTTTCCCAATTCAACCCACAAACGCAGGAAGAGTATGTTCAACTCATAAAGTGTGAGATCGGAAACAGTATCACCACAACCATTAACATCGCAAAAACGGAGATCCAATGAACCGTCAAAACGTTCCTCCAAATGGCAATCCATAGTGAGACTACCAAACAGGAGCCGGTACAAGACTTCCCATGTTTCCTCGTCACATTCTTCAAAATCAGGATGCGCGTAGGTTATAGGGGTAATAAACCGATAATAATAGTCATAAGAAGGAATGTCTTTGAACGTTTTCACTATATCTCCGAACACATCTTCTTGTTTGTCCGAGATAACATCGTCTTGCTCATTTCGTTGCATTTCACTCTCCTGATTGTCTCCTGCCTCTTGAATGATCCGAACCTCATTGTCCAACATCAAAGGCATGTTTGCTTCCGATGACAAGTTCCACACCAAGGCACGCACGTTTTCATACAGACGATGCGGAACACAATCTGTCAAAATCGTATTCTGATTTTCATCGTCGCTGATATAGACGACTGGTGCGTACCTTAACTCCAAATACAGTGTCGCTTCACCCTCCTCAATGTGTTTGGACACAGTGACATCTATCTCCATCTCGAAAAAACCATCATCTAAATCTTTAATGTTTGATATCTTCATCAATACAGGATTCAAGGATTGTTCCGATTCGGTCGAACGTTTCTGCATTGCAAGGCCATACAAATTGTTAGATACGATTCTAAACTTTGCCATAGTATTAATTTTTGATTAGAAAAAAACGGTTACCGGCTCAAAGCCTTTTCGACATACGCTTTGTCCACATTCACCAGCTGTTCATGGTTTTCGATGGCACGTCCCATTTGGAAGTACATTGGGGAAAGGCAACGAGCCAAGAGGGTCTTCACGTTACGAAATCCCAGCCCCGAGTTATAGGCCAATTCGGCAATGTAGCAAATAGCCTCATCTGTGAATACAAGATTCACATTGTGCTGCTTGCAATACTCGATGTGTGCCTGAAGGACGCTCTCTTTGGCCGATGACATTATCCTCATCATAATGTCAGACGTGAGCGGGTTGAGCACGCAGATAGAACCAAGACGGCCTATTAACTCGGGAAATAGCCCCCACTCCTCCAAATCTTTTTCGCAAACCTGTTTCATCCAATTTGTTTGAATCTGTGTACCACCTTGATTGACAAACCCAATAGCTTTACCCGCATTGCAACGCCGTTTGATAATATCCTCAATACCACTAAAAGCCCCTGCGAACACAATCATCAGATTTTTGGTCGACAGCTGTATCCCATTGTATTGCGAATGAGAAAGAGGATTGTCATCAAAAATTGTGATAAAGTCACGGTCAAGAATGTGCATAATGTCCCTTTGTAAATCGGCATCCATATCAGCACCCTTATCACTGGTGATTCTATTGTTGAAATGTGTGATTTTGTCAAATTCATCGAAAACAAGCACCGTATGTTCAAGTTCTTCTTTTTTGACACCAGATTTCAGTTTGTTCAAGAAATAATCTGTGATATGAATACCTTTCCAACTCATTGGGGTAATCTCATTTGAAGAAATTTGAATAATCGGACAATCGCCACAAATTTCGGCAAAACGGCGATAGATTTCAGTTTTCCCACTTCCTGTTGGTCCCATGATCAACACGGGAGTTTTAATGGAGGAGCACATACCGTCACGCTTGCTCTCAAGATGTTGCCAAAATGGTACTGCGAGCAGATTGATAACCTCGTCCTGTCCAAAGACATTCTGTTTCACGTAATCAGCCATTTCCTCTGCCGATGAGATAATATCCGAGGTTTTGTCGTGAACATAGAGGTCCTTGTAAGTGAAACCATAATGATTTGTAATGTAAGCCCAGTCCTCCTTGTCGGGAAATCCAAATTCCATTGGCCAATCTTCAATCCTGTCAACCATCAAATCTAAAATGTTGTCATCCTCGTTCTGTTCCCGCAAGCGTAAAATCTGCGAATCAGTGCGTTTCAGAAAAGTATCAATCGACATCTTACCCGTCTCCAAACTTTTGACAACCGCATTGACTTTCTTACACGAAATTGTTGGACACAGGAAGATTCGTGCGGCCACCTCCCGATAATCCATTCCTTGCACTGTGTCGCTCTTGAATTCGATTCCCAAGAAATATTCGGCTGTTTGAACCAATTGCTGAGAATCTTTCTTTTGCACTACTTTTTTAACACCTTTTTTCATAACATTCATGTTTTAAAATTTTAGACATATTGTATCTTTTTCCAATCGCTCTTTCATTTTGTTTATGAAATTCGGTGCAAAAATGGAATTTTCAAGAAATAGTAAAACACTTGACAGGGTTTATCTGTATGAAAGTCTGCTTATATTGTACGAATACGATTATTAAATTAAATTAATAATTTAAAAAAACAGTTGTTGTGTGCAAAATTCTAATACACAGTATATTACACATAGATTTCAATTAATCCTTTTAAGCACAAAGTATGAAAATCTCGAAATGTCGATTGCTGTAGGAATGCCGCCATTCCAGATGACGTGAGTTGCGACAGAAATGAAATTAGGTCGCGGCGGCAGGAGTGCCGAGGCCCTAAAAGAAAGTGGAGCTATCATCCAATAACATCCACGAAACAGGATCTGGATTCCCGCTTGCAAGACACTGAAGAACAAGCCCCACCTATTTGCATTTGGCAATAAACACTCATAGGTCAGCTTGATTTCCGATATCCGTACTAACATTCGCGAATTGTCCAGATTCACCGAGACGGATAAGCGAAAACTCGCTTTCTTTACAATAAAAACCGCCGTACGCCTTTTTGACGAACAACGGTGCAAAAATAGCAAATAAAATGTTGACCGCCGCAGATGATTTATCCACAACGACTATTATTTTATTAACAATTACAAAAAATACAAAATATAAGAAGTATCGTATTGGCTTAAAGCAGTCACAAGCACGCATTAGGTCCCATAAAAAAGGCCCCATTAGTCACGCCCATAACTTTTCACTGTACACTGATCACTATTCACTGATCACTGACCACAGATCAGTTGTCTCGGAGACAACGAACGGAGAGGCCATCACGCGCATACCGACATGGGACGCAGCGGTCGAAGATGGCACTGCCGCAACCTACAATGATGCTTTGGCAAGGACGTCGAACACCGGCACCACCACCTCCTGCAGGGCATGACACAACCGTTCCGACTCCACCGCAAAACCCGATGGAGAAACAGGGTTAATGCTGATAGCCAGCAAATTGGGACGCTTCACTACCATAAGGCGACCGCCTTTGAGCATGAACCCACCCAACACAATCGGGGAGACGAAAATCTTTGTGAAATCTTTGACGACAAGGCAAACATCTTTAATTTCGGGTTGCACCCGCAAGTATTCCAACATATTGTCGGTAATGATACCTCTGACAAAGAGTGTCGTACCATGGCTGAAGAGTTTCTCCTTGCACTTCGTGAACAAGAGCGGTGAAGCAATGGGCAGCCTGAGCAGGGTGCATAGAAGGGTCTAAAAAGGAGTCCTCCGGCGAGGACTCCTAATCAACTATGTGTAAAAGTACAGAAATCTTGCGTTTGTCAACAGCATTTGATCCTGTGAGGATAAACTGCCCAGGCAACCTTCGCTTGTCAACCATTGTACGAACGGCATCCCATAAGACAGGCGCATCCTGCCACTCGTCAATCAAACGGGGTGTTTCTCCTTGCAACAACAATGAAGGTTTTAAAGCGACCGTCGCGAGATACTCGTTGCACATATCGGTGTCTTGCAAACTAATAACGCTTCTTGCCATTTGTGCTGCGGTGGTGGTTTTTCCGCACCATTTCGGACCTTCAACAAGCACTGCTCCAAACGCTTCCAATCTCGTTGATAATTCCACATCGACAGTACGATGTAAATAACTCATAATCACTTTTTTAAGTACCGCAAAGATACAACAATTTTTTTAATTGACAAACAATTTTGTGTTTTTGAGGTATTTTACTTTGTGTTTTTGAGGTGATTAAGACATAAGATTTTCCCTATTAAAAAGAAATTCATCAACAAATAATATTGTCACAACAAAATAATTTATTACTTTTGCATCGTTTTAAAGGTATATTAAAATGAAGCAAAATGAATAAAGTAAAGAACATTGTAATTCTTGGGAGAAACATTCCTTTAAAAGAGCGAAGCAAAGCTCAAATGAAGGGAGCTGCCATAGGAGACATGCTTTCATACCATTTCTATGATGGCATGTTTCTTGGCATTTCTTTGCTCTTTGCCGAACCTAAAGGAGATGTTGCGTCTCCGCTTAATCTGTCGATAACGGCAAGCAATCTCACTTCGTTGTTTAACCTTCCCACGGTTTTCATTCTAGCATCATGTCCAGCTTACGAACGGCAGCGGCTCATCGACAAGAACGTTTTTTTTGTAGTTTCAGAAAAGTACGCCCATCTTCCCATGCTGGTAGCTAACGAGCGTGTCCGCAAAATGAAAACAGCCAAATCCCTGACCCCTGTCGCACAATACCTCCTGCTTTATCATCTGCAAGTGAAAAGCCTCGAAGGCATGGCAGCTCGCGATATGGAAGGGTTAATGCCCTATACCTATACAAGCATTACCCTTGGTATCACTTGCCTCGCCGATTTGGGATTGTGCGAGAAGGTGGCCGACGGATCAAAGCGGAAAGAGGTTCATTTTCATAATGTTGGAAAAGAGTTATGGGAACAAGCCCGTCCCCTGTTGATGAATCCTGTTGAGCAAAGAATCTTCTGCGATGAGTTCCTTTCCGAGGAATCATTTCCAATATGTGGAATCAACGCGTTGGCTCACTATACTCGGCTCAATCCCGACCCTGAGCGAATCATCATGATGAGTGCAAAGCAGCTTCGTGAAGTGAAGGCTTCGGGGATACTGGTTCGGCCCAATGAATTTGACGGCAATGTTATCATCGAGGCTTGGAAATACCCTCCTGTTGAAAAAATGGGCGAAAATCCCCAATGGGTCGATAAACTGTCATTGGCCATTTCACTGCGCGATGAAGACGATCCGCGCATAGAAGGCGAAGTTGAACGATTAATAAATGAAATGGAATGGAAGGCTTAGAGAAATTCCGCGAGGCTTTTGAGGCTTTCTCGGAGAACTATGTTGTTATTGGAGGAACCGCTTGCGAAATAGCCATGAGGGGGACCGCTGTGCGTCCCCGTGCCACTCATGATATCGATATGATTGTTGTCGTGGAGAAGATGACCGACATTTTCGCGGAACGCTTTTGGGCGTTCATTCGCGAAGGCGGCTATCATCCTGCAAAACGCCGCCAAATCGAAGACGGAAATCCCAAGTATGAGCTTTACCGTTTTGTTGAAGGCAAACCCGAATACCCTGCAATGATAGAACTGCTGTCACGCCATCCCGACATTCTGGGTGAACCGAAAGGTTTTACCATTGATCCGTTGCCTGTGGACGGTGTTGTGCCAAGCCTGAGTGCAATCATTATGGATGACGACTACTATCAGTTTACGATTAACCACAGCAAATTGACTGCCAGCATACGTCACGCCGATTCCGCAGCCCTTATCGCCCTGAAGTCTCGCGCTTATCTCAATCTGATGAGCGACAAAGCCGCAGGAAGACAAGTCAACAGCCACGACATCAAGAAGCATCGTTCCGATGTGCTGAAGAATGTCGTGATTATGGAGGAAGACCATGTCGTTGCTCCCGCATCTATCGTGTCATGTGTGAAGGAGTTCGTGGCATCCATTCGGGAAGATTGGGATGCGCTGGCAACTCCTCTATCAAAAGCACTTGGTCAGAATGTCGCCTTTGTCGAAAATTTGTTGGAACAATTGGATGAACTGTTTATAACCGAAAAAATGGTAAAAACACAAAATAGTTGATAAAACTTCCCGTATATTTGCACATTCAATTCACTGGCATTGATTGTGGTTGAAAGATTGAATCCTGCATGAAAGAATTACGAGCCATTCTCAAGAAGGAGTTTATCCATATTTTTAGGGACAAGATTACCTTTTTTCTTGTGCTGGCTATGCCTATCATGCTGGTGCTCCTGCTAGGCTTCACCATCAGCACCGAAATCCGCAACGCCAAGATTGCCGTCATGGACCAGTCGATGGATAGCCAGTCGAAAAAGCTGATCGATATCATCACTGCCTCCAACTACTTCCAAATCGTCTCCTACCCCGAAACCGAGGCCGACATTGACCAGGATTTCAAAACCAAGGATATCAAACTGGCCCTCATCATTCCGACTAATTTTGAAGAGAAATTAGAGAAGGAAAAAATAGTTGAAATACAGATTATTAGCGACGTTTCCGACCTTAACATCGCCTCCGTACTCAACAATTATATGAAGTCCATATTCAACGACTTCACCACCGAGTACAACAACGGGGTGAACCTTGTCCCGTTCAACATCTCGACCAAGATGGAGTACAACCCAAAGATGGACAGCGTCTATATGTTCGTGCCGGGCATCATCGCCCTCATCATGATTATCGTGACGGCGCTCATGTCGTCCATCACGCTCGCACGCGAGAAGGAGACCGGCTCGATGAACATGCTGCTCATCACGCCCGTCAAGAAGATCTACGTGGTTATCGGAAAGGTGATTCCCTACATGATCATCTCGTTCATCTGCACCATCTTCATTCTCATCATCAGCGTCACCGTGTTCCACATGCCCATCAAGGGAAGCATCTGGTTTTTGTTGCTGCTGTGCATCATATTCATGTTCACCTCCGCTTCATTCGGCCTGATGATTTCGGCCATTGGCCGCACCCAGCTCGACGCCATGATGGTGACCATGATGGGACTGTTCCTACCTACCGTGTTGCTGTCGGGCTTTCTCTTTCCGCTCGACAACATGCCCTACTTCTTCCAAATTCTCGCCGACATATTCCCTGCCAAATGGTTCATCATCGCCATCAAGGATGTGATGATCAAAGGCTCCGGATTCTCCGAAATCTGGAAGTATCTGGCCATCCTGACGGGTATGTCCATCATACTCATCAGCTTCAGTTTAACCCGAATCGATAAAAGAAAATAGCCATGCGGACCATCTTCATCCTTATCAAAAAAGAATTCTTGCAGGTCTTCCGCAGTCCGCTGCTGCTCAGCATCCTGATTGTGGCCCCGTTGGCTCAATTTATCCTCTTCCCGTTCACCGCCGACTATGAAATCAAAGTCTTGGAAATCGCCTTCATCGATAACGACCACTCTTCCACCTCACGCAATATCATCAACGACTTCGCCGCCTCAAAACATTTTGTAAGTCATGGACTAATAGATTCCAAAAAGATAGCCGACTACATGATGAAGAAAGATGAGATTGACTTCATTGTGGAATTGCCCGCGGGTTTGGAGAAGAGCATCATGAATCAGGAGCAATGCAACATTGCTGTCACCGCCAACGCCATCAACAGCGTGAAAGCGGGCATCGGCATTGGCTATGT
Organism: Bacteroidales bacterium; assembly: GCA_017454945.1. Classification (GTDB taxonomy): domain Bacteria; phylum Bacteroidota; class Bacteroidia; order Bacteroidales; family WCHB1-69; genus JAFTCA01. The sequence continues at coordinate 8,883 of JAFTCA010000080.1, forward strand.
GCAGGCTGTGCTGGGTAATTTCATGAGCAACATGGCCGAGAATAGCGGTGCCATCACCACCGACTTGTCGCAGATTGTGACCACCAATATCTATTGGTACAACGAGCAGATGAACTACAAAAACATCATTGTACCTGGCATTTTGGTCATTCTGGTTACGCTCATCGGCGCCTATGTCACTGCGCTGAACCTTGTGCGTGAGAAAGAAATCGGCACCATCGAACAGATTAACGTCACCCCCATCAAGAAATGGCAATTCCTATTGGGCAAAACCATCCCCTTCTGGATTCTGGGTATGATGGAGTTCATGGTCGGATTGGTGCTGATGTACTTCATCTTCCACATTTCGGTGCAAGGCAGCGTGATACTGCTGCTTGGTGTCACTGCCATCTACCTTTTCGTGATGGTGGGCTTGGGCTTCTTCATCTCCAGCATCTCCGAAAACCAGCTGCAGGCGATGTTCATCGTCTTCTTCCTCTTCATCGTTTTCGTGCTGCTCAGTGGCCTGTTCACCCCGACAGAGGGCATGCCTTCGTGGGCATTGCATCTCAACTACCTGAACCCCATGTCATTCTTTATGGATGTCATCAAGCAAATCATTTTAAAAGGAAGTACTATTCACGATATACAGAAACAGATTATCATCCTATCCGTCATGGCTGTAGTGCTGAACACTGCAGCGCTGATTTTCTATCGCGATAGAGTAAAATAAAACAGATGAAAAAACTCTCCATGGAGGAACTTCACCGCGTCAGCGCGGAAGAGTTTCACAAACAGGACAAAACTCCACTCATTGTCATCCTCGACAACGTACGCAGCATGAACAACGTGGGCTCCATCTTCCGCACCTGCGACGGCTTTGCGGTCGAAAAGCTCTACCTGTGCGGCATCACGGCTTGCCCGCCCAACAAAGAAATCGCCAAGACCGCCCTCGGCGCTACCGAATCGGTCGATTGGGAATATGCGGAAGATACGGCCACCCTCGTGCAACGGCTGAAAGCAGAAGGCGTGGACGTCTATGCCCTCGAACAGACCGACAGCTCCATTATGCTGGACCAATTCCAGCCTACTGCAGGCAAGAAGACCGCCATCATTGCCGGCAATGAACTCTTCGGCGTGAACGACAGTGTGCTGCCCTATTGCAACGGTGCCATTGAGATTCCGCAAAAAGGCACCAAACACTCATTTAATGTATCCATCGCCACAGGAATTGTTATCTGGCACATTTTCAATATCTTACAAAAGTATTGAGAGAAAAAATTTGTTAAATGAAAAAAACTCGTACTTTTGCAAACCTTTTCAAACCAACAAAAAGACAGAATATGAGCAAGGATTTGATTATTGTTGAGTCACCCGCGAAAGCCAAAACCATTCAGAAATTCATAGGCAAAGAGTTTGACGTTATCTCAAGCAAAGGACACATCCGCGATTTGCCACAAAAAGATATAGGTATCGACATTGAGAACTCGTTTACTCCAAAATACGAAATCATCGACGACAAGAAAAAACTGATACAAGAGATCAAGAAGTTGTCGGAAAAAGCCGACACTGTTTGGTTGGCAACTGATGATGACCGTGAGGGTGAAGCCATTTCGTGGCATTTGATTGACACCGTTAAGATTCCTGCTGACAAAGTAAAACGCATTGTATTTCACGAGATTACCAAGTCGGCTATTGACAACGCCTTGGCTCATCCCCGCCAGCTGGATGTTAATCTGGTGAACGCCCAACAGGCACGCCGTGTGCTCGACCGCCTGGTAGGTTTTGAGTTGTCGCCCGTGCTGTGGCACAAAGTGAAACCTCAACTGTCGGCCGGCCGCGTGCAATCAGTCACTGTAAAACTGATTGTGGAACGCGAGCGCGAAATCAACCAATTCAAGACCACCTCTTCGTACAAAGTGGGCGGCACCTTCACCTCCGTTCTGGATAAGAGCCATACGCTGAAAGCCGACCTGAACAAGAAATTCAACACGAAAGAAGAGGCTGTTGCTTTCCTGGAAGATTGCAAGAACATCGAGGCCTTCACCATCGACAGCATTGAGACCAATCCCAGCAAAAAGTCGCCAGCACCACCCTTCACCACCTCCACCCTGCAACAGGAGGCTTCCCGCAAGTTGGGATTCCCCGTGAAGAAAACCATGATGGTAGCACAACAGCTGTACGAAGCCGGTTACATTACCTACATGCGTACCGACTCGGTTAACCTGTCATCTTTGGCCCTGAACACCGCCAAAGAGGAAATCACCAAATTGTACGGTGCCGACTATGCGCACACGCGCAAGTATGTCACCAAGAGCAAAGGGGCACAGGAAGCGCACGAAGCCATCCGCCCCACATTCCTGTCGAATCACACTATTGACGGTGACAAGGATGCCAAAAAGTTGTACGAACTGATTTGGCGTCGTACCATCGCCTCTCAAATGAGCGATGCCAAAATTGAAAAGACCGAAATCAGAATCCCCGTGGATGGTCGCAGCGAACAGTTCGTTTCGACTGGAGAAGTTGTTCTCTTCCAAGGCTTTCTGAAAGTATATATCGAATCCAAGGACGAAGAAGAGGAGACGGATAAGGAATTCCTCTCGCCCGTAAAAAAAGGCGAAAAGTTGTATGCCAACGAAATTTCGGCCGTACAGAAATTCTCTCAACCTCCTTTGCGTTACACTGAAGCCAGTCTGGTAAAGAAAATGGAAGAATTAGGCATTGGCCGTCCCTCGACCTACGCTCCCACCATCACCACCATCCAAGACAGACAATATGTGGAGAAGAAGAGCCTTCCGGGCCAAGAAAGAGATTATTGCCAGATTACACTGAAAAACAAGGCAATAAAGGAAACCGTTAAGAAAGAAAAATATGGTATGGAGAAAGACAAACTCTTCCCTACCGATATTGGATATGTAGTCAACGACTTTCTGCAGAAGAACTTCGGCCAGATTATGGACTATGGCTTCACCGCCGATGTGGAGAAGGAATTCGATGACATTGCCGAAGGGTCAGTGGAATGGCAGAAGATGATGACCGATTTCTACCATCACTTCCACCCCACCATTGAAGAAGCCATGACGCACTCGGCCAAAGCCAGCGGCGAAAGACTGCTCGGCAAGGATCCGAAAACTGGCGAGAATGTGTACGCCAAGTTAGGCAAGTACGGCCCCATGGCACAAATTGGCGAGGTTAGCGACGACAAGAAACCGAAATATGCACGACTGAAAAAGACCCAATCCATCGACAACATCACGCTGGAAGAGGCTCTCGAACTCTTCAAGTTACCACGCGTCGTTGGCAAGTACGAAGGTGCAGACATCACCATCGGCATCGGCAAATTCGGACCTTATATCCGCTACGACAACAAGTTTGTCACTTTGCCCAAGGAAGATGAGCCGACGGAGGTTTCCTACGAAAGATGCCTCGAACTGATAGAACAGAAAAAGAAGACCGACGCCGAGCGCGCACCGCACAGCATCGGCATGTACAACGGCCTGGAAATCGTGGCCGCAGTCGGCAAATATGGTCCTTACCTCAAATACAACAACAAGAATTATACTTTAGGTAAAGGATTTAATATCAATGAAATAACTCTCGATAAAGCCATTGAGTTATTGGGACAGAACAGCAATAAGAACGTGATTGCCACCTTTGCTGAAGACGAGAATATTAAAGTGATGAACGGTCACTACGGAGCCTATCTTACCAACGGAAGCAACAATTTCAAAATCCCGAAAGACAAGAATCCCGAGACACTCACTTACGCCGACTGCTTACAAATCATGTCCACCATTGCCCCTTCCGCTAAAAAACGAGGCAGCACTCGCAAGAAATAATACAAGGTTAAACCATTGTAAAACATATTGTTATGAGAGCTTTGCTGTCAGGTTTACTGCTATTCTGCACTGTAGGATTGTTTGCGCAGAATTTTGACGACTACTTCAGCCAGCGCACATTACGCATCGACTACCTGCACATTGGCAATAAACATCAGGAGGCGGTAGAGATTTCTGCCTACAAAACCCGCGAGGGCTGGACGGGCACGCGACAATTTCTCATCGAGCCCAACCGCTACGGTGACGTGCTGTTCGAAGCATTCGACTCGCTGACCATGATTCCCATCTACAGCCGGAGCTATTCCTGCCTTTTCAACGAATACCGCACAACCGTTGAAGGCGAAACCATCGTGGACACCTTTGAGGAGTGCATCAACATGCCGATGCCCAAACAGACCATCCTCTACAGATTTTCCTCATTTGACCGATATAAGAAAAAGACCCAATTATACGAGGGCTATTTCAATCCCAAGCATGAACTCATGAGTTCAACTCCCTCCAAGCCATATCAAATGATGGACTTGCAAGTGATGGATTTGCATATCGGTGGCAAGGCTGAGGATTGTCTCGACATTCTCTTTATTCCAGATGGTTACTCTAAAGATGACAAAGAGCTGATGAAGAGCGACATGCGCAGATTCTGTTCTTACATTATGAACTGCTCACCTTACAAAGAACTGGCCGAGCATGTCAACATTCGCGCCATTAAAGGCTATTCAGAAGAGTCGGGTATCACCAACCCCAACACGAACACTTTCCGTAAAACCTTGTTGAACAGCAGTTTCAATACAATAAACCTGGATCGTTATTTGATGTGCCTTCACGTTTGGAAACTCAACGACATTGCTGACTTGGCACCACATGATGTCATTGTCATCATTGCCAATACAGCCAAATACGGCGGCGGTGGCATCTTCAACTTCTACTGTACAGTCAACAACATCGGCACCCACTCCGACTATGTAATCGTCCATGAGTTGGGCCATTTACTGGGCGGTTTGGCCGACGAGTACTACACTTCGGAAGTGTCAGTACGCGACTACTACCCCGAAGGGGTGGAACCCGTTGAACCCAACCTGACCACGCTGGTCGATTTTGACAACAAATGGAAAAGACTCGTCTCAAGCGACACCCCCATTCCGACTCCTGCCACGCCCGCTTACCGCGAGACAACCGGCGTGTTTGAAGGTGGCGGCTATGTAGCCAAAGGTGTCTTCCGTCCCTGCCAAAAATGCACAATGAAAGACTTGCTATACAACCACTTCTGCCCCGTATGCAAACAGACGCTGATAGAGGTGATAAAGTATTATACGAATGACTAAGAGTGAGAAGTGAGAAGTGAGGAGTGAGAAGTGAGAAGTTAAGAATTATGGAGTTATGGAATTTGTTCTTTGTTTTTTGTTTTTTAATTGTGCATTGTGAATCGTGAATTGAATCATCATTATACATTGTAAATTATAAATTATAAACTATAACGCTATGAACATCACAAAATTAGATCAAGTTGTCGAATTGGTGAAAAGCCGTCCTGCCAAGCGTTTGGTAGCCGCTTACGCCAATGACGCCCACACCATCGAAGCTGTCAACAACGCTGTTGACATGGGCATTGTAAAAGCCACGCTGGTTGGCGACAAAGCCACCATTGAGAACGTGTGCAAAGAGCTGAACATCGATACCGCCAAGTTCAACATCATCCAAGAAAGCGACGCCAACAAAGCCGCCGCCAAGGCCTGCGAACTCATCAATAACGGTGAAGGTGACATCCTGATGAAAGGATTGCTCTCAACCGACAAGTACATGCACGCCATTTTGGACAAAGAAAAAGGCCTCTGCCCTCCGAAGGTTACCTTGGCTCACATTGCAGTCATCGAAAACCCTCAATACCATAAGCTGCTGATTGTCAGCGATTGCGCTATCCTGCCGCTGCCCGACCTGAAACAGAAGCAGACCTTGCTGAAATATGTGACCAAAACTGCCAAGACTATCGGCGTAGAGAAGCCCAAAGTAGCTATGGTTTGCGCAACCGAGCAAATGCTGGCCGGACTGCCCGCCTGCGTAGATGCCGCCATCATTGCAAAAATGGCCGACCGCGGTGTGTTCCCCGACTGCCTGGTTGACGGACCTCTCTCTATCGACCTCGCTCTGGACGCTGAGACCGTGGCCATCAAGAAACTGGCCAGCCCCGTGGCCGGTGATGCCGACTGCTTGGTATTCCCCAACTTGGAGAGCGCCAACGTCTTCTACAAATGCTGTACCAAGTTCGACCACGCCGAAATCGGCGCCATGCTAATGGGAGCCAAAGCCCCGTGCGTGCTCTCGTCACGCGGCGACACCGCCAAAACCAAATTGTACTCAATCGCCATTGCTGCCATTATGGCAAAATAACAATAAAAAAGGAGGAGCGATGCTCCTCCTTTTTTTTATTCTTCTGCTTCATCAAGCATCGAAGCAGGCAGCTTCACGCCAAAGGAGAGAACCGACTTCCCTTTGGGCGTTTTTTTATCCTCCACAGGCAACATCTCCACACTCGATTCATCAATACCCTGCGTGGCAAAATAATTCTTCAGCATCATATTATGATGGTCCACACTGCGCTGAATAGCCTCAGCCACCGCTAAACTGTCGGTCGTGGACAGCTGGCGCGCAAACTGCTCGCGTGCCTCTGCCATATTCACCGACTGCTGCAGTGTAAGAATCATCTCAGGCTTGGCCCTCATCACCTCAATGATGGAATTGAGCCGAGCGTAAGTCTCCGATGACAAACTCCTCTCTGTCAGCACGTAAGGCACATCAGCAAAGGTATCTTCAGAACCACCGCAAGCTTTGATAATCATATCAATAGGACTGGCAACGACCTTAACCAAAAAATTAATCAGCGTTTTGAAGATAATCTTCTTGAAAGAAAAATTCGGTGAAGTGATATCGCCGCTGACGGGCAAATCGATGGCAATCTTATCCTTACGGTCCGACAGCACATAGACGGCTGCCTTCAATGGAATATTGTACTCGGGCTTCATACCCGTCATTTTACTGCCCACTGTGCACTTGTATATGTCCACCTTGTTCTCGCTGTCGATAAAATTGTTTTTAATAACGTCCTTTGTCGAAAACGAAAGCAAGCCTCCCGTGATAGGATATGCCAGATAATGAACGCTGAAAGGCGAGAAGTCTTTCAGTTTCACATTCTGAATCATCACTCTGAAGTTCTGGTTAGACATGTCAGCCAGACTGCCCTTCCAGTTGCCCATCAGCTGCCCACCGTCGCCGACAACGGCCTTCAGACGAGCCTCAAACGGGGTGTTCAACGACATATCGTTGGCCGAAACCGTAATGCCTGTTATTGGTAACGTGAAAGTCTCTTTGAGCGTACGGTCAACATAGGTCACCGAAGACCCGGAAAGAGCCACTTTGCCGATGCGCAAATCCATAGGCTGTGATTTCACCGTATCCTCTGATACCGTCTCCTTCGCAGGTTTCTTCTTCAAAGTGTCGCGTTTTACCAACAGTTGCGAAATCGTATTCGACGAACCGTCGGTCTCATACACAAATCTTAAGCCCGACACATTCACCTCGTCAAAATAGAACTTCTTATTGCGGGTATCAATTTCTCCCACGTTCACTTTGACTTGGCCAATGCCGGCCAGTTCCTTTTGCTCTTGAGTATTGACAACCAGATTATTAAGGGCGACATTACCTTTGGCTACAATATCTAGAATGTGTTCCAGACAGCCTATCACCTGCAGATTAGCGGTCAGCTTGCCATTGAAATCACCAATGTTGAGAAACTCCTTGAGGTAAGGTTTGGCCATCGCCACCGAGAATTCTTTTAGGGCTATATGCAAATCATAGTTGTTATCCTCAAGGCCGTACAAAAGCTTGACAGCCAAGTCACCGCCATCGGCAAACTTGAGGTTAAGGCCTATGTCGCTTCGCCGTTCCCCACTAAAGTAGAGACGGGGCACCTCCAGCGACAGGTCGCGGGTGTCAAATTTACTATCGCGCTGTAAGTCTCGGTAAACCACCGAGCCCCTATCCAACGTGATGTTGCGCAAATCTATAGCCCACGGCTTCTTGGGCTTCTTCTTAGGTTTGTCTTTTTTAGAAAAGCGCTTGATGATATCAGTGAAATTAAAGGTCTTCCCTTCCTGCCATATCGACACTTTGGGTTGCACCAGCGTGATTTCGGTAAGACGCACCTCCTTTGCCAGCAGTCGCCATACACTCATGTTGACCACCAACTTGTCGAACGACACAAAGTTGTCCTTATCGTTGGCTTCCAGCGCTTGCACGCCCATCAGAGAAACCTTCCCACGGAAGATATTGAGACGCACCTTATCGACATTTATCTGGCGTCCAACAATATCCTTGCTGTGATTCTTGACGTATGATTTAGCGATAGGCGGTGCTATGATATTAACCAAGATTAATACCAATAGTACACCGCCTACAACTATCAAAGGGATTTTAACTCCCTTTTTCAGAAAGAATTTCCACATGGAATTCCACTCTAACTATTAGTGGAACAACTGCAGTTCGTAGTTGGCCTTGTCGATTTCGGCCTGAGTAGCTTGGATCTGTTTCTCGTTGTCAGCAATCTTCTTCTGAGTATCTTCTACTTGTTTTTGCAGTTTGGTCAGTTCCTTGTTCAAGCTTTCTTTGTTCTTGTTCAGCTGTTGAAGTTCGTTGTTCTTCATAATCAGTCTCTGATTAACTTCGTACTCTTTCAGATAAACCTTGAAAGCCTCCAAATCACGCTTGACGTTAGTGGCAATGTCAATGTCATTGGCAGAGCTGATGAAGTTGTTGTTACCTCTCGAAACCAGAATCGTGATCTTGGGAGTTTTGGCACCTTTCTTACCAACTTCTTCCACTTTGGTGAAAATATCAAAGTTGAAATCACCATAAGGCAGATATTTCTGACCTAAATAAGCCACATAACCTTTGGTTTTGGAAGCTTTGAGATTGTTCTTGGTCTCGAATTGTTTCTGCAGAGCGCCGGTAATCAAGTCAATGCTCATGTCAGGAATTTCCATTGTAAAAGCGGGAGCTTGTACTTTATCAAAAGTAACTGTCTCTTCCTTAACTGTTTGTGCCGACAAGGTAAAAGCACAAAACATGAATGCGATTGCGCAAACTAATACCTTTTTCATAATTGTAATTTTTTTTAGTGGTTATAGAATCAGTTTTGTTTGCAAATATACAAATTCTTTTTGCCTCTTGCATCAAATCAAAAAATCTTGTACCTTTGCAAAGTAAAAAAAGGAAATAACGTAGTACACAGCCATGAAAAAAGGTATCATCATTCCAACTCTGCTACTGTGTGTTGGTATATTTCTAATTTTTTGTACCTTTTCCTGCAAGCGCAACAAAGATGCCAACGTTGAGGTGGAACCGGAAAGTGAACCCGTAGAATATCCCGTGTCAATCATCCCCGACAACATCGCCACCAATGTGTCTGACAAGCAAGTGCTATACCCTGTATCTGAGGATTTCCTGCGCGATTTTATGCTTTTGGCCAGCCGCTACGAAGGCACGCAAGTGATGACACAAACCTCGTTTCCCACCGAATGGGGTGTGATTATGATTGAGCGACTGCTGGAAGGCAAAGAGTTGTGGATGCTCCAGTCGGAGTCGCGCGAGTGGATATACCTGGTGGTAACCTCTGGCTTAGGAACCCAACGCATTTTGGATATCTTGCCCGTAGCTGTCAACCTGGCGGTGCAGGACAACGACATTCTCGAAACCGAAATCTGGACCACCAAGCGTGATGCCGACGGCTCCTTCCTTGTGGAAAAAACATACGAGTGGATCAAGTCGGTACCCGATGACGCCACTAAAGAGGAGTTTGCCCTGACACCCGAAATGTACAAGAAAGAGAACTATGTCACCGACAAGTACATGCTTGACGACATGGGGCGCTTCCAGTTTGTAGAGCAGGAACAAATACCTGATTACAAGGCTATTATTTTCTACTACGACAAGCAGAACAAGCCCGAAACTTGGGACGAATTCATGCCGATGCTGCAATCGTTCTGTGAAGAGAAAGGCATCTATTTCGATGAGATCTATTCGGGATTTGACAATGTGACCATCCGCGATTTTAAGATGAATGACATCACCACGGTGGATATCACCCCTTACCTCGGTGCCAGCGAAGCAGGCATGGTGATGCTGAAAAAAGATGAGAATCCGAGAAATGTAAGTTTCGGTAGCGAAGAGAGAATGAAAATCGAAATCCGCAGATATTTCAAACTGCTTAACCAATAAGAATTTAAAATCTAATAATAATCATAAAATCAACAAACTATCATCATGAAAGACATTACTATGAGCATCAATCCCATCGTGGGATTTTTGAAAAAATCACCTAAGGAGTTTACCAAAGCCGACATTATCAAGTACATTGAAGAGAAAGAGATCAAGATGGTCAATTTCCGTTATGTTGCCGGTGACGGTCGTTTGAAGATGTTGAACTTTGTCATTTCTAACAAAGAATATCTTGAACAGATTCTGTCCTGCGGCGAAAGAGTGGACGGCTCTAACATATTCCCTTCCTTTATCCATGCCGGCTCCAGCGACCTCTATGTAATTCCCCGCTTCAGCACCGCTTTCATGGATCCTTTCTGCGAAATTCCAACCATTTCGTTCCTCTGCTCCTACTTCAACAAGGACGGACAACCGATGGAAAACTCACCCGAATACGTTCTCAAGAAAGCCCACAAGTCTTTTAAAGATGTGACTGGCATGTCGTTCCAAGCCATGGGCGAATTGGAATACTACGTTATCGGCGACCGCGAAGACCTCTTCCGCACACCTGACCAGCGTGGTTACCACGAATCATCACCCTTCACCAAGTTCGACCAATTCCGTGCTGAATGTATGCTCTACATTGCCCAAGCCGGCGGCTCCATCAAATACGGCCACTCCGAAGTGGGCAACTTCACCTTGGATGACAAGATTTACGAACAGAATGAAATCGAATTCCTCGTTACCGACGTGGAAGAGGCTGCCGACCAATTGGTTATCGCCAAATGGATTATCCGCAACCTGGCTTATCAATATAATTTGGATGTAACCTTCGCACCCAAGATCACTGCTGGCAAGGCTGGTAGCGGCTTGCACATCCACACCCGCATCGTGAAAGACGGTAAGAACCAAATGGTTACCAAAGGCAAATTGAACTCGATTGCCAAGACCGCCATTGCCGGCTATATGACCTGCGCCTCTTCACTGACCGCTTTCGGCAACACCAACCCCACTTCCTACTTCCGCCTCGTACCTCATCAGGAAGCTCCTACCTCCATCTGCTGGGGCGACCGCAACCGCTCGGTATTGGTACGTGTGCCGCTGGGCTGGACTTCCAAGACCGATATGGTAGCTACCATCAACCCGCTGGAGAAGAAATCAAATGCCGACTTCTCTCAAAAGCAGACCGTTGAGTTCCGCTGCCCCGACGGTTCCGCAGACCTCTACCTCCTGCTTGCAGGCCTCGTAGTGGCTGCACGTCACGGTTTTGAAATGGAAGGTGCCCTTGAGTTCGCCAAGAAGACTTACGTCGATGTCAACATCCACAAAGCTGAAAACAAAGAAAAGATGGAAAGCCTGGCCCAACTGCCCACCTCATGCTGGGAGTCGGCCGACGAGCTGTCGAAACACCGCGAAATCTTTGAGAAACACGGCGTTTTCAATGCTGAAATGATCGACGACATCATCAAGCAACTCAAATCCTTTAAGGATAAAGACATCCGCGAAAAAATCGCCAAGAAACCTGAAGTGATGATGGACCTCGTGAATGAATATTTCTATTGCGGCTAATCATTTTATAACATTAACATAAATGGATATTTTACTTGAAATTCTGAAGATAACCATACCTTCCTTAATCGTTTTCCTGACCGCCTTCTTTTCGATAAAATACTTTATCGAGAACGACCAGAAAAAACGATTGCTGGAATTGAAACACGCCTCCCGCTCAGTCATCACGCCCATCCGACTGCAAGCGTACGAGCGGATGGCCATGTTCTTGGAGAGAATCGAGCCTTCGCAATTGGTATTGCGCCTCAACAACCCTCAACTAACTGTATTTCAGTTTCAAACATTACTGATTTCATCTATCCGAGGCGAGTTTGAGCACAACCTTTCGCAGCAGGTGTACATCTCCAGCGAAGTATGGGACAAAATCAAAATGGCTAAAGAAGAGATGATTAAAATCATCAACATCGCCGCAGGTAAATTAGACAGCGAAGCTCCTGCCACGGCCCTGGGTTCAGCCATTTTTGAACAGACTGCCGCCGTTTCTCCCATCCAGGGAGCAATGGAAGCGCTGAAAGAAGAGCTGAGAATGATTATGTAAATCGTTCAGCCCATCTCTATAACAACATATCGCAATACCTTCGTGGTATTGCGATATTTCTTATCCTTAAAGATGAAACCGAAAAAGAGTACTGCCACTTCAAGTCGTCCCACCTTGTTCGTTGCCATTCCAGCCATGAACGAGATGGCATATCTTCCGGCCACCATCAAGGCTATAGAGCAGCAACAAACGCAATACGACTTTCAAGTCTATATTTGTGTAAATCAACCTGATGCATGGTGGAGCGATGAAGCAAAGAAAGATATTTGTCTCAACAATCAGGAAACCCTGCTCTGGCTCCGTAATCTCCAGAATCCCCGCATCCATCTTATCGACCACAGCTCACAAGGGTGCGGCTGGGACAACAAAAACTACGGCGTCGGCTACGCACGCAAAGTGCTGTTTGACACTATCCGCCAGCAAGCCAAACCCAACGATCTCATTATCAGCCTAGATGCCGACACCGTATTCGACAAAAACTATTTCCAGTCGGTCGGGGATACGATGCACCAACATCCCAACTGGGTGGCACTGTCGCTCCCCTATTACCATCCGCTGACAGGTCGCGAGGATGTTGACCGCGCCATACTGCGCTACGAGCTCTACTTGCGCAACTACTTCATCAACCTGTCACTCATCGGCAGTCCTTACACATTTACCGCCATCGGCTCCGCTATCATCTTGCGTGTCAATGCATTGAATAAGATTGGCGGTATCACGCCCGTAAAGAGTGGCGAAGATTTCTACCTGCTTCAAAAATTGCGTAAGATGGGTATCGTGGGTAACTGGAACCCCGTAATCGTACAGCCTGCATCACGTTTTTCGTCGCGCGTGTTCTTCGGCACGGGCCCCGCTATGATCAAGGGCAATGCTGGCGACTGGAGCAGCTATCCCATTTACCATTGCTTTCTGTTTCAAGAAATTGAAGATTCCTACAAACTGATAGAAACGCTGTTCACACAAAACATCGAAACACCTTTCTTGCAGTTCTTGGAACAGCAATTTAAGGATAGTGACCTTTGGGGACCGCTGCGGAAAAACTACAATACCCTGCCGCAATTCACCAAGGCTTTCCACCAAAAAGCCGACGGGCTCCGGCTGTTACAATACCTCAAACAAGAACAGAGTCGCCGACAACTCGACGATATTGACTCGCTGAAGGCCAATTGGAGCTTTTTCCAATTACCTCTACCCGACTTTTTGAGCCGAGCCCAAACGCTGGAGGATTTCTCCACCAAAGAGCTTTCAATCTTGCGAGACTCATTGTACGACTTGGAAACCCATCTGCGACAAAAAGAGGCATAGTAGCGCACTCCCAACTGCAAAATTCTTCCAAAAAGCATCTACTTGCTGCCATTTTTATTTCGGACAGAATGAACTTTTGTACCGCTAAAGTGCTTTTAACCTTCAAAACCGCACTTTTGGCCTTCCAAATTTGCCGTTTTTCCGACAATAGAAAGTGTCGTTTTTTATTGACTAATTGCACTTTAGCTCTTATCTTTACCTCAAAAAAAAAACATGAACAAAATCCTTGTTAGAATCCTCATGATTGTCGTGTTGCAGGGTTTCGTCACCGCACATGCCCAGCGCGACAGTCTGCGGTTCCAAATTGCCTTCTACAACACCGAGAACCTCTTCGACCCGCAAGACGACAGCACCAAAAACGATGATGCCTTCACGCCCGAAGGGATGAACCACTGGAGCTATGCACGCCTCAGACGTAAAATCAACAACATAGCCAAAGTGTTTGTCGCCATGGGCGAACCCGAGCCGCCCGACATCATCGGGCTGGCTGAGATTGAGAACGACTACGTCTTGCGACAATTGTGCTACCACTCCCCGCTGGAGCGCTTCGGCTACAGCATTATCCATTATGACTCGCCCGACGCTCGCGGCATCGACGTGGCCCTTTTATACCGAAAAGAGCACGTACATATATTATATAGTAAAGCCATCCCCATCGTGTTCCCTTTTGAGCCCAAATCACGCAACCGTGACATCCTCCACTGTCGGGCGCTGTTGGGCATCTGCGACACAGTACATCTTTTTGTCAACCATTGGACTTCGCGCTACAGTGGCTATGCGGCCACTATTCCCAAACGCAACTATTATGCACAAGTGCTTCGCCACCATACCGATTCTATCCTTCAAGCCAATCCCAACGCCGCCATCGTCATTATGGGCGATTTCAACGACTACCCCACAGATGAAAGTCTCCGCCACATCCTGGCAGCACGGAGCCCGAAAGAATGCGAAAGTCCCTCGCGCCTTATCAATTTGATGATGGAGTTCAACAACCTGCAGAATCAGGGCACTCACAAGCACGAGGATTTCTGGGGCTGTCTTGACCAGCTAATTGTGTCAGAATCTCTCATGGACCAACAGCAACGATGCCATATTGAAGAAAAGAGAGCCGTAATATTCAAGGCCGACTTTATGGTCGTACCCGACGAAAAGTACGGAGGCGAGAAAGTGTTCAGGACGTTTTTTGGGCCAAGGTATATTGGGGGCTATGCCGACCATCTTCCCGTGTTTCTATGGCTGCGCTGTCAGGAATAAAAAAAAGCGGGCGAAACTTTCGTTTCGCCCGCCCAACAATATAACTTAATTGATTAGAAGTTCGTCAGCATTACCTTGTAAGAAGCGGAAGCGTTGTCGTTGCCAATCAGTCTTACAACGTAGTTACCTACTGCCAGTGACAGTTGGATTTCGGTACGAGTGCTGTTGAGAGCACCGCCAGCGTAAACCACACGACCTTGAGCGTCGAAGATTTCAACATTCTTAACAGCGATGTTCTGTTCGTTTACGATATAAACTCTGTCGTTATGAGCGTAAACCTTTACAGAAGCTATATCAAGAGAGTTGATACCTGAAGGATCAGGAGTATCGCCACCTTGTTTCTCCAGAGTGGTGAAAGTCTCTTCTGATGACATATCACTTGCAATCAAAGTGTCGCCGAGGTCGCAATAACCTTTAACAGCCCAAGTGTAAGTGGTCTTTTCGGTCAGACCGGTCAGTTCGTAAGTCAGTTCGGTTACGCCTTCTACAACGGTGTAATCAGAATCGCCTTCTGCCATGTACATTACATCGTATTTGTCTGAGAAACCTTTCCAAGTCAAGGTAGCAGAAGAATCGGTGATGTTCTTTGCAATCAAGCTCAGAGGTTTGTCGCAAGGCTCAGCCAAGAAAGCAACTTCAATGGTGTGGTCAGCGGCAATGTTCTTGAATTCGTAAGAATCTTTAGCACCAGCTTTCACGCCATCAATCATAACGTAGTCGATATAGAAGCCGGGGTTAGCCTTCATGGTGTAAACTTGGTTAGCACCGTAAGCAACGGTAGTTTCACCTTCGGGATCGATAGTACCACCTTCACCAGCCGTTGCGGTGATTACGAATGAATCGATAGCGAACTCAACTGCAATCGTATGAGCTTCGGTAACGTTTTCGAATACGTAGGGCAATACAACGGTTTCCATATCCACGTCGGCGTCGTCAACCTTGATGCCTTTTACACTGTAACCCTTGTCGGGAGTGATAGTGAAGCTTTGGTTATCACCATGTTTAACAACAACAGTGCCTTCGGGAGTGATTTTACCACCTTCGCCAGCCGTAGCGACGATTTCATAAGTGATGGCGGTAAAGGTTGCCGAAATGGTGTGGTTAGCAACAACTTTTTCGAAGGTGTAGGTCGAAGCGGTATCAACTTCCTCACCGTCGATCTTCAAAGTAGCTATCTGATAGCCTTCATCGGGGGTGATGGTGAAGGTCTGGTCATCGTTGTAGTTAACAACAACGGTTCCAGCGGGGTCGATAGTACCGTGAGCACCAACAGTTGCTACAATATTATAAGTAATCTGTTTGAAGGTTGCAGCGATGGTGTGGTTTTCTTTAATGTTGCTGAAAGTGTAGCTTTCAACAGCACCAACAGAGCTACCGTCAACAGTTACATCTTCGATAGCAAAACCTTCATCGGGGGTAATGGTGTAAACAGGAGATTCACCATATTTGTATGTGCTGTCGCCTTCAGGAGTGATAGTACCGTTTTCGGGTTTTTCAGCAGTTACTACGTATGATGCTTGTGCGAACATAACATCAATAGTGTGGTTGGCAACAATGTTCTCGAAAGTATATTCGTAGGTGGTCATGTTGTCATCCTGAGTGTATTCAGTTTCGGTAGTGTCGATGGTAACTTTTTCGATATAATAACCAACATTAGCCTTGGCTGTGTAGGTCTTGCTTGTACCATAATCAACCGTAACAGTACCATTGGGTGAAAGGGTACCGTTGGCATTAGCAGTAGCGGTGATGGTATATTTGCTGGAAGCAAACAAAACCGAAATGGTGCTGTCGCCTAATACATTCTCGAAAGTGTAGGTGAATTCGGTTTCGCGTACAGAATCGGGAAGTTCAATCGGCTTGTTGTTGATCAACACCTCGCTAATCATATATCCTTCATCAGGAGTGATGGTGTAAGGATAGGTGGCAGCAGAATCATAAGTAACTTCGGTTACACCTTCGTTGGTGATAGTACCGTTACCAATCTTGCTGGCAGTAATGGTGTATTGATCAATGGCAAACTCAACGGTGATGTTTTGGTCTTCCTTGATATTTTCGAATTGATAATACTGGATTTTGCGCAATTCGGTGCCGTTAACGGTGACATTCTCGATGTGCCAACCTTCTACAGGTTGAATCACAAACAAAGTATCGGAATTATAGTCAACTTTGATGAAGTTGTCGTAATCCCTGCTGTCAACTTCTCCAAGACCTTTGATAACCGTGTTAATCATCAAATGATCTTCTGAGTGTGATTGTTGAACACCTTCATTTACATTTTTGTCAGCTCCGGAGACAAACTGGTAAGCCACCTGGCCAACGGTAAAACTCATTTTACCTGTCGCACCTGTTGCTTCGCCGCCGCCCGCTACAGAAGCGTTTTGCGCTTGCGTCATGACAGAAAAGCCTATCATCAAAGCGAACATTGAAAATAAAAGTTTTTTCATAACGAACTTGTTTTAAGTTAATATTATTGATTTGATTTTATTCTATGTTTTCAATCTTGCAAAAATACAAAAAAAACAATACATTGTAACTATATCGCTAAAAAAAATAATTTTTTAGTCCAATTTTTTTGTGAAAAGAAAAAGAGGGATTGCAGAAAGGCTACAAAAAATCGCATAACTATCTGTCTATCGCAATTCTACGACCGTTATGCCATCACCGCCCATTTCCAGCGTCTCATCGTAAAATTGGGCTACTTCGGGGCGATTTTTCAAGAATTGTCTAATCATTTTGCGCAAAATACCAGTACCTTTTCCGTGCAAAATTTTAACTTGGCGCACATTTAGCAGTACTGCTTCGTCGATATAGGGCTCCAACATGGCCAGTGCTTCGTCGGTACGCATGCCCCTCACATCAACAGACGACTTGAAATGGGCGATCTTCTTGTTCAGCGTTTCCGATAGCGAAGAACCGTCCAAGCGAGTGCGGCCCGACTGCACAGCCTTGGCCTCTTTCTTACTGATGCGCTCCACCTTATCTGTGGTGGTTTTCAGCGAGATAGAGTTGAACGAAACGACCACATCCTCGCCTTGCACCGACAACACCTCACCGGCAGCACCGACACTCAAAATGAGCACGGCATCTCCTGCCTTGAGCGGCCTATCTACCAGCGGTTGCGGCTCGGCCACTTTCTTTTTGCGCGGCACCATCGACTTGGGCAGCGACAGCGGAGAATTTTCTTCAACTTTGCTGTGTAACGAAGCCTTCATGTCGGCCACCTCCTTCCTTACCTGCTTGGTCTTTTCGGCATCGGCTTTCGACTCCTTGATTTCGCGGATAGTCTTCTCTATCATCTTGTTAGCACCATCCAGAATGGCTGTCGCCTGGTTCTTGGCAGTTTGGATAATCTCTTTGCGATATTTCTCCAACTCATGGTACTTGTCGCTATACTCCTGTATCAATGTCGCTAACTGATCGTCGGCGGCTTGTGCCATTTTCAAAGTCTTGTCTATCTGCAACTTCTCCATTTCAACCTCTTCCAACTTTCGCTCATAGTCGATTTGCGCCGTGCCCGACTTCTCAATGGCCGACTGGATAATCTCCTCGGGCAGACCGATATGCCGTGCAATTTCGTAAGTGAAAGAGCTGCCAGGCTTGCCCATTTTCAACATAAATAGAGGCTTAAGATTCTGTGTGTCAAAGAGCATCGCTCCGTTGAACGCTTCCGGGAATCTGTCGGGGAAGAGCTTCAAATTGCCGTAATGCGTGGTGATGATGCCAAACGACTTTTTATGATACAGCGCCTCCAAAATGGCTTCGGCCATAGCCCCACCCAGATTGGGCTCTGTACCTGATCCGAACTCGTCAATCAGGAAGAGTGAACGCGGTCCTAAACATTCAACCATCGTCTTCAAGTTGGTCAAATGGGAACTGTATGTACTCAAATCGTTGTCTATCGACTGCTCATCGCCCATATCGATGAAAAAATCCTCAAAGATGCCCATCTCCGAAGTGTCTTTCATCGTCACCAAAAAGCCACACTGAAGCATATATTGCAGCAGGCCGACCGTCTTTAGGCACACCGACTTACCACCGGCATTCGGGCCCGAAATGATTAGAATGCGCTGCGTTTGATTTAACTCAATATCAAGCGGTTGAACCTTCTTTCCTGCAGTCTTGAAGTTGAGATACAACAGAGGATGCATGGCATTTTGCCAATGAATATGGCCCTCGGATGAAATATGGGGTTTGAGCGCTTTCAGTTCGATGGCCAAACGCGCCTTTGCCCTGATAAAATCGAGCATGCCCACAAATTCGTGATAGAATAGCAAGTTGGGAATTGACGGCCTGATTTTATCCGAAATGGCGGTCATGATGCGGATAATCTCGCGCTTTTCAGCATTCTGCAAATCGCGCAGTTCGTTGTTGGCATCGAACACTTCGGCCGGCTCAATGAAGACGGTTTGGCCCGTCGCCGACTCATCGTGGATAAAACCCTTGATACGACGCTTGAAAGGTGCCGGCACAGGGATGCATAAACGGCCGTTACGGATGGTCATCTCGGCATCCTCCTTCACCAAGCTATCCTGCTTGGCAACCGTCAGCAGCTTGTGAATTTTCCTGTCGGCCTCACCCGAAATTTTGATAATCTCACGACGGATACGACGCAACTCCTCCGATGCATCGTCACGCAAATTGCCCTTGGCGTCTATCAGTCGGTTGACACTCTCTTGTAACTCCTTCTCCAACAATATATTCTGACATATCTCCCACAACGCAGGATATTTGTTTTCCTCTTCGTGACGAATACGGAAATAGACAAAAGTATGGATGACCGAAGCGATGAAATCCCGCAGTCGCGCCAACTCCTCCACCTCGACAAAAGTGCCTTCCACATGAAGATGGGCGAGCGTGGCGCGCAAATCGTCATACTCTTGAATAGGAAAGGCGTCATCATAAAGCAGCACGGACAAAAACTCATCGGTTTCCTGAATTTTTCGCTGAACCTCATCATAATCGGTTGAATAACAGATGTCATCCACCAAACTTTTAGCCATCACGCTGCTGCAATACTCCTTTGTCAGCGTGCGGACAACATCAAAACCGATTTTCTCTTCAAACGAGGCGGGATAAATCATGGTTCAACCTTAAGTTTTTAAGCCATACTTAATTTGGACTGCAAAAATACAAAAAATCAGGCCCGATGCCTTGCCAAAACAAAGTGTGACAAAACCGCAGAATTTCTTTTCCACCCTATCAAGTTTTTGTTTATTTTTGACCTTTTCAAATTCATAACCATGCCTTTTCTGCAAAAACTGGCTAAAGCCATCACTCAAAACAACGACATTGCCTTCCACGACACGGCTGTCATCCTACCTAACCGGCGTGCCGTCAAGCTGCTCAGGCAAGCGATGGCCCAAGAGATCGGCAAAGCCTTTTTCTCGCCCGTTTTTTACACCATCGACGATTTTATCGACACCTTGTGTCCTCTGAAAAAAGCGGACAAGATGGTCCTGTTGTTCAAATTATATGAGGTTTATCAAGCCAGCGAACAAGGCAAGGACAAAGATTTTTACTCTTTCGTTTCGTGGGGTTCTGTTTTCATCCAGGATATCAATGAGATAGATATGCAGTTGGCCAATGCCGACGACATATTTACCAACCTGGCCGACATCAAGGAGATTGACAATAGTTTCCTCAAGCAACATCTCTCCCAGAACACCTTGTCGTACATTGAGTTCTACAAGTCGCTCAACCTCCTATACCACCATTTCAACGAGGTTCTTCGGAAAGACCAAACCGGCTACACGGGCCTCATATACAAAGACACGGCCGAAAACATAGAAACTTACGCCTCTCAGCTGTCGCACAAGCGATACATCTTTGCGGGCTTCAACATGTTCTCACCTGCCGAGTTAAAAATCGCCCGCTACTACAGGGAGCGTTTCCATGCAGAGTTTTACTTCGACCTCGATAAACTTTACTTCAACGAAGAGAAGAAAGACTCCTACATGGTACAGCAGATGGAACTGGCTTTTAACGAATTAGGAATCTCCCGTGAGAAAGCGAACTGGATTGGCGACGACTATCGCGACATACCCAAAAATATCTGTGTGACAGGCGCCTCGCAGCAGATGAACCAGGTGCTCTATGCCACCGAGTTGCTGAACAAAATGCCAGCCGACGAGTTGGACCACACGGCAGTGGTGCTGGCCGACGAGTCGCTGTTTTTGCCCTTCATCCACACCTACGGAAAAACCCGCGCCAACTACACCATGGGCTATCCGCTCAAGGCGACGGCTGCCTATTCCCTGCTCGAAATCCTGATCAACGCAGCCAAGAATGGCGAGCGCTTCCGTGAAAACCAGCAAAGTCCAAACTTCTCCTACTACCACCGCGACCTGATTGCCTTTTTCAGAAACCCCATCATCCAAGAGATGATGCCCACAGCCACCGCGGCTATCGACAAGATAATCAAAGGGAACCGGACGTTCATCGAATACGAAGATGTCGCTGAATTGGAACAAGTACACTATCCCCGTTTCACCGCTAAAGGCATCGACTACTTCCAAGAGCTGCGCCACTTTTTCGAGCAACTGACTGATACACTGCCAAAAGAGCGACAAGGATTTTACGCACTACAATATATTCTGAATGGATTACAACAGATTGACGAGTTGCTCTCTGCTTTCGGCCCAACCATCAACGACTTTGACCTTAAATCTATCGAATATATTATCACAGAGAAACTTAGCGGAATATCCATCCCATTGTCAGGTACACCCGACAGCGGGTTGCAGGTCATGGGCTTGTTGGAAACCCGTACCCTCGACTTCAAGAACATCATCATGCTGTCGGTCAACGAGAGCATTCTCCCCAAGGGGCGCAGCCAAAACTCGCTGATTATGCACAGCTTAAAGCAGCATTTCAACTTGCCCACCTACCACTATCGCGATGCCGTCATCGCCTACCATTTCTTCCGACTGCTGCAACACGCCGAGAACGTTCATCTCATCTACAACAATGACTCTTCGGACACGCTCTCTGAAAAGAGCCGCTTCATTCACCAACTTGATTTTGAGATAAAAAAGAGAAACCTGCCCATTAACTTTACGGAAGAGACGCTGGCACAACGACTGCAGGCACAATCGGCAAGTGTTCCCATCACCATTACCAAAGACGAGAACATCTTGCAAAAACTCAAGGGTTACTGGTTTTCACCTACAGCCATCAGCACTTATATCAGATGTCCTCTCAAATTTTACCTTGAAAAAATTGCTGGCATCAAGAAGCCCGAAACAGTCAATGAAACCATTGAGAGTTCCGTCATTGGCACCATCATTCATGCCATTTTAGAGCACTTATACACCGACATCAAAAAACGGCCCGAACAAGGCCTTCAAGCCATTGCCCAGTATCGCAAAGATATGGAACAGCTTGTCCACGAACAGTTTGTCAAGGCCGGATTTTCCAAAAAGGACCTCTCTAGGGGCAAACTCTACTTGGCCTACGAAGTGGTTAAAAAGAATTTGACGGCCTACTTTAAGATGGCAGAAGATGAGCTCAAACAAGGCTACACCGATATTATTGGTACAGAAGTCAGCCTCCATGCCGACATTGACGTCAACGGCAGTGCCATCTCCCTTTGCGGCTTCTCCGACCGCATTGATTGTCGCGACCAATGTATCACCATTTTCGACTATAAAACCGGTTGGGTGGACGCCAAACATCTTGTCTTAAAATCACTTGACGACCTCGGCAACCTGTTTACCGACAGCGACTACGACAAACTTTTCCAACTGCTGATGTACGCTTACATGTATGCCCACGACCACTCGGATGCGACCGTTCGCAAAACCACCCAAACGCAATGTGGCATCATCAGTTTTCAGGAAATCATGAAGAAAGAAGGCACGCCCATATTGTTTGCCCATGTGCCTGAAACCGAAATCACGGAAAGCACGCTGAAGGCTTTTGAAGAATCACTCAAATTGCTGTTGGCCGAAATACTTGACCCCGACAAGGCTTTCGTGCAGACCGACAAGGGCGACAACTGCAACTATTGCGACTTCCGTCAGTTGTGTCGGATTCAAAGTCAGGCAGAATAAACGCTTAGAAATTATTTTCTTTTTATAATATAGTCTGACAACATTTTATAGACTTGCCGCATCTCTTCGGACGGCAGGCGTTGCAAATGTTTTTCCATTATAGATTTGTCATTGCGCACGGCGGGGCCGGTTTGAGCCTCCTTTGGCGTCATGGAGGCGGTTTTGTCGATAGTTTGCTGCAGTAGGGGCAGCATCACTTGCCAATCGATGCCAGCCGAAGTGAGCAGTTGGTAGGCCATATCATACAAGGCATTGGAAAAATTGCAGGCGAAGACGGCGGCGACATGCAGCACAGCGCGCTGTCCGCCATCCATTTCGTTCACTTGTGAAGAGAGCTGGCACGCCAAATGGCGGATCAACCGCAACGACTCCTCATCCTTGCCCTCTATGCAGAGAGGCACCTTCAGTTGTTCGAAATCTGCAGTTTTAGAAATCGTTTGGAAGGGATACATCACACCATAATGGCGGGCGCAACCTTCCAAAACCGACTGTGGTAGCGAGCCGGCGGTATGGACGGCGCAAGGCATAGTGAACGGCATCGCCGACAACACCTCGCCGTAGGCGTCATCTTTCAAAGAAAAGATATAATAATCACTATCAGGCCTCAGGTCGGCCAGGCAACTTACAGGCTCGGCATGACATAGCGCAGCCACTTGAGCCGCAGTTGCCGGATTTCGTCCATAAACCTGATTGACACTAACAGCATTCTTGTTCAAGATATACGCCATCCAAGAAGCCACATTGCCAGAACCAATTATCGTTACTTTCATCTTTGTCAAAATGCTCGGCAAACTTACAAAAGATAACCTCATAATCAAAACAATTTGATACTCAAAAAGAAAAAAAAATGAAAAAAATGTAATATGTAGATATTTAATTAAATAAAAGTCTTATCTTTGCACACGAATTTAAAACACTGAAACAAATTTTTATTGTTAAACCATTAAAAAATAAAAAATCATGACAAAAGCTGAAATCGTAAACGAAATCGCCAACAAGACTGGCTTTGAAAAAAATCAAGTTCAAACCGTAGTTGAAGCCTTCATGACCTCTGTTAAAGGCTCTCTCGCAAAGAATGACAACGTTTATTTAAGAGGCTTCGGCAGCTTCATCGTAAAAGAAAGAGCTGAAAAAACCGCTCGCAACATCTCGAAGAAAACTACTATCATTATCCCCGCTCACAAGATCCCCGCATTCAAACCCTGCAAGACTTTTGTTAACTCCATTAAAAAAATAAAATAACCCTTTAAACTTTTAGCGTTATGCCTAGCGGTAAAAAGAGAAAAAGACATAAAATGTCAACGCATAAGAGGAAAAAACGTCTGCGTAAAAACAGACATAAGAAGAAATAGTTTTTTCTTCTTATGCAAATAAAAACCGGAACAAAAACTAAATAATAGGCCAACTATTATTTAGTTTTTGTGTATTTTAATATCACATTTCTATGCATGAAACAAGCAAAGATCTTATCATCAGTTCTCAGCAAAACGAAACTCACATAGCACTCCTCGAAGATCAGAAACTGGTAGAAATCCATCACGAGAAATCGACTGACCAGCTAGCCGTTGGTGATATTTTCTTAGGAAAGATAAAAAAGATCATGCCTGGGCTGAATGCGGCCTTTGTAGATATAGGCTGCGAAAAGGAAGCCTTCATTCATTTCCTTGACCTGGCAACGCAGACGCCCACACTCAACGAGTTTGTTTCCAAAGTCCGCGAAGGTGGCAAAGGCGACATCGGACAAATGACTTTCCAGCCATCGCTTGAGAAAGCGGGAAAGATCAGTTCTGTCCTCTCTTCAGGTCAACCTCTGCTAGTACAAGTCACCAAAGAGCCCATCAATACCAAGGGCGCTCGTGTGACCACCGAAATCTCGTTTGCGGGACGCTATCTCGTGCTAGTGCCTTTCTTCGACAAAGTATCTATATCCCAAAAGATTAAGGGCAGCGAGGAGCGAAAGCGGCTGCGCAAAATCGTACAAGGCATCAAGCCCAAGCATTTCGGTATCATCATACGCACCAACGCAGCTGGCGCCACTCTGGAAGACCTGACGGCCGACCTGAAGCAACTGCTCAGCAAGTGGAAGAGCGTGGTTACGAAACTGCGCAACGCCGCAGTGCCCTCCAAGATGGCCTCCGAAATGGATAAGACCTTCCTGCTCATCCGTGACATGGTTGACGAGTCATTTAACACCATCTACACCGACTCTCCTTCTTTGTATCAAGAGATTAAGGAATACTTCGGACAGGTATTTTCGGGCAACAAGAACATCGTCAAACTTTACAAAGACAGCACCCCCATCTTCGAGCACTTCAACATTGCCAAGCAGATTAAAGGATCCTTCGGCAAGATTGTCTCCATCAAGAGCGGCATCTACCTCATCATCGAACAGACTGAGGCCATGCACGTTATTGACGTCAACAGCGGAAACAAGCTCAATGCTAACCAAAGCGAAGAACAGAACGCCATTGAGGTCAATATAGAAGCCGCCATCGAAATTGCACGACAAATCAGACTGCGTAACCTTGGGGGCATCATCATCATCGACTTTATAGACATGGACTTGGCAGCCAACCGAACCCTTCTTTACAACAAAATGAAGGAACTGATGGCTGCCGACAAGACCCGCCACACCATACTTCCCCTCAGCAAGTTCGGCTTGATGCAAATCACACGGCAACGCGTGCAACAGGCCAATGTCTTCGACACGGCCGAACAGTGTCCCACCTGCCAAGGTACAGGCAAAATCAAGCCCAGCATCCTCTTCGAAGAGGAGATTGTCAACCGTATAGAATTCCTTTTCCAGAAAAACAACGCCAAACGGCTGACCATCTATCTGCATCCCTACTTGTATGCCTATTTCACCAAAGGACTCATATCCAAAAGGTTAAAATGGTTCTTCACCTATCACAAATGGGTACGCTTGGAATCTCATCAAGAATTACAACTACTTGACTATAAGTTTTTTAATCAGGATATGGAAGAAATCGTGCTGGTAACGCCCCATAGTGAACACGGATTGTGAAAGAAGTCATTGAGAAGATAAGGAAATACTGCGCCTACCAGGACCGTGCCGAAAGTGAGGTTAGGCTGAAACTCCGCCAATACGAAGTGACTGGAGCTGAAGCCGATAGGGTGATTGCCGACCTGAAAGAGGATGGCTTTATAGATGAGGAACGGTTTGCAGAGAGTTTTGTACGCGGTAAAACCAACGCCAAAAAGTGGGGGCGCGAAAAAATTAAAAGCCACCTGCTTGCAAAAGGGATATCTACTTCTATCATAGAAAAATACATGTCAGAAGTGAATCCCGAACAGTACCGCCAGAACCTGCGCGAAACCATCAACAAGTGGTTGCGTCTGCATCCTGACCAACCGGCCGAAAGTCCTGCCCTATACCGCCACTTGCTGTCGAAAGGCTACGCCTACCACGATTTCAAACCGGAAATTGACGCCCTATCAAAATCATAAAAACATCAACCTATGATATATATCGAACAAGTTAAGGACCTTTCAAAGAGACTCGGTGAGCTAAGGAGGTTTCTTTGACATCGACAAGAAGATAGAAGAAATCAAGGCCAAAGAAGAAATCACTCATGAGGCCGATTTCTGGAACGACCCCAAGGCTGCCGAAAAGCTGCTCAAGGAGATCAGTTTCATCAAGTCGTGGGTACAGGAATATGACAAAGCCGCTGACAGTTTCGACGAGTTGTCGGTCATCTTCGAATTCTTCCAAGCCAAAGAGGCCACGGAAGAGGAGACCGACAAGGCATACCAACATGCTGTCAGCCTGATAGAAAAGCTCGAGTTCCGCAATATGATGCGCGACGAAGAGGACCGCTTCAGTGTGATCCTAACCATCAACTCGGGCGCCGGCGGCACCGAAAGTTGCGACTGGGCAGAGATGCTGCTCCGTATGTACACGCGTTGGGGCGAGCGCAACAAATACAACATCACCCTGATTGACAGACAGGAAGGTGATGTGGCAGGCATCAAGTCGGCCACAATCGAACTGGACGGCCCTTACGGCTACGGCTATCTGAAGAGCGAAAACGGCGTTCACCGGCTGGTGCGCCTGTCGCCCTTCGACTCGGCCAACCGCCGTCACACCTCGTTCGCCTCGGTCTATGCCTACCCTGTCATCGACGATGACGTGGAGATTGAAATCAACCCCGCCGACATCAGCTGGGACACTTACCGTTCGAGCGGCCCTGGTGGCCAGAACGTCAACAAGGTGGAGACGGCCGTGCGTCTGCACCACCACCCCACCGGCATTGTCATCGAATGTCAGATTACACGATCACAACTGCAAAACCGCGAGAAGGCCATGCAGATGTTGAAATCGCAACTTTACCAAATAGAGATGGAAAAGAAGCGCGAGAAGATCTCCAAAATCGAAAGTTCTAAAAAGAAAATCGAATGGGGCTCACAGATAAGGAGTTACGTAATGCATCCCTACAAAATGGTGAAGGACCTGCGCACGCAATATGAAACCTCCAACGTCAATGCCGTCATGGACGGCGAGTTGGACGACTTCATCAAGGCCTACCTGATGAGCGCTAACCAAAGATAGCACTACAGAATCTCCTTACGAATTTTATCCCACTGTCTGTCAGACAGTTTGGCACCCACAGTTTGTATCATCTCCGTAGCTAACAGCGTAGCAATGTGACCCGACTTGGCCGCATCGTAATTATTCAGCAAACCATACAGGAACCCAGCCGCATAGATGTCGCCGGCGCCATTGGTATCGATGCAAGGTGCATCCATAGGCGGAATAAAGGTGGTCTCTCCGTCGATTTTCACCAACGAACCTCTTTTACCCAATTTCACCACAGCCACCTCGCACTCCTCGGCCAGCACATCCAACGCTTCTTCCTCTTCCTTGCCAGTATAGGCGCGGGCTTCTTCCTCGTTGGCAAAGATCACATCCACATAGTTGTGCAACAACTCGCGTATAAAATCGCGATTTTGAGCCACGATATTATAGCTGGCCATGTCCATCGACACACGCAGACCGCACTCTTTGGCCATTCGGCATACGGTCAGAATCAGTTCGCGATTGAAAATCAGATAGCCTTCCACATGGATGTAATCGTATTGGCTGAGCACGTCACGGCTGATCTCTTCGGGAACCATTGTGGCAGCGGCTCCCAGATAAGTGGCGAAAGTTCTTTCCGCATCAGGAGTCATCAGCGTGGTGGCAATGCCCGTGTCGATGTCCGAATAGAGCAAGTGCGGCGTGATGTGGCTGTTGAGCATATCCTGACGGAAAAAATCGCCCATGGCATCGTGCGAAACCTTGCCGATGAAACCCGTTTCAGCTCCCAGTCGGGCCAAACCGTGTATCGTATTCGAGGTGGAGCCGCCTGAAGCCAATGTTTGTTTCATATCCTTCATAGCCTCATGCAGTTGCCGTTTGGTGGGAGCGTCAATCATCTCCATACCACCCTTTTGCAGAGAAAAACCATTCAAAAAAGACTCATCTTCCAGACGGGCAATCACATCCACCAAGGCGTTGCCAATACCTAATATCTTCATACTCAGTTGTTTAATTTTTATCCTTCAAAAAAGTGACAATATCATTCTCATCAATGCCACGATAATCGAAACTCTTCACCACCTTACCCTTCTCCACCAGCGCATAAACAGGAAAACTGCCAAAAGTGATGTTAATGGCGGTGATAGGCGAGATGAGGCAATGCTGCACATCTTGTGTGGCGGTCTCCTCCTTGAACCTTGCAATTCCTTCCTCGCTGCCCCAGATGTAGTACTTGAAACTATCGTGAGAGATGGCGTGGTTCTGCATAATCGTATTCACCTTGTGGAGACTTTGGCGGCAATATTGGCAGCCCGAAGAGAAGAAACCCACCAGATAGCGGCCGTCCGACAGCTGCAAATCACAGAAAGCACTATCGGTTTGCGCCTGATAATAAGCCTCTACATTGAGTTTGTCGTTCGGATTCACAAACTTATTATACACTGTATCAGGCGTAAACAGGACGAAAGGCACCGCAATTCCAACGACCACAATAGCTGCGGCACACCATTTTTTCCCCTTGAATTGATAATCAGCCTCCTTGCGAATAAAAAACATCAAACCAAAAGTGACCATGTTTTTAATGAGGGAAGCCGCAGGATTCAGTTCTATCAAGTCGCCAAAACAGTGGCAGTTGGTATCGTGCCGGAAAAGCATCACATAGACCAGCAGCAGCGAGAATCCCACCAGCATCAGTTGGATGAGCCACCAAACCTGCTTGTAGCAGATTTTGGCAATAAGCCCTGCCCCGAGAATCAGTTCTGCCGCAATGACAGCCCGAGCCACCAAAGTGGAAAACACATAACTAAAGAGATTGAAACTGTAGATATAGACTTCAAACTCGTCCAGCGAAAGCAACTTCATGACGGCTGCGGTGATGAACATGCCGCCTATCAGCAGTCGCAAAATAAGTCTGATAATTTGAACCGGCTTCATGATTTGGATTTTGGGTCACAAAAATAGTAATTTTTATCACCTGAAAAAAGATTTCCTGTCAGAAGTTGGCAGAATATGACACGACCGCCTCTTCATGCTGGTACAACAACACTTTCGCCTATTTCTGTGAATTATCCATGTTGTTATGTAACAACCATTTATGTTCGTCTTTTGAAAAAAAAGAAAAAAAAGCCGCGGCCATGGCAGCCCGTATGGATTTTTTTGTATTTTTGTGACCTATATCTAAAAATATCGAAAAAAGAATAAAACTTTATCAATAAACATGTTGGCACGATTTTTGTAGAATAAGAAATAGAGAATGGAGAAAAGTTTTGCCGCATAATAACCTGAAACAGACAATTAATCATTAAACAACAACTACTATGAAAAAGACCATTGCATTAGTCCTCTCTTTGTTTGTCTTTGCTCAAGTATTTGCTACTGAAGTGGTTCCCGTAGAAAGCGCCAGAAAGGCATCTAAGAATTTCCTTTCGGCACGCTACAAAACCATGTCGGATATCAAAACGACCGACTTAACTTTGAAGCATACCGAGCTGAATGAAAATGGAGAACCCGTTTACTATCATTTTCAGATAAAGGACAAAGGCTTTATTCTGGTTTCGGCCACCGACCAAGTTATCCCCGTTTTGGCCTACTCCATTGAATCAAATTT
Organism: Bacteroidales bacterium; assembly: GCA_017454945.1. GTDB lineage: Bacteria > Bacteroidota > Bacteroidia > Bacteroidales > WCHB1-69 > JAFTCA01. Next base: position 38,809 of record JAFTCA010000080.1, read on the forward strand.
GGAGTCGAACGAATCTGTTGACTTCATGTTGGGCTCTTACAAGAATTACATCAGCCAAGTGCAAGCCTACAATGTATCGGATGCCAACGCAGCCAAGGCTTGGGCTCAATACACGGCTGACAACTTTGTACAGACCAAAGCCGACCTGAGATCTGTTGACCGTTTGACAACCTCGGTTTTCAACCAACAGTATCCCTATAACACTTACTGTCCGTATGACGCAGCCACTCAAGGCGACAGAAACAAGAAGGTTCCCAATGGTTGTGTATCTGTAGCTATGGGTACCATTCTCAACTACTTCCGTTACCCCACCCAAGGTTTCAGCGGTGTATCCTACATTCCTGAAAAATATGACCGTCAGGAAGTTAAATTCCGCGACTACACTTACAACCACGATGCTATTGCTGCTGCTCCCAACACCGATAACGGCGAGTTGGCCAAGTTGCTCTATCATGCAGGCGTATCAGTAAGAATGGGCTACGGTCCTACCGGCTCGGGTGCCGCCTCGGCTGAAGCATTGGAATCACTTAAATATTACTGGCAATACAACCAATCGGCCTACATGCAGACCCAGGATGTATTCTCGGGCGGTGCCAAAATGTGGGGCGACTCCATTTTGAAACCCCAACTTGACAGATGCATTCCTATTTACTACTCCGCTCAAAACAAGGAAGAGAACGGTAGCGGTCACGCATTCGTCATCGACGGCTACAAAGAGGTAATGGAAGGCGACAATGTAGTCACCTATTTCCGCGTTAACTGGGGATGGGGTGGAATAAGTAATGGCGACTTCCTGATTGACATGCTCAATCCTCCCATTCACGGTGACGAAGTTGAAGACGGTAACTTCATCTACCACGTAGGTGTTATGTTGAACATGACTCCTCCTGATTCCGCTTGCCAAAAGCCTGCTGAAGGCTTCATCAGAAACACGGCCAGCTTCGGTTCCATCAGCGATGGTGCAGGTCATGTTGACTACCCCAACAACACCAACAGAACATGGATGATCGCTGCTCCCGATGCCAAATCATACACATTCACCTTTGGACGTTTGAACACCGAGCAACTTCAGGACATCATCACCATCTACAACGGTCCGTCAGAATCTGACGGTGTGGCTTACACCTTCTCGGGCCACTACACCTTCGAAGAGCTGCCCGCACCTGTCACCATCACAGCCGACAGCGTACTGGTTAAGTTCACCTCCGATGGTTCCAACACCGACAAAGGATTTGTACTGTACTACACCTCTTCCTTCAAGTCCAATCCTTCCTGCTCGACCAGCCCCGTGTTTATCACCCAAGCCAAAGGATCTATCTCCGACGGCAGTCAGGATGGCAAGAACTACCGTGCACAAGCCAACTGTACTTGGAACCTCCGTGTAAACGGTGCTTCCACATACAATATCAACTTCAAGAAATTTGAACTGGGTGAAGGCGACTTCGTGGAAATTCTCAACAACCAAGACGCTCTGCTGGCTCGCTACGACATGCATCACTATCCCAAAGGATATATCCAGTTCCAATCGCCCAGCTTGCTTAGAGTAAAATTCACCGTTGACAACTGGGACGAAGGCGAAGGCTTTGTGATGGAATATGCCGCTGGTACTTCTCACATCCCAGACCCCGCAAGCGGCTTGAACGACGTAACCGTTTATCCTAACCCCGCTACCGACTTCATCACGCTGAAATTCAACACTGAACATGCTGAAAACGTAGCTGTGAATGTTGTTGATGTAACTGGCAAACAGGTTTACACCGAACAGATCAACCACGCTGGTGGCGATTTCCAACGCCAATTCAATATCAGCAACCTGTCGGAAGGTTTCTACATTATGAACCTCGAAACCTCGAAAGGCAAAACTGTTTGCAAATTCATCGTTCACTAATATCCCTTCACAACCCATCATAAAAGCGGGACACAAAGTCCCGCTTTTTTTTACCCCCTATTCTTGCAAAGTTGCACATGCAATTCATAAATCTCTCATTTTTTTGCTTATCTTTGCAATGAATAATTGTATGTAGCTGTAATGTTTCTGAACGAAGATTCATTTATAGATTTCCTTTCCGCTAAAGAAGTGACGTGGGCAGGCATTGACTTCTCCAAGGCCAAGTTCTGTCGCAACGGTTTCGATTTTCCCACCGAAATCATCCAATACTTTTTTAACGAATGGAATCTGCTTATCATCTCCGACCAGAAGAAATACGACATCCGACTCAGCTTCAGAAAACCCATCCTTCATTACGACCTCTCCTACATAACCAAACGCAACAAAACCGTCAAAGCCTCCAGCGCCGTGGTTGACTATATCAGCGTTGAAAACATGTACTCGGAAGAAGAAATCATACAATACTTCGCCAAACTTAACCTGCCACAACAGACACGCTTCGCCATTTCGGTTTTGGTAGAAGCCTTGGACAAAAACAGCAAAACCGCGGCCTTGTGGATAGTCATCAACGACACCTTGAACAAACAAGTGGTTCTTTGCGAAAAGTTTCTCAAAGAGCCAAGCGGTTTTAACACCAAAAGCTACTGGGCCAGAACCTTTTACAACTTATTCTTCGATATTCAGAAATCATCTTTTGTAAGATGGGAGAACCTCGTCAAGAACAAACAAATTCAGAATACAAAACACCATCAGGACGTAATGTCTTGATTTAAAAATAATTATCATGGGAGCATTTAAAGCATACGACTTTAGAGGAATTTTTGGTAAGGACTTCACCTTGGACGACATATACAAATTCGGCTTCTTTCTGCCCACACTGCTAAACACAAATAAGATTCTGGTAGGCAGAGATATGCGAACCTCTTCACCTGAGATGTTCAAAGCACTTTCTGAAGGAATCTGCGATGCGGGGGCTGATGTTTACGACATGGGGCTGACCACTACGCCCATGGTCTATTATTTCACCGCCAAGCACCATTTTGACGCGTCGGTCATGATTACCGCCTCGCACAATCCCAGAGAATATAACGGGCTCAAGGTTTCGCGCACCAATGCACTGCCAGTAGGTTACGACACAGGACTGGGAGAACTGGAGAGAATGATTAGGGAAGAACAGGTTGTGCCCACAGCCCAAAAAGGAAACATTGTCAATTATCCCGTCAAGGACGAGTACCTGCAGTTTTTGCAGCAATACAAGTATGACATCTCCAACCTCAAGATTGCCATGGACTGCTCGAACGGTATGGCCGGCATTCTGGTGAAAGAGGTTTTCGGCGATGCCCCGACATACATCTACGACAACTTGGACGGCACTTTCCCGAATCATGAGGCCAACCCGCTGGAACAGGAAAATGTGGCCGACCTGAAAGCGCTTGTCAAAAAGGAGAACGCTGATATCGGCGTTATCTTCGATGGAGATGCCGACCGCGTAATGTTTGTTGACGAGCGCGGTGAATTCATCTCTCCCGACCTGATGATTGCCGTCATGGCGCATTACTTCATCAAAGAGCGCAAGATGAGCGGGTTAGTCATACAGGACATTAGAACTTCCAAGTCAGTATCCGAATACATAGAGAAGATGGGGCAGGAAATGTACATCTGGAGGGTAGGTCGTGCCTATGCCGCCCTGAAGCTGCGTGAGATTGACGGCATCTATGGCGGAGAGCTTGCCGGCCACTACTACTTCCGCGATTTTTTCTATTCAGACTCTGCCATGGTGGCTTCGCTCATCATTCTTCACATTTTCAGCGACATGAAAAAGAAGGGCATCCGCGTTTCCGATCTGATTGCCCAAATCGCCACATACGCCAACTCTGGCGAAATCAACTTCAAAATCGAGAAAAAGGCAGAGGCTATGGAAACCTTGAAGAACCATTTTACCAGCCAGGAGCAATACATCCGGTTTATGGATTTTGATGGTTACCGCATCGAATTTGCCAACTGGTGGTTTAATGTTAGACCTTCTAACACAGAACCTTATCTTCGCCTTCTTATAGAAGCCAAAGATCCTCAACTACTCAACGACAAAGTGGCAGAAGCACGACAAGTACTCAGTGCATTTGTTTCATAACCCTATTATTTTCAAAGACTTTTATGGACAAAGAACAATTTATCAACGAATTTCTCAATAGCGAATCCAATTTCATCCCTTTGTTTTCGATGGAAGACGAAGAGATCTTGAAGAAAGAGGAATTGCCGGAAACGCTACCGATCCTGCCTTTACGCAATACTGTTCTGTTTCCGGGCATTATTATTCCCATCACGGTAGGACGCAGCAAATCCATCAAGCTGGCGCAAAAATACTCACGCAACAATGAGCCTATCGGTGTGGTCACACAAAAAGAGAACGAGGTGGAAGAGCCCACCATTGACGACATTTACAAAGTGGGCACCATGGCACGGATACTGAAATACATCTCCATGCCCGACGGTAGCGTCACCATCATCGTGCAAGGCATCAAAAGGTTTTCCGTTCTGGAACTCACTCAAACAGAGCCTTTTTATATGGCCAAAGTGGCCGACTATCTCACCAATGACTACGATCCAACCCTTGAAAACAACGAGAATTTCAAGGCGCTGATTGATTCTCTTCGCGATACGGCCATCAATATGATCAAACTTTCGGGCAACATACCCAAAGAGGCCTCGTTCGCCCTGAAGAACATCGAAAGTCCCTTTTTCCTGCTCAATTTCATCTCGTCCAACCTGTCGGTCACCAATCAGGAAAAGCAGAACATTTTGGAAACCCGCGATGTGGTAGATCGTGCCAAGATGGTCTTAAAACTCTTGAACAAAGAGTTACAGTTGCTGGAATTGAAGAATCAGATTCAGTTCCAATCGAAGCAGGAGATTGACAAGCAGCAGAAGGAGTATTTCCTGACGCAGCAAATGAAGACCATACAGAAGGAATTGGGCGGCTCGCCGCAGGACAAAGCCTTAGAAGATATCCAGGCCAAGGCCGCAAAGAAGAAGTGGAACAAAGAGACCCAAGAGTTGTTCGACCGCGAATGGGCCGAACTGGAACGCACCAGCTCCATGTCGCCCAACTACTCGCTGCAGCTCAGCTACTTGGAACTGCTTGTTGACCTGCCCTGGAACGAGTACAGCAAAGACAACTTCGACCTGGCTCGAGCAAAAAAAATACTTGACAAAGACCATTTCGGACTGGAGGAAGTGAAGCGCCGCATCATTGAATATTTGGCGGTACTGAAACTCAAAGGAGACATGAAGTCACCCATTTTGTGTCTGGTTGGCCCTCCCGGCGTGGGCAAAACCTCGCTTGGGCGTTCCATTGCCAAGGCTTTGGAACGGGAGTACATCCGTGTATCATTGGGCGGCTTGCGCGACGAGTCGGAAATTCGCGGCCACCGCAGAACCTACATCGGTGCCATGCCCGGCCGTATCATCCAAAGCATACGCAAAGCCAAAGTGTCGAACCCTGTCTTCGTACTGGATGAAATCGACAAAGTATCGGGTATGACTGTCCAAGGCGACCCATCGGCGGCACTGCTGGAGGTGTTGGATCCCGAACAGAACAACACATTCTACGACAACTACTTGGAAACCGGCTACGACTTGTCCAAAGTGCTTTTCATCGCCACGGCCAACAACCTCAGCACCATTCATCCAGCCCTACTCGACCGTATGGAAGTGATTGATGTGTCGGGCTATTTTCTGGAAGAGAAAATACAGATTGCCAAGCGTCACCTCATCCCGAAACAGCTGAAGGAGCACGGCTTGCAGAAAAAACAGCTTTCCTTCTCTGACAAAATCATTGAGAAAATCATTGCCGACTACACTCGTGAGTCGGGCGTACGACTACTGGAAAAAACACTGGCAAAGGTAATTAGAAGTCGCGCCGCCGAGTTGGTACAGGAAGGCCATATTGAAAAATCCATCACCGCACAAAACCTCGTCAAGATTCTGGGCGCACCCATTTTCCAGAAAGAGCGCTCGTTAGACCACAACATGGTGGGCGTGGCCACTGGTTTGGCATGGACAGCCGTAGGGGGCGAGATTCTGTTTGTAGAAGCTGTCACCAGCGCCGGCAAGGGCGGTCTCACCATGACAGGCAACTTAGGCGATGTGATGAAGGAATCGGCCACCATCGCTTTCGAGTACCTGAAAGCCCACGCCGACGAATATAAGCTGGATCCTGCTGTTTTCCAAGAGAAAAACATCCATCTGCATGTACCCGAGGGTGCCACACCCAAAGATGGACCATCGGCGGGCATCACGATACTCACCACCCTCATTTCCGCCTTCACTGGTCGCAAAGTCAGGGACAAAATTGCCATGACCGGTGAAATCACGCTACGCGGCAAGTTGCTTCCCGTGGGCGGCATCAAGGAAAAAGTGCTGGCGGCCAAGCGGGCGGGCATCTACGACATTGTGTTATCATCTGAAAACAAGAAAGATATAGAAGACATCCGCGAGAATTTCATTGAAGGTATGCGCTTCCACTATTTCGATTCGATGAAAGAAGCCATTAAATTCACGGTTACGGAATGACTTTTCTATTGAAATTTAAGTTATATTTGCGCTGGATGTTTTTGCATCATCTGAAAACAATACAATAATAATTAATAACCAAATAAATCATCTAACTATGGGAAAAAACATTGATTGGAAAAGCCTCTCTTTCGGCTACATGAAAACCGATTACAATGTTCGCTGCTATTATAGAAACGGCGAATGGGGTGAATTGGAAGTATGTTCTGACGAATATATTCCGATGCACATGGCAGCCTCTTGCCTTCACTATGGTCAGGAAGCTTTCGAAGGCATGAAAGCTTTCAGAGGAAAAGACGGTAAAGTGCGTTTGTTCCGTTGGGAAGAAAACTGGAAACGACTCAACAACTCGGCCGACTGCATCATGCTGGCCCCCATTCCGCAAGAGCTGTTCTTCAAAGCCCTTGAAAAGGTCATCAAACTGAATGCCGAGTACATTCCCCCTTACGGAACCGAAGGCTCTCTCTACATTCGCCCGCTGCTCATCGGTACAGGACCCACCATCGGTGTGAAACCTGCTGACGAATATCTTTTCGTCATCTTCGTTATGCCTGTTGGTCCTTACTTCAAGGAAGGTTTCAAACCCACCAACATGCAAATTGCCAAAGATTACGACCGTGCAGCACCTCTGGGCACCGGCCATGTGAAAGTGGGTGGCAACTACGCCGCTTCGCTGCGCGCAGGTGAAAGAGCTCACAAAGAAGGCTTCAGCGCCTCCATCTTCGCCGACGCCAAGACCAAAATGTACATCGACGAAGCCGGTCCCGCCAACTTCTTCGGTATTAAAGACGGCAAATATGTGACCCCCGATTCAGGCTCCATTCTGCCCTCCATTACCAACATGAGTTTGCGCCAAATTGCAGAGGACTTAGGATTAGTTGTCGAAAGAAGACACATCAAATTAGAGGAAATTGGCACCTTTGAAGAGGCTGGCGCCTGCGGTACCGCCGCCGTCATCTCCCCCATCCACATGATTCAGGATAGAGAAACCGGCACCGAGTACGTTATCGCAAAAGACGGTAAACCAGGACCTTGGAGCATCAAGATGCGCGAAACTCTGATGGGAATCCAATACGGAGAAATCGAAGATAAACACCATTGGTGCACCCTGATTGACTGTTAACATTTTTTAACTTTTCAGCCTACACAACAGTTGAAATATTATGTATTTTTGCCGCGTTAAAATTTAACCAACAAAATTATTACATTAACACTGAAAAAAATGAAAAAATTATTTGCTATCTTAGCTGTTGTAGCTTTCGTTTTCGCCGCTTGCGGTCCCAAAGCTGAAACTACCGAAAATTGTGACTCAACCGCTGTTGAAGAAACCGTTGTTGAAGAAGTTGTAGCTGACACTACCGCTTGCGATACTGCAGCAGTTGCTGAATGCGTAGCAGAATAATTCTTATTCCGCTTAAATAAAAAAGGGGCATTGTTGAAATGCCCCTTTTTTATTTGTATCTTTGTCTCCTGATAACCGAACAATTATGAACATAGAAGACTTGAAGGCCGCATTCCGCAACCTCTATGGCTGCGAGGTCGAACATGCCTACTTTGCTCCAGGACGCGTAAACCTGATTGGTGAACACACCGACTACAACGGCGGACTTGTATTCCCCTGCGCACTCAGCTTCGGCACTTGGCTGCTCATCAGCCGCCGCGGCGACAGCCAGAACAGCCTGCACAGCTTGAACATGGATTTCGCCGCCACCATTGACAACTCCATATTTGCAGCATCGCCCAAAGAATGGATCAAGTATCCCGCAGGGGTTATGAAAGAGTTTGCCGATCGCGGACATCACGTCTTCGGCTACAACATGCTATTTGCCGGCAACGTGCCTCTCGGCTCGTCGCTATCCTCATCTGCCTCCATTGAAGTTGCTACGGCCCTCATGCTGAATGATGTCTGCCACACACAACTGAACATGACCGACCTCGTCAAGTTATCACAACATGCAGAATGCGACTTTGTGGGTGTGAAATGCGGCATTATGGACCAGTTTGCCTCCGGCTTTGGCAAAAAAAACCACGCCATTGCCCTCAACTGTGCTACCTTGGACTATGAGCACGTGCCATTCTGCATTGACGGGTATAAATTATTGATAACCAACACAAACAAACCTCATTCGCTGGTAGCATCCAAATACAACGACCGCCGGAGAGAGTGCGAAGATGCAGCCCGCACATTGGCAGAAAAATATCCCATCAAATTTCTTTGTGAACTGACTGAAGAACAATTTGAAACATCCAAACACCTGATTAAAAATCAAATAGTGCGAAATAGAGCCGAACACGCAGTATATGAAAATGCGCGCGTCCACAAGGCCATCGACGCTCTCAAAGCGGGCAATCTGGCTTTTTTCGGGCAACTGATGAACGCCTCGCACCGCTCGCTGAAAGACCTTTACGAAGTAAGCTGCTTTGAATTAGATACTTTAGCCGAAAACGCCCAACAATACGACGGCGTGCTCGGCAGCCGCATGACTGGCGGCGGCTTCGGGGGCTGTACAGTGACACTCATCCAAGCGGACAAAGTGGACGCTTTCATGGCCCATATAGCACCGCTATACAAAGAACAGACGGGGCTTGAAGCCTCCTTCTATATCGCCGACATTGGCGACGGAGCACAGAAATTGTTCTAAACTACATTTCGCCCTCTTGTTGCATACCACTACCCTGGTTAGCCCTCGACTCCAGCTCCATCTTGCCAAAACGGAAAGTGATACCCGCACGCACACTGCGACTGCTCCAACTGCTGCGGCTGGTGCTCGTCACAATATAATAAGGGTTGTTGGTCTCGTACGACATCTTGTTCCAGTTGAAAATGTCGTGCACATCCACATAGACCGAGATGCGATTCTTCCAGAAATTTGCCTTCAGACCCAAATCGATGGAATAACGCGGCTTGTTGACCGTAAACAACGACTTTGTTTTAGAGCGATAGTTTGCCGACGCATTGATTTCCAACACCTTCCATACTTTTGTCCAGAAATTCAAGCGGAAACTATAGGAGACATTCTGAACGAGGCGGGGGTCTTCTTCGTCGCGGAACTGGAACTGCGACCGCGCATAGAACACGTTGGCATAGAAACGGATGTTCATGAACGCCTTCAACTGGTACATCATATTGAACTCTGCACCCGTATTGAGCGATTTGCCTGCGTTGACCGGCTTGGTAAAGCTGACTATGGTACCGAAAAACGGGCTATACACCACATCCGAAAAGCTTGAAAACTCGTCTTTAGTATTTCTGAAATAGGCATTGATGCCCACATTGCCAAACTTGCGGATGAACTTGGTCCAGCCCGCCTCCACCGCATTGGTATAGGCCGAACGCAAATCGGGGTTGCCCGTGCTGAAACTCTGCTCACTATAAGTGATAAACGTGGTTAGACTTTGAGCAGAAGGATTATTCACTCGTCTTGTATAGCTGAGTTTGAAGTTGTGCATCGATTTGGTGCGATAGGTCAAATGTAACGACGGAAAGAGTCCCCAATAGCCTTTTGTAAGATTGTTCGCAGGTGAAGTAAAATAATGAAGACCAAACATTTCGTATTCCGCACGAAGACCTCCCTTTAGAGTAAAGCGCCCAAAACGATGCTGTAAAGTAACATACGCCGCCACCCCACCATCACGACCTCTATAGTCATAAGAACGAACAGTATCGTGGTATGTTATAGGAGGTATTCCGTCCAAATCGCTAACTGCAAGAGAATCTTCATGATAAACAACTCTATTTTGACCAAAATCCCCGCTAGCACCCACCTCTATCTCACCATCCTTGTGATAAGGAACCGTGTAATTCAACGACAAACTGGTACTCAAATTCTGATATTTTCTATCTGTCCTTTTGAACTTATCCTTTTCATCCATGACAACAAAATCCCGATCTTCAGTCCCCTCGGATTGACTTCTCCAAAGAGAAAAGTTGGCGCTGGCATTGATTTTATGGCCCTTATTGTTAAACCTATGCTCATACCACAAGCCTCCATAGCCCCCTACATTATTCGATTTGCTCTGCGATTCTCTGTTATAGGAATAATCACCCTGAGCATAGAGATACTCCTTGCGTATCATACTTTCGCTTGCTTGCGATCGGTTCCACGACGGATAAGTTCCTGCCCAAAAAGTAATGCTATTGGCCGTGTCAGGAGTATAAGAGCCATTGATATAAAGGCCTGTGTAGTGACTGGGTTGACGGTTGCTGCCCTTGCTATGATAGAAAGCTGAGGTGTCGCCCTCATTGTTAAAGGCAGTCTCCTGAACCTCGTCCGTGCCCTTGGTAATAGAATAAGAATAGTTGAGATAGGTGCTGATAGAGAACTTCTTATTAGCATAAACATAAGAAATCCACGGAGTTACATTGGGCGAGCTGGAACCGCGCACACCAAAACTGAGGAAGCTGTTCTTTTTGATATCGGAAACTGTCACGATATTGATTACACCGCCGTCGCTTTGGGCGCTATAGCGTGCCGAAGGGTTGGTGATGACCTCAATCTTCTCGATATTATCGGCGGGCATCTGCTGCAGGAAATTTTTCAGTGCATCCCCGTTCATGTTCGACGGTTTGTTGTTTATCCATATCTCGACCGAAGAGACACCGCGCAGCGAAACATTGCCCTCCACACCGACCTCCACGCCAGGTGCGTTCTGCAAGGCATCGGTGGCGGTTCCCGAATGGATGGATGGGTCTTCAGACACATTATAGAGGGTCTTCTCGCCATCCATCATATAGACAGGCTTCTGGGCCGCAATGCTCACCTCGCGGAGCGTGGTACTCACCTTCTTCATTCCCATCTCGCCTATATTCAAACGACGCTGTTCACCGCCTACAGTAACTGGCCGGACTAGCATATCATAGCCTACAATATTGGCTTTCAGCACATATGTTCCCGCAGAAACACCCGACAGGGAGAAATTGCCCGATGCATCGGTGTAGGCATTAGCTACAACAGTGGCTGTGGAGTCTTGCGTCATCAAACCTACAGTCACATAGAACAGTTTCTCGCGACTGAGCGAATCCACCATCTTGCCGGTAATGGTATAATGTTGTGCCGAAAGAGCACCTGCTAACAATGACAACAAAAGTGTAAGCAAAGGTCGAAGAAGTCTGCTCATAAAATGATTCTTTAATGAAATGATTTGCAAAGATATAAAAAAGCCCCACACAAGTGCAGGGCTTATAAAAGAAAGCTGTATGCTCAACTAATTATCTGGCATATTTGAAGTTAACGCCAGGATAATAAGCCTGAGAACCCAAAATCTCTTCAATTCTAAGCAACTGGTTATACTTGGCGATACGGTCGGTACGGCTAGCTGAGCCCGTCTTAATCATACCGGTATTCAAAGCCACTGCCAGGTCGGCGATGGTGGTGTCTTCGGTTTCGCCTGAACGGTGTGACATCACGGCGGTGTAACCGGCCTTATGAGCCATGTTCACGGCGTTGATGGTTTCGGTCAGGGTACCGATTTGGTTAACCTTAATCAGGATAGAGTTGGCCACTTGGTGTTTGAAGCCTTCTTCCAAACGTTTTACGTTGGTAACGAACAAGTCGTCGCCTACCAGCTGAACGTGGTCACCGATGCGGTCGGTCAGCATTTTCCAGCCGTCCCAATCATCTTCGGCCATACCGTCTTCGATAGAAGCGATAGGATAATCCTGAGTCCATTTTGCCCAGTAGTCAACCATCTGGTCAGCAGTTAATTTAGCGCCTGATGATTTATGCAAGTGGTAAACTTTTTCTTCGGGAATATAATATTCTGAAGAAGCGGGGTCCAAAGCGATGTAAACATCCTTGCCAGGTTTGTAACCGGCTTTTTCGATGGCCTTCAAAACCACTTCGATAGCCTCTTCGTTAGAGCGGAGGTTCGGAGCAAAGCCACCTTCGTCGCCCACGTTGGTTGAATAACCTTGTGCTTTCAGCACTGATTTGAGGTTGTGGAACACCTCAGCACCCATCTGCAGTGCACGAGTGAACGTGTCGGCACCTACGGGCATGATCATGAACTCCTGGAAGTCGATGCTGTTGTCGGCATGCGAACCACCGTTCAGGATGTTCATCATAGGGATAGGCAGCGTGTTGGCATTGCAACCACCCACATATCTGAAAAGATGTTGGCCAGTCTCTTGGGCAGCGGCTTTGGCAACGGCCAAAGAAACACCCAGAATGGCGTTGGCACCCATGTTGGATTTGTTGGGGGTACCGTCGATTTCAATCATGCGGGCATCGATTTCGTTCTGATTGAGAACATACATGCCTTTCAATTCTTCGGCCAATACCTTGTTCACATTCTGAACGGCCTTTTGAACGCTCTTGCCCAAATATTGTGATTTGTCGCCATCGCGCAACTCGCAAGCTTCGTGAACGCCTGTGGATGCACCTGACGGAACAGCTGCTCTGCCCATGATACCATTGGCGGTATATACATCAACCTCAACGGTCGGATTTCCTCTTGAATCCAGAATCTGACGACCTACGATTCCAATAATTTCACTCATAATACTTTGATTATTTAAGATTAAACATTTTTATTTTGCGGTGCAAAGGTAATAAAATTTCAAGAAAATTGAACATACATATTAATATATATTTTGCGATAAAAATAAGTATCTTTGCATCGTTGTAAACAGGTCACGCAAACGACTGTTTTATCGCTCATTAACAATCATATCAAATGGACAATTACCAAACAAAACTTCAGCATATCACCACGTTCATCTTCGACTTCGACGGTGTTTTGTCGGACGGCAAAATCTATGTGTTGCCTGACGGCGACCAGATGCGAGCCACCGACGTCAAGGACGGCTATGCACTGCAATACGCGCTGCGCAAAGGCTATCATGTGGCCGTCATCTCTGGTGGCTACTCAGAGACCATGCGCTTGCGCTACACAAGTTTCCCAGGAATGGAGATTTTTTTGAAAGTGAGCGACAAGGTGCAGATGTTCAACGAGTACCTCAGCAGTCACAACCTAACGCCTGCCGAAGTGATGTTCATGGGCGATGACATCCCCGATTACAAAGTGATGATGATGGCGGGCCTAAAATGCTGTCCTGCCGACGCTTCGCACGAGATCAGGCAGATTGCTGACTATGTGTCGTACCGCCCGGGCGGTCGCGGCTGCGTGCGCGATGTGATTGAGCAAACCCTTAGAGCGCAAGGCAAATGGTTTGAAGATGACGCCTGCCTCTGGTAAAGATTTATAACTTTTAGCATATTCAAAAGTCTATTACAATAAATTCTCAAAAACAAACTGTTATGAAAATGAAAAAATGGATTGTCATCCTGACGATGTGTTTGCTGCCCGCACTGACTTTCGGACAGAGCGCTAATCCTTTTCCACCTCAAAATTCCCAACTGCGCCACGAAATAGGTGTGAGTGCAGGACCTATCTCAGGTTATTCGGTTATGGTGGAACTTGTTTCGGCCATTTTCGTACTGCCCATTTCCGCTATCGGTGGCAAATATATGGACATCAAGAACTACGGTGGCTACGGACTTCATTACTATTATCAAGTGAAACCGTGGCTGCAAGTGGGTGTTAAAACCACGGCCGAAGCATTCAGCTATGTAAGCTACACCGACTCGACCCATAAGGTAATTGACTCACGGAGTAATGTTGTTTTGCTCAACATTACACCTTCGATAAAGTTCACCTACCTAAACCGTCCGTGGGTGCGCCTCTATTCGGGACTTGACGTGGGCTTGGGCATTGCTCCGAGCGGCGGCAACAGTAAGAGCAGCAGCGATAGTGAAGACGGCTCCTCGAAAAGCAGTAGTGTAGGCTTCTATCCTGCTTTCAACATCACCCCTATCGGTGTCAATGTCGGCAAGGGCTTTTTCGGCTTTGTCGAAACCAACATCGGCTCCGACACCTTCATCAAGGCTGGTATCGGTGCAAGATGGTAACAAATAATTTATAATTAACAATTTACAATTAATAACTATAGATTGAAAATTGTAGGGACGCACCGCGTACGTCCACTGTACTGAAAAGGTAAGGGGCGAATGTTTATTCGCCCCTTACCTTTTAATATGTCATCCCTTCGGCTTCGATATCGGCGCCCAGTTGCTGGAGGCGCTGCACGATATTCTGATAGCCGCGGTCGATCTGCTCGCTATTTTGGATGACGCTGCGACCGTCGGCCGAGAGGGCGGCGATGAGCAGTGCCACGCCCGCACGTATATCAGGCGATGACATGGTGGTGGCACGCAGATTTTTCTTGCGGTTCAAGCCTATGACAATGGCACGGTGCGGGTCGCAGAGCGTAATCTGGGCGCCCATCACGCGCAAGGTATCCACAAAAAACAGACGGCTTTCGAACATCTTCTGATGGATAAGCACGCTTCCTTTGGCCTGGATAGCTGTCACAAGGGCAATACTGATCAAGTCGGGCGTGAAACCGGGCCACGGCGCATCGGCAATGGTGAGAATAGAGCCATCCATATTGGTCTCTATCTCGTACTCTTCCTGTCGGGGAATGTAAATGTCGTCGCCACGCTGCTCGTAGCGAATGCCCAGTTTGCCAAACACCGACGGGATAATGCCGAGATGCTGGCAGGCACAGTTCTTGATGGTGATGCCCGAGCCGATAACGGCAGCCATGCCCATAAAGCTGCCCACCTCAATCATGTCGGGCAGAATGGTGTGCTCGCAGCCATGCAACTCTTCCACACCTTCGATGGTGAGCAGGTTGGAGCCGATACCGCTGATGCGCGCGCCCATACTGTTGAGCATGGTACACAGCTGATACAAATAGGGTTCGCAAGCGGCATTGAAGATGGTGGTCTTCCCTTTGGCCATCACGGCGGCCATCACCACATTGGCGGTACCCGTAACCGACGCCTCATTGAGCAGCATATAAGTGCCCACCAGCGGCTGTCCACTAAATGTAAAGATTGAACTGGCGGCGTCATATTCGACTTTGGCACCCAAGGCGGCAAAGCCCTCAAAATGGGTGTTCATCGGGCGCAAGCCTATCTTGTCGCCGCCAGGCTGGGCCATGTAAGCCTTGCCAAAGCGTCCCAACAGAGGACCGATAATCATCAGGGAGGCGCGAATAGAACCCGACAATTTGATAAACTCGGGGGTTTTCAAATCCTCGATATTGATGTCGGCGGCCTGAAAATCGTAAGTGTCCTCATTGATTCGCTCAATGGTGACGCCCATACTTTTCAGGATGTCTATCAACTTCCTCACATCGCGGATGTAAGGAACGTTGTGTATCCGCACTTTCTCTTTGGTAAGCAGCGTGGCACATATCACCTGAAGCGCCTCATTCTTAGCGCCTTGCGGGATAATCTCGCCTTGCAACTGCTTGCCGCCCTGAATGATAAAATTGCCCATAAATCTATATTTTGGTTACTGAGGAATTACCACGGGGAATTCATGGTTGAACTCCATACGGTAAGGTTCGCCAATGATGTTGGTCAAAAAGTCAACATACAAGTCGGTGAAGTAGAATTGGTTGGGATCGTAGTAGTCGTGCGGCAGCGGGAAGTTGCCCACATTACCCATGTCGATAGCATCGGTATGGAACTCTTCCAGTTCGCTGTAAGGCACGATGTCACGCATAACGGGCATCTTGCCGTAGTCTTCACGAAGCAGAAGGTCAACCACTTTGTCGGCGAGGGTCGAAGTCAGTCGGCGGTCGTACTCATAGCACTTGCCTGAACGCGGGATGTAACCCGTAATCTGGCCACGCGCCTCGATGCCGGTCTTCTTAGAGATCTCGGATGCGATAACGCCGCTGATGCCGCCAAAGCGAGGATGGCCATACTCGTCGAGGTCGGAACTTGCATATACCATTTCGGTTTCGCCCTTTTCGTCATTATACCATCTAACGCCTTCTGACACAGCTATAATCAAGCTTTTCTTGGGTGAGCGCATATATTTCTCTTTCACAAATTCGAAGAAGAAGTCCTTGCGTTCTTTGGTGATTTCTATCTCGGGAACGAGGGCCACCTGGGCACCGCCGAAAATGGCGCTACCAGTCAGCCAACCAGCGTCACGACCCATCACCTCGAGCACCATAATACGCTCATGCGACTCGTTGGTGGTGTGCAGTTTGCTGGTGATTTTCTTCACGGCCATCGCACCTGACGGGAAGCCAGGACAGAGCACGGTTTCGTGTTGCACACCATGGTAATGGTGGATGGTGCGGGTACGAAGGTCGTTGTCGATGGTTTTTGGGAAGCCGATAACGGGAATACCGTAGAGCTCGTACATCCGCTTGGCTGCACCGTTGGTGTCATCACCACCGATAGTTACCAGCACATCGATCTTATATCTTTCGATGTTACGGAGAATCTGTTGCGAGCGGTCTTCCTTGTGTTTCTTGCTGGGGAAGGGATTGGTACGGCTCGACAGCAGTGCGGTGCCACCATAGATGCCGTTATAAGGAATGTTGGTCAGGTCAACAATGTCGCCATCGCCCAAAAGGCCTTTCCAGCCACGGAGAATACCGTAAACCTTGAAGCCGAGCATGGAAGCTCTGTTTCTTACTGCTTCGATACTTGAATTGATGGCTGGCGTATCACCACCACCCGACAAGATAGCCAGTGTCTTTCCCGAAAAAAGTTTATCTGTTCTCATCTGATTTACTGCTAATTATAAAAAAGTTAATATTGAGGTTAATGTGTCTGTTACCTGTTTTTCCAAAATACAAAAACGATGCAAAAGTAAATAAAAAAGTTAAAATTTTCAATACTATTTTTCGCAAATTAAATCCTATATTTGCAAGCCAAAGCAATGCAGACGATGAAACGCTTCTTAACCTTTATTCTTCTATTGGGCTGTCTTACGATTAGCTACGGCCAAGCCTTCAAGGGCGGCTTGCGGGTAGGCTTTACGGGCAGCCAAATTTCGGGTGACGACCTATCTGGGTTTCACAAGTTTGGAGCTTATGCCGGCGGCTTTGTCAACGTGCCTATCTCGCCTAATGGCAAATGGAAAATACAACCCGAAATCAACTTCACCATGAAGGGCAGCAGCACTTACTACCGTGGCGTCAGAGCTCGCAATGCTACCAACAAATATGTGCTCACATTGCTTTACGTTGATGTGCCAATCTTTTTCAAATGGAATCCTTGGCGCGGACTTGAACTGGAAGCAGGACCCTCGTTTAACATTTTGTGCTACGCCGAAGAGAGAGATGTTAACGGCAAAATGCGCGGTCGCAAGCCCTTCCGCTGGGGGGAATTGGCTGCTACCATAGGCGTTTCATACACATTTTTGGAACACTACGGTTTGGATTTCAGATGGTCTTCATCCATTGTTCCCGTACGCGTGCCTGGAGATTGGATTATTAACAGAGTGGTCAAGAAACAATTCAACGACCTGCTGGCCTTTAGTTTCTTTTATCAGTTCTAACTTCTTTAAAGTCGAACGTCTCTTCCAAATCCCAGAAACCCCTGATTTCTATAGGTTTGTTAAAGAAAAAGATAATCTCAGGCTGTTCTTTTTTGAAATAGTTGCCCGTATCCCATCGGCCATTGCCGTTTCTATCCTCCACAACCTTGATTTTATAACTGCCTGGAATCAAATTATTATAGGAGACGGTCTGCTGTCCTGTAATGATATTTCTTTGTAACACAGCATCTTTCACACCTAACAATTCCACAACATAGGACATGCCAGGCTGATCGGGCAGATAGTTGATAGCCAAATTGCCGTAGTCCTTTTCCGACTTGGTAGTAAACTGTACCTTGATGGTATCGTTCACCAGCCCATCGTAGCCGTAGAACACCGAATCACGGATGAGCAGTGTATAAGGCACTTTCTCTTCCAATTTGAAAGGCAGCGGCAATGACATCACAAAATCATCGGGCACACTGAAAGTCTTGACCAGTGTGTCATTGCCATTCTTCTTGCGAGCAATGAGCAACGCCTCAAAACTGTCGACGGGCTTAATCGGATAGGAGAAGCGCAACGTGAGCGGCTTGTACAAATCGCCTGCATACTGGGAGGTCACTGTCAGCCCTTGTGTCGGCTCCGATCCTCGCTGACGACTGCGCCCCGAGGATTTGCTTTTCTTGAAAGGCAGTACGGTCAGCGTGTCGTAAGTGCTTTCTGTCGGCTGCACCACAAAACGCACTGTATCGGTCAGCATGGTTTTCATATACCATGTTACCGTGTCGCCTAATTCACTCTGCTTTATAAAATGCTCTGGCAAAACGCCTTCCAACACTTCTGGCTCAAACGAGAAGATGGGCAGACTGTATGGGAACTGGTATATTCCCTTTTGCGAGTTGGTGGCCTTTAATTTCTTCTGTACCGTATCGGCAGGCATGAAAAAACACAAACTTATCGCAGTGGAATCGAGTTTAGCACCCCGATTAGCCGACCTTCCTTTTGTTTGCATCGAGTCGGACTTCTGTACGGTTGTCGTGTCGGGTGGCAACATCTTTTGCGCCACGGCCAACTCATCAGCAAAAGCGATGCCCTCGCCGCTCATATTGTACAGCAAATCGGAGTTCATATCCTTGAGGGCAAATACCTTATAGCTGTTTTCGGCAACATTGCTAAACTCAAAACGCCCGTCAGAGCTGGTCTTGGTGATATAATCGGGGCGAGTAGATAAAGGCAATGAATCTATGTCTTGCAAATAGAGGAAAACAAAGCAGCCCGACTCCGGTTTTAAAGTTTGTGCGTTGGTCACCACGCCACGCAAATAAAACGAGTCCACATGGTCGCCAGTTGAGAAAGTGTAATGAAAATAGGACAACTTGTTGCCTTCGGTAAAATCCTTGATACAATCAGAAAAGACGATATTGTAGGTTCGATTGCTCTGTAGTGTGTCTTTCAACTTCACTATCAGCGTTTTACTCGACACGATAAACTCTGGATTCTCGGTCAGCGGAGGAGAGAAGATGGCGTTATCCAAAGGATTGTTCAACTCCACAAACTCATCGAAGGATATTTTTATCTGCTTGGCATTAAAATTGGTTGTGCCACTTGGCGGCTCCACTTTCGACACAGAGGGAGGCGTCACATCACGCGGTCCGCCTGTCGGCACCACAATTTTAGCGCAACTGGCGAGCAGCAGCAGACACAACCACAAACAGCATATTCTATATCTCGTCATATCATCCATTTATTCTACTGACAGATAATTCATTGGATCGACAGGAAAACCGTTATACCACAGTTCGAACTGTAAATAGGGCTGCTGACTGACGGAACCACCGCGGCCCATTTTGGCAATCGGCTCGCCCCCTTCCACCTGGGCACCGCACTTCTTCAGCAGCACCGCATTGTTCTTATAGACTGACACACGGTTGCCCGCATGTTGTATAATCATCGTGTTGCCATATTGCGAATCATAGCCTGCGAAGACCACAACTCCTTCTGCAACACTAGTAATCAAGCTATTATACTCTCCTGCGATACATACGCCATACATCTGTTGCAACGGATTGAACTCAGCGATGACAGCACCGAGAACGGGAATCTGCAACTTGAGGTCCGACACATCCGCTTTGCGCACATTGGCGGCCAACGATGGGGCGTGACGAACAGATAGCCGTTGGACAATATCTTCGGCTTCTTGCTGCAGCTGGGCATCCTCATCAGGATGATTCCCCACCGTGAGTGTAGCGTTAGATTTTTCGCCTTTCACGGCAGCCATGGCATCGTCGGTCTTGTCATTCAATATATAGTTAAGATTTTGAATATATTGCTGTTGCAGCTTAATGAGATACTCGGCCGAATCGACGCGTTTGGCCACTTTCTTGTAGAGGCGATACTCGTCGGGAGTGGTGTAGCCGGGCACATAGATACGCAGTGGTGTAAAGGCGATGAGCATGGCTGTCAGCACAATCAGCACCACAGCCGAGGTGGTCACCACCACAAAGATATTCTGAGGACTCAGCCTCATTGAGAACGGCTCACTCTGCGATTCCTCATTCTTGATAACCAGCTTGTATCTGGTTTTCCAGTTTCGCTTGATGCGCTGCCACAATTCCCGTAAAGACTGCAATCTCTTCTTCATAATAATATGCTATGACAATGCCTGATTAACCACTTTGGATGATTCAAGAATCTGGTCGAACTCTTCCGGTGTAATATCGTTGAAGAAATAGTGTATCGGATTGACCGGTACCCCATTCTTGATAACTTCATAATGCAAGTGCGGACCGAACGAAAGGCCTGTGCTGCCCACATAGCCAATCACATCGCCCCTCTTGACACGCTGGCCAGGGCGAACTGCCTTCTTGGTAAGATGCGCATAGAGCGTCTTGTAAGAATAGCCGTGATTCAGCACCACCGCAATGCCGTAGCCCGAGCCGGGCGACTCGCGCGACACCACCCCATCGGCGGTGGCATAGACGGGCGTACCCTTTGGTGCCGCAATGTCAATGCCCGTATGGGGGCGTAGTATCTTGAGAATAGGGTGATACCTGCGACCAAAACCAGATGAAATGTGTGTCATGTTCTTGAGCGGACGAATGGCGGGAATAGCCGCCAGCATCTCGGCCTTCTTGCCGGCCATGTCGGCTATCGAGTCGAGCGAGCGCGACTGCACTGCCAGCTGCACTATCAATCGATTGGTCTTCTTATCGATGGACTGCAACAGTTTTTTAGCCTCTTGGGAAGTCAGATTGTCATACTTTGTATCCTCGGCCAAGAAAGGGTAACGCTGTTCCACCGGCACTGGTTCAGCCTCAAAAACAGAACGATATATGTTGTCATCACGTTCCTGGATATCTTTCAACACCACATCCATGGCATCCAAACGCCGATTGACATGCTCCAGCTGCTCTTTTAACTCATTGTTCTCGCGCTGCAAAATTCTCTCCTTGGGCGAATCGAACAGATAGAACGAAATCCACAGGAAAAGCACCGAGAAAGAAAGAGCCACGGCAAAAAACCACAACAACCGCTTCACAACCGTTTTCCAGTCGGTCTTGCCTTTCTCAAAAGAGAGCGTTTTCGGGTTGAAGTAGTAAAAGTTTCTTGCCATGAACTTACGGTATTTTGATTGGCGTAAGTATTAAATCGTAAAAATTGTCAAAATATTATTTGCAGCTGATACAAATCTTATCTCCCACACCGAAAGCAGCGGGTGCATAGCCGTTGCGTTTCAGCAATGTCTTCAGCTGGATGGCATACTTCTGTGAAAGGAAGCGGAACGACTCGCCCTCTTTCATGGTATGGTAGGCCACCGCCGATTTGGTGTTTTTGGGTTCCAGGTAGATCACTTCGCCGGATATCGGCTCGTATGTTTCGTCGAACACATCATTATAGGCACGCAGGTTGCCCTCGCCAATCTTCACCTCCTTAGCAATCTTGGCATACGTGTCGCCGCTTCTGGCGATGAGGAAACTCGTCTTATTGTTTTCGTACACAGGACGATTGGTGTAGGGATAATAAATCTGGCGGAAATCGTCCTTAGTAGCCGTAAAGATGGTTTGGATAATCTGTGCCGACGGAGCGGGCAACTTGTCGCTGACCTTCACGGGCTTGGCAGGCTGCACCTGACGCTCAACAATCACCTCAATGTTGTTCTCGTAATAAGTTTCTGTCGTCGTCTCCACTTTGGCAGGTTCTTGTTTTACGGGTTCCTGCTTTACTGGCTCTTGCTTGGCAGGTTCAGCTTTCGGAGCCTCTTTCACAGGCTCTTCCACTTTCTTCTCAACCAATGTAGGGGTCAGTTCTTCTTTAGCGGCAACCGTTTCAACAGGTTTTATCTCGCTTGTCTCCAACACAATCTTATCTACCGGCTGTGTCACAGGTTTTTCTTCCGCAACAACTTCCTCCACGACCTCTTTCTTAGGATTATCGAATCGGTCAAGATGATACTTTTCAATCAGGTTGATTAATTTCTGAGGATAACTGGGATTACCTGCATAGCCAGCCTTAAACAAGCCATTGGCCCACCCTTTATAGTCGGTGATGTCGAGTTTGAACAGGTCGGCATAGCGCTCACGGGAAGCCAAAAATACCGAATGGTTCTGATAAGAGGCCTCCACACTGGCGTATTTTCTGAAACAATCGTCAGCAGTCGTGTGAATATTGTCATAATAGAAGGTCTCACCGCTCCAGCCGCCACGGCAAGTGATGCCGAAATGGTTCAAGCCCTCCGTAGCCAAACGGTTGGTACCGCACGCACTTGAATAGATGGCTTGAGCCAGTTTGATGCTGGCCGGAATTTTATACTTCTCCTGCGCCTGAATGGCATAATCCTTATATTTTTCAACGTATGCCTCAACATCCGCATCGGTGTACTGCGCCATCAACGGCGTAAGAAATACGGCAAACATTATCAATGCAATTAATCTTTTCATAGCAATTTACAATTTATAATTTACAATTAATAATTGATAACCAATAATTTAGAGAATATTGACACTCTGCTTTTATTGCAATTTGATTACATCTCCGGGATGGATGATGGATTTCTCGTTCAGTTGGTTATACCCATAAATGACGCTCAGTTGCACGGCATATTTTTGGGCGATATATCTCAAGGTTTCGCCTTTCTTTACCACGTGTTCCTTCTCACTACCCTTTTTGGATTTATGCTCAATATAGATAACCTCTCTTTCGCGCGGCTCGCCATACTTGCCCATGTCATTGTACTTGCGGATATTTTTCTCTGTAGATTGCACATCCTCAGCAATTTGTGCATAAGTATCCCCGCGTTGCGCAATGACAAACAAGGTCCTGTTATTGACATAAACCTGACGGCTGGAGAAGGGATAATCCTCTTTCGGAAAATCGCTTTTGATAGCCGAAAAATAGAGGGAAGAATATGTCGGTGCCGGCTCTTCGGTAGGCGTTACGGTCTGTTTGGAAGTAGAAGTTGTTCTCGGCGTGTAAGTTGCCGGCTGTGTTGTCTGGGCAGTTTGTGTCGTAACGGTAGTTGTTACCGCATGATTGCTGCTGGTGGGTTTTACGAACTTTACAGGTTTGGCGGGTTTAACCGGCTTCAACTCCTTAGGCTCTTGCTTGTCTTTATGTGTATAAACCTCAACGGGCTGTGCATTGTCAACTTTCAACACAACGGGTTCGGCCTCCGGCTGCGGGTTAGTGAAATAACCCGACTTCAACCGTTGTTGATAGACTGTATCTTGATGGGCGATATTGAATCTTTCGATCAGACCGATAAGGCGGTCGGCGTACTGCGGATTGGTGGCATAGCCTGCGGCTTTCAGTCCGCGAGCCCAAGCTTTGTAGTCCATTATGTCCAACTCGAACAACTTGGCATAGCGCTGACGAGTGGTTAGAAACTGGGAGTGGTCGCTGTACGACTCCTCCACATTGGCATATTTTCTAAAACACTCCTGCAAGGCGTCGTCATCCACCTTCAGCGTGTCGCCAGTCCAATCCTTATGACACTTAATGCCGAAATGATTGTTGCCGTAAGTGGCCAAGCGGCTCGTACCGCAAGCGCTCTCGAAAATGCCCTGTGCCAAAGTGATGCTGGCAGGTATCTTATACTCATACATTTTCTTGATAGCCAAATCTTTATATCTATCGATATAAGCCACAATGTCCTTGTCGGTATATTGGCCCAGACAGATGATGGGGAGACATAATAACATCAACAGTCCCGCACCTCTCTGTAAGGGTTTATGCAACCATTCCTTTTTCATATAATCACTTTATATTTAATAACTTAATAATCTTAATAGCTTAACAACGCCCTATCTTTCCAGCGCCTCATTAATCAGTTGCGTATAGATATCCGACAGGTTCATACCCATGTGTTCAACCTGATGCGGCACAATACTCAAGGCCGTCTGGCCAGGGATGGTGTTCACTTCGAGGAACATCGGTTTATTGTCGGGTGTAACGATATAGTCCATGCGCACGATACCTTTGCAGCCCAAACGCTGATAGAGGATTTCGGAGTAACGCATAATGTCTTTCATCGCCTGCTCGTGGATGGGCGCCGGAGTCACCATCTCGTGCAGGTTGGCGGCGTATTTCGATTCAAAATCGTAGAATTCGTTCTTGCTGATGATGCACGTCACCGCCAGTGCCTTGGGCTTGCCGTCTTTTTTCAGCACGCCGCAAGTCACCTCTTTGCCGTGGATATATTTCTCAACCATCAACTGGTTATCCCATTTAAAAGCCTCTTTCAGCGCTTTGTCCAACTCCTCCTCATTATGCACCTTCGTCACGCCTACCGACGAGCCCGAATTGCACGGTTTAACAAAACAAGGGAAGCCGCAATACTCTCCAACTTGCTTCAAATCAATCTTTTCATCATTATAAAAATGCAATGAATCGGCCACAGGCACACCAAACTTAGACGCGGCCATATTGCAGAAATACTTGTTAAATGTCAGCGCCGAGGTAAAGCAGTCGCACCCCGTGTAAGGAATGCCCAACATTTCGAAATAGCCCTGCAGACGGCCATCCTCGCCAGGATTGCCGTGGATGGCGATAAACACTGCGTCGAACACAATTTTTTCACCATTTACCGTAACCGAAAAATCGTTCTTATCAACGGGAAAACGATGTTCATTCTCATCAATATACATCCATTCAGCCCCTCTGAGATGAATAAGATAAGGGGTAAACAATTTCTTGTCCAACACATTGAAAATGTTGGCAGCTGTCTTTAGAGAAACATCATGTTCTCCTGAATTGCCTCCGGCAACAATGGCTATCTTTTTCATGTTATAATAATTATTGAGCAAAGATATAAAAGAAAGAGCTATGCCTAGGAGCGCTTACGGCTAAATATTGAACAGCCCAGAGTGAATAAAAAGCATGCTCAAAACCCCATCAAAAGGGCTGGTGGAAAGCAAAAAAATGCTAACAACTAATTTTTTACATTTTTGGTACTAAAAAATATTGTATATTTGCCGCCACATCTAAAAAACAGCAATATAAATCAAATCAAGTAATTAAAAATACCAATGAAAGTTTATCAAACCAAAGAAATCAGAAATGTTGCCTTAATAGGAGGTAACCGAGTAGGGAAAACCACGTTAGCTGAAGCAATGGCCTTCCATGGCGGCGTAATCAACAGACGCGGCAGTGTTGAAGACAAAAACACCTTATCCGATTATCGTGATATCGAATTAGAAAGACAACAATCCATCCAGTCAACCGTCATGTATTCCGAATTCGGCGGATGCAAAATCAACATGATTGACTGCCCCGGTTTTGATGACTTCGTTGGTGAGGTTATTGGCTCATTGAGAGTTATGGACTCAGCCGTGATGGTTATCAATGCTCAGAACGGCGTGGACGTAGGTGCTGAAATCCAATGGCGCCACACCAAGAAGATGCACGTTCCCGTGATTTTCGCCATCAACCAGCTGGATCACGAGAAGGCCAACTTCGATGAGACTCTGCGTCAGTTGAAACACTATTTCGGCGGCAGCGTACTGCCTTTCCAATATCCCGTGAATGCAGGTATCGGCTTCGACTCTGTTATCGACCTGCTTCAGAAGAAACTTTTGAAATTCCCCGTTGGCGGTGGCAAGATGATTGTGGAAGACATTCCTGCTAGCGAACAGGCCAAGGCTGAAGAGTGGCACAACGCTTTGATTGAAGCCGCAGCTGAAAACGATGAAGCTTTGATGGACAAATTCTTCGAAGAAGGCACCCTTTCAGAAGAAGAGATGATCAAAGGTCTGAAACTGGGTGTTGCCAACCGCGGCACATTCCCCGTTATCTGTATTGCAGCCAAGACCGACCAAGGTATTGACCGCATGATGGAACTCATCGTGAAGAACTGCCCCAGCCCCGACGAAGCTCCCGCTATGAAAGCCACCAACGGCAACGAACACAAGTTCAACGCTGCCGAACCTTTCGTAGGTTATGTTTTCAAAACCACCATTGAGCAGCACCTCGGCGAAGTTGCCTTCATCAAGGTTTGCGACGGTGAGATTAGCAAAGCTGCCGATGTTGTAAACAACAACACCAACACCAAGGAGAGAATCTCCCAATTGCTGCTCTTCGCCGGTAAGAACCGTACTGAAATCGAAAAGGCCGTTGCCGGTGATGTTGTTGCCACCATCAAGATGAAAGCTTCTCCCACAGGTACCACGCTGGTTGCCAAGGGCGACGATGTGATCGAACCCACCGTTTATCCCGAACCCAAGTTCCGTACCGCCGTTCGCGCTAAGAACAGCGCTGACGAAGAAAAGATGGGTGCCGCACTGAACGAAATCCGCAAGACTGACCCGACCTTCCTGATGGAACAGTCGAAGGAACTGAAACAGATGATTATCTCTGGTCAGGGCGAACAACACCTCAACATCGTTAAGTGGATGGTTGAAAGAAACAAGATTGAGATCGAATACTACGCTCCCAAGATTCCGTATCGTGAAACCATTACGAAATCGGCCGAAGCCATGTACCGTCATAAAAAACAATCCGGCGGTTCGGGTCAATTTGGTGAGGTTCACATGCTCATCGAGTCTTACTACGAAGGCATGCCTACCCAGACCAAATATCCTATCCGTGCCACCGAGTCTTACGACCTGCCTTGGGGCGGTAAGCTCATCTACAACAACTGTATCGTAGGTGGTGCTATCGACGCACGCTTCATGCCCGCCATCCTCAAAGGTATCATGGAAAAGATGGAAGAAGGTCCTCTGACCGGTTCCTACGCTCGTGATATCGTCGTTAACATCTACGACGGTAAAATGCACCCCGTTGACTCTAACGAATTGGCATTCAAATTGGCTGGTCGTAACGCCTTCAAGGAAGCCTTTAAGAATGCTGGTCCCAAGATTTTGGAACCTATCTACGATGTGGAAGTATTCGTTCCCGCCGACAGAATGGGTGATGTGATGACCGACCTGCAAGGCCGTCGCGGTGTGGTGATGGGTATGGACAGCGAAGGCGAGTTCCAGAACATCCGTGCCAAAGTTCCATTGGCAGAGATGAACAAGTACTCCACCACCCTGAGCTCCATCACTTCCGGTCGTGCTTCTTACAGCATGAAGTTCGCTGAATATCAACAGGTTCCTGCTGAAGTTCAGAACGAAATCATCAAGAAATACGAAGAAGAAAACAAGGACGAAGAATAGTCTTCAACCTTCTTCACTTTATTCTAAGACAAATGATTACATTCAAGAAAGTATTATTTACCGTATTCAATATAATCATTTGTTTTTATGCTTACGCACAACTATCTACTGGCGGCACTCCCGCCAGTTTTTCATTGAAGGAGGACAACATCTCGATTCCCGCAGTCATTACACCCGCCATCGATGCAGAGCAAATCAAGAAAGAGGATTTGTCAACCAATGTCAAGGCGTCGGGCTACCGCTTCGGCATCGACTTCTACTACTCACTCTCGATGACCGACCAAGGCGTGTGGACCACACTGCCTGACGGCGACCAGATTTGCCGACTGCGGCTGGTATGCCCGGGCGCGGTATCGGTCTGCTTCACCTTCGACCAGTATCACCTGCCAGAAGGAGCCAAATTATTTGCATATACACCTGACAAACAGCAGGTTTTGGGTGCTTTTACCTATCTCAACAACCAGGAGGACGGCTACTTTGCAGTATCATTACTGACGGGCGACGAAGTTATTTTGGAATACCAACAACCCGCCACTTGTAGCGAGCATCCCTTGCTGCACTTATGGCGAATCACGCACGGCTACAGAGGACCTGCGATGCTCACTAAGGGCTTCGGTGATGCCGGCGCCTGCCATATCAACGTAAAATGCCCCGAAAGCAAAGGCTGGGAAGACCCCATCAACGCCACTTGCGCCATTCTGGATGGCGGCACAGAGTTGTGCACGGGCACGCTCATCAACAACGCGCGACAAGATGGCACGCCCTACCTGCTCACCGCCAACCACTGCTACACCTACTCGCTCAGTCCAGGCACGTGGGTGTTCTGGTTCAACTGGGAATCACCAACCTGCGCCAACGTGAGCAAGAGCCCTTCCAAGAACACGCTGTCGGGCGCTAAAGAACTGGCTGCCAGCTCCTATACCGACTTCTGCCTGCTGAGGTTGAACACGGCGCCACCCGTCTCTTACAATCCTGTCTATTGCGGCTGGTCGCGACTGGATACCCCACCCGACTCAGCAGTTTGCATTCATCATCCTCACCTGGATGTGAAGAAGATCACACCCTCCGACAACATCGTTATCTCCTCCTTTTTTGAGACCCCCGAATATCCCAACGCATGGCAAGCCTTTTGGGGCACCGCCTGCACCGAAAGCGGCTCCTCGGGATGTGCCCTGTTCGACAAGCAACGGCGAATTATCGGGCAACTGTGGGGCGGTGCTTCCCACTGCGACGCACCGGCAGAGGAGATGTACGACTACTTCGGCCGACTGGACTTGTCGTGGAATGGCTACAATGAAAACACGCGACTGCGCGACTGGCTCGACCCTGACAGTACCAACCTGATGACTTTGGACGCCTATTACCCGGTGGCTGGCATACACTCATCGCAGGCGACACGGCCCCAACTGACAATCTCTCCCAACCCGTGCCAGAAAACCACATACATAGAGTTGGGCAACGCCACCATTGACGAAATCCGCCTTTACGACGTTACGGGTAAGCTGATGATAAAACAACAAGGAGCAGGAAACTCCCGCTCCTCGTTAAATGTGGGCCACCTGCCCAAAGGCCTGTATATTGTCACGGTAGAAACCGATTCAGGCCAAGCTATTGGAAAACTAGTGGTTGACTAGTGGTTTATCTTTATTTCCATACGTTTCTCTAAGAACGCCATCTGACGGTCTTGGGCCAATTGTTCATTCTCGGCCGTAGTTTGAGGATGGATGTCGAAAGCTACGCAGAACTGCTTGCCTTCATCCAAACACTCGACAGTATCCGTCAAACGATCCAAAATCATGGCCTCGTCACTTTCAGATTGCAGCACCTCTTTTTCGAATTTCGGCATCGCCAGATTATGCTGCATAGAAACTATCAATCGTTGGCTATCAACTGTAAACACAGCCGAAAACTGATCCTCTGCACCATGAGTGTATGCGTCTATCAAATCTAATAACTGCTGCATAGCTGTAGAGATGATGCCAAAATCATTTCCCAGACCAAACTCATCACAAATATTCTCGATAACTTGCAACACTTCAGTACTAATAGACTGATTGTCAATGTTTTTTAATTCAAAACGATACATAATACTAAGAATCTATGTTATAAAAATATTGATTTACTTTTTCTTTATAGTAATAGTTCAAGGCGGCAGGAACCGTCTTCAACATCTCTGTCTGCTTTTCCTTGGTCTTGTCCATATTCCACTCTTTCGGCGGATTGGGGTTACGCATATCGCGACCTTGCGTTGACTTGCGTTTTTCATCCTTTTCTTGCTGCATATCAGCACGTTCGCTCTCCAGTAGGCGGGTTTCAATACTTTTCTGGCGTTGAATCGTGTATTGGGTGATAGTCTTGTTAACCAGTTCTTTCTCGGTTCGTTCCATATCACGAATCATTTGGTCCAACTGCTGGTTGGCCATGCCATTCTGTGCCTTCTGCTCTTCCTGGTACTCCTTCATCATCTTGCGAATGGCTTCCTGCTGGGCGGCCATCTTAGCAAACTCCTCGCTATGCGACGGCTGCTTGCCCGAGGTCTGCTGCGCCTGCTTGGCCTCCTGCTCCATGGTTCTTCTCAGCGCCTCCATCTGGCGATTGAGTTGCTGTTGCATCTCCTTCGCCGACTGCGGTTTGCCCTTCCCTGTTGAGCCAGGTTTGCTGCACGAGCCACCACCTTTCTTGCAATTCTGGCACTGCGAGCGGGCCTGATTCTGCTGCTCTTTCATTTTCTGAATTGACTCGGCCAGCATTAAGGCTAAGTTGTTCATGGAGGTCAAGGCGAACTGCTCGTCGGTTTGCGCCCTGCCCACCTGGCGATCACGCAAATACGACTGTGCCGACTGCAGATGCTCGATAACCTTGTCAACCTCCTTATTGACAAACGGCTGCACTTGCGGCTGGCGACGTGCCAAGGCGTTCAGCGAATCGGCAATCATTCGCATATTATCCTGCACATTGAGATGCGTGCGCTGCACATCGTTCAGTAGTGGCGACTTCGACGACATCTTTTGCATTGTCTTCATATTGGCCTCATGGCGGAACGACACCTGCACCAGATTGTCCAACAATTGACGCACCTCATCGATGTCCTCACCCAACTGCTCTTCCATACTTTCCAACATCGAGATTTCCAATTCGTTGGCCATCTCCTCCATCTGTTGAGCAGCATCTTGCTGACTATCTGACGCTTTGTTGCGATTATTCTTCTCCAAGGCATCACTACTCTCCTGCATCTTTTGTTGAATGGATTTCTCCTTTTCGGCAGTATTGGCAATTTTGTTCGGTTCCTCCAACTGGCCGTTCATCTGTTTCAAATCCTGCAAATCCTTCTGAAGCTGATCAAACTTCTTCTTGATCTCCTCCTGCTTCTGTTGAAGGTCTTTCTTGTCGTATGCCTTGCTCTGCGTTGTCGTTGACAGCTTCTTCTGCTCCTCGGCCAACTGCTTCGTCTTTTCAATCACATCATTATACTTCTTCTCAACTTCCAGTTGCTTAAATAGTTGCAGCTGCTGCTCCAGCGACTCGTTCATACTCTCGGTACTCATCTTCATCTTCTCCACCGCCTTTTGCAAGTCGTTTTTTTTCGGATTAGACATCATATCCTGCAACTTCTTCATCATATCCTTCAACTCATCGGAGAGGGTATTTTGCAATCTTTCCTGCAAATCTTTCTCTTTTTCAGAAAGTTCGGGCGACAGATTCTTAAACTGCTCTTCCAGTTGCTGACGTTCGGCTTGCTCTTGCTGCATCTCTGCCAACTTCTTCTCCAACTCGGCAAAACGGTTTTTCAACGCTTCCATCTTCTTCTGGTCCTGCCAGGTAGTGGTTTCATTCTGCAAGAGTTGACGCTTCAGTTGCTCCAACTCGTTAGCCAATTGCGAAGTCTCCTTTATCAACTCCTTGTAATCCGATTGTGCCTCCTTGTTGCCTTGGGCAAGTTCTTTATCAATCTCTTCTAAAGTTTTAATTCTGAAAATATTAGGAGAGCTCTTGGTCATCTTGAAACCATTGACGGCATCATTATCATACACCACAAAATAATACTCTACCTGATAGCCAGCCGAAAGCTTGAGCGTGCCGGCATCGAAGTAATGATAGAAATCCTGAATGGTGCTGTTGCGATCAATCTTCAACTCAACCGACTTGTTGGCTTCCACTTGCTTGCCATTTTCATCAAATTTTGAATAGACAAACTTAAGGCTGTGGAAACCATAGTCGTCCTTAATGTTGCCCTTGAAATAGATACGATCGGCATAGAGCGAGTCGCGCTGGCTGATGACCGATATTTCCGGGTACTGGTCGGGAATGACGGCGATGGTGTGGTGCAGCGTATCGGTGCTGGTGAAATACTGGTTACTGTTGATGACATCATAATCGAACGAAGCGCCTGCCTTGGCGGAGAACGAATAGACATCCTCCTTTACCGACACTTTCTGCGGCTCGCCGCGCAACAGGAAATCCAGCTGTTCGGTATGCTTGGTGTAAAAGCGCCAAGTGATTTTCGTGCCCGCGGGCACAGTCGCATCACCGTTATTATCAATAGTTTCGCTATTCTTGTTCAGATAGGCCGGATAATCCAGTTGCATCGTAAAGCTGATAGTCACGGGCTTGGGCAGCACTTTCAGTTCGTACGGTTTGGAGGTCACCTCATCGGTAAACAGTTGGAAAGTGAGCGAGCGTTGGAGGTTGGAGAAAGTATAGACAAAGTCGGTATTATCCACCTTCTTCAGTTTATAGTTACGCTTGCCCAAGGCGATGAAAAGCTCATCGGGAGTCTCCTCGCCCACCATACGCACATGCAGTTCGAAAGCGTCGTTCTGGAAGGCCAGCAATCGATTGTTCAGGATTTCAAAAGAGTACGGAGCCGGCTTCTCATAGTAAGTCTGATAATGGACAATGCGGCGCGTTGACTCTGTAAACACCTCACTCTTAATAGAAAACAGCACACAGAACAACAGCACAGGAATGATAGCCCACTTAAGATAACGCGTGCTCTTTTTGAACGGAATAGCCTTCACAAACGGGAAGGGCTTAATCTTATCTATTTTGGTGTCAATAGCCGCCATCAGCAAGTCGCGACTCTTGTAGTTGCCCTCTTCAATTTGCCTTTCTAATTGAAAGATATTAAGCAACTTGTCGTCAATTTCCGGAAAATAGCGGCCAATGATATCGGCAATCTGCTCATTGGAAATCTGCTTGCCATAGCCAGCCAGTTTCACCAGCGGGATGATGACATAAAAGATGAGGGTGGCGGCGAAGAGTGCCAGATAAGAGTAAAAGAGCACCGTACGGACGGGTGTGGTGAAGTAGGAGAAATACTCCAACAGCGCATAGACAATGAAAGTAACCAAGGTGATGGCCACAAAGAGAATGGCCCCCTTGTAGAGTTTGTTGAGGTAGTACTTCTGTACAAACTCCTTGATTTTTTGGTGTATCAATGTTTGATTACTTTCCATATCTTCGCTTTGGCAGATGCCGCCAGTATATAACATCTGCGCAGCAAATTTACAGATTTTTTTTCAAAATTGAAAAAAAATTCAGAGGGGTATGCGGTAAGGCCGTTATATCGGCTTTACGGCATACCCCTCCATTACAAATTTCTTGTTCCATTGCATTGAGGATAGGCCGAGCAACTCCAGAATTCTTTTCCCACACGATAACCTTTTTTAGCCACCCTTTTTAGCATTGGCTTTCCACACTTAGGACAAATAGGAGCATCCTTTTTTATACATTGCTCTGTGCGGAAAGCAAGCCTTTCAGCCGATAACGCCTCTGAAAAACCACCTTCTTCTTTAAAAGTTGAAAGCTGCTTTGATAATTGTTTCCTCAACATCATTATTAAACGGTTGCACAATATTAATAAGCAATTGGCCTCTATCTCTGAATTGTTCGAGCATAACCATTCATCAAATTTGTGCTTTTGCTTTAAAATGTGAACACTACTCAAATATTGAACATCATCCTGATATGTAGGTCTATCAAAGTTTACATTGCTCACGCGTTGATGATTATCCGTATTGATTGACCACGGAACTTTTTCTCTAGACAACAGCCAGTTTAAATAGTCATTGGCCAATTCCGCCAGACTGGCACGCGCCACATCTGTAAGTTTCATTTCTGTCTCTTTAGAAGTGGAATGACGCGAATTCCCTTCTGCAATATTGGCTGGAACCGACCGCGCCGCCTGTGTCATTTGATCATATTGACGACCACACGGGTCATTCTTGCGATTAAGATGGCGAAAACAAAAGTCCTGTGTAGCTAATTGTATTACATTGGCTAACACCCAAGTATCCAACCAATAATATCCCAATCTGTTTACTTGCATTTTTTCAGCGTTTAGTTTCGTCGGCAAAAATACAAAAAATAATATTTGATTTAATTATTTTTTATTTATTTTAAAAATTAAATCATTCAGAGTTTCGACATTTATTTTCGTTTAAAACAACGCTGTTCTAGTTAAATATTGTTTTTTGTATTGTTTTTAAATTATAGATATTTTTATTAAATACAAGCAGCGTTTTTAGTTTTAACCACTTATTTCCACTGTTGATATTTTTGTTATTTTTGCAAAAATTTTGTATCAAATGAAAAAGTTTTTTCTCCCGCTGTTGCTTAC
This sequence comes from Bacteroidales bacterium, assembly GCA_017454945.1. Taxonomy (GTDB): domain Bacteria; phylum Bacteroidota; class Bacteroidia; order Bacteroidales; family WCHB1-69; genus JAFTCA01. The sequence continues at coordinate 72,890 of JAFTCA010000080.1, forward strand.
AGCACTGACTTTTATCTCCATTTCTCTTCATGCGCAGGAAACGCCTGTCACATGGACTTTTAAAACCGTCTCGCTGAACGATTCCACCGCCGAGTTGCAGTTCAAGGCCACCATCAAGCCCAACTGGCATCTCTATTCTCAGAAACATAACAACGGCATCGAGAATCCTATCGAGTTCAGCTTTACGCCTGGCAAGGAATACAAACGCCAAGGCGGTGTGGCCGAACCCAAACCGATAGAACACTTTGACCCCCTGTTTGGCGACACCTCCAAATATTTCGTCAACAGTGTCACTTTCAAGCAGAAAATCAAGATACTCAGCAATGAAGACTTTGTTGTCAAGGGCAAACTCCGTGGCCAGTCGTGCATTGACGGCCGTTGTGTGGCCATTGACCAAAAATTCTCTTTTGACGTGAAGGGCAATCCTAACCTGACCCAACCAGTAGTGGAAGAGACGACAGCTGAAGAGAACCCTGCCGACACCGCTGCCATCGCACCGGCTGCCGACACCCCGCAGAATGCCGACCAGCCCCAAGAGGAAAAATCACTGCTCAACTTCTTCTTAGTGGCTATCTTAGGTGGCTTGGCAGGTTTGCTCATGCCCTGCGTGTTCCCCATGATTCCCATGACGGTATCCTTCTTTATGAAGTCGGGCGCCAAGGGCAAATTCAACGCTATCTTCTACGGCATTTCCATTGTCATCATCTATGTCGTTATCGGCATTGGCCTGGCCGCCATCTTCGGTGCCGACTTTGCCAATATTATGAGCACGCACTGGATTCCCAACATTCTGTTTGCCATCATTTTCATCATCTTCGCCATCTCCATGTTCGGCTATTTCGAAATCGCACTGCCCAGTTCATGGATTAACAAATCGGCCAAGATGGAGAACTCAAAAGGTCTGCTGGGCATTTTCTTCATGGCCCTAACCTTGGTACTGGTATCATTCTCCTGCACCCTGCCTATCGCCGGTGCCGTGGCGCTCAACTCGGCCGACGGCTCCTTCATCAAGCCTATCATCGGCATGCTGGGCTTCTCGCTGGGTATTGCCGTGCCGTTCACCATTTTCGCCTTGTTCCCCAATATGCTCAAGTCGCTGCCTAAGTCGGGCAGCTGGATGAACACGCTGAAAGTGTCGCTGGCCTTCATCGAACTGGCCTTCGCCCTCAAATTCCTCAATGTGCCCGACCAAACTTACCACTGGGGCATCCTCGACCGTGAGGTTTACCTGGCCTTCTGGATTGTCATCTTCACGCTGATGGGTCTCTACCTTCTCGGCAAAATCCGCTTCCCGCTGGACAACGAAATGCCCGTACAGAAGAGCTGGTTCCGCTTTATTCTTGCCATCTTCGTGTTCACCTTTGTGGTTTACATGATTCCCGGCATGTTCGGCGCCCCGTTGAAAGCCATCTCGGGCTGGCTGCCTCCAGTTGAGACACAAGACTTCGATGTGAACAAGATTGTCCGCGAAGAGTCGGGCAGCGGTCCTGCCACCGCCACCTTCTCGATGGACGAAACACCCAAGTATGGCGACAGGTTACACCTGCCCCACGGCATCAAGGGATACTTCGACTACGACCAAGCGCTGGCCGTGGCCAAGAAAGCCGGCAAGCCCCTGTTCATCGACTTCACCGGCCATGGCTGCACCAACTGCCGCAACGTGGAAAGCGCCGTTTGGGAAGACCGCCGCGTGCGCAACAAGTTTGCCGAAGAGTTTGTGGTAGTCGCCCTTTATGTGGACGACAAGAACATCCAACTCGCCCCCGAGGACCAAATCAAGGACCAGGACGGCGACCCCATCGTTGACCTGGGCGGCAAGAACATGTTCATCCAGAACACCATTTATAAAGAGAACTCACAACCCTGCTACTTCATCGTAGGCCCCGAAGGCGAAGTACTCAACGGTCCTATCTACTATGAATTGAATGTGGAGAAATACCTCGAATTTCTGGATGCAGGTGCCAAGGCTTATCAAGAAAAATATGGTAAATAATTGATTCTCATTACGATTACAAGCGTTATGGAAGAAATTGAAAGAGCGCAATACAGCATCGGAGAGACCGCCAAAATGTTCGGCGTCAACACCTCTTTGCTCCGCTATTGGGAGAAGGAGTTTGACATGATAAAACCAAACAAGAACAAAAAAGGCGACCGCTTTTTTACCACAAAGGACATTGAGACCATCCGCACCATATACTATTTGACCAAAGTGAAAGGCTACACACTGCAAGGCGCCAAAGAGGCTTTGAAAAGCAATTTCGCCAAAGAGGCGGGCAACGCCATGGTGGTGGAAACCTTGTTAAAAATCAAGAATAAATTATTGGAAATCAAACAAGAATTATAATCAACATTATTTAAAATACTAAAACACAATAACCATGAGTTTACTTGAACAAATCAAAGCAAAGGCCCAACAAGCCAACAAAAGAATTGTTCTTCCTGAAGGTGAAGAAGAAAGAACCTTAAAGGCTGCCGACATCGTTTTGAGTGAAGGTATTGCCTCTATCGTATTGTTAGGCAACAAAGAAAACATTGCCGCTAAGGCTGCTGAGTACGGTTTGAAAAACATCGGAAAAGCTGAGATTATCGATCCGAACAACAATCCCAAGAAAGAGTTCTATGCCGAAATGCTCTGCGAAATCAGAAAGAAAAAAGGCATGACGATGGAAGAAGCCCGCAAGTTGGTGGTTGACCCGCTCTACCTGGGCACCTTGCTTATCAAGAACGGCGAAGTTGACGGTGAAGTGGCTGGCGCCATGAATGCCACTGGCGATGTGCTGCGTCCCGCTTTCCAGATTGTGAAGACTTTACCCGGCGTTAGCGTCGTTTCGGGTGCTTTCATTATGATTTTCAAGGACAAACAATGGGGTGACGATGGCGTGATGGTATTTGCCGACTGCGCCGCCGACCCGAACACCGACGAGAACAAGCTGGCTCAGATTGCTGTGGTAACGGCTCAGACCGCCCGCAACATCGCCGGCATCGATCCCCGTGTGGCCATGTTGAGCTTCTCAACCAAGGGTAGTGCCAAACACGAACTGGTTGACAAAGTGGTGAACGCCACCCGCATTGCTAAAGAGATGGATCCCAACTTGATGATTGACGGCGAACTGCAAGCCGACGCCGCCATCGTTCCCAAGGTAGGTGCCTCCAAAGCTCCCGGCAGCCCCGTTGCCGGTAAAGCCAATGTATTGGTATTCCCCTCATTGGAAGTTGGTAACATTGCTTACAAACTGGTTCAGCGCCTCGCTGGTGCCGAAGCTATCGGACCTGTTATGCAGGGTATGGCTGCTCCTATCAACGACCTCTCACGTGGTTGCTCGGTAGAAGATATCGTCAACGTAGTTGCCATCACAGCCTGCCAGGCTGCTGGTAAATAATAGATTGAATATCATGTCTATAGACAGAAAAAATAGATTACACTTGTGGCAGCGGCGACTCATCGCCGCTGCTGCGGTTGTTTTCTGTCTTCTCTGTACCACTTGCAACGGCTACGAACATCCCACCATTCCTGAGGTGGCCGTCAATTTCACCATCTACCCCAACAGTGTCGATTACCTCGACCTAAACTACTACGGCGGCTATGTTTATCTTACCGGTGGGGTGGCTGGCATCATCGTCTATCGCCTCGACTATAGCACATTCTTCGCTTACGACCGTGCCTGTCCTCACGACTGGCAAGACCGCGAAGCATGGATAAAAGTGGAAGAGAGCGGACTCACGCTGATTGACGAGCACTGTGGCTCGCGCTTCAACATCCTCGACGGCTCGGTAGTCAACGGACCATCGAAATATCCGCTCAAAGCCTACCGCACCCGCTACGACGGGATGATATTGAAGGTGTACAACTAGATGTTGAATTGTTGAGGTGTTGATTTAGAGCATATTATTTTTTCAAATATTCATCAAAACAAATTTTACCATGAAAAAAATCATCGTTTTGCTTTGTGCACAGTTGTTTGTGCTATCGGTTTTCGCCCAGGATGTCATCATCACCAAAGACGCCCAGAAAATTCCAGCCAAAGTGACTGATATTGAAGAGGCCATCATCAAGTACAAGAAGTATGACAACTTGGAAGGTCCCACCTACACTATGAAAAAGGCAGACATTGCCACGGTGGTGTTTGAAAACGGCAGCGTAGAGGTTTTCTCCGATAACTCTAAACAGGAAACTGCACCAAATTATATTGACGGCATTCCTTCGGGCGAAGTAAAATATGTAACCCGCAAAATGGGTGAAGTTTCGGGCTTATACTACGGCGGCACCATAACCCAATCGGGATTCTTTTTCTACGAAGGAGTCGGCTCAATGAGCGACAACGAGTTGGCGCGTGCCGTGCGCGAGCATCCGCAGTACTTGGTTACCGACGGCGAATATTTGGAACACATTCACAAATACTGTCCTGAAGCATACGCTGAATACAAGCGTGGTTACGCTATCGGTGCCACGGGCGCAGTGTTCTTGGCAGTGGGCTTGAGTTCCATGTTATGTAGTTTTCTGTTCTTTTTGTCGGATGACATTCAACACACTGGTATGATTGGCTGGGGTTGCACTTTCGGCGGCGGTGCCCTGCTATCCTTTGCCTCATTGCCTTTGTTTAGTGTGGGATACAAAAAGATGCGCACCAAATCGACCGAGATTTACAATACCCATTGTGCCAACCGCACTACCAGCGAGACCTCCTTCAACTTCGGTCCCACCCGCGGTGGCATTGGGGTGTATTTGTCATTCTAACAGCAACGGAGAAACGTCTTATTTTATTGATTTTTATTTTTTCAATCTAAATCCTATTGGATTACTCGGAGCATCCTTCCTCTCCATTAATTGCTCCAATGCCTCATTAATAGTTTCGATTTGTACGGCTAATTCACTATTAATTAGTTCTTGCTGATTATTTATATCATTTTGGTCATGCATAATTTCATCAACATGAGCATTTAACTGGTCCACTTTGTGGGAAAGTTGCTCGATTTTTAAATCATACGAAAGCATAGCGGATATGGCTTGTCGCATAGCGATGAAGGCCCGTGTGACCGCCACGCTCATCTGAATAGCACTGGGACTCCGAAGCACCGAAGCAAGCATCACAGCACCATGCTCGGTGAAAGCATAAGGTGGTGCTTTTTTTGGTCGTCGTCTTGGATATGTCATCACAAATTGTGATGACATATTTTTTTGTTTGCTTTTTCCTATTCATTCTCATTATTTTCAACAATACGTTCTTTTGCTATCGCAACAGCTCGTTGCAGTTTTTCGGCAAGAATCTTTTTATCTGGTAGTTGTGTATAATATTGAGCAACCTTGATAGGACTGTTTTCCTCCAACATAAGATATTCTATATGTTCAGTATTTCCTTCACTGCAAAGTATCAGACCGATAGGCGACTCTTCACCTTCCCGCCGCTCATTTTTGTCTAAATATCTAAGATAAAGCCGCATCTGGCCCTCGTGTTCTGGTTTAAACTTTCCTAATTTCAAATCAATGGCCACCAATCGACGTAACGAGCGATGGAAAAACAGCAGATCAATGTAATAATCCACAGTATCTACTGTGATACGCTTTTGTCGGCCAAGGAAAGCAAAATCGCTACCTATCTCACAGATAAACTCCTGCATCTGTGAAATAATAGCTGATTCCAAATCCTTTTCTGTAAACATTTCTGGCAAACCAAGCATGTTAAGAAAATAACTGCTTCTAAAAACCATATCGGGCTGGATATGATTTTCTTCTTTCAACTGCGCAAGCTCCTGTTTTATCAATTCTTCCGGTTTTTGGCTTATCGCTGTACGCTCATACAGCTGTGCGTCTATCTTTGCATTCAAAGTACGCGTATCCCAATGTTCAAGGCGGCACATCTCCATATAGAACTGACGAGCAAGTGGGTCTTCTATAAACATCAAGGATCGAATATGTGTCCAAGTAAATTGGATACGCACTGCGTACCCAATTTCTGCTTCGGTAAAAGTCTCCGCAACGCGGAGACAATGTTTTAAGCTTTCATATCCCCATCCTTTGCCATATCTTTTTGTCAATTTCAACGCTAAATTTTTCACCACTTGCTTGCCATACTCCGCGCGTTGGTTGTAAAGAACATCCTCTTTGATACGCTTGCCCACATACCATTTTGTCAGACAAATATCCGAATTGACATATACGGCCACCCGCTTACGAACATTGTCGATAATACCACACACGTCCGAAAACAATGAGGATTCGGATAGATTATTTTCCTTGATGTTCACCTCTTCACTAATCCTATTCATTTTATTTGGAATCAACACTTTACATCATTGTTATAAAAGCTCAACAGAAAAAAGTTACCGGCAACAATAATCTTATTATCATAAAGTTATTGTTATTATCTTAATGCCATCACAAGTTGTGATATCATTATTTTATTATTTATTTTTATTGCAAAAATAAATAAAATATTTTAATATAAAATACATTTTGCAATGTTGACAGAATAAAAAAAGGAGATGCGAAAATCGCATCTCCTTTTTTTTCAAGTTTTCGTTGTTACTTCACCTTAATCACTGCATCAATAGACACTCCATCTTCGATTTCGAAGGAGGTCTTGGCAGGGTCGGTCACTTCGGGCACGATAGCAAAGTCGGTGCAAAGCGTCTCGGCCTTGATGTAGCTTTCTAACTGACGGAAGGCGTTGTCTAAGGCAGGATTGCTCTGAATGGTGACAGTAATGTTGTCGAGCACGTCCATTTGCGAATCCTTGCGGTAATTCTGGATACGATTAACCAACTCACGAGCATAGCCTTCATTCTTCAAGTCTTCGGTAATTGTAATGTCCAAGGCGACGGTCAGTGCGTCAAAGTTGGCAACCACCCAACCGGGGATGTCCTGCGCCTGGATTTCCACATCATCGGTGGTAATCTCTACAGGCTGACCTTCGATTTCGAACTTCATTACGCCCTCTTTTTCTAGTTGTGCGATTTCAGCTTGAGAGAAACCGGTGATCTTAGCGGCCACCTGCTTCATAATCTTGCCGTACTTCGGTCCTAACTTCTTGAAATCTGGTTTAATACGTTTCACGAACACACCGTCTTCGTTGCTGACGAACACCAGTTCCTTCACGTTGACTTCGTGCAGAATCAAATCCTGCACCAACGAAATCTGCTGTTTGAAATGCTCGTCCAACACGGGAATCATGATCTTGGCCAACGGCTGACGAACTTTCAGGTTGGTCTTCTTTCTCAACGAAAGCACCATAGAGGAAATCTGCTGCGCAAGTTGCATACGTTCTTCTAATTCCTTGTCAATCAGTTCTTCATGCACTTCGGGATAATTGGCCAAATGCACCGACTCGAACGGTTCCTTGCCAGTGACGTTATTAAGATCCTGATAGAGCTTGTCCATGAAGAACGGTGCGATGGGCGAAGCAATCTTGGCGATGGTCTCCATGCAGGTATAGAGGGTCTGGTAAGCAGAAATCTTGTCCTCGCTATATTCGCCCTTCCAGAAACGGCGGCGACAAAGACGCACGTACCAGTTGCTGAGATATGCATCCACAAAGTCCTGAATCTCACGGCCTACCTTGGTCGGCTCGTAGTCGATGTAGTTCTCCTGACAATGTTTCACCAATGTGTTCAGTTCAGAGAGAATCCAGCGATCGATTTCGGGACGTTTTGCGAACGGAATCTCCGCCTCTTTATACGTGAATCCGTCGATATTGGCGTACATGGCGAAGAAATTATACGTGTTGTAGAGCGTGCCAAAGAACTTGCGCTGCACCTCGCCGATGCCGGCCTCGTCGAATTTGAGGTTGTCCCAGGGGGAGGCGTTAGTAATCATGTACCAACGCGTGGCGTCGGGACCGTATTTGTGGATAATCTCGAACGGATCCACGGCGTTGCCCAAACGTTTGGACATCTTGTTGCCGTTCTTGTCGAGCACCAAACCATTGGAAATCACAGATTTGAAAGCCACACTGTCAAACAGCATCGTGGCGATGGCGTGCAACGTGAAGAACCAGCCACGGGTTTGATCGACGCCTTCCGCGATGAAGTCGGCAGGGAAGTTGGTCTTGAAGAACTCCTTGTTCTCAAACGGGTAGTGCAGCTGACTGTACGGCATGGAGCCAGAGTCGAACCATACGTCGATGAGGTCGCTCTCGCGGTACATCTTCTGACCCGTTGGAGAAACCAGCACGATGGTATCAACGTAGGGCTTGTGCAGGTCGATGTTGTTGTCGTAATTTTCCTGCGACATATCGCCCACTTTGAAGTTCTTATACGGATTTTCTGTCATGAAGCCGGCGGCGATGGACTTGTCGATTTCGGCCATCAGCTGCTCGATGGAGCC
>JAFTCA010000081.1 GCA_017454945.1 Bacteroidales bacterium
ACGGGGAATACCCTGCTCGTTGGTGATGGACGATGTCAACAAGAAGAAGGTCAACAGCAGGAAGGAGATGTCGGCCGACGAACTTGTGTTCAATGAGGGCATTTTTCTTGACATAATCGCTTATTTAAGGGATTTTTTATCGCGGATTGCACTGATAATGGGGGCTGCGATGATAGTGGCGATGGCAGCGAAGAAGACAATATAGGTGAAATAGACAGCTGCTTCAATGAGGCGGGCGGTTTCGGGAGCAATCTGCAACTTGATGAACACGTCGTCCAGAATCGGAGATGCGCAAAGGTAGCAAATGACGAAGAGAACCACCAGTGCAACGATGGCCACCAATGCCTTGTAAGAAGTCTTGAGGTTCTTGGCAATACGCATGACGGCGAAGAACAACAGAGCGGCAATGGCAAAGAACAGCATGATGTAGAACAGGTAGAAGGAAGAGTTGAGGAGTTTGTTGCTGGAAACCTGTGACTTATTCACAAAGTTTTGGAATTCTGCCAACTGGCTGGCCTTCAAATCTGCGGAATTGAGCTCTGAAATGGCGGTGGTGGCATCTTGCACCACTTTCAGCTCATTGCGGTAAGCTTCTTTCTGAAGGTAAGCCTGACGGACAGCGTTATATTCCTGTTCCAAGTCAACTAAATAATTAGTAAGACCTTTGTAATCAGAAACCTTGCCGAATTCCTCAACATATTTCCCTTCGGTGTCGAACTGGTCGAGAAGGACCTTGACATTGGCAGGATAACCGGCTTTGAATCCCTCGAAATTGTCGGCGTTCAGAGCCTTGAGGGTGGACAGATAATCGTAGAAGTTTTCCTTTGCCTTTTTTTCGCTTCTCAGCTCGCCGTCCAGTTCTGATGCGACAGTCTGGCATTTTTCTACGTAGGCGGGCAGAGTTTCGGGGGTGGTGGCGGCCAATTCGCTGAGAAGTTCAGGATTGTTGTCGTGCAACACACCCACGGCCTTGTACTGGTTGATCTTGTCGCTGTCGAACATAGCGGCGTAGATGATAGCCAATACGCAAGCAATTGCGGCAATAGCGAAAATGACAATATTTACTATCTTTCTTGTCATAGTGTTAGTTTTGAAGATTTATAATTGGGGTAATTATAAATTATTTTTGGTTGTATTTAACCATAATATCCATAAAGCCGATAGTGGCGTTTTCCATATCGTTGACGATGCCGTCGATCTCGGAGAGGATATAGTTGTAGAAAATCTGAAGGATGACAGCGGTGATCAAACCGAACACGGTGGTCAACAGAGCGACCTTCATACCGCCAGCCACAACGGTGGGGCTGATATCACCTTGACGTTCGATGTTATCGAAAGCACCGACCATACCGATAACGGTACCCATGAAACCCAACTGAGTAGCAAGGGCCATGCAGAGGCTCAGCCAGCTCAGGTTCTTTTCAAGGCGGCCCATTTCAACGCCACCGTAAGCAACGAGGGATTTCTCAACGGAGTCAAGACCTTCCTCATAGCGGTCGAGGCCCTGATAGAAAACGCCTGCGAGGGGTCCTTTGGTGTCGCGGCAGACATCCTTTGCCTTTTCCACACCGCCGTTCTTCATGGCTTCTTCAACTTTGGCAAGTAATTTCTGGGAATTGGTGCTGGCAAGGTTGAGGTAGAAAATACG
>JAFTCA010000082.1 GCA_017454945.1 Bacteroidales bacterium
ACAACTATCCCAATCCCTTCGATGATGAGACCCGCATCACCTTGACCCATGTTGGCGAGGATGGTGATTTCGACGTGAACATCGAGATTTTCGACATCATGGGACGAAAGGTGCAAGAGCTGCAGAAAAGAGTAAGTTCCACCAATGGCGTCATCGAACCCATCGTTTGGAATGGATGTAATTCCGGTGGAAGTCCTTTGTTATCAGGTATATATATATATCGACTCACGCTGACTGATGGGAATGGCTTCTTCCGTACCGTCTGCCAGCGCATGGTCATCTCGCGTTGAATTAGCGGTCCCTGAGCCTGTCGAAGCGCCGCAAAAAATAAATTTTTAAGCCTATACAATAAGCTATTTTAATTATCGTTATTTTTGCAATTTCTAACACAAGAACTGGATATGAAAATCAAGAAGCTTCTTTTTGCCGCGCTGATGTTGATTGCGGCTACATCGTATGCACAGAATTCCCCCAACGTGATTACTACGGCGGTCCCGTTCGTCTCCATCAACCCTGACTCCAGGGGAGGCTCTATGGGAGATTGTGGCGTTGCCACGACGCCCGATGTGTATTCCATGCACTACAACCCCGCCAAATATGTGTTTTTGGAAGATAGACTGGCGGTCGGTTTGGGCTACAGCCCGTGGTTGAGAAACCTCGTTCCCGACATGAACCTGGCCTATCTCACCGCCGCCTATAAGATCAACGACCGCTCTGCAGTGGCCATGTCTTTACGCTATTTCAGTGCCGGTAAAGTGGATTTTAGAGACCAAAACAACCAGGAGTTGGGTGTGTATAACCCGAATGAATGGGCCATCGACGCCACCTATTCTCGTATGTTGGGCGACTATCTCTCTGGTGCCGTGGCAGGTCGTTTCATCTATTCCAACCTGATCCAAAACCAGGCCGACAACGCTCGTGCGGGTATTTCTGTGGCTGCTGACATCGGTTTGTACTATAAGCGTCCGGTAGAACTCAAGACTGTGGATGCCGATGTCTTGTGGGGCGTCTCCATTACCAACATTGGTAGTAAGGTAAACTATAACACGGGTTCTGTCCGCCGCGATTTCATCCCGACGACGTTGCGTGTTGGAGCAGGAATGAATTTTGAATTGGACGAGTACAACACTTTGGGATTCACGTTCGACCTTACCAAGCTTTTGGTGCCTACTCACCCCATCTATTATAACGACACCATGTACGGTATGGACAATGATGTGGCCGTTGTGACGGGTATCATTCATTCCTTCTACGATGCTCCTGGTGTGTCCATCGACCAAAGCACTTCACAACTCAACCATATCGGTAAGTTCTATGAAGAGTTGTGCGAAATCAATGTCGGTCTCGGTATCGAATATTGGTACAACAATATCTTTGCCGTGCGTACGGGCTTCTTCAACGAGCCTAATTTGAAGGGTGGCCGTAGATATGTTACCGTAGGCGCCGCATTGAAGTACAATGTGTTTGGCCTTGATGTCTCCTATCTGATTCCTGTGGGAACGGTTTACGGCAGCAACCCCTTGGAAAACACCTTGCGCTTCAACCTCACCTACATGATGGGTAAGAAGAAGAGTTGATGCTTTTAGCAACAAAAA
>JAFTCA010000083.1 GCA_017454945.1 Bacteroidales bacterium
GAACGACTTCTGAATCCAGAACTGTTCCAACGCCACTTCGCCACCGCGCTCTATCTCGTGCTCGAACTCGCCGGTTTCCTCGGCTTCCACTTCCACGGCCACTTCGCTGCCGCCGTGCTCAAACTCGATTTCGCTGCCCATGCTCCAGCCTTTGCCGAAGTCGTATCCCAGGTTGATGACCACGTGGGGCAAGTCGATGCGTCCGTGGCCTTTGGCGTCGCGGTAACGCTCGGCATGCGAGTAGCGGAACATGTTGTCGCTGTAGAAGTTGCGGGTATATACGGCCTCGCCGTAACCGCCAATGGTCAAGCGAGGCTTTATCGTGATGGAATCTTGTGCTTGCAAAGAGCCGACACTTAGTGTCAGACCCAACAAGGCACATGTTGCTATTGATTTCAGTTTCATAGTGTACAGAATGGTTCAATTACTGGTGCAAAAGTCCTGCTTTTGTCCTCGCAGTCCAATCCCCATCATTGGGGATTTTCGGCTTCATACCTCATTAGTAATGATGATGTATAAGCACTGTACGGCATGGATTGTCTTCCATCCCGCACGGTAATACAAACTCAAAATTCACTTTTCGGGTCGCCAAAAAAGCGTATTTTTGCAGCAAACTAAGCCTATGTCAAAATTATCTAAGACCATATTGTTTTTCCTTTTGTTGGGTGTGTCACTTACGGCATTTGCACAAGTCAACCGCACTGATGATTTTAGGGAACGATACACACTTAAACAAGTCGTGGTGCTGAGCCGCCACAACATCCGTTCGCCCCTTTCGGGGCGACGTTCTATGCTGCAGCGTATCACACCTCACCAATGGTACCAATGGTCATCGGCTCCTAGTGAGTTGTCGCTGCGCGGCGGCGTCTTGGAGACCATGATGGGCCAGTATTTTCGCAAATGGCTTGTGAGTGAGGGTCTGATGCAAGAAAATGAAATTCCCGCTGAGGGCACCATGCGTTTCTATGCCAACTCCCTTCAGCGCACCATAGCCACAGCGCAGTATTTCTCCTCAGGGATGCTTCCTGTAGCTAATGTCCGCATTGAGCACCATTTCGAAGTGGGCAAGATGGATTCCGTATTTGCACCGCAGATTACCGATGAAAGCGAGGGTTTCAAAGCCCTTGCCCAACAGCAGATCACGGCAATGGGAGGCGAGAAAGGACTGGTCGGAATAGGGGAGAAGATGGCGGAAAACTACAAGGTGCTGGAGTGGGTGCTCGACATGAACCAAAGCAAAGCCTGTCTTGAAGGCGACACCTGCCACTTCCGTACTGATGATGCCCACGTGTACCTCATCAAATACCGCGAGCCTGGCATGGGTGGCTCGTTGCGTCTCGCTTGTCAAGCAGCCGATGCACTTGTCTTGCAATACTACGAGGAACCTGATACAGTGAAGGCCGCCTTTGGCCATACGTTGACTTGGGAAGAATGGGAAAGCATTTCCGCCATCAAGGATTGGTATGGTGATGTGTTGTTCACTGCGCCTGTGGTGGCCCGCCAAGTGGCTCGACCGCTCTTGAGGACGATGCTCGAAGAACTGCAGAAAGATGGCAGAAAGTTTACCTTCCTTTGCGGACACGACTCCAACATCGGTAGCGTGCTGGCATCACTGGATGTAGAAGACTATATCTTGCCTTACACCATCGAGAAAAAGACTCCCATAGGTAGTAAGTTAGTCATTGAGAAATGGGAAGACACCGAGGGACATCCTTTTGTCGCACTCAACCTTGTGTACCAAAGCACTGAGCAGCTGCGCAACATGACCTTGCTGGATTTGGAAAACCCACCGATGGTGTTTTCTTTTCATCTCAAAGGCATGAACGCCAATGGTGATGGTCTTTATCCCTTTGATGCAGTGGTTCAACGGATAAAAACTGCCACTATTTCTTATTGATGACAGTCAACCTGCTTTTCAGCAGTGGAATTCCTTCTTCTATCCACCATAGGTTATCAACACCGCCGGAACTCATTCCGCCATGAGCAAACTGCTCTATCACGGCAAAATCGCCATATTTGTCAGTCATGGCCTTGCCTGAAAGTGAAAAGTATACCTCTTTTATCCACTTTTCCAGTTCGTCAGGAGAAATGATATCTTTATTCTCCGCTAGTTCTTTAAGGTAATCCCAGAAATACGGATCTCCCCTGAACCCCCATCTTTTAGGTTTTTCTTCAAATAATGCTGATAGCTTCATATTCTTGCTTTATTTCCATGTTAAATTACCGTTACCTTCATGATATTCGCAGCTCTTATTGAATAGTTTCTTTTGCAAGTGCGAGCACATATTGGATGATGGTCATCAATAAACCTTGAGTATTGTTGTTGCAAAAATACAAAAAACATGCGAGACAGATGGCTCCGTCTCGCACTTGGTAAAACTAACTCAAAACTCATCCAAAATGTATGACAAAAATCTGCTGCAAAATAACGGCCTTTCCGAAAACTGTGAAATCCCCATATTTTGGGATTTTGACGGCTTTTTAATCACTAATTATTGGGTAAGAAAAGATGTTTTGCGTGACTGTCGGAAAAAGCGTACCTTTGCACCCAGTTTGGCCAAGGGAATGCCGTGCAAGTCGGCAACAGTGCCCGCTGCTGTAAGCCCGTGTAAGGTCTGTCAACCCAGCCACTGTACGGCTCATCCGTATGGGAAGGCGACAGGCTCACCCCTGCAAGGGACCTGCCTTTTTATGCGAGGGTTAAAACCGCTCGCATAATGTC
>JAFTCA010000006.1 GCA_017454945.1 Bacteroidales bacterium
ATATATCATTAACAATATTATTAATTTAAAACATGTTTAGTATGAAAAAAAGTATTTTTTCTCTCGCCGCATTAATGATGCTGGCTATTACAGGTCTGACATCTTGTGGTAACATCGACGACAGCGTTTATCCTGAGCGTCCAATCGTATTCCCTAAGGGTGACTTTGAGGTTACACAGAAGTTTACCAGCATTAACGAGATTGGCACCACGCCATTCCTCATCATCGATGTAGAGGCTATGAAGGCCTTCTATGGCCCCGACAACCAGAACCTGGCATTTGATGACATTGCCAAGGCATTGGTGAAGACAAACGCCAACATAGCATTTAAGCTGGAGGCTGTGGGCAGTAATTATCTGCTGCGTGCCATCACACCTGCTGGCGCTGAATACAATATCTGGGGTAGTCCCGGTTACCTGAACTCACAGACTGCTGACGGATGGTGCAGCTTCATCCTTGGCTTGAACAATCAGTATGGTCAGGATTTGGAGAATGGCGCCCTTTGGGATATCCAGTATGTTGACGGCAAGGGCTTCACATTGAAGAGCGTTGCTACAGGCAAATATCTGAAGGACAACAGTACTGCTAAGTTCGATGAGCCCACCTACTTCCAGTTCTATGGTTTTAAGGAAGCTGTTGCTGAGCCTCAGCCCCAGCCAGAAGAGCCACAGGGACAGAAAGTTACCATTTGGGAAGGTGAATTCACCGCTACCGCATGGGATGCAGCCTCTCTGCGTTTCAGTGATACTGAAGGTTTGAACTTCCCATATCTTTCCGACGAAGTTTACTTTGGTCTCAAGAAACTCATTGTTGATGTAAAAGAAGCCAGCGAGGGATGCACCGGTCGTGTTATGAATGGATGGTGGAGCAGCACCTATGCAGACAATGTAGCATTGACTTCTGGTATGAAGTGGGAAATTCAGATTACCGAGGACATTGCCAATGAATGCGCTAAGGGCGGAGATGCCAAAGACCTCAACCTCTTAATCACTAATGGCGAGGCAACATTCACTGGTGTATACTATTATGAATAAGGTACACACGGGAAGAATAAAGTAAACCCACGTGTAATTAAATAGAACAGGCCGGAAGACAAGCGCTTCCGGTCTGTTTCTATTTGTTTCTAAATGCAGGTTTAACGGACAAAAACAAATAATCATGTATCATCATTGACAATTTCGGGATTTTTTTGTATCTTTGCACCTGAATAATCGAATATAGAACAAATATACCTTAACAAAAGAACAGAAATGAAACGAGTATTGACGCTATTGGTTTGCATCATGGCAATGGTGACCATATATGGCCGCCCACAGCTTCACGACCTGGAGATAAAGGTAAGCCTATTGCATAACGGTGATGCTCACATCACGGAAACACGACACATGACCATAGACGACGAGGGTACGGAGTGCTACATCGGACTGGCAAACCTGGACGGAAGCACTGTCGGAGAGCTTAAGGTGAGCGACGAGCGCGGTAACAACTTTAGGCTGATGGACTCATGGGACGTGCACGAGAGTCGCAGCTGGAAGGAAGGCAAGTGTGGTATTGTGGAAACCAGTAAAGGCTATGAATTGTGCTGGGGACTAGGCGAGAGCGGTGACCGCACATATACGACCAGCTATACGGTGACAGGCATGGTGCGCTCGCATCCTGATGCCGACGCC
>JAFTCA010000084.1 GCA_017454945.1 Bacteroidales bacterium
ATCAATTATCAATTATCAATTATTAATTGTAAATTGTAAATTATAAATGCATTACGCATTTACTGACATACTTTGTCCTTAGCGTGCACAAACGCATTGAAGAAGAGGTCGCCAATAAGATTATAACCGGCCACAGTGAAATGCACGCGGTCGTACTGCGCCAACTTGGCCTGACGCCATTTCTCCATAGAGCGCAGACCGCCCATAATATAAAACTGATCCCAAACAGCGCCGTTGGTGAGTTGCGCTAAGTTGTAAAACACCTTGCGTGCTGTTGTACCATTCTGATTAACAACATATTTTCCTCGCCCCACCCTTTTATAACTATCATTGTTAGTAAGAAAAATAAAGGCACAGTCGGGATTAACACGCTTGATTTCCTCAATCAACTGCAGGTAATTGTTTTGAAATACCGTCGTGTCGAACTGGTTGGTGGAAGCGTCGTTGATACCGATACCGAAGATAACTAAGTCGGGATGAATAAGTTCAAGATCCGGCTCGAAGTAGTCGCACTTGAGATATGACGGCACGCTGGCCCCATTTACACCGATAGAGTGGAAAGTAATGCCAGGCAGATTGTTTTCAAGCAATATGCCAGTAATGGTAAACGTGTCGATGGTATCGCAGACCAAACGGATAAGGAACGAGTCGCGAATGGTCGGCACTTCGAAAACAAAACGGCGAAGGGCCGTGTCGATGCTTATAGGTAGATATTCCGTGCTGTCAATGTCGATGGCGGGGAGTACTGTTCCTTTGTCGCTGAAGCCGAACAGCGTAATGCGGTCAGTTAGGAACTCGAGCGACTTGTCGTTCATCTTGATTTTGATTTCGGCAAGACTGTCGCTCGTATAGACGGCGATACCTCCTACACCCAGCGGCTTGTCCAACGTCTTATAGACATTGCGTACCAGCGTAAACGAACCTTTCTTCTTCACACTATAATCGGCTGGATTATTGCACTTTTTAGCTGCCGAATAAGGGAATATAAAGCCACGCGACGATGTCAGTCCCGGGTAGGCGTTCAGCAGATTTTTGCGAATGCGATGCGACATGGTGCCTGCTTGCACATGCGAACCTCCGATATGCAGGATGCTGACATGACCATTGTGCGTTTTCACCACCGAATCAAATTTATGGAAAAAAGGCACCAGCAGCGAAGTTTCTGTATCAAAAACCAAAGTATCCGCCTCAAAATGAGCAAATTTCAAAGTATCCACAGGCCTCTGCAGATTTTGAGCCATCATCATCCACGAACCCAACAAGAGGGATATCATCAGAACTATTCTTCGCATCACATCATCATTTTTAATGCCCACATTTATCGGCATTCCCATTATCAATTCATTAAAAAAGCAGCTGTAACACTACTGCTTGCCGCTTGAATTACGCAACGATTCAGCATCCTGTTCCATCAGGTAAAGCTGGTATAGTTGCGAGAAGCTATTGGTCAGCAACGAACCTATCTTATTGGCACCCATGCCAGTAAAATGTACATAATCATTACCTGCCCAACCCGATTTCACCCAAGCAATCATCGAATTTTCACCACCCATCACCTCATACATATCCCAGAAAGCGGCACCATTTTCAAGCACCACCTCCTTCAAAGCCTCCACCGTCTTGGGCAACAGCGGATAAGTTTGCAGCGTTCCATTCACCATCGTACTCATATCCGACGGGCCGATGAAAAGAATCTTCGCCTCGGGATAAACACGCTGGAAATAACGGATTTGCGCACCAATACGCTGAGCGTAGGCTGGCACACCTTTCTCCGACATGCCCGGCATGGAGTTTCCGCCATATTGCATAATTATCAGTCCGACATTAACGGTTTCGTATGTTTGAGATAACAGTGTATCAGTAATTTGCGTAAAGATTGTGCCCGAACAGCCTCTCATGGGCACATTATCCACACTTACGCCGTATCCATCATCCACCAGCACTCCGTAGATACGAGCGAAGCCTGTCATATTCAGCGAAAATGCAGTAATTGGCGTATCCAACTTCCACTCAAGCACTTGAAAACCTTCTCCAGGTGACTCCAACTCATAATCGCGTTTATGATCCTTATCGCGCAAAGACGCTTTAAAATCGCCACGTTTATCATTGAAAATCAACCGGATAAGACTATATTGTTTCAGACGCTCACTCGGCTGGTTTTTGTTGGCTGTGAGAGCGAACGAGCCGTGGCAGTTCAGTTGGTAGGCCTTCGCCATCAGTCCATAGTCACCATCACGTGAGCGTGAGCCTTCGCCGTAGGTAGTGTAAGGCACAAAATCGCCCGAGCCTGACTGGATATAGGCCATCGTAGGAATTGACTTCACCACGGGCAGCAAGCCTGGACCGCCGCCGCCGAAATTCTCCTGGAAATAGTTACGCAAATTTGACGAAATTCTATCCAACTCAATCTGCGAATCACCATAATGTAAAACTCTGATTATCTCATTATTACGCTTAGCATTCTCCATCTTTTTGAAGAGTGCATCAAAATAAGTGATGTCATCATTGGGAAAATAGAAACGCGTGATATGGGTAGTCACCAACTCTTGCAAATAGTTGATGCTGTCGAGTTTGGTATTGAGCAGTGAATCTTGCATAGCTATCTCCTTCTCCTTGAATTCTTTTTCAATGTCGCGCGCCGGCTCATGGTTACGCACCAGCACTTTTTCGAGCGTGGGGAAGCGCAATTTGAGCGTACCAATCGTGATCCCTTCCGGAGGAAACACGGCGCAAACAACCCCTAACGCAGCGATTATCAAGAAGATAAAAAGAACTATTTTATATGATTTCATACAAATACCTTCTACTCAAAAATGGGCACAAAGTTACAAGATTTTTTTCATCGGCAAACAGCATTATTTTTCGTACCTTTGTCACCTTGTAAACCCACTCTATATGCAGTTTGCAAATCCTGTTTTCCTATTCGGGTTATTGGCAGTACTGGTACCCATCATCATACACCTGTTCAACTTCAGGCGGTACCGTACTTTTTATTTCTCCAATGTAAAGATGTTGCAGGATGTGATGCAGAAAACACGCCGCGAGTCGCAATTGCAACATCTTATCGTGCTGGCATTACGCATCTTAGGCATTGCAGCTCTGGCACTTGCCTTTGCACGCCCTTACATTCCGCATGCCGACAGCCAGAACAAGCAAGGCAACCTAGTCACCCTGTTTGTGGACAACTCCTTCTCGATGGATGCCAACTCAAAGGACGCCAACCTATTACAAGACGCCATCTTGGCCGCCAAGAACATTGTCAATGCCTTCTCCTACTCCGACGACTTTGTCCTTATCACGCAAGACTTCTCCGCCAAGCAGTCGCACTTGCTCAACAAAGAAGAGGTGCTTTCGCTGTTGGATGAGATAGAGATCTCGCCCAACAGCCACACGCTCGACGAAGTGCTGGCATTCGAAAACAATGCTTGCAGTCGCTCGATAAAGCAGAACATCTTCCGATACTACATCTCTGATTTTCAGAAATGTAACTTTGATTTTGCCGACTTGCAGCACGACAAGAAGGGACGCACCTTTGTGATTCCCGTCCTTTCGAAGCCCACCAACAATGTGGCGGTGGACAGCTGCTGGTTTCAGGCTCCCGTATTGAAGCGCGGGCAACAAGTGACGCTGCAGGCGCGCATTCGCAATTACGGCAACTCCGAAGTGGTCAAGTTGCCCGTCAAGTTGCACATCAACGACAAGCAAACCTCGATGGCCGTAGTGGACTTGCAACCTGGCAGCAGCACCGAACTGCAGATGAACTACACCATCGACCAGAGCGGTTACCAGCGGGCTGTGCTCTCCATCGACGACTCGCCTATTACCTACGACGACAGGCTGTACTTTTCTTATAATGTCACACCCTCGACTGGCATTGCAGTCATTTATGAAAAGTCGCCCAACAAGTACCTGCGCGCCCTTTACGGTAAGGACTCGCTATTCTCTTACACCGAGATGAATGTCAAGCAGATGAACTACGCCAAGTTAGCTGATTGCCAGTTGGTTGTACTCGATGCCGTAACATCTATCTCTTCCGGTTTGGCCGATGAGCTCAAGCAATTCGTCACCCGCGGCGGCTCACTGCTATGCCTGCCCAACGAGAATGCCGACTTGAAGAGTTGGCAGCCATTCCTCTCTGCACTGGGTTGCGACTATTACACGGCCATCGTCACCGCGACGGTCAAAGTGGGCAAGATAAACTACAAGAGCCGTTACTTCAAAGGAAGCCTTGAAAGCACAGCCGGCGCGATTGAGAAACCTACCGTCCTGAAATATTTAGAGCAGACGCACCGCCAACCTGCCGAGATGATTATGCAGCTCGAGAATGGCAGTCCGCTGCTGTCGGCTTACCGTGCCGAACAAGGCACCGTGTTCCTCTCAGCCGTACCCTTCGACGATGCCTACGGCGAAGTACACAAGCACGCCCTCTCCTTTATCCCGTTCCATAACATCGGCATTATGAGCCAGATGCAGGACCAGCTGTTCTTCACCATCGGCAGCGACAACCAATATACGCTGGGACAGACCGTGCAACGAGGCGAGGATGTGCTGACGGTCAAAGCGCTCAAGACTGGCGAGGAATTGATTCCCGAGCAGCGCAATACGGGCAATGCCACGATCCTCTTCTTCCGCTCACAAGTGTCGGAGCCTGGCTTTTACGAAGTGAGCCAGTCGGGAGCCACTTTAGGTGTACTGGCATTCAACTACAACCGCAAGGAGTCTGACCTCGACTATTACAACGAGGACGAACTTTCAAAACTCTCGAAACAAGGTGAGACTTTCGAGATAATGAATGCCGATGAGAAAAACCTGACGGGCCAAATTGCCGAGCAACTGAACGGCACGCCACTGTGGCGCTACTTTGTCATCGCCGCACTGCTCTGCTTCTTAGCCGAAATCCTACTGTTGCGCTTCTGGGGCCGCGCCAAGATGGAAGAACCTACCAATAAGTCTGCTTAAACATCACCAACTTCCAAGTATCACCGTTTGCATCCTCGTACTCATATCGTAATTCATTGTACGACAACTTATTGACTTTTGCCACATATTCATAGTGGTTGTCAATCAAAACAAATTCAATCAACAAATCCTTTTCACCATTCTGAAACAGCCAGCGGCCTGTCGGTGATTCGCGCATGATGCCGTTATCATAAACCGTTACCGTAAGATAGCCATCAAAAAAGAAAGAGTAATAGGCTCCGATAGAACGTGAAATGTCCTCTGTCTCCACGACCTGCTCCCCGTTTTTATACACTTTCTGCAACTGCCAATAACCCTGAAGACGAGTCTCGGGTTTACGGAAACTAATACCAGGCCCCTCCTCGTAACGACAAGAAACAAAGCCAAATAGCAATGCAACTATAAGAAAATACAATAACTTTTTCATATTGTTGAGATGTTGATTGTTGACGTTTTAAGTGGAGAGTGAGCAGTGAATAGGAGTTAAGGAGAATTTTGAATTCTGAATTTTGAATTCCGGACGCAGGCATTGCGTCCCTTTGTTCTTTGTTCTTTGAATTTTTGAATTTACTCTTCCGGGGCGAACATCGGATCCCAAGGTGGAAGCATAATAACTTTCTGATCAAACAGTTTCAGTGTTTTAGAAGGGATATATTTCTCCTCAACCACCAAGCGGAACATATATTCGTTGAACCATTCGTCAGTCATGATGAGGCAGCCCTTATAGCCAGAGGAAGCACCCCAGCTGTTCTCTACCATCCATTTCTTCGGTTTCCCGTTTTCATCCAAATCCACAGCGCACAGAGTCATGGCATGACTGGAACCGCTGGCGAAGGTGCTCACTCTCTGTTTCTTATCCATCTTGAAGTCAATGCCAAACAAGGAGCCATAATCGTAGTTATTAATGTCAAGATAGCCTTTTTCACGGTTGAGGAACTTGCCCACGTCGCATGAGAAGTACATGGCGGTGCTATCCTTAATGGAGGCGATGGCCATGGCAGCAATCTCATCCATCGGCAAATTCAGGTATTTCCAGTTTTCGCCATCATACACATGTCGGTCATATTCAATTTCATACACTTTATAATATTCGCGAGTGGGGTCATTCATAATCATATAATACTTCGAAAAGTCCTCATTGGCAAACTGCTCGCGGAAGGATTGGGGTGTATAGGTCTTGGTTTCCACAATCTTGCCTTTGGCATCGCGGCGGGTCCATGAGAATTCTGTGGGCGGCTCACCAAAGTTGAGGGCCAGAATCTTATAAACCACTTGCAGCATCTCAATCTTACGATTCTCCAAAGCGGCAGGCGTAGTTCCTTTCTTGGCGGCCATATCGCGCAGCTCAAGTCCATATTCGCGCAATTTAAGTTTCAGAATGCCAGACATCTGCGAAGTTTTGTTACTACTATTAGTCTCGGGCATCGCCTCACGGGGCACCAAACCATATTTATCCACCAGATTAGCCACTCCAGTAAACTGGCCGCCATCGCCGATGGGGTTCTTGAACAGCCATTCCACTTTCTGGTCGGTCATCGGCAGCGTACGTGTGTCAATAATGGCCTGCAAGAAGAGGTTGGCCTTTTCGAGCTGGTCCCAGAAAAAGGTGTAAATCTGCGAAAACTGGAAGTCGGCGGGCAGGTTGTATTTGGCAATGGCCTTGGCACGCAACACATTCATACCGGTAAACATCCAGCAGCGGCCCGACGATTTCTGGTCGGTCACGGCCTTCAAGTTCACCTTGTCGGAGAAATGGTCGTCAAAGGCGTTCACATTGTCAAAATTGACAGCCAACTTGTTGATGTCGTTGGTTACTATGGCGTTACGCAACGCGCGACTCTCGGCTGTATTCTGGTATCCTTTTTTTACGGTAGCCAACTGCTCAGCAGAGATGCCGCCTTGAGCAAACACTTGTGCCACAGCAAAAATAATAATGAAAAGGCTAGTGAGTTTTTTTAATGTATTCATTTTGGGGGAATTAAGTTATGATGATATTAAAATATGAGGCAATTAAGTGAGAAGTGAAGAAGTTAAGAATTATGGAGTTATAGAGTTATGGAATTTTGAATTCTGAATTTGTTCTCTGTTCTTTGTTCTCTGTTCTTGAATCCCTACAGTCCCTTGATTATCTCCCGCATCTTGTCGTAGTCTTTTTCCTGTTCTTCGAGTAACCGCAGTTGGGCGAGAGTGCGCACGAGGTTATGCTCAGGATATTGGATTTTATAGTAAGTGTCGCCATTTAGGAAGTCGGTAAAGAAGCGGACGGTTTGCATATAGCTCATCAGTTTGGCGCCGAAGGGCAGCAGTTCCTTTTCAGTATCGGTCAAAAAAGTGGCTGTCTTCAGGTAGCCGCGGGTATAGGCTTCAAAAATCTCCATATTCACATGGATATTGTCCAGCACCTTGTCATCTTCCTCGCCCGTATTGGCGGCAGTACGCATAAAGTCACCAAAGTCACAGATAACAAAGCCTGGCATCACCGTGTCTAAATCAACGATACACAGCACTTTACCATCCGCATCAAACATCATGTTATTCACTTTGGTATCGCAGTGATTGATACGTTTGGGCAGTTTGCCTTCTTTGTACAAACGTTCAGCAACGCACATCTCCTCTTCGCGGCGCAGCAGATCGTCAACAATATGACGATGCTTGGCCAGTCGGCCTACCTTATCCTCGGCTACCGCTTCTTTCAACTGCCGCAGGCGGAAGACAATATTATGAAAGTTCGGGATGGTCTCGACCAGTTCGTCGGAAGGCAAATCGGACAGCATACATTGGAAGCGGCCGAAAGCCTCGCCAGCCAGGAAGGCCGACTGCGGCGTCACTTTATCGTGCGACGAAGCGTTTTCAATCAACTCATACACACGCCAATAGTCACCATTATCTGTGCGGTAATACCACTTTCCTTCGTGTGTGGGCACCAAGCGCAGCACCCTGCGATGCAGGTCGGTTTCGCCCGCTTCGGCCAGCTTTTTACGCAGGTGATCGGTCACCTTGAGGATATTGTTTTGCAGGCCTTCAACATTCTGAAACACGTGATGATTAATACGTTGCAAAAACCACGAAGGCTCGTTGGGATTGAGATTACGCACCACATACGAATCGTTAATAAGTCCCACTTTAACGGGTTTGATATCACCGATTTTATCAATAGAGGCAAAATGCGAGATAATTTCTTTCATAAGGGAAGCCAATTTTACGGGGCAAATATAACGAATTTTGCTGAAACTATAAACGACCTTCACTTATCGTAATGATTTGAAAAAATTAGTACTTTTGCGAGACCATTCAAAACATTATTATGAAAAAAACAATACTTTCAGTTCTTTCTACCTTCCTGATGATGAGCTCGCTTTCCTTACAAGCCCAACCCGAGTTCGCCCTTCCCAACAGCCATTTCGAGCAATGGACCAAGCATCCGGGCTATGCCGTTTCCATCGTTGTGGCCTCCTACCCTGTGTTTGACGACTATTACACACCCACCTCGTGGGATCACCTGACCATGCCCGTGCACGAATCGGTGGAATACAGCGGCCTCACCATCAACATTGACACCGACCTGCCATTATCGAAAATCGGCGTACACAATAATAGTGACGGCGACAAGGCGGTAAGTCTTACCACATGCCGGTTATCTGACATTGTCGTTTCGAGCACCTACAATATTATCAAAAACTACATTGACTCGATATATGCCACCACCACCTACCCTTCGGTGCTGTCGTCAGGAACCGTTAACCACGAAAATTTCCTTGATATGCTGGATATTATTGCAGAGTATGAACCAGTGCCGGGACCGATGCTTGCAGCCCTTGACGAGCAAGGCATCAACAACTACATGACCAAAGGACTGCCCTTAAGCTGGCATCTTCCAGCCTCATTGTCAGGACAATACATCTACAAAACAGCGTCGGCTGATGACCATGGCGGCATATTGCTGGTGGGCACACACAACGACAAGCAAAACGGCCGTACGCAGGTAGTTGGCGGCGGATTCAGTGCATTAGAAAAACAAAACAGTGATTACCAGCCGTTTAATGTGGAATACCAATCCATGCATTATTACGATGAAGAATACGAAGAGGTTTATCCCGACACGCTGTATATCATGTTCCTATCGTCGGCTGGCGAAACCAAAGCACAGGGCTCTGAACTCATCCTCGACGACCTGCACTTATACACTGCCGTCGGCAATGGCATTGCCAACAGCGAATCATCGCCGTGGACCATCTACCCCAACCCTGCCACCGACATCGTATGTTGTACTGCCAGCGAACCTGTCACTTCGCTCACTCTTTACGACCTCAGTGGCCGCAAACTGATGGAAACGCGCGATAATCAACTCAATATAAGCACATTGGCGACAGGAATGTATGTTATAGAGGTGAACCACCAATACCGACAGAAGGTAGTGAAGAGATAAGATCAGAATTCAAAATTCAAAATTCAAAGAACAAAGAGATATATAGAATTATGGAATTATGGAAACATCTATAACTCAATAATTCATTAACTCTTAACTCCTTAGTTTCTTAGTTCCTTAACTTCTCACTACTCACTACTCACTTCTCACTGTTCACTCCCCCCCCTTATTGTTTCACAACTCTTACCGTTCCTACTGGAAGTTGTTTTTCGACTACGCGCAACATATAGACGCCGGCGGCGTATGGTTGCATATCCACTATGGTTTGTAAGCCGGTGGCAGATTGGCTTGTCAGCAGTCGGCCGTAAACATCGTAAATCTCAATACGTCCATTGGTTAGATTATCCACCGTAACCTTGACCGTAGATGTAGTCGGGTTGGGTGAAACGGCAATATGGCGTTGCAAGGAATTATTAGCCAGGCCCGAAGTACCGTGTTCCAAACCATTCGAGAAGACGATAGGAATCATCTCCGTGCCACAAGCATCATCCAATTCGGCCGCAATACGATAGTACATCTTCACACCATCGGCAAAAGTATCGTTATATTGCAGCACTGAAGCCTCAACTGTATCAATGGGTTGCAGCGTATTTTTATCGGCACCACGTAAAATGTAATAAGCCTTAACTTTCTTGCCTTCGTAAGAAGTCCAAGCTAACTTCACCGTATTCTCTGCCACCTCGCGCAACTTAGTCAGATGGATGGTTTGGTGGTCGGCAGCGTGCGCAGACTCGTTAAAGCAGCTATCCAACAAGGTCAAACGATAACGGTTAGACCGCATCATCGGCTCCGACAGCGAGTCGGTCCATGTAGTGCCTTCACCGTATGCAACACGACCGGCATATTCGTACTCGCCCGTCCTAAAGTTCTCACGGTAAATGTTATAGTGTATTACAGGCTCCGTAGCTACCCAACTGATATGGTTGTAATTGTCGTTGCCAACGGTTACCATGCAGATTTCGGGCGTGGGCGCATAGCGCACTATCAGTTTCAAGCAGAAGAGGCTGTCCAAGCCATCGGCAGTCGTGATGTGGATGATATAGTCACCACTTTGCGTCCCCACTTCAATACGCTCATTTTCATACATATATGGCAACTCATCGGAGCAAAGATCCAGCGGTGCCGATTGCATTTCGGCAAAGCGCACCACTATAGTTGCTGAGGCGGTAGCCTGATAATCAATTTTCATCATACTATCGGGCAATGAGAGCACTTCCTTCTGTTCAACATCATTGGCTTTCAGGCTGATCCAATAGTGACCTTTCTGAGGCGTCATCGTGAATGTAGTTACAGCGTTCATATCCACCAGCAGGTCTCCAGCAGGTGAGACTGCACCTTTACCCTGTGCCGAAATGTGCAGTTTAACTTTAGTGTCGAAGGTTGAGATATCAGTATAAGTAACTCTACCATTGCTACATACAGCCTTAACCCTGACAAAATAGGTGGTTCCTTCGGTCAGATTGGACAAATCGCAACTTGTTGCACTTTGTACGTTTACACTATGCCAATCATCTTCATTTTGAGCCATATACTCTACCTCATATTGCTGTCCTGTCTCACCTGAAGGTGCTTGCCAAACAATGTGAGCACTGCGGTCAGTAATTTGCGAAGCGGTGAAGTTCGTGGGTGCGGCGCAAGTGGAGCACGACGCCTTCAACTTGAGCCACGGCGAAGCGGCAGTCTGGTTATTGATGATAGCGCCTGTCTTGACGGTAGCGCCGCTATATGATGAGGCTTGCACATTGCCACTGGTCACTTTGACCACTTCTGTGCCGCTTTCATCAGTAATGGTAAAATTGGCATAAGTTTGGTAGGTAGTTCCGCGGTTGAAGCCGAAAACTGCCTCCTCACCATTGCAAATATTAATATCAAAAGTGGCCGAGGTTTTACCTGCCGGCACATAATATTCTTTAATCCAGATGCCGTTGGCATCATAAATTCTCACACCATTATTCAACGATCCTAACGTAGCATTGCTCACCGTCCAGTTAAGCGAATAGTGGCACTGCTGACCGGCATCGCAGTTATCAGTGTGGATATAGCGCTGTGCCGACGGCTCACTTTTGGCTCCGTCCGCTCCACAAGAATAGATATAGAAATCGTATGTCTTGCCTTCAGCCAATTCCAGTGTTACAGGATGATGGTCCACTTTCACCTTTGTTCCCTTGCCAGCCGCCATACCTTCGGCGGTACTGCCGTGCAAGCCATATTCCACCTCCCACTGCGTAGCCTCCGACGGGTCGGTCCAGTCAACCGTCACCTTCGAGCCGTTGGCCGACAGCGTCACATCGTACGGCATCGGCATCGTGCAGTTATCCAGCGTCAGATCATCAATACGGGCACCGACCAAGCTGCCCGTGGCCACATTGCGGAAGGCCACATATTTGCCACGACCCGTATAGGATGATAGTGGTATCTTGAAATATTTCCATCCCAGAAGCATCAAATCCTCACCCTTAATAGTTGCCACCGTTTGGAAGGTAGAAACATCCTCAGGATTGGTCATCACACCAATCTCCAACTTCACAGAAGGTCCTGTAGCCAAACCATTAAAGCCCACAGCAAGATCTTTCACCTTGGTCTTGCCAACCACGGGAGGCAGTACAGCCATCGTGTAGCCATTCAGGCCAGGATTACCAAACTCATACGCATTGGTGCCATTATGCAAGTTCGTGCCCACACGCGCCTTCTCGCTACCCGACTGCAACTTGGTCCAGCACTTGATATTGCTCTCCACATTGCCAGCCGTACCTTCAATATTGCTATCGAAATCGGTTGTGTAAGGAATGTTGATAGCGCAAGGATTGTCGGGCATAGCCTCCACTACCACATCCTGCTCGGCAACGGCTGAACAGCCATTGGCCCAATTGGCGGTTATGGTATAGTGGTATGTGCCGTTAACCTTCAACGGGTCAACATATTGCAAAGTAGTTACTTTGGCCAGAGGGTTGCCGTCGCGGGCGATGTCGTAGCTGACCACACCACTGTCGGCGGCGGCTATCTCTGCCTTCAAAGCATTGCAGTAGCCGTGCGACTCTTCAGCCCAAGTGACCGTGTTGCCGCTGACAGTGCCCATGATGTTGCCCTTGCCATGCTCAGAGCATCGTCCCATATTCATCACTGACGACATAGCTGGCGCCTCCAGATAGATGCCATACCACAACTCTTGTGTGGCATCAATCGTAACCGGCTCGTCCAGTTGGATGGTATTCCAATTTGAAAAATCTAATGAGGATAAATCCAATACTTGTTCAGCCACGATGTTGCCCGGATCGTATTTTCCTCTAACGAAGCTACCGCCTTGATAGACAATCACTTTATACTGCAATGCATCGGCATTAGGCTTAAAGGAAACGCTCTTCAACTGCATTCCATGATAGGCCAGCAGGTCGGCCTCGGTATATCGGTGCATTTGATAAGCCTTGTAAGCCGACGGATAGCTGAGATGGAGGTTAGTATTCGTGTTCCATGTGACAGTCACAGGCTTGGAAATGGCAGCTGGCGCATCCCAAAAAAGCTCCACGCTTTCGCCTTCATTTATCTCATAATCAAGATTTTCAGGTGCATCACAAGTAACTTCGTAAACCAAGCCTTTCAACTCTACCGTATCCTGGGTAGAGCCCGATGACAGCAGCAAACGACCATTTTCATCGGTACTACCCGCATTGAATCGCACGTACAACTCACCTCCTACCTTATTGAAATCCAACGAGGAAGCGTAATTAACGCCATCGGTACTGATTTGGAAATTGCCCACTGTAGTGAGGTTGATATTATTCTGCAGAAAATAGGTACGCAAAGTCACCTTCTTACTGTCGCTCGGTTTGTTTTTTTCGGCCACCAATACCAGTTCATCGGTATTGAGCAGCATGACGGGGGTCTCCGCATCAATGCCGAAAATGGCCGAACAGCGGTTGTTAAACGTAAGCTGTGGCTGTGTTGGCACAGGATTCAGACTCGACACGAGAAAATAGTTGTTATAGGCACCATTCCAGCCCCAGTTGAAATGGAAATAATCCTCGTTATCGTAACCATCGCACACAAAGGCGTGACCACCGGCATCGCCCGCACCATCGTATGGCATCGGGTGACCCAAATCGAGTTCGGCCTTCAGCATCCTTACCCACTCTTCATCAGTATAGTTATTGCGCGACAAGTGTTTAAGACGATCGGGATAATCAAAATACTTGATGAGGGCGGGCCCCACTCTATCCATAAACGAGCCGCTACCTTTAGGACCGTAGAACATGTCAACGCTCACGCCGCAATGATACGACAGTGTGGCCACGGCTCTAATCTGCGCCTCAGTACTTGAAGCCGTCAGCCTGTTGGGCATGTTGTCATAATCGTATGTAGTGTGTTCGTAATCAGCTGTTTGTTCGCCATAATCACCATAGCCGTATGCACTGGAGTTGGCCAGATAGGTATGACTACCCACACCATGAACAGGATATTCCCAATAGCGAATCACTTGCGCCATGGCGGTAGCCACACAGCCCACGGGCACATGGCCGCCAGAGCCAGCAGCATCTTTTGGGCAGAGGCTGTTGTAGTATTCCGTCTGCGCCCAATTGGTTGACAACAGCGGTCCCACCACGGCCGTTCCTTTCGTGGCAGCGTATGAATCGGAGAGCAACGTGGCCCAACGCTCCTGATAGAGCAATGGACATGCCGGCTCATTGATGATAGCCGTAATCTCCTGACTGAAAGCATCCAAAAAGTCTTGCATCTGTATTGGCACATTCTGCGGATCGAAAGCACCTTCGGTCGAGTAGCCGAGCACTGGCGTCACACGGTCATCAGCGGCCACAACCACAAAAGCGTCACCACAGTTGAGCACATAAAAGAGGTCTGTGGACTTAGTTGAGGCAAGCTTTGTAGTAGCCGTATAAGCGACAGAAGGCATGGCCTTGGTGACAGACACATTACGCGATTGGAGAAAATTGTGCGCCACACGTTTTACCGTAGCCATGTCAACTGGATTCGACCAAGCGGGCATAGTTAATAGCCATCCTAAAAAGATGATAGCAAGCAATCTTTTCATAACACTCATTTTACCATTCAATATATAATTTACAAAAATATAATTTTTTTATTTTTGCACCCCAAAAAAAAAGACGATGAAAGTTCTAAAATTTGGAGGCACATCCGTAGGTTCAGCAGAGCGCATGCAACATGTGGCCGACCTGATTACCGATGGTCAACAGAAGATAGTTGTGCTCTCGGCCATGAGCGGCACCACCAACAGTCTGATACAGATTTCTGATTACGCCAAGCGCGACAATCATGCGGCTGCCGCTGAAGTTCTCAACGAACTCACCCGCAAATATCATCTTGAAATAGACGCTTTATACGCCACCGAGAGCTGCCGAAACGAGGCTCTTCGACGCATTGAAGAGTTTCTCAACCAACTGCGTAAGCTTTACCTCATGCCTATTGGCGAGCAGGTTGAGAAGGAGATTGTCGCCATGGGCGAGCAGATGAGCACCAACATGATGACGCTGCTGCTGCAAGAGCGTGGCGTTAAAGCCACCCTTATGCCGGCGCTGGATTTCATGTGCCTTGACGAGAATGGTGAGCCGTCGTTACCACTCATCACCGAAAAACTGCACGCCATATGGTCGTCCTATAAAGATTACGATATCGTTATCACTCAAGGTTTTATCTGTCGCAACCATAACGGACGCATCTCCAACCTGAAACGTGGTGGCTCCGACTATTCTGCATCGCTGATTGGTGCCGCCATTGACGCTGACGAAATTCAGATCTGGACCGACATTGACGGTATGCACAACAACGACCCTCGCTTTGTCGCCAACACAAAACCTGTGCCGCAACTGTCGTTTGAAGAGGCTGCCGAGTTGGCTTACTTCGGCGCCAAAATCCTGCACCCCACCTGCATCCTACCCGCCAAGTTAAAGAACATTCCCGTACGCTTGCTGAACACACTTGAGCCTTCAGCTCAGGGCACAACCATCAGCAATACTTTCAAGCAAGGAAAGATAGAAGCCGTGGCTGCCAAGGACGGCATCTGCGCCATACGTATTCTTTCGGGCCGCATGCTCATGGCTTACGGTTTCCTGCGCCAGATGTTCGAGATTTTCGAGAAGTACCGCACCAGTATCGACTTGATTACCACCTCAGAGGTGGCCGTCTCGCTCACCATCGACAACACCGACCACCTGGACAGCATTGTGGATGAACTGCGAAACCTCGGCACGGTTACCGTTGAACGCAACATGGTCATCATCAGCGTAGTAGGCGACCTTAACACCCAGAATGTAGGCTACGAAGCCAAGGTGGTGGACGCCCTCAAGGAGATTCCCGTACGTATGATTTCCTATGGTGGTTCCGACCACAACATCTCTATCCTCATCAGAGCCGAAGACAAAACACGCGCCTTACAGGCTCTCAGCGACAATCTTTTCTAACAATATCATTACTAATACATTATGCTCATTGGCCAATTTCCCACTGCACAATTTCAGAAAATAGAAACGCCCTTCTACTATTACGACATGGATATCCTTCGCAACACGTTAGAGGAGATCAAACGGAGGGCTGCCGATGCCTATATGCAAGTGCATTATGCTGTGAAGGCCTGCGCCACGCCTGAGATCATGCGCGAAATTGCAGCTTATGGCTTCGGTGCCGATTGTGTCAACGGAGAAGAGATTAAAGCTGCACTGGCTGCCGGCTTCCCCGCCCACAAAATCGTCTTTGCCGGTGTGGGCAAAACCGACCGCGAAATCCGCCTGGCTTTAGAGCACAACATCTTCTCTTTCAATGTAGAATCACTGCCCGAGCTGGAAGTCATCAACGAGCTGGCGGGCGAAATGGGCCAAACAGCGCCGGTATGTCTGCGCATCAACCCCAATGTCAACGCACACACCCACCAGTATATTACCACAGGCCTCAACGAAAACAAGTTCGGCATCAACATGGAAGAGGCCGTGGCAGTAGCCAACCGCTGCCTGCAACTGCCCAACATCCACCTCATCGGACTCCATTTTCACATTGGCAGCCAGATTACCGACATGGAGCCGTTCCAAACCCTGTGCGTGCGCGTTAACCAAATCATGGAGGAGATGGAACAAGCAGGACTCTCGCTATCACACATCAACGTTGGCGGCGGCTTGGGCGTCAACTACGAACACCCCAACCATTTGTCCATACCCGATTTTGAGAACTATTTTAATGTCTTCCGCCACGGCCTCAACCTGCGCGAGGGACAGACACTTCATTTTGAATTAGGCAGAAGCATGGTGGCGCAATGCGGAAATCTGATTACCAGAGTGTTATATGTAAAACAAGGAGCTCACAAGAAATTCATCATCGTGGATGCAGGCATGAGCGACCTCATCCGTCCCGCCCTGTACCAGGCCTTTCATCGTATTGAGAATCTCACCTCCGACCGAGAGGAAGAAATCTACGATGTAGTCGGCCCCATTTGCGAGTCGAGCGATGTATTCGTCAAGGACTTTGCCGTT
This sequence comes from Bacteroidales bacterium, assembly GCA_017454945.1. GTDB lineage: Bacteria > Bacteroidota > Bacteroidia > Bacteroidales > WCHB1-69 > JAFTCA01. Next base: position 16,876 of record JAFTCA010000084.1, read on the forward strand.
TCTGGCGCACAACGCGGCGACTTGTTAGCCCTGCGGTCTGCTGGAGCCTACGGCGAAATCATGGCTTCGGGCTACAACCTGCGACGACTTCCAGGCCACATTACCAGTGACGACATCAAAAAAAATGATTAACTTTGCACAGACAAAGTGAGAAGCAGGTGTTTGCAAAAAATGCCGGCATCACTATTTAATCATAAACGACACGAATGGGCTCAGGGACGAATGGGATTTTAAAAAAAGAGGGATTCTTTAAAAATCTTTTCGGCAATCGTATTTTGAAACATGCGGCGACATTGATTTCAGGTACGGTCATCGCCCAAGTGATTCTTATCGCTGTCCAACTGATTATCAGAAGAATGTATTCCGCCGACGACTTCGGAGCCTTCTCGCTTTATATGAGTATCGTCGGGGTGCTTGTGGTGGTGGTTACCATGCGCTACGAACTGGCGGTGGTGCTACCCAAAGAGGAGAAAACCTCCGTTGCAATTTTAGTTGGTGGTATTTTCATTTCACTGATTATCAACTTAATAATACTTGTAACCATCTATTTCTTCCAACAGCCTATCATTCGCATGCTCAATTTCCCAGTTGAATATGCCCACTGGCTTTACCTTGTACCTCTCTCAACATTATTATTTTCTGTATATCAATTCTTTAACTATTGGCTGACACGTCATTCAGCATTCAAAGCCATCTCGTTGAACAAGATGTGCCGACGCGCCTCAGAAGGCGTGACGCAAATAGGCGCAGGAGTGGCAAAAATACAAGTTGGCCTGCCCGTTGGAGATATCGTGGGCAACAGCGTCAACATTGTGTCGGCCTATTTCCAGGCGGCACGTCGGGGACTCTCTTTCAAAGGACAATCGTTGAGCACAGTGACGCAAGCCTTGAAAGAATACAATGAATTTCCTAAATATCAGGCTGTTCCTGCAGTGTTGAACACGCTGAGCATGCTGCTGCCTGTCTTTTTCCTCAACGCCTTTTTCGGCGTCACCGTCACGGGCTATTTCGACCTGAGTCGCCAGATTCTGGCGGTGCCCATCGCCTTCATCACCGCTTCGCTGATGCAGGTGCTACTCAAGGAATTGCGCGACAAAGTGGTTGACAAGCAGAAGATTACGCCCACCATCTTAAAAACAGCCCTAGTGCTAACTGCCATTATCCTCCCATTTGTGGTGATTATCCTGTTGTGGGGACCGCAGTTGTTCTCGTTCTTTTTCTCCGCCGTTTGGGAAGAATCCGGGCATTATGCACAAATTCTCACCTTCGCCTTTGCCATACAGTTTGTCGTTTCTCCTCTGAGTATCTGCTTTACCGTTTTGGAAAAACTGAAAACCCTGGCAGCCTGGCAAATCGGCTATTTCTTGCTGGTGATGGCACTCTATTTCTTCCGCCATCTACCTGTAGATCAATTTCTTTGGATTTTTACGGCATTGAATCTCATTGCCTATTCCATCTATTTCATTCTGATTCTTTTTAACTGTAAAAAATTTGACAGAGAGTCATGAAAAGCCTAAAAGACAAGTTATTACAGTTACTAAGTAATCGAACGGCACACATCATACTATTTTTTGCCTACTATGTGCTGATGGTGGTGGAATACGGCCATTTCGTCTGCCCTCATTTCCCGCATTTGCATTTCCAGTGGATATATTCAGCCGCAACGGTGATATGGGGTGCGCTATTGCTGGTGGCGCTGGCACTTTGCATCTTCTGGCTTAAACCCTCATCTTCATTTGCCTACGCGCTCAGCATCTTCGCGGCAGTGCTTTTCGGCGTGCCCGCCATCGTCTTTTTCCAATTCGGTGGCGGCAGCGTATTTCCGTGCCTTTATGCATTGCTGTTCACCTTCTTAATCTCCAGCCACTGGCTTCAAATACCATCGTTCAAATCGCCCATCGTACCGCAACGGCTCCAGATGCCGGCACTACTGGTCCTGGCACTGCTCGCACTCCTGCCCTTTATCCTCACTTATGGCACAAACCTACATTTCAACGCCTTCTCGATGGGCACGGAAGTTTACGATGCCAGGGAAGCTGCGCAGCTGCACACCACCGCACTGACAGCTTATCTTTTCGGGCCGCTGGTCAAAGTGCTGTTGCCCTTACTTCTGGTTTATGGTGTATGGCGCCGAAACGGCTGGGTCATCGCGTTCGCCACAGTTGCCATGCTCTATATTTTTCTGGTCAACCCACACAAAGCCGTTGTATTATCGCTGTTTCTGGTACTGGCCTTCTGCCTGTTCGATGACTATGAGGTGAAAGCTGGATTTGTCCTGTTCGGTGTGGTACTGATGGTGGCGGCAGGAGCCCTGTTTACGCTAACCACAGGGAATATTCTACCCGAAAGCATTATGGTAAGAAGGATGTTCTTCACACCAGCCCAACTTAGCAGCGTCTATTTCGCTTATTTTGAGCACAATCACCTTTACTTGTCACATAGCATTTTGAGTCATTTCTTCGTCTATCCCTACGAACTTGACCCACCGCACTTGATTGGCTACTACATGTACGGACGAACCAATGTGAGCTGCAACACAGGATTTATCGGCGATGGATTTATGAACTTTGGTCATTGGGGAGCAGTGGCTTTCACCATAGGTACCGTGGCCGTATTTCGCTTTTTCGAGTGCCTTAAAATGCGTCCGATTTTCTTCGGTGTGGTAGTTCTTACGCTGTTCACCTTTTTGAATGGAGCCTTTTTGACTAGCCTGCTGACACATGGTGTTCTCTGCTTTATGCTAATAGCGCTCTTCTTTTTAAAAACTGATAATGATTTGAAAGAATGAAAAACAAAATCTGTCATCTAACCTCTGTTCACCCGAAACTTGACACCCGGATTTTCTGGAAGGAGTGCGTCTCCTTGCAGCGCGCGGGATTTGATGTGAGTTTGGTGGTGGCAGGTGCCGATGACGATGTGGTTGAAGAGGTAAAAATCTACGGTGTACGCAAGTTTGACAACCGTTTTGAGCGCATTCTCAGATCGGGGAAATCGATACTCGGCAAAGCCCTAGAGATTGATGCAGACCTTTACCATTTCCACGACCCCGAATTGCTCTCTGTGGGTGTCAAGTTGGCTCGTCGCGGGAAGAAGGTGGTGTATGACAGTCATGAGGACTTACCTCGCCAGATACTGACTAAGCCGTGGATTCCCAAGTGTTTGCGTGGCATGATGTCGCATCTGGTAGAATGGTGGGAGAACCGTCATGTGCGGAAAATGAGTGCCGTAGTGACGGCCACGCCACACATTCAAGAGCGCTTCCAAAAAGTGACCGCCGCACAAGTTGTGTCGGTGTGCAACTATCCCATAATAAGCGAAATAACGCCTGGAATAGATTGGGAGAACCGGCAGCAAGCCGTGTGCTATGTGGGGGGACTCTTCCTTGAACGCGGCATTTTTGAAATGGTGCATGCTGCAGGAAATGCCCATGTGCGACTTAAATTGGCGGGTTCCTTTTCACCTCTGTCGTTGCAAAATGAAGTGGAAAAGGAGAAAGATTGGCAACTTATTGATTATTACGGATATGTCGGTCGCCAAGAAGTGAACCGCCTTTTGGGCGAATCCATGGCGGGATTACTGCTGCTGCACCCTATGCCGAGCTACATCGACTCCCTGCCTATCAAACTGTTTGAGTATATGGCGGCGGGGATACCCGTTATCTGCTCCAACTTCAAGTTATGGCAAGATATTGTTGAGGGATGCGACTGCGGCATTTGTGTTGATCCATTTGATAGTAAAGGCGTTGCAGAGGCCATTAGGCGCATTGTGGACAATCCGGAGCTCGCCCGCCAAATGGGTGACAACGGGCGTAAGGCGGTTCTTGAAAAATACAATTGGAATACCCAATCAGAAATCTTATTAAAATTATATAACTCTTTGCTTGATTGATGAATATGAAAACAGTCTCCATAGTTATCCCCTGTAGAAACGAGGTGGCTTACATCGCTGCATGCCTCGAATCCATCGCTGCTTCAGATTTTCCCAAGGAACAACTTTCGGTTTTTGTTTGCGATGGAATGAGTAATGACGGAACCACTGATATCATTAAGCATTATGCGGAAAAATATCCGTATATCCACCTGATTTTGAACGAACAACGAACTACACCCTATGCGCTGAACATGGGCATCACCAACAGCAATAGCGACGTGGTCATCATCCTCGGAGCCCACAGCACCATTGAAAAAGATTTTATCGAACGCAATATCGAGGTGCTCTTCTCCGACGACCAGATTGGCTGCTGCGGTGGCATCCTCACCAACAGCTACGCCGACGAGAAATCGCTCATCATCGGCTATGCTATGTCGCAACCTTTTGGCGTGGGAAACGCCCACTTCCGCACGGGCGACAAAGAAGGTTATGTGGATACCGTCGCCTTTGGAGCTTACAAACGCGAAGTGTTTGAAAAAGTGGGACTTTTCGATGAGAAACTCACTCGCAATCAGGATGATGAATACAACTTCCGACTCACCCAAGCCGGGTATAAGATTTTTCTGAGCAAAAATATACAATCCTACTACGTTGTCAGGTCTGGTTTCAACAAGCTGTTCCAACAATATTACCAGTACGGCTATTGGAAAGTATATGTGAATAAGAAACATAAGCGCATCACCACGCTGCGCCAAACCATCCCCTTCTGCTTTATGCTCTTTCTTGTCGTGGGACTGGTTCTTTCTTTCCTTAACAAATATTGCGCCTTGGCCTACCTGGCTATCCTGCTCTGCTACATCATCTTGGCATTCATGCACAGCGGCGGCTCGCAATTCACGTTCAAACAGCGCCTGAAGGTAGTTAAGAGTTTCCTCATCCTGCATATAAGCTATGGCTTAGGCTACGCCGAAGGCATTTGGGATTTTATGATTTGCAGAAAAACTCCCGGCAAAAGAAGGTCGCAATTAACAAGATAAGTGCACAATATGTCCTCGTTATTAGAAAACGGCTTCCGCCTTCGCCCGGTCAGCACCCTGACGGTAGAGTTGCCACTCTCCAAAAGCATATTCATCCGAAAGCTGGTGCTGCAATTTCTCAATCGACAGCCCCTCACCGCCCCCGACCAACAGGCAGCCGAGGACATACAGATCACTTATTATGCGTTATCAACTGTATATCAATACCTTAATAAAGCAGACAACGCTTTCACCCCTATCCATGTCGGTGATTGCGGTGCCGCTTTCCGTTTTCTAATGGCTGTGTTAGCCATCACCCCAGGCCACTGGCTGTTGACAGGCAGCGAGCGACTGCTGCAGCGCCCCATACTCCCTTTAGTCAATGCTTTGCACTCTATCGGAGCCGACATCGCCCCCACTGCTGACGGCTGGCGTATTACCGGGCAGCCTCTACATGCGCAGCAGATCCGCATCGACGGCAGCGAAAGCAGCCAGTTTGTTTCGGCATTACTGCTGATAGCGAAACACATAGGCAATCCTGCCATTGAGTACCAACGGAGCACACAACCTTCTGAACCTTATATTTCGATGACCGAAGCACTCATCGCACAATACGACCAACAGGGCAGTTGTGCTATTGAACGTGACTGGAGTGCCGCCATCTTCTGGTACGCACTCTGTGCTTTAGGCGGGGCGCAACAAATTCTGCTCAAAGGGCTCACACTGCCAAGTCTGCAAGGCGATGCCATTATCGCGCAATGGTTCGAAGAGTTGGGTGTGTGCACCACACTGACCGACGAAGGTGTCGTTATCCGTAAAAATGGCAAAACCCTACAATACGAGCACCAACTCAACCTCATCCACAATCCAGATTTGGCGCCCGCACTGACAGTCATGGCTACAATGATGCCCATCAGACTTACGCTCAAAGGATTGCACAATCTAAAACATAAAGAATCCGAAAGAAAAACCAATCTTATGACCTCCTTAACGGCTCTTGACGCTCCCGATGAAGACACCTTAATCATCACAGGTAACGATAGTGAGAACGCCACATCGCTTGTCATGGATTCACACGGCGACCATCGGCTGGTCATGGCCTACTCATTGCTGGCGCTAAAGCGCACAATCGCCATTGCGGGCGCAGATTGCGTACGAAAGTCGTACCCGCAATTTGCCGAAGAACTTAAAAAGATAATGGCTAGTTAAAAACAATACTCTTTACCACTTCACCCCCTACAGCATCATTCAACTTTTTGATAATCAACGAGCGAGAAGCATTTAATTCAAAGCGGAGCGCAGCATTTAACACCTTAACATACAGGACACCTTGCTTGATGGAAACTTTTCCCGTGTTTTTAGCGATATAGTCGCCCATCACAGAAGGCCACAAATCCAACACTTTCCGTTCCTGAAAAAGTTCATCCTTCCCATTACGGGCCACAAACTGTCGTATCAAATCACTTATCCGTTGTTCTTCCATGCCTACACCATTTTAGAAGGATCCACCCATTGGTCAAAGTCTTTTTCCGACACCAGGCCCAACTTCAAAGCTGCCTCTTTCAATGTAAGGCGATTGTCGAGAGCATAATTGGCAATTTTGGCGGCATTATAGTAGCCAATATGTGTGTTCAGCGCGGTCACCAACATCAGCGACTCGCGCAAATGCTTCTCTATCACTTCCTTGTTGGGCTCTATACCTTCGGCGCAATGGTCGTTGAACGAAGTCACCGCATCAGCCAATATGCCTATCGAATCCATGATATTACGTGCTATCAGCGGCATAAAAACATTCAGTTGCAAATGTCCTTGCAATGCTCCCGTTGTCATAGCGGTATCATTGCCAATCACTTGGCAGCAAACCATCGACAATGCCTCACACTGCGTAGGATTCACTTTGCCGGGCATAATGGAAGACCCGGGTTCATTGGCAGGAATCCGCAACTCGCCCAGGCCGCAGCGGGGCCCTGACGAGAGCAGACGCACATCATTGGCAATCTTCATGAGCGACACGGCCAGGCGTTTCAGTGCTCCCGACATCTCCACAAACGAATCGTGACTGGCCATCGCCTCGAATTTATTGGCGGCGGGCGTAAAATCCATTCCCAGATATTCATTCAAATATCTGACAGCCAGCGCATCGTAGCCTTTAGGCGTATTGAGGCCCGTACCGACAGCGGTACCGCCGAAGGGCAACTCCATTAGGTGTTGCAAAGCATGTTGCAGCGCCTCCAATCCGTGGTGCAACTGCGAAACATACGCCGAAAACTCCTGCCCTAACGTTAGCGGTGTGGCATCCATCAAATGGGTTCTGCCGATTTTTACAATATCCTGAAAGTCAGCGGACTTTTGTTCCAAAGTATGCATCAGTTTCTCCACGGCTGGCATCAGCTGACGCACCACGGCTATAGAAGCTGCCACACGCATGGCCGTAGGAAAAACATCGTTGGTCGATTGCGACTTGTTCACATCATCATTGGGCGAAATGAACCTGTTAGCCACATCAATTTGGCCATGCAACATCATCTCGGCACGATTGGCAATCACCTCATTGACATTCATATTGGTTTGTGTACCCGAGCCTGTCTGCCATACGCACAAGGGGAAATGCTCGTCCAACTTGCCCGCCAGGATTTCGTCACAACAGTCGGCAATCAACTTCCGTTTCTCTTCTGCCAACACTCCTGCATCGCAGTTGGCGGCAGCAGCAGCCTTTTTCACCAATGCCAAAGCATAAATAATCTCTTTCGGCATGGTTTGATGACCGATTTTAAAATTATTGAACGAACGCTGGGTTTGTGCACCCCACAATTTATCGATGGGCACTTTCACTTCACCCAAGGTGTCTTTCTCAATCCGAAAATCCATAATCAGGATATTTATTATTAAAACACAAATCCATTAAACTGTTGATGGAAAATATTTTACAAAGGAAAATACTTAAAACCCATCACAGCTACAAAGATAACAAACTTTTGCCACACCGAAAACATTAACATCATTCATTTAACAAAAATAAAATAAAGATAGCCCATGACGACCAAAAATCGTTTATTTTTGCAACAAATTATCACTACCATGGAACAACAGCCAACCCCTGAAACGCCCAAGGAATCTCCAAGTTTTGCCCAGCAACTTCGCGACAAACTGAAAGAAATCACTCAGTTACAGGAAGACACGGACATAGAGACCACCATCTCATCGGTAAAAAAGTCGGCCGACTTCAAAGGACCTACCGTGTGGATTCTGGCCTGTGCCATCATCATCGCTTCTGTGGGATTGAACATCAATTCCACGGCTGTCATCATTGGGGCCATGCTCATTTCCCCTCTCATGGGTCCCATTTTGGGCATTGGCCTGGCCATCGGCACCACCGACAAAGACCTATTGCGCAAATCGCTGATAAACTGGGGCATTATGGTATTTATCAGTCTGCTCTTCTCATCCCTCTACTTTCTCATCTCCCCACTCAACGATGCGCGCTCGGAACTGCTGGCCCGTACCAGTCCCACCATTTTCGATGTCATCATCGCCTTCTTCGGTGGTGCCGCCGGCATCATCGCCACTTCACGCAAGGAGCAGTCATTCACCATCATATCAGGCGTCGCCATCGCCACGGCCATCATGCCGCCGCTCTGCACAGCGGGCTATGGTCTGGCTACGGGACAAATACACTATTTCCTAGGAGCCTTCTATCTCTTCTTCCTCAACTCCTTCTTCATTGCCCTGGCCACCTTTATCATGGTCAGATATTTGCATTTCCCCTACGTGCAATACATGGACCCGCACCAGCGCAAGCTCGTGAAACGAACCATCTCCATCTTTGCCGTGCTGGTCATCGTCCCCAGTATTTTCATGGCTATCAACGTTATACAAGAAAGCCAATTTCAATATCAGGCCAACAAATTTGTCAACGAAATACAGCAAACCCATATGTTTGACGACACGCAAGTGCTTTCCGCCGAAAAGGAATTTCACCGCAAAGGCTCGCTTATCCAGCTGTCGCTCATCGGTCGCGCCCTCACACAGGATGAAATCAGCCAACTGCAAATGAAACTCGACGAATACGGCATCAAGAAAACCAAGCTGGAAGTCAAACAAAAGGGTCATTCAGTCAATATGGACATTTCAGTACAAGCCAACATCATCGAAAACCTGTTAGCCAAACGCGATTCCATCATTGCTGAAAAAGATTCCATCATCCGACTGATGGAGCAAGACATTACCCTACAGGAACGTGTGGCAGACTCTTACGAGCAGATTGCACGCGAGATTGCGCTGCAGTTTCCGTTTGTCAAGAACTTCTCCATCAACAATTCGGTGCAGGTGGATGTCAAAACCACGAAGGCGGAAACCTTCCCCACCCTGATTGTCACCTACAATGGAAAACCCTCCGATGAAGACAAACAACAGTTTTTCAAATGGATGAAAGTCCGTTTGGCTACCGACAACCTGCACATTTTGGAAAGATAGCAACTGGCACGATATTTGCAGGTAATCCATCATATCAAAATTCACTTTTATGGGAACATCCAACGCTAATTTTATCGACCTTGTAAGAATCTATTTCCGCTCGGGCAACGGCGGTGCAGGCTCGGCGCATTTGGCACGCGAGGCACGCAATCCCAAGGCCGGACCCGACGGCGGCGACGGCGGCAAAGGTGGCGATGTCATCCTGCGCGGAAACCGCAACTTATGGACACTCTTACACTTACGTTACACCAAGCACATTTTTGCCGAAGATGGCGAGAATGGCGCTGCCAAGCAGTGCTTCGGTCGTGATGGCAAAAACGCCATCGTAGAAGTGCCGCTGGGCACCATCGTCAAAGATCCCGAGACTGACGAGCTGATTGGCGAAGTGCTCAACGACGGCGAAGAGGTCATCATCATGAAGGGTGGCCGCGGCGGACAGGGCAACGTCCATTTCAAGACCGCCACGCGACAAACGCCCCGCTTTGCCCAACCTGGCGAACCTGGCACCGAAGGCTGGCTGGCCTTAGAGTTGAAAGTGCTGGCCGACGTGGGACTGGTCGGCTTCCCCAATGCGGGCAAGTCAACCCTGATTTCAAAGCTCTCCAATGCCAAACCCAAGATTGCCGACTACCCCTTCACCACGCTCACACCCAATCTGGGCATGGTGGCCTACCGCGACCACCAATCCTTCACCATTGCCGACATTCCCGGAATTATCGAAGGCGCCTCCGAAGGGAAAGGCATCGGCCTGCAATTCCTGCGCCATATTGAGCGCAACGCAGCCCTGCTGTTCATGATTCCCGCCACCTCGCCCTCCATCAAAAAAGAATACAAGATTCTGCTCAAAGAACTGCAGGCTTATAATGATGAAATGATGGACAAGAAAAGGATGATTGCCATTACCAAGTGCGACCTACTGCAGCCCGAAGAGCTGAAAAAACTGGAGAAAAAAGTGCCCGCCGATGTGCCGGTATTGTTCATCTCCTCCCACACAGGAATGAACCTCACCGAACTGAAAGACAAGCTATGGGTGCTGCTTCACTAAAGCCATAAAAAAAGCCGCTTTTCAGCGGCTTTTTCTTTATCTTTCAAATCCTTAGTTCAACGTGAAATAAGTTTCACCCAACAAATGGTCATCGGTGAAAACTTGCACTACATACTGACCTTTGATGGCTCTGTCGTTATCGCGCAAATCCCAGAACAACACCACATTCTCGGCTTGTCCGGTGTAGTTTACAACGGCCTTGGCGGTATATTGCAGGCGCTGACCTTCGTTCATAAACGTATAAGCATCAGCAGCACCAGGCGTGAGCACCTTGCCCGAACCGGGGATGGCCACACGGCAATAGATGTTGACAGGACCGGCAGCGGCGAGTGAGTTCTCAGCCAGCGTCAGCGTAGTCTTGAATTTCTCCACCTTAGAAGCTCTGTCGGTAATCACTTCCACTGTACCTTTCGACTTATAATAAACAGCGGAACCTTTGATATTGTAGGCTTTCAGGACAGCCGCCGCATTTATCTTGCTATTCAAATCCTCGTTATCCTTGGCCATAGCCTCTTTCTCCAGCTGCGTCTGTGCCAAAGTCTCCTTCACCTGCGTATTTTCCTCTTTCAGAGCCTGATTTTCAGTGTAGAGTTTATCTATTTCTGAAACATACTCTTTAGCAATGTTTTGCAGACGAGCGAGTTGTTTCTTAATTTTTCTGTAATCAGCTTGAGAATTAATCAACGCCTTGATTTCTTCAGCATTAGCCATGATGATGCTGTCTTTTTCGCTCAACAAGCCCGACACATCCTCATATTGCTCCTTAATGCGATTGTGCTCTGCCATCAAGGAATTGAGTTCTGCCTGCAACTGGTCCTTTTCATTGACTGTCTGCACATATTGGTAATTGACTACAGGCTTGCCAAAGAAGGCAAAATAGATGGTCGTAACAAAAAATACGCCGGCCAAAATGCCTAAAACCATCACCCATTTTTTCAAGGGATTGGTTTCCGATTGCTTATTTTCCATAGGGGTTGTTTCCATGACAAAAAAAAATTTTTACTTTTGTGACTTAGATATTGAACTGCAAATTTATAAAAATATTGCAATATTTATGTCAAAATTCATTTCGTTGATAAACAACGTATTATCCGTATTTTATCCCGACTTATGCGTCAGTTGCCAACAAGTGTTGCAACAAAACGAAAAGCATTTGTGCCTCGATTGCATGCTGCATCTCCCCGAAACCAACTACCACCTCGACCACAGCAATCCGCTCACACTCCTATTTGCGGGCCGTGTGCCCGTCAAAGAGACGGCTTCGCTGTTATTTTTCCGCAAGGGCACCCACACCCAGCATATCTTGCACAGCCTGAAATACCGTGGCAACAAAGAAATCGGCGCCTTCTTAGGCGAATACTACGGACGTAAATTAGCCGAATCGCCCTTATATCAAGACATTGACCTCATCATTCCCATTCCCCTGCATCCCAAAAAGCTAAAAAAACGCGGCTACAACCAAAGCGAATGGATTGCCAAAGGACTGAGTGCGGGCATGAATGTGCCTTACAACACTTCGCTGCTGGTGCGTACCGCTTTCACCGACACACAAACCAAGAAAGGGCGCTACAGCCGTTGGGAGAATGTCAAGTCGGTCTTTGCGGTCACCGACCACGACACACTGCGAGGCAAACACATCCTTATCTGTGATGATGTGCTGACCACAGGGGCGACTATGGAGGCCGCCATCAGCAAACTGACTGAGAATGGAGATGTTACGGTAAGTGTCGTCACCTTGGCCTGCGCAGGCTAAAGAGCGGCGACGGCGGTGGTAGATGAGCATGAGGTGGTATCGGCAGCCGGAGCAAGCCACTCGCATCCACAGTTGCGGTCGCGACGGTGCGGTCGGGCACCCACAACCTTGCGGGAACACGAAGTGCCAATCAGCAGAACGATCAGCACAAGGGCGGCTACTGTGCGGTATCTTCTCATACTATCTTACTATCGTTGCTTCGCGATCGGGACCCACTGAAACCACTGAGATGGGCACATTCAGTTCTTTCTCGATATACTGCACATACTGCTTAAACTCCAGTGGCAGGTCGTCGTAGTTGCGGATATCGCTCACATCTTGCTGCCAACCGCGAAATTCGGTGTACACGGGCTTAATTTCCACTGTATTGTCGAAAGGCACACGTTGGGTCTGTTCGCCATTAATCTCGTATGCAGTACATATCTTAATGGTCTCAAACTGAGACATCACATCGGCTTTCGTCAGCACAATCTCGGTCACTCCATTGAGCATAACGGCATACTTGAGAGCAGGCAGGTCGAGCCAGCCGCAACGACGCGGACGGCCTGTGGTGGCGCCATACTCGCCGCCAATCTCACGTAACGACTCACCCGTTTTATCGAACAACTCGGTCGGGAAAGGACCACTACCCACGCGGGTACAATAGGCTTTCACCACGCCAATCACTTTACCAGCTTTGGCAGGAGCCACGCCAAGACCTGTGAAGGCGCCGGCAGCGATGGTGTTCGACGAGGTCACAAACGGATAGGCACCAAACTCCAAATCGAGCATTGTGCCTTGTGCACCTTCTGCCAAAACATGCTTGTCGGAATCGATATAGTTATTGATTTCGTATTCGCTGTCGATGAAGGTGAATTGTTTGAGGATACGCAACGAATCGAGCCATTTTTCCTCCATGGAGGGAAGCAACTCTGTATAATCGAAACCATAGCGTTTCAATATATCTATATGGGCCGATTCCAGTGCACGATAGCGTTCCCAGAACGAAGGGAGAAGCACATCACCCACACGCAAGCCTGAGCGGGCGGTTTTGTCGGTATAGGTAGGACCGATACCTTTCAGCGTGGAGCCGATTTTCTTATCACCTTTGCCCTTTTCCATAGCAGCATCCAACAGACGGTGCGTAGGAAGAATCAGGTGGGCTTTTTTCGAAATAAAGAGGTTTTTGGTCGGCGTCAAGCCCATCTTTTCCAAAGCCTCAATTTCCTCTTGGAAAATGGTCGGGTCGAGCACCACGCCATTACCAATAATATTGACCTTGTCCTCATGGAAAATGCCAGACGGAATGATGTGAAGCACATGCTTCATACCGTTAAACTCCAAAGAGTGGCCAGCATTAGGACCGCCTTGGAATCTTGCCACAACATCGTAGCGGGGAGTCAGCACATCAACAGCTTTGCCTTTCCCCTCGTCTCCCCATTGTAAACCTAAAAGAATGTCTACCTTCATATTTTAAAATTTAAACGCGCAAAAAGTCACTTTCCCGTGACGGGTAAGGTTTTACCTTTGTAAGCGAAAATATTGAAATCTAAAATCATTGTTGAGGAAGCGCATTACCCAAACAAACTGCAACATCCTTCTAACGGAGGCAAAAATACAAGATTTTATCGAACTTTACACACTATCCGAAAAAAAAACTTTCATTCTGCCTTAGATGGTGCTTTTAAAGCTCCTCGGCTTGCAAAATAAAAGCTCTCAAACCTTGTTGCGGAGCCGTTTCGTCCAATTGGTGCACAGCCTCCATCAGAGGTTTCACCTTATCGTCGGCCACAAACGTCAGGATGGCGGCGTTCAACGTCGGCCAAGCGTGCGTGCCGTAGTGGGGTTCACCATCAACGGAGCCACGTCCTTGAACCTCAGGCCAATAGGTAAATCCACGGATTTCCAATTTGTCGAGAATATCCAACATGTCATTATAAAAGGCTTGGTAAAACGAAATAAAAACAGCTTTCATGCAGATTAGAATTTATAATGAATAGAAGCGATTTTCGTAAATGAAATAATGCCGATTTTTTATGACGCAAAAATAAAATAAAAAATATTGCGAAAGAGTTTGCTATCGAAAAGTTTTTTAATTTTGTAAATCAAAACTCATACCAAAAGGTATTATAAAACCAAATTCAGGAGGCAAAAGACTATGCATGTACAATCAGACAAAGAGATCCAAATGATGCTCCAAAAGTTCTTTGGATTCAGTACATTCAAAGGCAACCAGTTGGCAATCATCAAAGCCTTGCTCAGCGGTAAAGATTGTTTTGTCATCATGCCTACTGGCGGCGGAAAATCCCTCTGCTACCAGTTGCCCGCGCTTTTGAGCGAAGGCACCGCCATTGTCATCTCGCCGCTTATCGCGCTGATGAAAAACCAGGTGGACGCCATCCGCAATTTCGGTACTGAAGAAGGCATCGCACATTTTCTCAACTCCTCGCTCACTAAAACCGAAATCAAGACCGTCAAGGACGACCTGATGTCAGGCAAGACAAAACTCCTCTACGTAGCGCCTGAGTCGCTGACCAAAGACGAGAATGTGGAATTCTTCAGAGACATCAACATCTCGTTCTACGCCATCGACGAAGCCCACTGTATCTCGGAATGGGGTCACGACTTCCGGCCTGAATACCGCCGCATACGTACCATTATCGACACTATCGGCAAGAAAGTGCCCGTCATTGCGCTGACCGCCACCGCCACCCCGAAAGTGCAGAACGACATCCAGAAAAACCTGAATATGGAGAAGGCCAAGGTGTTCATCTCATCCTTCAACCGGCCTAACCTCTATTATGAAATACGCGAAAAGACCGACCATATAGACAAAGACATTGTCAAGTTCATCAAGAACCACCCGGGCAAATCGGGCATCATCTACTGCCTGAGCCGCAAAAAAGTGGAAGAACTGGCCGAATTCTTGCAAGTCAACAAAATCAGAGCACTACCCTATCATGCTGGCTTAGACTCACATACACGTGTCGAAAATCAGGACGCCTTCCTGATGGAAAAAGCCGATGTCATCGTTGCCACCATCGCCTTCGGCATGGGTATCGACAAGTCGGACGTGCGCTTTGTCATCCATTACGACATGCCCAAGAGTCTGGAAGGCTACTACCAAGAGACGGGACGTGCCGGCCGCGATGATGGCGAAGGTATCTGTATCGCCTTCTACGACTACAAAGACTTGTACAAATTGGAGAAGTTCTCCACCAAAAAGTCGGTTGCCGAACAGGAGATTGTCAAACAGTTGCTCGCCGAGACCGCTGCCTACGCTGAGTCGTCGAGTTGCCGCAGAAAGCACCTATTGCACTATTTTGGCGAGTCATTCGACGAAGCCAACTGCAACAACTGCGACAACTGCCGTCATCCGAAGCCCAAGATGAACGCCTCAGAGCAGATTCAGCTGGTGCTGGAAGTTATCCAAACCGTAAAGCAGCAATTCAAAGACAACCATATCATTGACATCATCACTGGCGAGAAGACCACCTCTATCACCAAGTTCAAACACAACACGCTGAAACAATTTGGCGAAGGACAGGAGTACGACGCCAAGTTCTGGTCCAATGTCATCCGCGTGGCCATATTTGAGGAGCTCATCTATAAAGATATTGAAAACTACGGTCTGCTGAAAATCACCCCAAAAGGCGAACGCTACCTGAAAAATCCCTATTCGGTCATGATTACCAAGCCGCAAAGCAGCGAGGAATCCATAGACGAAGAGATGGACATTCTGGAAGATGCCATGCCCGGCAAAGGCGACGCCATCGACAAGACCCTGTTCTCACTCCTGAAGGATTTGCGCAAGACCATCTCTGTCAAGGAGAACCTGCCGCCGTTCATCATTTTCCAAGATCCATCGCTCGAAGACATGTGCATCCAGTATCCCACCAATATGGAGGAGATGACGCATATCAGCGGCGTCGGTGCCGGCAAAGCCCAAAAGTACGGCCAGCCTTTCATCGACCTGATCAAGAAATATGTCATTGACAATGAAATAGAAAGGCCTCAGGATTTTGTGGTCAAGTCGGTTGTGAACAAATCGGCCATCAAAGTGTTCATCATTCAAAGTATCGACCGCAAGCTCAGCTTTGAAGACATTGCCATTGCCAAAGGCTTGGAGATGGACGAGCTCATCACAGAAATTGAAAATATTGTCGCCTCTGGCACCAAACTCGACATCAACTACCATATAGAAGAGAATATCGAGCCGTACCACCAGGCCGAAATAATGGATTATTTCGCCGAGGCCGAGTCCGATTCCATTGAAGACGCCCTCAAGGAGCTGGGCGAGGACGAATATACGGAAGAAGAAATCAGAATCATGAGAATCAAATACATGTCTGACGTAGGTAATTAATAAAAACAAATAATTTTATGGAAGAAAACAACATTCAACAACCTGTAACTGAAAACGTTCAACCCGAAAAGAAATGCCAGCATAAGAAATGCTTCATTGCACGCATTATCCTGGACGCCGTGATGGTTATAGCCATTGTCGTTCTTTTCATTCTTCACTTCTGCCAGCCTAAAACCGAAGCTTACATCCCTTCGGTTCCTGAAGGCAAGGCCGGCACCGGTGAGATTTTGTATGTCAACATCGACTCTATTAACGAACATTACGAACTCATCAAGATTTTGAAAGATGAACTGGAGGCCGAGCAGGTTAAGCAGAACACCATCTTCACCAACAGGGAGAAGGCCTTCCAGACCAAGTTGAACAATTTCCAACAGAACCAACAGTCGGGCGTGCTGACCCCCTTGCAGATTCAGAACTCTCAAGCCCAACTGGAAAACGAATACCAGCAAATCATGGCCGACAAGGAACGCGTTATGAACGACCTGATGACCAAGCAAAGCGCCGCCAACGACCAGATGCTTGACTCGATGCTCACCGTCATCCGCCGCATCAACAGCGTGCGCAACGCCTCCTTTGTATTCACCTACGGCTATGGCTCTCAAATGGTTCTGGGCGATCCCACCAAAGACATCACCAACGATGTGCTGAAAGAACTCAACAAATCTTTCTCCAAAAAATAACCCATGACGAAACAAGACAAGGGGCGATTATCCAGTATCGTTCTTGCACTGTCTTTTATCGCCATCCTTGCAGGAACCCTCTCCTTCTCTCCCGCGAATATTCTTTCGTGGGACACCATGGGGTATTATCTTTACCTGCCGCTGACTTTCATTTACAACGATCTGGGAATGAAAGACGTACAGGTAGTGCAAGACCTCATCAGCCAATACGAACTGTCGGGCAGCTTTTATCAGGCGTGGCTGGCCGACACCGGCTACTGGGTTATCAAATACACCTCGGGGGAAGCCATTCTGCTCCTGCCCTTCTTCCTCATCGGCCACCTGCTAACACTCGTCACGGGCGGCACTCCCGATGGCTTTTCCATTTGCTACCAATATAGCATCTGGGCGGGCTGCCTCTGCTATCTGCTCTTCTCACTCATCCTCCTGCGCAGGATATTGCTCCGTTTCTTCAACGACCGCATTACCGCCTTCACGCTCTGTTGCGTACTGCTGGGCACAAACTACTACATACAAGCGGCCGCCAATCCTGCCGTCATCCACCTGATTCTGTTCTTCCTCTACACGCTGCTCATTTACGCCACACTCAAATGGCACGAACACCCTTCGTCAGGCTGGATGGCGACCATTGCCGTAGCTGCAGGGCTGATTATCATCACGCGCCCTACCGACGTGATTTGCCTTATCATTCCCTTCTTTTATAACATCTATTCAAAAGACTCATTTAAACAGAAAGTCACATTCCTCAATACCCACAAATGGCAACTGCTGATGGCGGCCGTTATTGTTGTCGGCATCGGCTGTATCCAACTGCGCTACTGGAAGTTCGCCACAGGACACTGGCTCATAAACAGTTACAACAACCCAGGCGAAGGCATGGACTTTCTAACGCCACACCTGTGGCAAGTACTGTTCAGTTTCAGGAAAGGCTGGTACCTTTACACACCGATCATGCTGCTGGCCACCATCGGCATCTACTTCACACACAAGCGGCACCGCGAGATGGCCTGGCCCATCACCCTGTTCTTCCTCTGCAATCTCTATCTGGTCGCCTGCTGGTCGTGCTGGTGGTATGCCGGTTCATTCAGCCAACGCGCTTTCATCCAGTCATATCCTTTGATGGCCATCGCCCTCGGCAGCCTGATACAAACATCAGCCGAAGCCAAGTGGAAACTCTTCCGTTACGGCACGCCAATCCTGCTGGGAGTGCTGATTCTGTTCAACCTGTTCCAGTCGTGGCAATACAGCCAGCGCATCATCGACCCCGAACGCATGACACGGCAAGCCTACTTTGCCAACTTCTTTTCCACCAAGCACAATCCACAGAACGACAAGCTGTTGCTGGTTCACAGGTCGGCCGATGCCTACGATGTGCCCGACTCGTCCATCACCTATCGACAACTGCCCCCCATCGTGTGCGATTTTGAAGACACCACCCTCTACAAACATCTCAGCGATACCGCCCACAGCGGACTGCACTCGTGCCAAGCCGACAACGTTGAAATTTTCGTTCCTGCGTGCAAGATTCCCTATCACGACATCACCTCAGGAGAATATGCATGGATACATGTAACCGCCTGGGTATATCCTACTTGCGAAATGAATGAGAATCCCGGCTCGATGGTCATCACCTTCAACCACAAGGGTGGCAACTACAAATACAGGGCTCTTGACTTGGAGAAATTGTCGCTGACACCGCACCAATGGAACCAGATTGAGATGCTCTACCTCACGCCCGAGCCGCGGCAAAAGAGCGACCAACTACAAGTTTATTACTGGCACCGAGGCCAACAGCCCGTCTATGTTGACGACATCCGCATCGACATACAAGTCCCTGCAAAATAATATTGGCCATACTGCGCCCATGTCATTTTTGTTTGTAAATTTGCACAAAACATACAATATTTATATAGAATGAGCAACTTACTGAAAAACATAGGACTTGTCCTACTCGTCATTTTGGCTGTTTCGTGCACCCGCAAAGGCAAGCAGTCCGAAATTGACCCTGACGACACGCTGCCAGGCCGCACTGTGGTTGAGCTGAACCCCGATAGCACGCCCAAAATCGTATATTATTACAAAGTTGACGCTAACGGAAACCTCACCAGCGAAAAGATTCGTGAAGTGCACTACCGGCCGGGCAAGAAAAAATACGTAGCCGGCGACATCAAGAATGATGAGCGCCATGGCGAGTGGAAAGCCTACCATGAGAACGGCCGCGTCCAAACCGAAGCCACCTATGTCAACGGCAAGGAAGACGGTGAATACAAAGTGTATCGTGACAATGGTGCCTACTTGTATATCGGCCATTACGACCATGGCATCTGCGTGGGCGAATGGAAAAAATTCGACAACGAAGGCAAAGTTATCAAAACCGTCATAGCCGACTCGAATACGGTGGTGTGTGGAAGCTGCGATAAATGCAAGACTCTCAGGGAGAAACATCACCTGAAACATGTAACTTTTTAAACCGAAATCCGTATGGATTAGAACTTGTTCTTGGACAAAACAATTAATAATCATAAAATTATAATACTATGGAATTACCATTTGCAGAATCTTGGAAAATCAAGATGGTGGAACCCATCAAGAAATCAACACGCGAAGAACGCGAAAAATGGCTTGAAGAAGCCCATCAGAACATCTTCATGCTGAAGAGCGACTATGTTTACATAGACCTACTGACCGACTCCGGTACCGGTGCCATGAGCGACCGCCAATGGAGCGCCATGATGATGGGCGATGAGAGCTACGGTGGTGCCCGCTCTTTCTATCACATGAAAGACACTATCACCGAACTAACAGGCTTTGAATATGTTATCCCCACACACCAAGGCCGTGCCGCTGAGAACGTATTATTCTCATACCTTGTAAAACCCGGTATGGTTGTGCCCGGCAACGCCCACTTCGACACCACAAAGGGACATATTGAGAGCCGCAAGGCCTTCGCCATTGACGTGACCGTGCCCGAAGCTTACGACACCCAACTCGAAGTGCCTTTCAAAGGCAACGTAAGCCTCGAAAAACTGGAAAAGGTTCTGAAAGAAAACAAAGGCAATGTGCCCTTCATGGTACTGACCGTCACCAACAACACCGTTGGCGGACAACCTGTTAGCATGAAGAACATCCGCGAAACCTGCGAACTGTGCCACAAGTACGGTGTGCCCGTCAACATCGACAGCGCCCGTTTCATCGAGAACTGCTACTTTATCAAAACTCGCGAGGAAGGCTATGCCAACAAGACCCTCCGCGAAATCGCTTTGGAAATGTTCAGCTATGCCGACAGCATGACCATGAGCGCCAAGAAAGACGGCCTCGTAAACATGGGCGGTTTCATTGCCACCAGAAAGAAAGAATGGTACGAAGGCGCCAAGCTGTTCTGCATCCCCTTCGAAGGCTTCCTGACCTACGGCGGTATGAACGGCCGTGATATGGACGCTCTGGCTGTCGGCCTAAAGGAAAACATTGAGTTTGACATGGTTGAGACCCGCGTTAAACAAGTTCAGTATCTGGCTGACAAACTCGACGAATACGGCATTCCTTACCAACGTCCTGCTGGTGGCCACGCCATCTTCGTTGACGCCGACAAGGTGCTGACCAACATCCCCAAAGAAGAGTTCCCCGCACAGACGCTGACCTGCGAGCTCTACTTGGAAGCTGGCATCCGCGCTTGCGAAATCGGCTACGTTTTGGCCGACCGTGACCCTGTAACCCGTGAGAACCGCTTCGGTGGTAACGACTTCGTACGCCTCTGCATCCCGCGCCGCGTGTACACCAACAACCATATGGACGTTATCGCCGCCGCCCTGAAGAACGTTTACGACCGCCGCGACACCATCAAACGTGGTCTGGAAATCACTTGGGAAGCTGAATTGATGCGCCACTTCACCTGCCAGTTCAGAAGACTCAAATAATTGGCATGCTGATTATTGACAACACCCTGGTTTCGGAAGAACTTCTCGAAGAGCAATTCTGCTGCGACCTGCACGCCTGCCAAGGCCTATGCTGCGTGGAAGGCGATGTGGGCGCCCCCATCGAGCCCGACGAAATCGGCGATATGGAAGATAACTTCCCCATCTATCGGAAATATATGACCGAAGAAGGGGTACAGAAAGTTGAAAAAGACGGCACCTTCGATTATGACATGGAAGGTGCCTTTGTCACTCCTCTCCTCTCCGACGAAGCCTGTGCCTTTGTTTATTACGAAGACGGCATCGCCAAGTGCGCCATCGAAAAGGCCTATCGCAATGGTGAGATCGACTTTCCGAAGCCTATTTCCTGCCATTTATACCCCATCCGTATTAAGAAACTGCCTGAATACGAAGCACTGAACTATCACCGATGGGGTGTTTGCGAGGAGGCCTGCCTCAAAGGCAAGCAACTCAAACTGCCCGTATTCCGTTTTCTCAAAGAGCCACTCATTCGGAAATATGGTGAAGAGTGGTATCGCAAATTGGAAGAAGCGAGCAAAAAATAATCTGTTTATCAGTTTATTTTGTTATTTTTGCAGATATGTAATAAAAAAGCATAATAATGAAAGTTTATATTGGTTCTGATCATGCCGGATATGAATTAAAAGAGCATATCAAACAGCATTTTAGCAATGGATATGAATGGGTTGACATGGGCACAAACGCCTCTACAAGTGTAGATTATCCCGATTTCGCACATCCTGTGGCACAAGCGGTGGCCGAGAAGGCCGACAACATCGGCATTCTGATTTGCGGAACCGGCAATGGCATGGCCATGACCGCCAACAAACATCAAGGGATTAGAGCCGCCCTCTGCTGGTCGAAGGAGATTGCAGCACTCGCACGCCAGCACAACAACGCCAACATTTTGGTATTGCCAGCCCGTTTTATTTCTCCCGAGACGGCATTTGAAATGATTGAGACATTCTTCTCCACCCCATTTGAAGGTGGACGTCATCTCAATCGTATCAATAAAATCAATCTGTAACAATGAACAAAAGCATCAAAGATATCGGTTTTAGCAGGCAGAAAGCCAACTTTATCCGCCATACCTATATTGAGGATATGGAAAAATATCTGTTGGCTTTTGAAAGTCAGATTTCATCCCGCGGCATTGATATACAATGGATAGACACTGAGGACGAACTTTGCGAAGCCATTGAGAATCTGTTCATTAATAAAAACTACAACAAGGTTTGCTTCGATTTGCCGCAAGTTCCGGCAGGACTGCTCAACCAGAAGAACCTCATTAAAGAGATTTCTATCGAAACATGCGCCGACAATTCAGAAGCCGCCGAATATCTCATCACGAAAGCCGATTTCGGCATTGCAGACACGGGTTCTATCGTCCTCATCAACAAGGAGAGCAAGAATCTGCTGAACAAGATTGAGCATGTCATCTTCATACTCGACCTGAACATGATTTTGCCGAGAATGGCCGACTTGGACACCATCCTCAACCTTTACTCGGTGAACCATGATGACACCATCCTTCCTGCCGACATCAAAATCATCAACGCTCCATACAAGCGAATTATCACCGATATGATGCAGATGTCGTTTAACAGCCAGTTCACCTCCGAGGAGGTAAAACTGACTGTCATGCTATACAACAACGGCATTACCGACATCATGGAAGACAACCGGATTCGCGAGTCACTGTTCTGCATCAATTGCGGCCGCTGCCAGCAAGTTTGCCCGGTGTACGCCATTACCAAGGAATACTCCCCCATTGAGTTGCTCAAGCGCAACGGGGATCCGAACAACCACTACAAGGATGTTTTCGAGCACACAACGCTCTGTGGCAACTGTGAGAAAGTATGTCCCGTTAAAATCCCGTTCACCGATCTGTTTATCCGCGAAATGGAGTCGGTAGAACGCCGCCAGCCGGGCGAAAGTGGCGATGACCTGCTAAAGGATTTCCTCAAGAGAGGCAAGCTGAACAAAGAGAGCAGCAAAATCCGTCGTTACTTCTTCCTGCGCAAATACTACGGCAAAAACAAGCAATTGCTCAACTACTTCTCAAACCAGCAAGATGAGTTCTTCAATATACGCTGGCGCGAAGCACAAAAAGAGCTGGAGAAAGACGAAGAATAGGGATACCCTATCAAAAATTCAAAGAACAAAATAGAGACGCGGCGTGCCGCGTCTAAAATTCAAAATTCAGAACCCAAAGTTCAAAAAAAAAGAGCCGCTCAAATGAGCAGCTCTTTTTTTATCATGATAATCTGTAATTATCTAACAACAACTTTAGAAGTGTAAACTTTACCATTCTGGTTAACCTTCAGCATATAGATGCCATTGTTGAGGTTATTTACATTCAAAGTAACCAGATCTTGACCGTTTACTTGTTCGCTCATTACAACTTGACCAACGAGGTTGAACAGTTGAATGTTAGCTTGGCTGTTGTCAACCAATTGTACGTTAACGGTGCTGGTAGCGGGGTTAGGATAAACGTTGATTTTCTTGTTTTCAAGATCGTTAACCTTAACTAAACCGCAACCTTCGCAGTTGGTCATATGGAAGCCAATGTAAGGACGCATGTGTTGAACATCCCACATAATGGTGGGGCAGTACATCTTATACCATGATTCGCTTGAGGGTTTGAATGATTCTGCACCTGCAAACATGGAGCTGTTCATATTACCCAGCAATTCGCTAGAACCCCAAGCACTGGTTTGATATTCGGGACGAGGATCCTTAAAGCTCAGACCAGCGAACGTATTCATATCGGTACCCATGGTGGTTGAATCGGTTCTATTATCCAAAGTAGCTCTATAGGTGTAGGAAATAGCCAAAGTATGGCAATCAAGATTCTTTACTTCTTCAGGAGCAGGTAATCTCACTACATAATAGCTGGAACGGCCTTGGTCATCAACGGGCATTGCCCATGAGGTATCCAGTTCAAATTTAGTAGTGTAAACCGAAGCGGTTTTCATTCTTGATTCGTCAAAAGTAAAGGTTTCGAGGCTGAACGGAGGAATATACAGGTTCATGTATTGTTGACCAATGTAATAAGTGTCTTCACCATCCATGTTAACAGCGAAAGAAACAATCAAAGTATCCACAACATCAAGAGGAACTTCCTTACCCCAAACGAAGTTAAAGAACAATTCAACTGAGTCGATACCCCAAGCTGTGCCGGTACCGGGAACAGGGAAACCACTGCCAACAGTTTCGTACATTTCAGTCCAATATCTGGGCTTGCTGAAATCGAAAACTTGGGCAAAACTTTGGATTTGAGGAATAGTTTTACCGTTGCTGAAGGGGTATTTACCAATACGGTCAGCTAACATAGGCATTCCATGACCCATTTGAGACAAATACTGACCATATTCTTCACCATACATGTAGATGGCCATACCTTGAGCATAGTTGAACCAGCCATTTTGACCAGGTTTATCAGCCTTGGTATCAAGATTTTGGTTTGCGATTTTGATGGATTCCATGGGATTGGAAACTGCCTTGAAAATCGGTTTTTGCTGCTGTGCGAACATAACGCCTACAGCGAGCATCAGCATTACAAAAGTGTAAAGTTTTTTCATTGTTTTAAAATTTTAGATTAATACTTGAAGTCAGTCTAATTTTTAATGTGGCAAATATAGTACTTTTTTAGACACCCTCGGACAAAATTAATATTTTTTAATCTTTTTTTGCGGCGGCAGCCTTTTTAGCCTCTATTGCCTCATACTGTTTCAGGAAATCCGGGATAGCCGTAACATCTATGGATCGGTTCAAAATAATCTCTTTCTTCCTGTTAATGATGAACATAGAAGGATTACCCGATTCGTAAATATTATAGATAGTAAGATAATCCACATTGCCGCGGTTGCCACCCACATTATACCATGGCAGTTTCTTGTCGCGCACATATTTTTTCCAACGCTCCACATCGGAATCGTTACCAATGGCATATACATCGAAATTGCGAGTGCCGGCGGTTTCCAAAGAGTCGTACAAATGCTTCAACAGCGTGGTTTGCTTGTTACATTTGGGACAATCGGGGTCGAAGAACCAAAGTACCGTGTATTCTTTGGGCAAGTGGTGGGACGATATCCAAGTCCGCATATCACTACTCTGCGTAGTGTCAGGAATGATAAGTTCAACCGCCTTAGTGCCAATCAGCAACGGCTCTATATGGCTGATGCGCTTGGCGTATTGACGTAGCAAGGTCTCATCCATCCAGGTACACTTACCCTGCAACTGGTTGTTCTTGACGATATGGACAAACACGCCGTCGTGGCCGATATACTTGCTGGTTTCGTAATATCGCGAAACCCAATCGATGCAATAGCGATACATCAGCGAGTCGACTGCAGCTCTTTCCAGCACCATATCAACATATTTGTTAATAGTATCAACATCCTGATACTGCAACACATGACCGAAATATTCTTTCATTTTAGGTTCAAACACAGGCGTGAATATCAGTCGCGAATCCGTCAAGTCGATATTATCCCAATAGTGCTGGCGGTAGTAGGCAGGCAAAAATTCGGGATTGTTGGTGTCAGGTTCTGGCAGTTCGATTTCCCTGCCGGCACGTTGCATCTTGGAAAAGAGATAGTTAGGATTACGCTCTATCAAATCCATAATAAAACTCTTCATCTCTTCATTCAACTCCTTAATCTTGGCGGCGTAAAAATCCACGCTATCTTGATTATCCTTATTTGCAGTCTGTTGCTTGCGATATGCGTTTAACTTCTTCTGGCTCTCTGATGCCTTACGCTGAAAAAGGAGCATCTCGTCATTCTCGGGTGAGTTCTTAAACGAGATGGCATTCACATTGGCTGTTGTGTCCAACGAAACCGAAAAGCGCTGATTGGCAGGCATAATAAAAGTCAGATAGGGTTTTGACTTATTGCTGACAAGCGTATAGAAACCCTCCTGCAACGGCTGTTCATTCTTGCAATGGAAAACGCCAGGGGAGATATAATCGGCCGTATCTTTGATGATGTATTTGCCATTATACATAATGGTCAGACACAACGACGTATCGTGAGCACCAGCCACATTGAAAACAATATCACAAGCCGGAGCCGATTTACCCTTCTTGCCTTTCTGCGCCATCATCGGCACCGACGGCAGCAACAGGGCCAACAAGATGATTGTATAAAAACAGTTTCTATGCATACTTATTATAAATTCAAAATTCAAAATTCAAAGAAGATTTTAGTTGTTAGTTTTTAGTTGTTAGAGATTCTATAACTCTATAACTCTATAATTCTATAATTCCATAATTATTAACTCCTTAGTTTCTTAACTTCTTAACTCTTTCTCACTTCTCACTCTTATACATTTCATAAAACAAATGATCCTGTAACTCTTCCAGCGGGAATTGCGAAGCAACGATGGTATGATCTTTCCGTATCAGGAAGATGCCAGGCGTCGTCAACACATCGAAATAGTCGGCAAAATCGTAGTTCGGCTCTCCCTTCCCGAAGGAGACATTCTGCCAATCGAGGTGGTTACTTTCGATAAACGCGCGCCAGCGGTCCACATCCTCAGTGATGGATATGGCGTAAACCTCAAAATTGTACAAATCCCGATTTTTCTTGTAAAAATCATACAATTTAGGGGTTTGCTCCACACAATCGTCACAGTCGGGGTCCCAGAGCCACAGAACGATATAATCAGACGATATATCTTTTGTTTTCAATATATTACCATCGGAGTCATAAGCTTCGAGTGGCGGCACCGAAGCACCGGGCAGAAGGCGGCGTTTGCGGTCAACCATGCGCTTGAACACGCGCGCTTGGGCGGGCGACTCGAACCAAGAGCACTCGCCATTGGGACAATAGGTGTCGTAGAGATGCACCAGCACCGCATTGCCTTCGGGCGTGTCGTCGTTGAACAACTGATACAGCCTGCGGAGGTAATAGTGTCGCGTTTCCTCACAAGAACCTGTACGAGCCAAGAACTTGTCGATGCGATACTTGAGTGTGTCGGGGTGGGCAATCACGATATGTCGAAAATACTCATACAAATCAATGTGCAAGGGTGTGTGCAGCAGGCGGGCATCGCTAAAGTCAATATCATCGAAGTAATGATCGGCCAGCCATGCGTATTGCCGTGCCACCGAATCATCTGGCGAGGCCGATTCCATGCCAACGTATGCATTGTCAATATCAATAGTGAAATATTTGGCTTTCAAATATTTAGCCAGCAACGATTCTGGAGAGCGGTCCACATACTCTGCCACCAAATCCTGTTCGTCGCCACCATGAGCCGCTCTCAGCTGATAAACAAAGAAATCGGCATTCTCATCAGAGCCATGCATTTCGCGCTGTGTCCACAGTTGGTCCATCGTGGTTTTGATGGTAAAATGGCGGTCTTTGTCCACCAGCAACTCCATATAGACATCCCGATTCTTGTTAAACAGCCAATAGATACCCGAAGGCATCATTCTCTTGGTACTTTTGAAATAGAAATCGCGCTTGTGTTTCACCTTGGCACTGTCAAACATAACTGCATCATCGCCATAGAAGCCAACGAGATAGAGCATTTTGTCAGGCACATTCTCAATGGTAATCGTGATGTCATAGCCCTCCTGCGCCCGCAACGAGGTGAGGAGAAAAAGTAAAACCAACAATATTATACTTCTTTTCATATTCTGTTAATTAGAGGTATAAGACCCGCCAAAGGCTGAAAAAACATCATGACCATTCTCTTTGATAATCTGCTGTGCCTCTTGGTTTTGCATAATACTGCCGCCAAACACTTCAAAATCATAGTCGCGCGGCGAAGTGAACCAATTGTTAATGTTCATCCACACATTGACGGTGACCGGCGTAGCTGAAATAACGCATGGCGTCAAGGGCTCACATTCTGAAAAAGGCAGAATCACCTGAAAGTCATTGTGCACATATTCAGTCTCTTTTCCCAATTTGACTTGGCCAATGCCCGTATGGAGATTGAACGGCTTCATCTCCCCCGCCGACTGCCATTTGCCGTTAATCTGCATATAGTGATAGCCACCACCCAATGTTTCGGGCCAACTCATGTTGCTTTCGGGCGGATTTGGGAAGCGGTGCGACACATTGTCTTTCTCGGACAAGCCGAAGGTAAAGGCCAACGCCTTATACTCACCTGCGGGCAGCGGCTTGTGCAATTTCCACGACAGCGTGGCGGGGATATCATAATCGACATAATGAATCGACTCATCATCAAGTACTTTTACCTCTTCCCCACTATTCTTTATCAGGCGGACATCGGAAATGAAAAACTTAATTTCCTGTATCTCATACACATTGCCCGCAGCATTGACATAGCCCTCACCGGGCATAAAATGGTCTCCATCCACGGTAAAAAGAAATTTTAGCGTCAGCGCATCCTCAAAAGTCTCCTCCTTGGGATGGCAGCCAACCAAGCAAAACAGCCCCATCACGACCAGCAGTCCGAACAAACCGCGGGCACCGCAAAAGGCCGTTGAGGAACTTGTTTTCAGCATATTACCACTCGTCTTTAATTTCTTCCTTGGGCTGCATACCTTCCTCCAGATTGGCAATCACCGCCTTGATCTGTTCGTCAATCTGATTCAGATAGCCATAATGGGCGGGCTCCCAATGGGGATTCTTGGTGTCAAACCACACCTCGATAGGTGCAGCGGAAGTAGCTTTCTCGTTAAAGTCGGTGATAGTGTAGCGATAGCGGTTGTTGCGGCACTCCAGTTTGAAATTGTAATAAACAATATTCCTAAAATGGGGCGTACCATCCTTTTGCGTGCCGTAAATACGTACACTCGAGCGCATTTGGATGACAGCTGCATCGCGGTCGCTACTCTTAATCACTTCATTAGTATTCTTGTAAAAAGCTTTAACCCAAAGCATTGCACGATCGTACAATTCTTGAGGCGTGCCCGGTTCATTAACCACATCCTGATAAGTCACCAGTTTGGTATTCTCATCAATAGGAAGCGCGGGCTCTTCCAGCGATTTGTTTTTCTGCGCAAAAGCCATTGTTGACAACATGGCCAGCAAGAGGAACAACGAGATTTTTTTCATCAGTATCATGGTTTAAAGATTTGGTTTAGAACTAATTATTTCCGCTCCCACACTTGGAAACGCAAGTCGTAAGCATTCTTTTCGTCCTTGGGGCTAAACTCATCCTCTTTCAAAATCCATTCATCTTCATTGAAGGCAGGGAAGAATGCATCAGCTTGAAAATCAGACAGCATACGCGTCAAATACAAGGTTTGCGTATAGGGCAAAAAGAGTTTATAGACGGTAGCACCGCCAATGATGAATGCTTTGGGCTCTTTGGCGAGGACTTCGAGTGCCTCCTCCATCGAATAGAGCAGTTGGCAGTTCTTGTAGTCGGCGTCGCGGTTGAGCGTGAGCACGAGGTTCTTTCGGTTGGGCAGCGGCTTCACGGGCAGCGATTCCCAAGTGCGGTCGCCCATCAGCACCGTATGTCCTGAGGTGATTTCCTTGAAGCGTTTCAAATCTTTAGGCAAATGGCACAACAGGCGGTTCTGGTAGCCCAGTTCGAGGTTGTTGCCGGCGGCGGCGATCATGTTTAAATTTGGTAATACCATGTTTATCTGTTTTTTATTGGGCATCTCTGCCATGACAATTCTTATACTTTTTACCACTTCCACAAGGACAAGGATCGTTGCGTCCCACTTTCTTCTCCACGCGGATGGGCGCGCTGCCTTTACCGCCGGGAGCCACCTGTCGTCCGCTACCCACCTCCTGACGTCCAGTCTGCAGCTTCTTGGCATCCGACTCAGGCAGTTGGGCTTCGCGCACCTGCGTATTTTCGGTTATGGGCAGGTCACCTTTCACAAGGAACGAAACAATGTCCTCGTTAATTTTAGACAACAATTGGTCGAAGAGGTTAAACGACTCGAGTTTATAAATCAACAGAGGATCTTTCTGCTCGTAGGAAGCGTTCTGCACCGACTGTTTCAAGTCGTCCATCTCGCGCAAGTGCTCTTTCCAAGCGTTATCGATAACGGCCAACGTAATACCTTTCTCAATGGAGAGGCCAATTTCGCGACCTTTGGTCTCGTAGCATTTCTTCAACGGCGCCACCACATTCAATGTCTTTTTGCCATCGGTGATGGGAATAGCAATATTCTGGAAGCGATGGCCTTCGCTCAAATAAACACGCTCGATAACAGGATATGCTCTCTCGCCCAACTTTTGAATTTTCTGCTTGTAATTTTCATACACAATAGGATAGAGTCGCTCGTACAGACGATGAGGACGCTCTTGCAGAAATTCGTTTTCGTCGAAAGGACTCTCGCAGCCGAAAGTGGTAATCATTGCCTGTGCAAAGCCCTCATAGTCTTTATCTTGCCAGTAATCTTCCACCAAAGCGACGCAAACATCGTAGAACATCTCCGACAAGTCGATGGCCAGACGGTCGCCAAACAAGGCGTTACGGCGCTTGCGGTAGATGGTTTCACGCTGCTTGTTCATCACATCGTCGTACTCAAGCAGTCGCTTACGGATACCGAAGTTATTCTCTTCCACTTTCTTCTGGGCGCGCTCGATGGATTTGGTAATCATGCTGTGCTGGATTACCTCGCCGTCTTGCAAGCCGATGCTGTCCATCACTTTGGCGATACGTTCGGAGCCAAAGAGGCGCATCAGGTCGTCTTCCAGAGATACGAAGAACTGGGAGCTACCCGGGTCACCCTGACGACCGGAACGGCCTCGCAGCTGGCGGTCCACACGACGTGAGTCGTGACGCTCGGTACCAATGATGGCCAAGCCGCCCTTCTCCTTGATGCCAGGTCCCAGCTTGATGTCGGTACCACGTCCTGCCATGTTGGTAGAGATAGTCACCGTGCCTTCCTGACCGGCTTCGGCCACGATGTCGGCTTCCTTCTTGTGCAACTTGGCGTTCAGCACATTATGTTTTATCTTTCTGGCTGTCAATATCTTGCTAAGCAATTCTGAAGTCTCCACCGAGGTTGTGCCAACCAGCACGGGGCGGCCTTCGGCGTGGAGGCGCAGAATCTCGTCCACCACAGCGGCGTACTTCTCGCGCCTGGTCTTGTAAACCAAGTCTTCGGCGTCGATACGGGCAATGGGGCGGTTGGTGGGGATAACCACCACATCCAGTTTGTAGATGTTCCAGAACTCACCCGCTTCGGTTTCGGCGGTACCAGTCATACCGGCCAGCTTCTTGTACATACGGAAGTAATTCTGCAAAGTGATGGTGGCGTAAGTCTGCGTGGCGGCTTCCACCTTCACATTCTCCTTGGCTTCGATGGCCTGGTGCAGACCGTCGGAGTAGCGGCGGCCCTCCATGATACGGCCCGTCTGCTCATCAACGATTTTCACTTTATTGTCGATAATCACATACTCCACATCCTTCTCGAACATGGTGTAGGCTTTCAGCAACTGATGGATGGTATGGATACGCTCTGAGGCGATGGAGAAGTTGCGGTAGATTTCGTTCTTACGCTCCAGCTTCTCTTTCGGGTCAAGATTCAGTTTTTCCAGTTCAGCAATTTCGGCACCGACATCGGGCATGATGAAGAGCTTGGCTTCTTCAGCATTACGCGACACCAACTCAATACCTTTATCCATGATATCGACGGTATTCAATTTCTCTTCAATCACAAAATAGAGTTCATCGTCGATAATGTGCATATTGCGGTTCTGTTCCTGCATGAAGAAGGCTTCCGTCTTCAACAAGATTTGCTTGATACCCTGTTCGCTCAAGAACTTCACCAGAGCCTTGTTCTTGGGAAGTCCGCGGTGAGCGCGCAACAGTAGCATAGGACCTTCGTCGGTCGGCTTGGGGTCGGGATTGTCGGCCAACAGTTTTTTGGCCTTCGACAACATTTCGGCCACCATCATCTTCTGGGCGTTGTACAAACGCTCGATGATGGGCTTGTAGAGGTCGAATTCTTGCTGGTCGCCACGCGGTGTGGGACCAGAGATAATCAGAGGGGTACGGGCATCATCGATCAGCACCGAGTCAACCTCATCGACAATAGCGTAGTTATGAGGACGTTGCACCAGCTCACCGATATTGCGCGCCATGTTGTCACGCAGGTAGTCGAAGCCGAACTCATTATTTGTACCGTACGTAATATCTGCCAGATAGGCTTGGCGGCGCTCTTCAGAGTTGGGTTCGTGCTTGTCGATGCAATCCACGGTCAGTCCATGAAATTCATACAGCAGTCCCATCCACTCGGCGTCACGTTTGGCCAGGTAGTCGTTCACGGTAACCACATGCACGCCTTTGCCTGGCAGGGCGTTGAGGTAAACGGGCAGTGTAGCCACAAGGGTTTTACCTTCACCCGTTGCCATCTCGGCAATCTTGCCTTGATGCAGCACCGTACCGCCGATGAGCTGAACATCGTAGTGGCACATGTCCCACTTGATGATGTTGCCACCGGCCGACCAGCTATTGTGGTAGCGAGCCTTGTCGCCCACAATCTCGATACAGTCGCGATAAGCGGCAATGTCGCGATCCATCTGCGTGGCGGTCACTTCCACCACCTCATTATCCTTGAAGCGGCGGGCAGTCTCCTTCATCACAGAGAATGCCTCCGGCAGAATCTGGTCAAGCACTTTCTGCGTCTTGTCGTACGCTTTTTTCTCCAAGTGTTCCAATTCCTTATACAAATCCTCCTTCTCGGCCACATCCATATCGTAGTTTGTCTCCAAATACGACTGGATTTCAGCGATTCTATCTTCCTCCTCTTTGATGGTATCGTGAATCAGCTGTCTGAACTCCTGGGTCTTAGCACGCAATTCATCATTCGACAGCGTTTTAATCGACTCGTATGCTTCCAAAATACTGTCCTTGATAGGCTCCAGTTCCTTCATATCACGCGAAGCCTTTGTACCGAACAGTTTGCTCAAGAAATTTGCCATAAATACTATATTATATTGAAAAATTAGATTGCAAAAATACAAGTTTTTTGGTAATAATCCATGCAAAAATCATACCAACCACAACTATGTGATTATCATTGATTTATCATCAAAATTATAAAAAAAGAAAGGATTTAGGGGACTCCCTGCTTGCTAATATGAAGAAAAAGCGTATTTTTGCACACTTTTTTAAGGAAACCTAAATTATTAATTTTAAAGCAAAAGAAAAATGAAATCAGTATCTATGAGCGGTTCTCTCCGTGAGAACGTAGGGAAAAAAGATGCAAAAGCGCAAAGAGCACAAGGTTTGATTCCGTGTGTGATTTACGGCGGTGAAAAACAATATCAATTTGTTGTTCCCGAAAACCAGTTCCGTAACATTATTTACACTCCCGAGGTGAAATATGCAGAGCTGACTTTGGGCGACAAAACCTTTACTGCAATTATACAAGCCACTCAGTTCCACCCCATTACCGACAGATTGTTACACGTTGACTTTTTGGAAGTTGTGGAAGGCAAGCCCATTACCATTGAGCTTCCTTTGTTGATCACCGGTACTTCTCCTGGTGTGCTCCGTGGCGGTAAGATGGTGAAGAAAGCCAGAAAGATCAAAGTTAAAGGCGAACTGGCCAACATTCCCGAGAACATCACGATTGACATTTCCAATATGGAAATCAACGACAACTTCAAGGTAGGTGATATCAAGGTTGACAATTTGACCATCATGGACAACCCCAACAAGATTTTGGTATCCGTATTGGTTACCCGTAACGTTGAGGCTACTACCGAAGAGGCTGCTGCCGAAGAATAATCGGACACTTTTCAAAACATTTTTTCATAGCATTACGACGGACCCTGCCAACTGGCGGGGTTTGTTGTTTCTAGGGTGTTCAAAAAAAGTTGAAAAAAATTTTACGATTCTCCGACAAATTAATTTTGAATTGTATTATCTTTGCGTTTTTATTTTTCAAACCTAAACCGCAATTTATTCATAATAAACAACTTAGATAATTTTAAACCTTTTTAGCCATGACCACAAACAACAAACTGAAAGTCGCCATAATTGGCTACGGCAACATTGGCAAGGCCTGTGAGGAAGCCCTCGCCACGGCTCCCGATATGGAACTGACGGGCATCTATCACCACAACGACAACCTTGACAACCTCACGGCAGATGTGGCTCTGTTGTGCGTGCCCACGCGTGAAGTGCCCGTGTATGCTGAGAAGATGTTACGTCGCGGCATTTCCACCGTCGATTCTTTCGACATTCACGGCCAGATTTTCGACCTGCGCCAAAAGTTGGCCGCCGTTGCCAAAGAGGCCAAGGCAGTGAGCATTATCTCCGCCGGTTGGGATCCGGGCACCGACTCTGCTATCCGTGCCCTGCTGATGGCCATGGCTCCCAAAGGTCTCACCTACACCAACTTCGGCCCCGGCCGCTCGATGGGCCACACCGTAGCAGCCAAAGCCATCGCCGGCGTAAAGAACGCCCTTTCGATGACCATCCCGCTCGGCACGGGCATCCACCGCCGCATGGTATATGTGGAACTGGAAGAAGGCGCCCAGTTTGAGACCGTGAAGAAAGCGCTCCTCGCCGACGACTACTTCGCCCATGACGAAACGCACGTGATTGAAGTGCCTTCGATTGACGCGCTGAACAATGTGGCACATGGCGTTCATCTGGTACGCTCGGGCGTGAGCGGCACCACGCACAACCAACGCTTTGAGTTCAACATGGAAATCAACAACCCCGCCCTTACCGGCCAGGTGATGGTTTCGTGCGCCAGAGCCGCCGCCCGCCTTTGCACTGAACAACGCTACGGCGCCTACACACTCATCGAACTGTCACCCCTGTCGCTACTACCCGGCGATGAAGAAACGAATATTAGGGCGCTGGTGTAGTGGAGAGATGAGAGATGAGAACTGAAAATTGAAAACTGAAAACTGAAAACTATTTTGAATTCT
This sequence comes from Bacteroidales bacterium, assembly GCA_017454945.1. Taxonomy (GTDB): domain Bacteria; phylum Bacteroidota; class Bacteroidia; order Bacteroidales; family WCHB1-69; genus JAFTCA01. The sequence continues at coordinate 51,834 of JAFTCA010000084.1, forward strand.
GAATTTTGAATTTTGAATTTAAATACTCCCCTTTATGGAACCGCTCAAGCATGAATGCGGCATTGCGATGATCCGGCTGCTCAAGCCGCTTAAGTACTACCGAAAGAAGTACGGCACACCATCTTACGCTTTAGATAAACTCTATCTGATGATGGAGAAGCAGCACAACCGCGGACAGGAAGGCGCGGGCATGGCCTGTGTCAACATGCAGGCGGAACCTGGTCACGAGTATATGTTCCGTGAGAGAGCCGAGGGCAAGGATGCCATTTCGACCATCTTCGACAACGCCTATCGCGACCAGACAGAAAGCGAAGAAGAACTCTGGAGCAACATTCCTTTCATGGGCGAGTTATACATGGGGCACTTGCGCTACTCCACCACTGGCAAGCGCGGGTTGAAATATGTGCACCCCTTCTTGCGACGCAACAACTGGCGGGCCAAGAACTTATGCATCTGCGGCAACTTCAACATGACCAATATCGACGAGGTATTCGAGATGCTCACCACTTACGGCCAATCGCCGCGCATGCTCAGCGACACCTACCTTATGCTCGACTGGCTCGGGCACCGCTTGGACCGCGAGGCCGAGCGCAACTTTGCCGATGCGCAAGCGAAGGGGCTTACTGGCACCGACATCACGAAATATATTGACGCACACATGGATATGGGGCGCGTACTGCAAAGTGCGATGCCTGTTTTCGACGGCGGCTACGCTATCTGCGGCGTAACCGGCAGCGGCGAGTTCTTCTGTATGCGAGACCCGTGGGGCATCCGCCCAGCCTTTTACCATGCCGACGACGAGATTGTAGCTGTGGCCAGCGAAAGACCTGTTTTGCAAACCACCTTTGACCTGAACTACGAAGACATTAAAGAGATACGACCCGGACAGGCGCTGATTGTCAACTCGCGCGGCGAGTTCCACTTGCAGCAGATACTGCCGCCCCAGAAGCAGGCTTCATGTAGTTTCGAGCGCATCTACTTCAGTCGCGGCAACGACCAGGATATCCATCATGAACGCAAGCAGTTAGGCCGTCTTTTGCGCGACCGCATCCTGCACGCCATCGACAACGACGTGGAGCACACTGTCTTCTCCTACATTCCCAACACGGCCGAAGTGGCCTACTATGGCATGATTGAAGGCATTCGCGAGATTTTCCCCATCATCAGAACTGAGAAAGTCATCTCGAAAGATATCAAACTGCGCACCTTCATCACCGAAGGGAAGACACGTAACGACCTGGCCGCCCATGTGTACGACATTACCTACGGCAGTCTTAAACCTTACGAAGACAATTTAGTGGTAATTGACGACAGCATCGTCAGAGGTACCACTCTGAAAGAAAGTATCTTGCGTATTTTAAGCCGACTGCATCCCAAGAAAATCGTCATGGTCAGCTCGGGACCACAGGTGAGATATCCCGATTACTACGGCATTGACATGGCCAACCTAAGCGAATTCATCGCGTTCAGAGCCGCCATCTCTTTGCTAATCAAGAAAAACAAAACAGACATCATCGACCATGTTTATCAGCAATGCAAACAGCAGGAAAAGAGAGCTGACAAGGAATGGTGCAACTATGTGAAAGAGATTTACGACGCGGTTGACTATGACGAGTTATGCACTCAAATGGCTGAGATGATGCGACCTGAAGGTGTTGACGTGCCTATCGAACTCATCTTCCAGAGTATAGGTGGTCTGCACCAGGCCTGTCCCAATCATACTGGCGACTGGTATTTCAGCGGTGACTATCCCACTTTGGGTGGCATGAAGCTTGTAAACAAGACCTTCATCAACTATTACGAAAAAGAATATAACGTTCCCTTCTAACCATCATATCATGAATACCAAATATATCTTTGTTACTGGCGGCGTTGTTTCCTCTTTAGGGAAAGGTATCATCTCCGCCTCGATTGGCAAATTGTTGCAGGCGCGCGGCTACAGTTTGACCATTCAAAAGTTTGACCCGTACATCAATATCGACCCAGGCACGCTCAACCCTTACGAGCACGGCGAATGCTATGTAACCTATGACGGCATGGAAACAGACTTGGATTTAGGTCATTATGAACGCTTTACGGGCATCCGCACCACCCGCGACAACTCAGTAACCACGGGCAGAATATACAAATCGGTGATTGACAGGGAACGCCACGGCGACTATCTTGGCAAAACCATCCAGGTGGTACCGCACATCACCGATGAGATCAAGCGGCGCATCATGCGCGAGGAGGACCCTACGCACTACGACTTTGTCATCACTGAGGTGGGCGGCACCATCGGCGACATTGAGAGTGCGCCTTTTATGGAAGCCATCCGACAGTTGAAATGGGAATTAGGGAAAGATGCCGTCAACATCCATTTGACGTATGTGCCCTACCTGAAAGCCGCTGGCGAATTGAAGACCAAACCTACTCAACACTCTGTCAAAGAGTTACAGAGCATGGGAATCCAGCCCGACATTCTTATTCTGCGCACCGAGAAGCATCTTGAGACAGCCATCCGCGCCAAGGTGGCTTCATTCTGCAACGTGGATTTGGACTGCGTAGTGCAAAGCGAAGACCTGCCCAGCATTTACGAAGTGCCCGTCAATATGCAGAAGCAGGGACTCGACACGGCCATTCTGCGCAAGACAGGGCTGCTGACCACCCCTACTCCATCGTTAGGCGCATGGCTCACCTTCCTCGAGAATCTCAAAACCGCCACCGAGCAGGTTCATATCGGTCTGGTAGGCAAATACGACTTGCAAGATGCCTACAAGAGCATACGCGAATGCTTGATTCAAGCGGCAGTTTACAACCATCGCAAGGCCGACATCCACTTCATCAACAGCGAAAACATCACCACAGAAAACATTGCCGACATGCTGAAAGGGCTTGACGGCATCATCATCTGTCCTGGCTTCGGCTCTCGCGGTATTGAAGGAAAAATCATTGCGGCCCAATACACCCGCACGCACGACATACCCACTTTCGGCATTTGCCTCGGCATGCAGATGATGGTCATTGAGTTTGCACGCAACGTATTGGGTTACAGCGATGCTCACAGCAAGGAAATCGATGAAAACACGCCGCACAATGTCATCGACATTATGGAGGACCAGAAGAACATCACCAATATGGGTGGCACCATGCGTTTGGGCGCTTACGCCTGCGAACTGCGCGAAGGCAGCCGTGTAAGGGAAATCTACGGAGAAAAGATGATTCAGGAACGCCACCGCCATCGCTACGAATTCAATAACGCCTTCTTGTCGCAGTACGAAAGCAACGGCATGCAGTGCACCGGTCGCAACCCCGAAAGCGACCTGGTTGAGATTGTGGAAATTCCTGATTTAAAGTGGTATATAGGAACGCAATTCCACCCTGAATACTCAGGAACACTGCTCAAGCCACACCCGTTGTTTATGGACTTCATCAAGACAGCAATAGGGAGATGAGAGTGGAGAGATGAAGAGGTTCCGTTGCGCTAATCTTGCAGAATGGAGTTAAGGAGTGAAGGATGCTAAAGTCTAAAGTCTAATATCTAAAGTCTTTTTTGAATTCTGAATTTTGAATTTATTCTTCTCCCTTCACAATTTCCATCAGTTTGGCATTTTTCGTTATGTCGGAGGGATAGATTACCGGTTCGCGGAAGGCGGGCGGTTGATGACGGCGGCCCTCGGTGAGGTCGATGCCGGCATGACGATACAGCAAATCCACCATCTCGGTGCAATAGAGTTTTGACGTGTCGGAGCAGAGGTAATTACGGTCAAACGGGACCTTACGCTGCAACAGCCGGCGCGCGTCGGCTGCAATACTGGCGCGCACTTCAGCCAATGTGTCATAGCGGAAAACGGCACCCGCCTCCGCTCTATCGCTGCGCAGGAACAACAGCAGGCTGTCGCACTTAATAACCTCCTCTCCCCCAGTCTCTTCCGACTCGCCAGGCACACAATGGACAACGAACCAACTGCTGTCCTGACGTACCATAACACCGATGTGCGAGTAGGCGCTATTATTCTGTTTTTCGGCACGTTCCACCGCCCTACTGCTTACCGAACGTCCACGCCGGAGAATCAAGTCGCCCTCCTCCAAGAGCGTGGTGTCGAGCGTCAAGGAGGTGAGTGTATCCGGCTGCCGGCAGCCAGCCATCAGCACGCAAAGAAATAACAACAAACAATGCGCAGATTTCATAATTATCATGTAGGGGCGTAGCGCGCTACGCCCCTACAGTATCCGGTTTCATCAATTTTACAAAAACAATGATTATTTGTCGGTCAAATCTATCAACCACTTCTTATCCACCTTAATCATCTTGAATTCAGTGGGTTCTCCGTCATCATGCTTAGCGTCATTATAAGTTATTTTCACCTTAACCACAGCATGCTCGCCATCTTCAGCAATTTCCTCTGAAATGACTTCATACTTGTTTATACCTCCTTCTTCACCCACCATGGCTCCAATTTTTTTGCACAGCTCCACAACCTCAGTTACATCCTGATCTGTAGCGGAAGTATAGACTAACGTGGCAGCCTCTTCATATTTTCCATCTTTAAGGCAATCAAGATATTTACATGCTGTGTCACTCGGTTTAGGACCGCCACAGGCAGCAAACAGAACAGCGCATAATGCGAACAATAAGAATCTACATTTTTTCATAGCTCAAACTTTTTAAAATAAATATATGGTTTAACGGTACAAAGATAGGACAAATCTTGTTTTTTCCAAAAAACTTTGTTAAAAATTTTATTTTGTCCACGAATCAATCACCGTGTGCTTCAGCACGATAGCCACATCATACTTCTCTTCAAGGTGCTTTTTCAGACTTTCGGCAAAATAGACCGACCGATGCTGACCGCCCGTGCAGCCGAAATTGACCATAAGGTGCGTGAAATGGCGCGACATATAATTCTCGACTGACATATCCAAAATGGCGTTTACGTGCGACTTAAACTCCTCAACCTCAGGATATTTCTCCAGCCAATCGATAATCACCTTCTCTTGTCCCGTGTTGTGGGAATATTGCTTTTCGCGCCCCGGATTGGGCAAAGCTCGGCAGTCGAACACGAAGCCGCCACCGTTGGCAGACAGATCCTGCGGAATACCTTTCTTGTATGAAAAACTGGTGATAGTAACCGTCAGTTTATCAGTATTTTGCTTGGAATAGGATTCAAAATCACACTCGGTAATTTTTTTCAGCACCTCTCTCAAGGCCGGAATCTGTACTGGAATATCCCAGTGCGCCAACAGATACTTGATATTGTTGACCGCGTATGGAATACTCAACAGGAAATGGGCTTTTTTCTCATAATAGCCCCTGAATCCGTAGGCTCCCATCGCTTGCATGATGCGTATCAACACAAATGCCGTGTATCGTTCCTTAAAGTCGCGACGGTCCACAGAGATGTGCTTCGACAACTCATCCATATAGAAATCAAGCAGTTGCTCGCGAACCTCAGCAGGAATATCGGCTTTGCCATCGTAAAGCAGCGAGGCAATGTCATACTGCAACGCACCTTTTCTACCTCCTTGATAATCAATAAAGTAAACCCTTTCGTCACAAATCATAATGTTTCGTGACTGGAAATCGCGGAAGAGGAAAAAGTCACTATCGGCCTGCAAAAGATAATTTATCAGCGTATCAAAATCATTTTCAAGCAATTGCTCATCAAAAGGAATATTGACAAGCTTCAAAAAGTAGTACTTGAAATAGTTGAGGTCCCACTGCATCGACTGGCGATCGAAGGCATAGCGCGGATAGGCCACTGAAAAGTCGATGCCGCACTTGCCAGACAACTGAATCAGAGGAAGTTGCTTGATTACTTCGCGATAATAGTGAATAGTTTCCGCACCCAACTCATGACCATCGCGGTGCGACGACAAGAAGGAATATAGTGTCTCGTTGCCAAGGTCGGAGAGCAGGTAATAACGTTTGCCGCCATCCACCCAAAGCAGCTGTGGCACATTGATATTTCGGGTAAGGAAAAAGCGCGTGTAAGAAAAGAAGGCTTCGTTCTCTTTAACATCCTGATTATAAGCCCCGATAATAGAAGGGAAATTCTGGAATGTGAAGCGCACATAGACGCGTGACGAGCCCGACTTGGGCAGTTCATCGGCCGCAATGCAAGGAGCACCGGCATACTTTTCAGCCGCCGCCTTCAAGTAATCGGGATTATAAACTTCTTTATACATAGCTAATTAGTTTTGTGACAAGGCGGTATAAAAGTCCACAATCCGGCGCGAAATAACTTCCGAATTATGATGCAGTTGGATAAATTCACGAGCATTTTCGCCTATAATCTTGCAAAGGTCAGGAGTCTTAATACATTTCTCCAAAGCTGTCACGAACTCCTCGGGCGTATTGGCGATGAGCAGTTGCACGCCATCTTTGGCATCAATACCTTCTGCACCGACGGTAGTAGTGATGACGGTTTTGCCAAGGGCCATTGCCTCGATGATTTTCACACGCACACCGCTACCAGAGAGCAGAGGCACGACCATAATATCGTGAGCCAGCATAAACTCGTTTGCATCGGGCACATCCTCTTCCACCCGCACATTGGCAGCAGTAGGATGTTTCAACGAATCGGGAATATTGTGTCCTGCGATGGTGAAAGTCACTTCGGGGAATTTTGCTAAAATCTTGTCCCACACCTCATCCAAGAACCACTCCACCCCTTCCACATTGGGCAGCCAGTTCATGCTGCCGATATGGAACAGTTCGGGTTCATCAGACGGAATATAGTCCTCTTCCGGCTCATAGCGGTCCACATCCACACCAAAGGGAATCACCGTTCCATGAGTTTTTGGGAATTGTTCATGAAAATATTGATAATCAGGCGCTGAGATAGCCATAAAGCCATCCACTTTGCCGAAGAGCGACAGTTCGTACTGTTTTAATTTGCGTGCCAACACACTGAGCCCCAGCTTACGGAGAGGATTCTTGGCATGCTGTACCATGCGTTCCCAAATCTGATGCTCGATATTGTGAGTACGGAGCACGATACGGGCGTTGCTATATTGCCGAATAACAGGAATATACGGCGCCACGAACACCGACTCGAGCTGCACAATGTCGAAGGTTTCTTTTTGCAAAACGCTCGTCAGTTTTTTCGTCATCTCCTTGGAAATGAAACGAGTGACATGGTACGATTTGTTTTGCAGCAACGCCTTCAGGGCAGGGAAAAAACGGGGTGTCGTGTCAATAAAAACAGTTTCCAGGCCGGTATCAGTCACATAATCAGCGGGCAGAGCCGCCATATTGACAGGGTGTTTCGGGGTGCTGACGGCCACCACTTTCACCTGATGACCTGCAGAAAGCAGGCCCATCGTGATGTTGTTAATGGCGATACAGCCACCATCAACGGGCGGATACGGTATCTTATGACACAGTTGTAATATCTTCATGTTTCTTACTGAATTTCATTTTAAGCTTCTTGAACCACTTGGAATAGGTTTCGGCCGAAAGCACCGAAGCGTCAACGGTGGCCTTATAGGTCAGGAACACACAGACCGGCACCAGCACAATCGTCGAAAACCACATACCGAGAGCCACGGGAATATCGCTACCTTTCGACACTTTTTCACCGATAATGGAAACCACGAAGTAGAAAGCGAAGAAGAGCACCGTCACCACCAAGGGAACACCAATACCACCTTTGCGGATGATAGAGCCCAGCGGAGCACCGATGAAGAAGAAGAGCAGACATGCCACGGCCAGCGTGAATTTGCGGTGCATCTCAATCTGGTGGGCGTACAAGTTTTTCTTCTTATACGAAAGGTCATCCTGCGCAAATTGGACCGTATTCTTATACCCCATAGCCGACTGTTTGGCATAATTGTAAATGTCGTGTTTCTTCGACAGGGGTTGATCGGCCAGCACGTAAGGATTTGGCTCCGCCATCTTTTTGTCAAACAGCGAATCGTAGCGCACGTAGTTATTGAAGAAGTAGAGAATGTTCATCAGCGAGAAGGCGGATATCTCACGCAGCGAGTCGATTTCCATTTTCAGCGTATCGGCATGCACCCACAACTCCTGCAACGGCATCGACTGGTAACTTGACTTAAAGAACGAGTCGTCAGACTTTTGAATCTCGAACGACGAGAGGTCGAACACTTTGTACTGTTCCTTAAAGCGAGCCCGCGACAACGGGAATTGATTGGATCGGCTGTTCATGTTCTTGCTCTCATCCCAATAGTAGCCATCGTAGAGTGTGAAAAGGAAATACTTCTTGTCGGTAGTCATTTTCATCACACCACGTTTGGCGTAGGTCATGGTGCAGTTGCCCTGATGACGTGAGTGGTCATAAATCAGAATGTCCTCCACATCTTCGTTGTTGGCGTGTTTTTTACCAATGCGAATCACATAATTGTCGAAGCCCTTGTAGAAAGTGCCCTCATCGATGCTGAGGGCGGGTTTCTGTTCCTTGATATCGTACAGCAGCGACTTCATCTTCCAGTTGGCAACCGGGATCACGCTATTGGAGAACCAGAACGAGAAGATGCAGATGAGAATGACCAGGCCGGTGAGAGGGCGCAGAAGGTAGCCGATAGAGATACCTGCCGATTTGAGGGCCACAATCTCGTATCGCTCGCCCATATTGCCGAAAGTCATCAGCGAGGAGAGCAGCACCGCCAGCGGCAGCGCCAGCGACACAAAGGTTGCGGAGGCGTAGAACAGCAGTTCAAGGATGATATACCATTCCAAGCCCTTGCCCACGAGGTCGTCAACATACTTCCACAAAAACTGCATCAGGATGATGAACAGCGAAAAAAGGAAGGTTATGAAAAACGGTCCCAGAAAATTCCTAATCAGGTATCTATCAATAATTTTCACTTACGCAAAAATAATTTTAGTAATCACCAATGGTTTCGGGCAACTGTTTCAAGGCCAGTTCAGCTTGCTCGTCATTGGGAGCCGAGCCGTGCCATTTGTGGGTGCCCATCATGAAATCGACGCCCATGCCCATCTCAGTCTTCATCACAATAACCACCGGTTTCCCCTTGCCACACAGCGACTTAGCCTTATTAAGTGTTTCAACGGTCTCTTTCATGTTATTGCCGTCCATCTGCAGCACTTCCCAGTCGAACGCCTTGAAGCGGCCGGGCAGGTCGCCGAGGCAGAGCACATCATCGGTGGAGCCGTCGATCTGCTTTTTGTTATAATCGACAATGGCAATCAGGTTATCCACTTTCTTGGCCGAGGCAAACATGAAGGCTTCCCAGGGTTGGCCTTCCTGCAGTTCACCGTCGCCTGTCAGCACAAAAACAGTCTTATTGTCGCCGTTGTGTTTCTTGGCGATGGCGGCGCCAATGGCGACCGACACACCTTGTCCCAGCGAGCCCGAAGCCACGCGGATGCCTTCGAGGTGCTCAACGGGCGTGGGGTGTCCTTGCAGGCGGGTGCCCAACTTACGGAGCGTGCCCAATTCAGAAACGGGGAAGTAGCCGCGGCGTGCCATCACACTGTAGAGCACGGGAGCGATGTGACCGTTGGAGAGGAAAAACATATCCTCGCCCTTACCGTCTTGTGTGAAGTGGGCGGGGTCGATGTCCATCACCGAAAAGAAGAGGGCCGTCACCAAATCGGCGCATCCCAGTGAGCCGCCGGGGTGGCCCGACTTGGAGGAGTGTACCATCCGGATAATGTCTCTTCTGACCTGACCGGCCATCTTTTCCAGTTCTTCAATTGATAATGCTGAATTGTTCATTGCGTTAGTCATAGTTTATGTTATTTTATATTTGATGACGAAGTTATTTTTCTAATATTGAGTAATCTATGGGATCAGGAACGTAGATTTTGAGGTCGGGTGTCACTAAAAAATTGACAATATCGCGCGGGCCGTCGGCATAAACGGTGGCCCTGATGAGCATCAGCAACGGCTTTTTATTGTCAACACTCTCATCTATAACAACTTCCTTGTAATAATTCTCTGCCTCAATCATCTCTTCGATTTTGGTTTCCAACTCCGTCAGCTCGGCAGGGTCGCCATCTTTCACCTCAGCCTCATACTGCGTCTGATATTCGAGGCGCATATTCTCCACATAGGGAAGGATAAAATCCACATACGCCAACGCTGTCAGGGTGTCAATGGAAATAATAGAAACAGAATCGACTTTTTCCAGCTTTTGCTCTTCCTTAGCATAGTTCATGGCCACCTTTTTCACTTTATCGCGAAACTTTTCGGCCTCCGTTTTCTTGTGGCAGGAAAACAATGTCATGACCATCAAACCGACCAGCAGACAAGCTACAACTCTCTTCATCTTTTCAGTTTTTAGACCTTAGTAAACAAAAACGCCATAACTGGTTATGTCAACGTTGTCCTGGCGGGGCAAGATGACAATAGAACCCAACTGGTAAACGGGATACAGGCCGAACATCGTCAGCTGGTGGCCGCCCACATTCAGCGACACATAGGCTGGCAGCGCCTGACGGATGCGATAGCCGTCGTTGAACTTATAGTTTTTCACTTTCCACTTGGTCAGATTATAAGCCTCGGCCTGACGGTTGTCGTATTGGAAAGCGTATTTGAGATAGTACTTGTTTCCCGTACTATTGGCGTCGTCGGTAAAGCCCTGCTGCGGGTCCACGGCAAAGGCAAACTGCTCACTTGCACCCTCTTCAGGAACGACAAACACGGTATAGTGCAGTTCGTCTTTCACAGTCAAACCGGTGAACAAGTCCATATAATTCTTCTCAAGGCGGTTCAATTCCTGAACCATGTATTCCATTGTCTCTTTGGGATAGGCCACTTCCTGGGTACCGGCGGTCAGGTCGTAGCGGTCGCTGCGAATCTTCATGATGAAGTCGGCGGCTTCCTGTGCCTGCTTGTCCAGCGATTTTGACACAATCTTCGTCTGATTAACAGGCACTTGTACAACCACCCCATTCACTATCTTGGTCTCCACATAAGAATCTTCCTTGGCGATGTAGGCGGCTTCGGAATAGTTTTTGAAAAATTCGGGGATCTCCAAATGGTTGGCTTCGTAGGATGCGGCATACACCTGCGGTTGGGAAGTTTTTTGACGGATTTTGTCCATCATGCCGGTTTTTAACTGGGCAGCCGTAGGCTCCACGGCATAGATATAGTTTGAATCGGGCAGACTAACGGAGGTCAGCGCCACATTTTTCAGCTCATACCTCGTTTTATCGGCTGTAGTCACATGTTTGAGGCCCAGCAGTTTTTCGGCGTAATCGGAGAAATAGCCCTTCATCTCGGTAACACGCGTCACCGTCACATCCACTTTAAACGCGGTCTTGGGCAGCATATAGCAGAAACTATTGTCCGACGGCACCTCGTCAATACCTACAGGCAGTTGAACCACACGCTGTTGGGCGTGCGACAGCGACAAGCACCCTACCAGGAGGCCCATCAACCAAATGACTTTCTTCATCATAGTCATAATTATTTACATTTTTGCAAAGATACAATATATTTTGAATCCTTTGGATAAATTAGCGTGTCGATTTTCGACGCATAACCCGACCAGACGCCCATCACATTCTCGCCTTTGATGCCCGACACGATGGGCGTAGGATTCATGAAGGGATTCTGCCCAAAGGTGATTTCGCTGGACGCCGACAGCCAGAACTTGTAGCTCTCCTCATCAATAGTAGTGTGTTTGATTAGCACAGTATCGCCCGGCCGGTAAGTAAGTCGATAAAATTCAGAGAGTTCCTCATCGCTCATGGCGGGAGCAAAGAGAGTGGACACATTGGCTCTCAGCACTTCATAGTTCAAGGTCTTCCCGTTGAAGGTCCTATCGTCGAACACCATTGGAACGGTTGAGACCCAAAGTCGATCGGAGAGTTTCTTTCCATGCACCTTCACAAAGAAACGGTAGTAATTGTCTTCCAATGGGTTATCCGTCATTAGCACTCTAATGGTGGGCGTCGTATCCTGCGGATTGGCTTCAGCAAAAGCGAACCAGATGGAGTCTAAATCGAACGGCTGCGGGATAGAAGTTTTTGCCTCATAGTGCTTGCCATCAGCATCTATCGTCAAAGTGTATTTTTTTCCATACTCACCCTTAATCTGCTTGCCCACGTATGCGAAATAGATGGGTGACTCCTCGCTGTACTGGAAAGTCAACTGCTCGGAAAGGCCTTCCTCCGTCGCCACGGTCACCACCGCATCCGACACCAAAACATCATTCAGCAGAACATCCAGGTCGATTTCAGAAAAATAGGGCACACTCCGCGTGATGACCACACGGGCATAATCGCCGCTTTCAATGATACCTTCGACCACCAGTTTATTCTTATACTCAGGCAGTTTCACATCGATCTCTTTCTGGCAGGCGCTTAGCAACACGGCCACAAGCATCAATTCCAAAAGCAGTATTATTCTATTCATTGACATTCTTAATTAACGACGAAAAATGCTTTTTATTGAATCTATACAAGACAAAAGCGGTGATGATAGCCGCCATGAAATCGGCGACAGGTTCAGCGGCCCAAATGCCCGGCAACTGGAACAAATAGGCACCCAGAAAGAGCATGGGAATAAGGCAAAACACCTGACGCGTTAATGAAAGCAAGATAGCCAGTCGCGCCTTGCCCATCGCTTGAAAATATTGTGACACAACTATTTGAAAACCAACCACAGGATATGCCAGCATAAATATGCGCAGCCCGCCCACAGTCAGCTGGGTCAGCTCGTCGGCGCCGTTGGTGAAGGCATTGGCGATTGCTTCAGGGAAGAGCAGCGATGCCAGACAACCGAGCGTGCCCACCACCGTGCCGCAAGCCACCGTCAGTCGCAAGGTCTGGCGCACCCGCAGATATTGGCCGGCGCCGTAGTTATAGCCCACAATAGGCTGCATGCCTTGGGTGAAGCCGAAGATGATCATGATGACCAAGGCGGCGACGCTATTCACGATGCTGAAAGCCCCCACGGCCAAGTCGCCGCCGTGGTATTTCAGCAACCAGTTGACAATCACAGCAATAAGACAAGCAAACACATGCACGATGAAGGGAGCCAGTCCCACCGCGAAGGTGTCGGAGATGATTTTGCCATTTAGTTTAAAGCATCTTTTCTCAAAACGGATGAACGACTTGCGGTTGCAGAAGTGAGCGACGACCCAAATCATGCCTACTGTTTGCGATATAACGGTGGCCATGGCCGCCCCGCTGATGCCCAGACGCAAGCTGAAGATGAAGATGGGAGCCAGGATGACATTCACCGTCACCGTCAGCAGAATAGACACCATGGCTTTGACGGGATAGCCCGAAGCGCGCATAATGCTATTGAGACCGAAGAAGATATGTGTGACGACATTACCAGCCAGAATAACGCGCATAAAGTCGCGAGCATAGGGCAAAGTGCGTTCGCTGGCACCAAATAGCAGGAGGATTTCATCCAGAAAGACGAGCGAAAAAACGGAGAACAAAACACTGATTATCAAGTTCAGAATCAGCGCATTGCCCAAGATACGCACAGCTTCTTCGCGGCGTTGCTCACCCATACGGATGGAGATGGTGGCCGAGGCGCCGGCGCCCACCAAAGTACCCAGAGCCGTGGCGAGGTTCATGATGGGCATCGTGAGTGCGAGTCCTGAAATAGCCAGCGGTCCGACACCGTGACCGATAAAGACGCGGTCGATAATATTATAGAGCGAACTGGCGGTGGATGCGATAATGGCTGGCAGGGAGTAATTCCACAACAGCCTGCCTATATGCTCATGTTCTAACTGCTCTGTATTCCGGTTCATGATAGGCACCCTTGGTTACTTCTTCTTCGCTTTGGCCGGCATTAGCTTTGCCGACAGATAGAGCAGTTTATACAAATCCAGTTTGAATAATGACGGTGCATTGACAATCTTGCGTTTCAAATGCTGGCCTGCTCGGGCATACAACTTTGCCAGCAGAGGCGACAAATGGAATTTTTGGCAGCGGGCATAGACTTGCAGCAGGCGCATGTGTGCTTTCATTTCGCCCACGGCGGGGTGGTCGGTACCTATAAAGCTGACGATATTGTCGATGGCCGACTCCACTTTCTTCAGATACTGTGCATTGGTGTCGAGCCCTTCATGATAGAGGCCATTGTCGATATGTATGTAGGGGATATTTTCCTGTTTCAGCTGATAACCGAAGATCGTATCCTCATTGCCGTAAGTCACGAAGTTCTCATCAAACTCGAAATGCGAAAATATCTCTTTCGACATCACCACATTGAACGGTGTGAACGAATCGTAGGGATGCAGATTGCGCTCGGCGGCGGTTTTCTGCTCGCGATGCGTTCCGTAATACCAGCGAAGATAGCGGTTATCCTTGGGCTTTTTGGCACGATAAAGCACACCGCCGTTAATCACGACAAGCGGCATATCCTTATGTTTGTCAATCTCTTCCAGATATTTGGCAATATAATCGCTTTGTGCCACGGCTGCATCACAGTCCATAAAGAGGATATAGGGATAATGGGCTTTTGAGGCCAGCACATTCCTCACCTTGGCACGCCCCACATTGAAAAGATTCTGCAGGTAAGTCACTTCGGGTTCAAAGTCGAGTTTGGCGTTTTTGAACCTATACTGTTGGTCGGAGGCATCATCCAGCATGATAATCTCGAAGGGGACGCCGCTCTTGCGAAGTTGTTTCAGCAAGGCCGTCACCAGAGGCAGGACATTATGGTTATAAACAGGAATCAGTACCGAAAGCATCGCAAGGGGGTTACAGCATAGAGTCTATCAGTTTTCCGTCTTCGATACAGATGGTACGTGAAGCGAACTTGTCGATCATGGAGAAGTTGTGGGTGGCCATCACCACGGTGGTTCCCTGCTGGTTGATGTCGTGCAGGATTTTGAAGATCTCCTCGGCGGTCAGCGGGTCGAGGTTGCCCGTCGGCTCGTCGGCCAGGATGATATCGGGGTTGTTGAGCAGGGCGCGAGCGATGCATACACGCTGTTGCTCGCCACCCGACAGCTGGTGCGGGTATTTGAAATCCTTAGTGCCAAGACCCACCAGGCCCAGCACTTCTTCAATACGGTTCTGCATGGCGTTGAGGTCTTTCCAGCGGGTGGCTTTCAGCACAAACAGCAGATTTTCCATCACGGTTTTGTCTGAAAGCAGCTGGTAATCCTGGAAGATGATACCCAATTTGCGGCGCAGATAGGGTATCTGGCGCGTTTTAATCTTCTTCAGGTCATAGCCAGCCACGATGGCCTCCTCCCCTTTGGCGGGCACATCGGCAAACAACACCTTCAATATCGACGATTTGCCGCTACCTGTTTTGCCAATCAGATAGACAAACTCGCCTTTTCGAACCGTCATGTTCACTTTGGGAAGAATCAATATTTTCTTCTGGTAAATATCAATATTTTTCAGCGAAATGATGGGTGCCGGTTGTGCAGGAGCAGGTGTTGCCACTTGCCGTTGGGGTTCTTCTTGCGGTTTGATGGCAGCCTCGATTTCAGGCTCTGCTTGGGGTTCTACTTGGGGTTCGTCCACAGGTTCCATACTAAAGTCTTTGATAACAAATAAATTCTCTATGACTGCCTAAGCAATCATTCTTTTTATAAAAGTACGCAAAAGTAAAAAAAATATCAATGTCACACAATAGCCCTACAGGAATATTATCGACAACGGAAGGGGCAAAACTTTGACGGTGTTGAACAGCCTCAAAGCTGCGGCAGTCGCCGCATACGGAGCTGATACACTTTCAGCATACGGGCGGGCATATAAGATAGTTTTGCCTGACGCAGGCCTTCGTTGCCACCATCTTCGGCGCGATTGATGAGGGGATAATGGAAGGCTATGCGGCCCGCAAACTCACAGTTGATCATGGCGTAGGCTCCTTTGCAGCGGCGGTCGGCCTTTTCGAAGAGCACCGCATACATCGTCTCGTTCAGCGGGCAGCCGATGGTGAAGGCCACCACATGGTCATCCACACGCAGCAGCAGTCCCCGCAGCGGAAGCTCGGCATAGTGGGCAAACGCTTCCTGCAGTGCTATGTTCTCAAGCTTCAGCGGCGAGTCGTCGCCCACCTGGATATCATCGTTCCATTGGCGGTCGAAGGCCATCACCTCCGGCAGATTGTCGCGGGTAATGAACTCGGCACTCCAGTCGTAGCTGCGGGTGAAGGCATGCACAAAATTGCGCTTGGCCTTGAGCGCGTGCCCTGAAAGCGAAGCCAGCGCCTCCGACTCATAGACATACTCGAAATCATCGCGCATCTCGCGCACCTCGCACGCATAGCGCCCCGTCGCAACCTGCTGTGCCACCCAGCCTTGCATATCATCGACATGACTCTCATCTAAGAGCATGTTGGCCGACTCGCTCTCAGCCAAGGCGCTGTCACGCCACTTGTCCAAGGCCTGGTCATACGGAGCACGACCCACGGGAAACAGATACTGCCACTCGTGATGCTCATACTCTTTAAGCCACAGAAAATCAGCATCAAAAGCCATCTGAAAACCGGATGCTTGACGATATAGGCTGGCCACCACAAAACTGTAATTCAACAAACCCGTCAAATTGTGACTCAACCGTTCGATCAGCAGCTGCTTATCATCCCAGGTTATCGGCTTGAACATCAACACTGGCACTTCGCTCATGGCAAAAATCTATCGTTCCTGTTTTTTTGAGGTGCAAAAATAAAAGAAAAAACAAACCAAACACATTCGTCTCGGTAGCGAAAAAAGTCGTATTTTTGACTTCTCAATTTTGAAAGGTTCTTGTATGAATTTTACTTCAGAAGAGTTACAACAGATTGCCCTACGGGGCAGCGATCCCAAGCAGGTAGAAGAGCAATTCGGCCGCTTCACCAACGGCATCCCATACGCCCGTCTGGCACGCCCTGCCACTGTGGGCGACGGCATCATCCGCATACCGCAAGAAGCCACAGACTATTATTTAAATTTATACGAGCAGCAGAAAGAGTCCTTTACAATGCAGAAGTTCGTGCCCGCATCAGGTGCAGCCTCCCGCATGTTCAAGAGCCTGTTTGAGCTGAAAGACAATCCCACGCCCGACGAAAAACAGCACCAGACAGGACTCAAGTTCCTGCGCAACCTGCCACAATTTGCCTTTTACGAAGCGTTGCACGAGGTTATGCGGCAGCACGGACAAGCGTTGTCAAAATCCATTGCAGAAGAGGATTATCGCACGGTTATTCACTACCTTCTGGACGAAGAAGGCCTCGGCTACGGTCACAAACCCAAAGGGGCGCTGCTCTTTCACCGCTACGAACACGGGCATCCTCACACGCCCATAGAGGAGCACCTGATTGAAGCTGCAGAGTACGCCTGCAACACCGACCACCACTGCCGGCTGCACTTCACCGTATCGCCGCAACACCAGCCGCTGTTCGAGCAGATTGCGGCCGCTGTGAAAGAGGAGTACGAAGAGACGTACCAGGTCAAGTACGACATCTCCTACTCCATTCAAGATCCTGCCACCGACACACTGGCCGCCACGATGGACAACCAGCCTTATCGCGATGCGAGCGGCAAGCTCCTGTTCCGCCCTGGCGGACACGGTGCCCTGATACACAACCTGAACCAACTTGATGGCGATATCATCTTTATCAAAAACATCGACAACGTAACCACCAGGGACAAGTTGGCCCCGACCATCACCTACAAGAAGATTCTGGCCGCCTACCTGATGGAAACTGTCAGCCGTTGCCACCGCTACCTGCACCAATACGAGCACAGCGGCGGCCACAACCCCGCGCTGGAAACGGCCATCATGGTGTTTGCCCGCGACTGGCTGCACATTCCCATTGAACGAACAGAAGACATCCCCGCCCTCCTAAACCGCCCCATCCGGATTTGCGGCATGGTGCCCAACCAGGGAGCCCCTGGCGGCGGACCGTTCTGGGTGGAAGACGAACACGGACACGCCTCGCTACAGATCGTGGAAAGTTCTCAGATTGACCACAATAACACACAGCAGCAAGCCATTGCCGACAGCGCCACACACTTCAACCCTGTGGACTTGGTATGCAACATTCGCGATTACCATGGCAACAAGTTTGACCTGACCCGCTTTGTGGATCCCCAAACAGGTTTCATCGCCTTGAAAACCGACGGCGACCGCCAGCTCAAGGCCATGGAACTGCCCGGCCTCTGGAACGGCGCAATGGCTCACTGGATCACCTTGTTTATCGAAGTTCCATACACCACATTCAACCCTGCCAAAACCGTATTTGACCTCTTAAACCGCTAAAAGGACTATGAACCCATTCGTACTCAAAGGAGCGCAACAACAACTTGTAGAACTACTTAAAGGAAAAGGCATTACAGACGAAAATGTGCTTTCCGCCTTTGGCAAGGTGGAACGGCATCGCTTTGTGGAATCGTTTTTGTGGGACAAGGCCTACAAGGACCTTGCGTTGCCCATCTACTGCAAGCAGACCATCTCACAGCCCAGCACGGTTGCCTTCCAGTCGCAGCTGCTGGAGGTGAGCAAGGGCCACAAAATCTTGGAGATAGGCACCGGCTCGGGCTTCCAGGCCGCCATTCTGAGTGCTATGGGTGCCAAAGTCTATTCGGTGGAACGCCAGCTGGAGCTCTATCAGAAAACAAAAACGCTACTGGAAGAAGTTGACTACAGGGTAGTTGTACAATACGGCGACGGCTTTCAGGGTTTGCCACGCTACGCCCCTTTCGACAGAGTGATCGTCACCTGCGGAGCGCCCAATGTACCCACGGCCCTGTTGCAACAGATGAAAGTCGGCGGCATCATGGTCATTCCCGTAGGCGAGGAGGTTCAGACGATGAAAAAAATCGCCAAGTTGGACGACACGCATTACAAAATCACCAACTACGGCAATTTCACTTTTGTACCCATGTTGGAGGAAATCGTCAAAGGCCCCGCACAACAATAAAAAAACGGCTATATTTGCCCGTGTTCTCAAATATTATTTATCAAACTGAAAATTAACACATTACAAAACAATAAATCACAATATCATGCAACAGTTGATTGAATGCGTTCCCAATTTTAGCGAGGGAAGAAACTTAGAGCTTATTCATCAGATCACCGAGGAGATTGAAAAATCGGAAGGTGTCAATTTGCTGGACGTGGATCCAGGTTCCACCACCAACCGCACCGTAGTCACTTTTGTGGGCACACCCGATTGTGTGATTGAAGCCGCTTTCAAGGCCATCAAGAAGGCGCAGGAGCTGATAGACATGCGCAACCATCATGGCGACCATCCGCGTTTCGGTGCCACCGATGTTTGTCCGCTGGTGCCCGTAGCCAACATCACGATGGAAGAGACGGCCGAGTATGCACGCAAGCTGGCCAAGCGTGTGGGCGAAGAGCTTCACATTCCCGTATACTGCTATGAATCTGCCGCATTCAAGCCAGAGAGGCGCAATTTGGCCAACTGCCGCCATGGCGAGTACGAAGCACTGAAAGAGCGTCTCTCGTCAGCCGAGTGGAAGCCCGACTTCGGTCCTGCCTTTATGGACGAGAGCGTGGCCAAGAGCGGAGCCAGCGCCATCGGCGCCCGCGACTTCCTCATCGCCGTCAACTACAACCTCAACACAACCTCCACCCGCCGCGCCAACGCCATTGCCTTTGACGTCAGAGAGAAAGGCCGCCCAAAGAGAGAGGGCAACCCCATCGTTGGCAAGATTATCAAAGACGAAAACGGCGAGCCCGTCATGATTCCCGGCACGCTGAAAGGCACCAAGGCCATCGGCTGGTACATCAAGGAATACGGCGTAGCCCAAGTGTCGATGAACATCACCAACATATCGGCCACTCCGCTTCACATCGCGTTTGAGGAGGTTTGCAACAAAGCTGCTGCCCGCGGCATCCGCGTGACGGGCACCGAGATTGTAGGCCTTATTCCCAAGAAAGTGCTTATCGACGCAGGCAAGTATTTCCTGCAAAAACAGCACCGCTCGTTGGGCATCGATGAAAAAGAACTCATCAAGATTGCCGTTAAATCAATGGGCCTTGACGACCTGAAGCCTTTCAATCCAGAAGAAAAAGTCATTGAATACCTGATCAATAGCAATAACACCAGTGAACGCCTCGTTGATATGACCTGCTTGGGGTTTGCTGATGAGACCGCCTCGGAAAGTCCTGCCCCCGGCGGCGGCTCCATCTCAGCCTACATGGGCGCTTTGGGCGCTTCGTTGGGCACAATGGTGGCCAACCTCTCCTCGCACAAACCCGGCTGGGACGACCGCTGGGAAGAATTCTCCCAATGGGCCGAGAAAGGACAGCAACTGAAAGACGAGCTCATCTGGCTGGTTGACGAAGACACCAACGCCTTCAACAAGAGTATGAACGCCTTCGGCCTGCCCAAGAGCAACGACGAGGAAAAGAAAGCCCGCAAGCAAGCCATTCAAGAAGCCACCAAATATGCTATTGAGGTGCCTTTCAAGACCGTACAAAAATCGTTTGAGGTATTTGAGATTTGCCGCGCCATGATTGAAAGCGGCAACCCCAACTCCGTTACCGACGCCGGTGTTGGCGCCTTGTGCGCCCGCGCAGCCGTCACCGGAGCCTACCTCAATGTCAAAATCAACGCCGCTTCGCTTGACGACAAAGAATTCGCCAACAACATCGTGGCCCAAGCAGCCGAAATCGTTGCCAAGGCCAACGCCATTGAAAAAGAGTTGCTGGCACAAGTTGAAGCTGTCATCGAAAAATAAAAAACTCGTATCCTAAACGCAAACCGGTCTTCCTTAGGGAAGGCTGGTTTGTTATCTGCATGCCATGAAATGTAATTACCACACTCACAACACCTTCTGCGACGGAAAAGAACCCATTGAGGCGTTCGTCAAAAGAGCCTCTGAGTTGCATTTCGACCACTTGGGCTTCTCCTCGCACGCACCTGTCGATTTCGAGAACAGCTTTGCCATTGCCGAGAGCGACCTGCCAGCCTACCTGGAGGAAATCAAACGGCAGCAATCCCTACATCCTGAACTACAACTCTTTGCCGCACTGGAGTGCGACTTTGTGCCCGATGTCACCCACCCGTTCGACTATTTCCGCGCCCAACACCACTTTAACTATCTCATTGGTGGCGTGCACCTTGTGAAGCCGCCCCACGGCAGCGACCTTTGGTTCATCGACGGCAGCAAGCAGGAAATCTACGATGAAGGGTTGGCACGACTTTTCGACAACAACATCCGCAAGGCCGTAACCGCCTTTTGGGAGCAGACCTTCGAGATGATAGAGACCCAGCATTTTGACATCATCGCCCACATGGACAAAATCAAGATGCACAACCGCGACCGTTTTTTCCACGAAGACGAACAGTGGTATCGCGTACTGGTTGACCATGCCGTTTCGCTCATCAAGAAGTACAACCTTATTGTTGAAATAAACCTGAGGGGGCTATACAAAAAACGCTGCAACACCTTCTACCCTTCGCCCATCATCATCCAACAACTCGCCAAGGCCGACATTCCCGTCGTCATCAGCAGTGACGCGCACAAATCGGAAGAGCTGGAACTATTTTATGATGAAGCCGTTAAAGCGATAAGAGATGCAGGCATCCAGCAAATGGCATGCCTCAAAAACGGCCAGTGGACCTCTTACAGCGACTTTTAAA
The DNA here is from genome assembly GCA_017454945.1 of Bacteroidales bacterium. Taxonomy (GTDB): domain Bacteria; phylum Bacteroidota; class Bacteroidia; order Bacteroidales; family WCHB1-69; genus JAFTCA01. The sequence continues at coordinate 73,328 of JAFTCA010000084.1, forward strand.
AAAGCCACCTTTTCCACCCATTTTCGAGGAAAAACTTATCCACAATTAGTAACATCAGATTGTTAAGAAAAAAGCAAACTTTTCTTCCAGCAATCGTGTTATAATATTATTTTTGCATAGTTTGTACCGCACCTAAGGTACCGACTGTTTTTCATTGCAAACCATTACAAACCAGGCATAATCTTTTTAACAACATGAGAGAAAAAATTAATTTCACACCGGATTACGGACAAAAAGCAGACACATCCATCATCAAGGTCATTGGCGTTGGTGGTGGTGGAGGCAACGCTGTCAAACACATGTACGAAGAAGGCATTGAAGGTGTCAACTTTTTGATTTGCAACACCGACCGTGGAGCGTTGGAGAACAACCTGGTTCCTTCACAATTGGTATTAGGCGACACCGGCCTGGGTGCTGGTGCCGATCCCAATAAGGCTCGCGAACTGGCATACGCCACCAAGGACAAGTTGATAGATTTCATTGGCAAAGAGACCAAGATGTTGTTCATCACGGCAGGTATGGGCAAGGGCACCGGTACCGGTGCGGCTCCTGTGGTTGCCGAGATTGCCAAGGAGATGGGCATCCTCACCATTGCGGTAGTGACCTATCCTTTCAAGTTTGAAGGTGCTCCCGTGGCCAAGAAAGCCGACTCCGGCATTGCCGAACTGCGCAAGCATGTGGATTCGCTTATCGTGGTTAAGAATCAGAATATCATCAAGTACTATAACGATGAGGACATGGATGCCGCTTTCGGCTACGCCGACGATGTGTTGAAAAACGCCGTCAAATGTATTGCCGAACTCATCACCAAGAATGCCGAGCAGAATGTGGACTTCAACGATGTTTGCACCATCATGAGAGAGAGTGGCGAGGCCATGCTCGGCCTGGCAGAAGCCAGCGGTGAGAACCGTGTGGACGAGGTGGTTAAGAACGCCCTGTCGTGTCCGCTGCTGCAAGAAGAGCTCATCACCAGTGCCAAGAGCATGCTCTTCTTCGTCAACTATGGCAAGATTTCCGTGTCAGAATTCGAAAGACTCACCGACAAGCTCGAAGAGCTGCAAAATCAAGACTCCACCGTCATTTGGGGCCGCAAGAAAGACGAATCGCTGGGCGATGCCATCAAGTTGTCGGTTATTGTTACCCGTTACACGGGCCAGAAGGCACCTCAAAAAGCCATGCCTCCCCAAGACAGCAACGACAATAATGACAAAACGCCTAAAAAACCTTGGTGGGAAGAGATGCTTGGCGAAAATGGCAAACAGACTGAAGAGACTACAGTTGTTGACATTGGCAACATAAATAAGAGCAACGACACCAATAAGAATGACGACCCCTTCAGTTGGCTTCCGCAAAACCAACAGTCGCAGCCAACAGTAGCTGAAACGTTCACACAGCGTATGCCCTCTGCACAACAACACCCTGTTGACATGCAGCCCACCATGCCCGCCAGACCAGGTCAGCCGCAAATGATCAGCGACAACAACGACCCGCGCTTTGAGGACAATGAGCAGTTCAGAGAGCTCGTGCAAACCCCTGCCATCCTGCGCAGTCAGGCCAATGGCAACACAACCGGAATGACAGCAACCATGATGTCCCAACGCAGCTTCAATTTCAACGCTGTAGAGGACGACCTGCACGATTTCCTCAGTTCCAACCCAGACTAATTAATCACTTTATTACCAACGACCATGTCAGACAATCATCCGTCGCTCAATTTTATTGAGCAAATCATCGAGGAAGACCTCAAAAACGGCAAAAACAACTCGAAAGTACACACTCGTTTTCCTCCGGAGCCCAACGGATATCTGCATATCGGACACGCCAAATCCATCTGCCTGAACTTTGGTTTGGCAAAAAAATACAACGGCAAGTGCAATCTTCGCTTTGACGACACCAACCCCACCAAGGAAGATACCGAATACGTTGAGTCCATCAAGGAAGACATCCAATGGCTCGGCTTCCAGTGGGCAAACATCTTCTATGCTTCCGACTACTTCGAACAGCTGTACCAATGGGCCGAAAGGCTGATTATGGAAGGCTTAGCCTATGTGGACGATTCGACACAAGAAGAGATTAGCAAAGGTCGTGGTGTACCCACCAAGCCTGGCACCGAGAGTCCTTACCGTAACCGCAGTGTAGAAGAGAACCTTGACCTCTTCCGCAGAATGCGCGCCGGCGAATTTCCCGACGGCAGCAAGGTATTGCGCGCCAAAATAGATATGACTTCGCCCAACATGCACATGCGCGACCCCATCATGTACCGCATCCTGCATGCCGAGCACCATAAAACCGGAAACAAGTGGTGCATCTATCCCATGTACGACTACGCACACGGACAGAGCGACTCTATTGAAGGCATCACCCACTCTATTTGCACGCTGGAGTTTGAAGTTCACAGACCTCTATACGACTGGTTCTGCGAAACCTTGAAGATACATCACCCCCAACAGATTGAGTTTGCCCGCCTTAACTTGAGCTACACCATCATGAGCAAACGCAAACTGATGCAATTAGTTCAAGAAAAACACGTTATGGGCTGGGACGACCCACGTATGCCCACCATCTCGGGCCTGCGCAGAAGAGGTTATACCGCCGCTTCGATACGCAACTTTGCAGAAACCGTGGGTGTGGCCAAACGCGACAATATCATCGACGTTTCGCTGCTGGAGTTCTGCGCACGCGAGGATTTGAACAAAGTGGCCCGCCGCACCATGGCCGTTTTGGACCCGGTGAAACTAGTCATCGACAACTATCCCGAAGGCCAAATTGAAGAACTGGACGCCGTCAACAACCCTGAAAACCCCGATGAAGGGACACGCAAAGTGCCTTTCGGCAAGGAGTTATGGATTGAACGCGCCGACTTCATGGAGAACCCGCCCAAGAAGTTCTTCCGACTGACAGTAGGCGGCGAAGTACGTTTGAAATACGCCTATATTATCAAATGCACCCATGTGGTGAAAGATGCCGAAGGAAACATCACTGAGATACACTGCGAATATTATCCTGAAACACGCAGCGGTCTTTCGGAAAGCAACCGCAAAGTGAAAGGCACCATCCACTGGGTATCGGTTAAACACGCCAAGAAAGCCGAAGTGCGCCTGTTCGACCGCCTGTTCAATGTGCCCGACCCCGACGATTGCGAAGAAGGCCAAACCTTCATCGACCATATTAATCCCAATTCATTGGTTGTCATCGACGGTTTTATTGAAGAGAGCCTGAACTTGAAAAACGCTGTAAAACACTATCAGTTTGAGCGTACCGGCTACTTCTGCCTCGACAAAGACTCGACAGAAGACCACTTGGTATTCAACAAAACGGTAAGTTTGAAAGCAAGTTACTAGAAACTATTCATTCCAAATACGCCAACTGGCATCGGCTTGGAGATACAACATTTCCAAGCCGTTTTTAATTGTGCACCCACGCAGGCGCCCTTGTTGCAAAAAGTCGGTTTCGGCAGGCGCATAAATCAAATCATATAAAATATGGTCGGACGAAAGAAGTTTGTAAGGAAAAGGCAGCTCGCCATCCACACCCTGCATACCGACTGGCGTAGCGTTGACAATCAGTTGATGAGAAGAAAGAATTTGCGATGAAAGCTGCGAATAAGACAGTTGCCGATTGTTACGTGGGGTGCGCGAAACGAAGCTACAAGCAAGGCCCAATTCCTGGAAGGCATAATTCACTGCCTGTGCAGCACCACCCGTTCCTAAAACCAAAGCTGCGCGTACGGAGCACAAATTCAATTCTCGCAATGAATCCTTAAAACCGATATAATCAGTGTTATAGCCTTTCAGCAAAAGGTCATTGCCAACACGTTTCACCTTTACTACATTCACCGAACCAATTTTCTCAGCTTCAGGGCTCAGCGAGTGCAAGTATGGAATAATTGCCTGCTTGTAGGGAGATGTCACATTAAAGCCCAAAAGATTCGGATGTTGGTGCAACAGGACAGGCAAATCCTCAATACTTTTCAACGGAAACAACTGATAATCGGCCTCTTTCAAACCCAAAACCTTAAACTTCTCGAGGAAATAACTCCGCGACAAAGAGTGCGACAGAGGGAAACCGATTAAACCGAAAAGGGGCATGGAAAGTGAAAAGTGAAAGTTAGGGAGGATTAAGTGAATAGTGAATAGTGAATAG
>JAFTCA010000085.1 GCA_017454945.1 Bacteroidales bacterium
AAAACACGGGTTATGAATCCGTTGCTAAAATAAGCTAGAAGTATCTCTCAACTACGGCAATCTTCTGCCATTGAAATTTCAGCCTTTAATGACTGCGATGGGAAGTAGTCGGGTGACAATGCGCACAAGGTCGAGTTCGTTGTTGATTACGGTCTCTATGTCCTTGTAGGCACCAGCAGCTTCCTCAAGGTCATGAACGGTGCGAATGGCATGGACGATTCCCTGGTCATCGAGGCGCTTGATTTCGTCTTGCAACGACAGCGACTGAACGGCCTTTGTTCGGCTCATTACACGACCAGCGCCATGTGAACAGCTGCAGAACGAGTCGAGGTTGCCAAGGCCCTCCACAATATAGGAAGCAGTACCCTGCGAACCGGGAATAATACCCATCACACCCTCGCGCGCCAATGTGGCGCCCTTGCGGTGAACTATCACATTCTTGCTAAAGTGGTGCTCCCAAGTTGCATAGTTGTGAGCAATGTTGATCATTGGCTCGAACTCAATGCTAGGCAATGCCTCGGCTAATATCTCCTTGATTCGCTCCATCATGAGGCGACGATTGCACAGCGCAAAATCAACGCAGTACTGCATCTCGGCCCAGTAGTTGTTAAACTCATTGGTCTTTAAAGGCAAGAAAGCAAGATGCAGTTCGGGTGCCACAACCGAGTGCCAGCGCTCGTTGAGCGTGGCAGCAAGGCGATTGTAATAGTCGCCCACCTTTTTGCCCAGGTTTCGGCTACCAGAGTGAATCATCACCCATAGGTTACCCTCCTCATCGCGCTGAAGCTCAATGAAGTGGTTGCCACCGCCCAGGGTACCGACCTGCTTGGTTGCCGAAATGTACTGACTGCGAACCACCTGCATCGAATCGATATCGTGGCCCTGGGGCATGAATTTCTCGTCCTGGGCTTTCTTGTGATGCTCTTTGCCAAGAGGAATTGCCTTGCGAATGCCTCGCATTATCTTCTTGCGAAGCACATCGGGCGTGATGTTTTCTACCTTCCACGAGGTTTTCACGGCACACATACCGCAACCTATGTCGACCCCCACAGCGTTAGGAATCACAGCATCAACCGTTGCCAGCACGCCACCAATGGGCATTCCCATACCGGCATGCACGTCGGGCATGATGGCAAGATGATGAAACATGAAAGGCAACTTAGTGAGGTTCGCAATCTGCTCCATTGCGCTTTCCTCCACTTCGCCAGTCCATATCTTAACAGGACGGTTGTTTATTATTTTTACTTCCATAATATTCTAAATAGTAATTTGGTTGATAACGCGTTGAGACCAGATTAAAAAAATCCGTCAGAAATTTATTATGGATATTCCTATCGATATCTCAAACCAAGAACCTTTATCCACTTCAATATCAAGAACGTAAATTTAGAAAACCTCCAAATATTACTTCAGATCAAAACCATTAATACTTAATTTGAATACTGTGGATAAAGCCAATAAAATTTCTTTCATTATTTGGAGCAAATATGTGTTACATATATGCAA
>JAFTCA010000086.1 GCA_017454945.1 Bacteroidales bacterium
AAAATAAAATGAGGCGGCAATGAATATAGCGACATTGTGTATTATTTCACATTATTCAGAACCCCTTTAGGGGTTCCCGTTTGGTAGCCAGGGGTTGAGGGCGCGAAGCGGCCGATACCCCTGGTGGAATGCGTCAATGCATTCCAATGCGGCGCCGCAATGAATGTGCAATGGAACAATAGGGTGATGCGCCGCAAGGTTCACGATAGTGCCTACGGAGAAAGGTATTTCCATTATTAATTGTTAATTGTACATTTTTTTTATTATCTTTGTACCGTTGTTCGTTCCGAGGTCCGAACGGGCGGAAGGCGGGCAACAGACATATTAAAAGGCGTTGATTCAACGTCTTATCTGCGGCGTACAGAACTTCGCAATTTCTAAATTCAACCGCATGGTAAGGCAGTGTTCAATGTCCATTGGCTTGTGTATTCGTATTTTACACACAGCGTGGGCTTCGGCATTGCTTATCTTCGGTTGGAGGGCATGCGAAGGCCTTGTACGCGGGATGAGCGATGAATTCAGATTCCCGCGCTTTTTATATGTTTTTTCTGTAATATTAAGTAATGTCTGGTTTGGGAGTCGCCAGTAAGAAATTAATACTCTCAAAAATGAAGAGAACCAATCTGATTTTGATGCTGCTAACGCTATGCGTCAGCTTATTTGCCCAACCCGTAACCTTAACCTTTACGGGCCGTGATGCAAAAAACCAGCATGTTCAGTTGAATCGTGTGGTGATTACCAACCTGACGCAAAACTGGCAGGAAACCATTTATTACCCTGACACCATTCTGATGATGGGCAGCACGGGTATTGATGAGGTTGACCATGCCAACGGGATGAAATTGTCGCAGAATGTGCCCAACCCGTTCGATGGCACCACCGACTTTGCCTTGCAACTGCCTGAGGCAGGCAAGGTTTCGTTGATCGTTTATGATTTGAACGGCAAGAAGATAACCGCCTACCAAGGCAAGTTGGCCGCAGGTGTTCACACATTCAGGGTGCTGCTGAATACCACGCAAAGTTATTTGCTTACAGCTCGTTGCGGCAGCGAAATGGCAACGATTAAGATGATAAACAACGGTAATGCTGGTGAGAATGCCATTCGCCATCTGGGTGAAGCCAACTTGAACATGATGCTGAAAGGCGGCAAAGGCACCTCCAATAAGCCTTTTGCCTTCGGCGACAATATGATTTATATGGGGTATGCTATGATTAATGGAAAGGAATGCGTAAGCCAGAATGTAGAAAAACGGCAGTTGATTTCGGAAACCATCACATTGAGTTTCGACAACTACCCGCCCACAGTGACCACGGCACCTGTGACCGAAATTACGTCGCACAGTGCGATGAGCGGCGGCGAGGTGCAGCAAGATGGTGGCAGTGCAGTAATAACTAAGGGCGTATGCTGGAGTGCAAAGGCTAATCCCACCATCAACGACAGCCATATTGCCGCCGGTAGTGGTTTGGGCAGTTTTGTGAGTGCTCTGACAGGCTTGACTTACGGTACCACCTACTACGTACGCGCCTACGCTGAAAATGGCATGGGCGTATCTTACGGCAACGAGCAAAGCTTTACCACAGTTGCCATTACGCCCCCAGTGGTAACCACGGCGGTGGTAAGTGACATTACCAACAATAGTGCCACCTGTGGGGGAACCATACAGGATATGGGCTCGCAGATTACGGGTCGTGGCGTATGTTGGAGTACATCTCCCAATCCAACGGTGGAGAATTCGTGCACCAACGATGGTGTAGGCGCTGGTACATTTACAAGTTCCATAAAGAACTTGGACCATAGTATGCTCTACTATGTACGTGCATACGCTATTACGGTTGACGGCACTTTTTATGGTGACGAGAAGAGTTTCAAAACACAAGAAGCCAAACTTGCTATGGCGGTAACAGGTGAAGTGACAGACATAATGACTATCGGTGCAAATTGCAGCTATACAGTAATAGACATGGGCACCTATGTGACTGCCCGTGGTGTATGTTGGAGCACACAGCCCAACCCTACGGTGTCGGACAATCATACTACCGATGGTATTGGAGCTGGAACATTTACCAGCCAATTGACCAACTTGCAAAGGGTTACTACTTATTATGTACGAGCATACGCAACCAATAGCGATGGAACGGCATACGGAGATGACAAAAGTTTTACCACTTTGGGTGGTAGACCTTGTACAGTCGCACCTACGGTAACCGATATAGAAGGAAATATATACAATACTGTTCAAATTGGCGCCCAATGCTGGATGAAGGAGAACTTGCGGACTACCAAATATGCCGATGGAACACCTATCGACCAGGGCAATTCCACATCTACCACAGTGGGCTATTGGTACTATCCAAACAATAGTTCATCTAACAAAGCCACTTACGGATTGTTGTACAATTGGAAGGCGGTGATGCGCAATTTATCTTCCAGCAGTGCCAACCCGAGCGGTGTGCAGGGCATTTGCCCCACAGGATGGCATGTGCCAAGCGATGCCGAATGGACGCAGTTGACCGATTATGTAGGCAGCCAGAGCCATTACCAATGCAAAGATAATAGTAGTAATATAGCAAAGGCGTTGGCATCTGCTACGGGGTGGAACAGTTCAACCAGTACATGTGCTGTTGGCAATGTTCAAAGCGAAAACAACACTACAGGATTTTCGGCCGTTCCCGCTGGCGGTTACTTCGGCAGCTACAGCGGTTTTGGCGACTACGCCCTCTTCTGGAGTGCTACCGAGAACGGCAGCCACGACGCGTACGGCCGCTACCTCTACTACAATAACGCCAACGTGCACAGGTTCAACGACACCAAGTACGACGGCTTTTCGGTGCGTTGTCTTCGCGATAATTAACAATATTAGCCTTTCGAGCCGCAAAGCGGCATGAAAGGCTACCTAATGAAGGCCGCTGCACGGCAGAGAGCGAAGCGAAAAGCCAAGCGGCGGCAGTGGGAAAGAATATCATTTGTATAACAATCAAAAAAAATATTAACCACAAAAAGAAAATCATTATGGTCTACAAAAAGAAAACAGCAGCAGCCCATACATCTTATTCTAAATTGGTTCAGAATGTCTTCAATAATATGGTTCAGAGCTATCAGGAGATGCTGAATGGAACACCACAATTTTGTCCCGCATTTATAGGTAGCACCAATAAATTGAAGATTCCGGAAAGAAATCTCTCATTTAATTTTTGCCATCACTATTTGTATAATGCCAAGAAAATCAATGGGGTTGATGTTTATGTGTGGCAAGAACTTGCTATCAAGGATGGAAACAATCAGAATGGACACATAGATTCCATGATTTTGGATTTACATGAGAACGTGCTTCTTCTGATTGAGGCCAAGAGAATTGCATCGGGAGGGGCAAAATCTCGGAGTGGAAAGGTGCACAAATGTAACTCCTTGCAGAATGATATGAAAAGATTATGCAAATTGGCTTTGCCCAATATTCAGCCAGGGGAATGGGATATTCCAGATGATTTATTTACAATTATCCAACAAAAGCAACCTGTTGTATATGCTATGGCCTTAGTGGATTATTGGAAATGGCAGAATGGAAGAAAAAGTAAGAATGAAACTTGTAAACAGAATTTCGAAAAATGCTCGGGTAATATCTTTGTTCAAATTAACACTTCACCTATTCAAAAGGTACTTATTATCTGAATTATTGTCTAAAACAATTGCCATGCAACCAAAGTAAAATGCAGGCAGGTAGTGATTTACTCGAAGAAAATGAATAATTACCTACAAAGATTGTGAAGTTTCCCCCATATGGGATTCCTTCGTACGCTGCGCGTGCTCGGAATGACGGTGGTGGTGGTTTCGCACTTCGACAAGCTCAGTGACCGAAACCACCGCGTCAGTGTCTGAGCCTGTCCGTTCGGTGCCTGAGCTTGTCGAAGGCACCGCTTGTCACTTCAAGGCTGCGACGCAGCCGAAGAAATCCCATAATTTTGCTTTTTTCTTCCAAATATCCATTTCCCACTTTACAAAAATCAAACCCCTATATCGCACGTTTGTAAGGGTAAACCGATTTTGTCCTTCAAAAATGTCGTTTTAGGGTTTGAAAAATGCGTTTTATCTTATTGAAAAATAATAGATTATGATTGTTTAAGGTGTCGCATTTCTGGTTTTGTTGTTGTAAATTTGTGGACTAATTTGTATTACGACAATAACGAACTGAAAAAAGGTGGATAGAAATATTGGTTTACACACTTCTTCTGATTTGGACATACTTGTGCAGCATATTTCGGATGTACAACAAGTTTTACAAGGGGTGGCAGCACATGCAGTCAACCTGTCGCTAACTGCTCGCAATTGGTTAGTTGGTTTTTATATTGTTGAATATGAGCAGCATGGCAAGGATAGAGCGCAATATGGAACAAATCTGATTAACGCTTTGTCCAAACGGTTGAATTGCCGTGGAATGGAACCCAGAAGGTTACGCGAGTATAGACAATTATATAAGGCCTACCCTCAGTTAGGGGTAGAAATTGAGCTGTATTTAAAGAAAACGGTTCCCTTTTTTCTTTCACAAACTTCCATTCAAAAATGGCGGTTGCCGTCCGCCATTTTTGAAAATACTGATATAAAGAAAAATACAGGTGATATGGTGCCTGCTACAAACTTTGAAATATGGCAAACTCCACCCAATAAACTTTTTAATCGTTTGTCGACTTCTCATCTCATATATCTGTCAAATATTAAGAATGACCTTAAGCGTGCTTTTTATGAACAGGAAGCTATACACGGGTGCTGGACAATAAAAGAACTTGACAGACAAGTTTCCTCTCTATATTATGAGAGAATGGGTATCTCAAAAGACAAAATGGCTCTGCAGCGCCATGTAACAGAAACTGCCTATGGTCTCACACCTCGGGATATACTACATAATCCCGTCACTTTGGAATTTCTTGACCTTCAAACTCAGAATGTTTATACCGAGACGAATTTGGAGACGTCTATTCTTGATAACATACAACACTTTCTATTGGAAATGGGACGAGGTTTTTGTTTTGAAGCCCGCCAACGTCGCATACTTATCGATAAAGACTATTTTAAAGCCGACCTGATTTTCTATCACCGCATACTTAAATGTCATGTGATTGTAGACCTTAAAATTGATAGGTTTCGTCATGAATATGCCTCACAATTGAATATGTATTTGAACTATTATCGTCACGAAGTAATGCAATCAGATGACAATCCTCCCATCGGATTGCTTCTTTGTGCCGATTACGGAGAAACTACGGTACGTTATGCTATTGAAGGGCTTTCGCAAAATCTTTTTGTCAGTAAATACCAGTTGGAACTACCTTCAGAAGACGAGATTCGCCAATATCTTTTGGAAAACATACGAAATGAAAAACTCTTCTGATAAGTATTGTCAATGATTAATTCTCAAAGGTTATATCTTCCTTTGTTCTTTGCTCTTTGCTCTCTGTTTTCTATCCCACAAGCGGTCACTGAGCCTGTCGAAGGCACCGCAGCGGAATCCTTTTGAATTCTGAATTCCGAATTCTCCTTTTACACCAATCTTTTCCCGCTAACAATCGCCTTTAATGTTTTGAAAATTAAAATGGTATCGGTCTTAACCGATTGCTGTTCAATGTATTTTAGGTTGAGCTCCAATTTGCGGGGCATCATCTCTTTGATGTAGAACTCCTCCGGATTTTCTTGGTCTTCAAGTAGTTTGTTCTCGTCAATATAGACTAAGGAGGCGAAGTCGGTCAGACCAGGCCGTACCGATAGTACCTTCATCTGCTCTTCGGTGTACATATCTACATAGTGGCGCACCTCAGGGCGCGGACCAACAATGCTCATGTCGCCCTTGATGATGTTGAGCAGTTGCGGGAACTCGTCCATTTTAGATTTGCGCAAAAAATAGCCGAATGGGGTAATGCGTGAGTCGTGCTCGCCCACCGTGATGAGCCCTTTCTGGTCGGAACCTGTGTGCATAGTTCTGAATTTCAAGAGCTTGAAATCCTTGTTGTAACGCCCGACGCGCGTCTGCGCATAAATCACGCCCCCGCGTGATTCGCAGGCTATGATAATGGAAATGATGATAAATAGTGGCAATAGTATAACCAGCACCAGCGCCGACAGGATGACATCTAAAAATCTTTTCATAGCTTGTTATCTTCCGAAAAGCCAGTCTTCGTCCAAACTGCCGCCCCAGTAACTGTCAGGTTTCTTGATATCCGGGTCGTATTGAATGTTCAACCGTTTGGTCAGTTTCAACTGCCAGCTTGTGTCTTTGGGCTCGCCCAGGGCATCGGAGTGTAAGAGTTCGTAATCGTTGGATATGAGGTCGGGGTTGTAGAATACAAAGCGTACATTGTTCTGTTCGCCCATGTTATAATAGTGCCAGATTTCGTAAGGATACGATTGCGGGTCGTAGGGCGCTTCGGTGATTTGGTTAGGTGGGCCGTATTGCAGATAGACACGTCCGCGGTCGGTGCGGAACCCCTTGACTTGCTTGCTACCGTAAGCCTTTTGCACATAATCCACTTTGGCTTTGTATTTTTCCCATTCTCCTTCGGGATCGCTGGGGTTGCGTGTGAGCCAGAAGGAGTAGAAGAAGCGCTGTAACTTGTCCAAGGGGATGGTCTTCATACGGGTTACGAAGAAGTCCTGCTCAACGGCATTGGCAATGGGGTAGAGACTGCCGATGTAATCTTGCATGGTCTTCAAGTCGGTAATTTGACTCACGAAGGTGTTGTCCACATCGGTGTTGTTGTACGCATCGATGTTGAGTTTCATGCGCGGATTGCTGCGCTGGAAGAATGTCTTGGCGGTCAGCAGGTTGTTCGAATCCTTGTCCATCACTTCCAACACCATGTTATAGTTGCCGGATGGCAGATTATAGACATTAAACTGGTGGAGGAAAATGCTGACTGGCGCCGTCTTCAGCATCTTTTCGCTGATGAGTTGCGGACTGGCCAGGCGGCGGTTGGAGGTGTTCTCAATGTACGAACGTACAATGAAGGAGTTGTCATAGCCAAGGATCTTTTCTGTGTTGTAAATCTCCGTGTAGAATGGCAACGCCATAATATCTTCGGGCACGTAGTTGTGGAATAGCGGTATCATGCAGAAACCGTATTTGTTGAAGACATTATTGTCGTCTTCTTGTGGCATCAGCTTGTTGAGCAGCACCATGTCCGACATGCTGACACGTTCGGTCGGGAAGTCGATGACCACATGGTCCAAATAGAGGAATGGCTTGACATCGCTGTTGGTATCCTTGACAACAAAGCGGATGAAATATTCTCCATTGGGTATCAGAATGTTCTGCTTGTCGGCAAAATCGGGCTTCTCTGTCCGTACGCTGTCCTCAAACTCGTCGCTGAGCAACAGAAAGTCCAGTTTTTTGACGATAGTATCTTTACGCTCCAAGCTGATGTCGATTTTGACACCAGCTTGGTATTTGCCGTTTTCATTTGTCACGTACTTCACCGATTGCCCGTCAATCAGGAATGTGAATTCGATGTAGGGCTCCAGTTGGTCGGTGCAGTAGGTGTTATAACTTAGCAGCGCATTCAGCTTCTGTCCGTATCCATAAACCGCGAGGGTGATGAATAGGAGCAGTACCCATAGTTTTCGCATAGTTATTTCTGTTGGTAAGACTCAACTTTGGCTTTCAGTTCGGCGGGAACTTCCTTGCGCAATTTAACTTTCAGCTGTTGGAACATGATGTTGTTCTGGCGGTCTTCAGGATTGATGTTGTAAGCTTTTTCAACCCATTCGTGAGCCTTCTCTGCGATAGCGGTTTCTGTCTCGCGCAGTTCTTTCATCTTGTCCCATTCTCTGTTTTTCTGAGCTTCCTCAATCAAAGTCTGGTATTTGAGGGCTTCGTAGAAGTAGCGGTAACCCATCTGTTGGTTCAGGTCGAAATCGTTGGGAGCCTGCTCCAGACCTTTGTTGATGAACACCTCGGCTTTTTCAAATTGGCCGCTGTTGTTCAGGTAGCCGGCAATCATGTTCAGTACGGCGGGCTGGTTGGCATATTGTTCACCCAACTTGTCGCAAGCGGCGTTCAGTTCGTCAATCTGACCAATCATGGCAAAGTAGTCCAATTCGGTGGCGTAGATGTCGGCCGCATATTGGGCGGGTACGTTGGCTTTGCCTTTGGCGATGATTTTGCCGCAGTTAACGGTGTCTTTCTCGTTTTTGTAAACATCGTAGAGCCAAGTGTAGATTTCAGGAATGTCAGCACCTACGTTGGCACCGTCCACAAGAGCCTTCTTGTAACCTTCTTGGTCGTTCATTGAACGGGCCAGACTGGCAAGGTTGGCGTAGATCAAACCGAGGTCCGACTTGAGGTTGGGGTTCTGTTTGTCCAGTCTGAAGCACTTGGCAGCGGCATTGAAGTACTTGTAAGCATCTTCGGTCTTATTCTTCTTCATGGCCGTCTCGCCCATGGCGTACAGCTGGCCACCGCACAGGATCTGTCCCGTGATGGGGTCAAGCAGGTTGCCCGACGGTTTTACTTTCGGGTCGATGCTAACGGCTTTCAAGAAGCTCTCGTATGCGGTCCATACTGCATCGGGATATTTCTTCACGAAGTTGGGGTCTTTCTTGCTGCGTTCCACTTCGTTATCGTAGGTTCTCAAATAAACATTGCCTCTATAGAGCCATACCATAGCGTCGTTCTCGTTGCCAGGCAAGCATTCGTCAATGGTCTTTCTGGCTTTGCCCACCTGACCGTTGATTAAGTACATGGAAACGTCGTTGATGCAGGATTGTGCAAACAGGGTTCCGGTCATGATGCCTAAGAAGGCGAGTAAAATAAGCTTTTTCATTGTTTTCATCTTTAGGTTATGATAATCTATTTATTTTCAAGTGTTTGAATTTTCTTTTCGATTTTGTCGTATTCGGGTGATTCCAAGCGTTTGTAGATGGCGCGTAAGGTGTAGAGTATGTTCAGGTCATCGGGCGATTGCTTCAGCGCTACAGTGAAGTGGCGTTCGGCTTCGCGGGCGTAGTTTTCGGCCTGTACCTTGATGGGATAGGCGTCTTTGTTTTTGCCAGCTACTTCCATCTCGTTGGCTTTGAGGTACATCTCTTCGGAGAGGTAGTAGCAGCATACGCCCAAATTGTAGCTGATGGTGTAGTTGCCGGGATAGGAGAGCAACGCCTTTTTCAGCAGCGCCTCGGCTTTATTGTACTCCTTTTTCTTGATGTGGAAGTTGGCGATGTTGACGGCAGCTTCGGGGTTGTTGTACACCGAGGAGGGCAGGCTGTTGAGCACGGCGTCACCAGCCTTGTCGTCGCCAATCCAGTAGTAGTAGTCAGCTTCGGCCACCATCAGGTTAGGATCGTCGGGGAGCACTTTTCGGCCTTGTTCAATCAGTTCTTTCACTTTGGCTTTGCTCTCGTCCTTTTTGTAACTCTCTATCAAGCGCAAATATACGTTGGCATTGGTGGAACCGTCGCGGATGGCTTTCTCATACTGTGTGCGGGCGGCTTCGGGCTGGTTGAGCATCTCCAGCGTGTAGGCGTAATAGTAGTAAAGCTCGCCGTTCAGCGGATGAGGTGGCGTCTTGCTTTCATAGCCGTCGATGGATTTCTCCAAGGTGCTCTTGGCGTTGTTGAAGTCGTTGGCGATCAGGTAGTCAACGCCACGCACGAAGAGCAGGATGTACAGGTTGGCAATGCCGTCGCTGGGCGAGAGCATCTCGAAGGCCTCCACATTGCGACTCATGGCAGCGGCTTTCTTAAAGGCGTCGTACGACTCGATAGCGGCATCGGGAAATTGCACCTGATAGCCTTTGTCTTGCTGATGCTTGTTGTACTCTTCGCTGGCCAAGTAGAAGTATATGTTGCCTTTGTATAACCATGTGGTGGGCTTGGCCGTCAGCTTCTCGTCGGCTATGCACAGGTCAACGGCCTCTTTGGCTTTGACGAAATTCTTCTCATAATAAGCATTGTAAGCCTTGTTTAGAGAGGCTTTCTGACCCATGACGGTCAGGCTTATCATGCATAGCAGGCAAAAAGTGATGATTCGTTTCATTGGTGCTACTTGTTTATGAAAAAGACCGCATTCGGCTTCAAAAATTTAAAGGGCGGCCTCTTTTTATTCTTTTTTACCCTATAATAATATCTCGTTGCAAAAATACAATTTTTTTTGAGTTGGCATATTTGAAAATTGTCTATCTTTGCGGTCACTGAAAAACGGATTTATCGGTTTTGAAGTGCGAATAAAAATTCTTTCCTAACCCAAAAGTAATATACTGATGGAGAAGCGTTTAGGCATAATTGCCATTGTGGTCTATGACCGTAGTCATGTGCCGGAAGTGAACCGGCTGATTTCCTCTTTCGCTGATATTATCATTGCCAGGCAGGGTGTGCCCGTGCCACAGCGTTCCATTTCTTTTATTTCCCTAGTCGTTGAGGCGGAGATGAATACCCTCAATACGCTCACAGGCAAACTGGGGCGCGTGGAAGGAGTGGAGGTGAAGAGTATTGTGACGAAGGAAAAGGCTGAAAACTGAAAACTGAAAACTGAAAAC
>JAFTCA010000087.1 GCA_017454945.1 Bacteroidales bacterium
TATTTGAATAACAATGGATTACGATTGTTTTTTTAATATGTTTAACGACATATTAACGCAAATGGGGAAATTAGGTGCAAAATTTGGCTGATTTTTGCTTGTATTTATTTGATTGTTAGAGAGAAATAATTAGAAGTCACCATAAGTTTAAAATTACAAAAGAACACAAAAACACCCATAATTCACAACTGTTTACCCTAAAACATGACGAGATAATACGCTTGCTCATCCTCCCATGTGGTATTCACATGCGGGTAGCGGCTCTCTTTTCGGCTCTCGAGAAATTCCTTGATTGCTCTCATCAGAAATTCCAGCTCTTCGTCGGAGTTTGCATACACTCGCCCATTTTCCCATCGTCCCATTACAGTCAGAGCATCATATTCCACTGACACAATTGTATCGACTATCGTTAATGTTGCTCCGTATGAAGTTGTAAACGTTACCATGGGTTTCGTATCTGTTTTGAGGCGTTTCACGCAACGCCTCTACGTCTTTCCGTTCTCAACTCTCAACTCTTATCTTTTTACGGGTGTGTAATCCAGCGTTTCATCTTCGCCAAAAATCTGACGGCTACCGTAATTCCAGCCGTAATAATCGTACAACTTGCGCAGGGAGGCCATACGACGGCAGAAATCGGCGAAATCGCGTTTGTCGTACGTCCAAGCCACCTCTGAAAGAGCTGCATAGCGCGGCAGGAACATGTAGGTCACCTCATCCATATTGCAAGCGTACTCAGTCCAAGCGTTGCTCTGAACACCCCAAATCTGTTTTTTCTGGTCGTCGGTCAGACCTTTGTATGGATCAAAGCTATAGGCCGTGTCAATGGGAATATAATGACCATAACCGGGTTGTTTGATGCTGTCGGGCGATTGGAAATAGTCGAGATAGCAGTGCGACAACGGGCACATAATCATACGGTTACCATTTTCCATGGCAATATTGGCCATATCATCGTAGCGCCAGTGCATGATGATAGCGGTCTTGGAAACGCCTCCTTGCACAATCTCTTCCCAGCCAATAATCTCACGGCCATGAGCATTGAGGAATTTTTCAATCGTATCCATCACAAACGTTTGCAGTTCAAACTCGTCTTTCAGGCCTTCGGCCTTAATACGGGCCTGACATTTGGGACACTCCTTCCATTCGTCTTTCGGACATTCATCACCACCGATATGGAAATATTTATAGGGGAACAATTCCATCATCTCGGTCAGCACATTTTCCAAGAATTCGTAAATCTCGTCGTTGCCTGCGCAGAGCACCTCTTTCGAAACGCCCCACTTGGTGCGCACTTCGTATGGATAATCGGCACCACGGCAGCCGAGACGCGGATAGGTGGCCAAAGCAGCCTGCATGTGGCCAGGAAGGTCAAGTTCGGGAATTACATTGACAAAATTGTCGGCAGCGTAAGCCACGATTTCTTTAATCTCGTCCTGCGTGTAGAATCCACCGTATGGAGTGCCGTCGTACTCAGGCGTATTATGGCCGATGACGGTCTCCTTGCGCTGGCTGCCAATCTGCGTCAGTTCGGGATATTTCTTTATTTCGATACGCCAGCCCTGGTCGTCGGTGATGTGGAAATGGAAAGTGTTGCCTTTGTGCAGGGCGAGGATGTCGATGAACGACTTCACCTCATCCACGGTCATAAAGTGGCGGGCCGCATCGAGTAAGCCGCAGCGGTATTCAAATTTGGGTTCATCTTTGATGGAAGCTGCCGGCAGCATGATTTTGGCGATGTCGGTGGCGCCATAGCAATCGGCAGGAACCAACTGGCGCAAGGTCTGCAAACCATAGAAGAGGCCTCGTGCTGTGCTACCCGCAATCACTACCTGATCCTTGGTCACCGTGAGATGGTAACCTTCTTGAGGTATGGCCACATCTGCCAACAGCACAATGCCTTTGCTGTCGCCATTACCCTTCTTGGTAGCCAGTTCCTTACCAAACCAATCCTTGCTGTAGCGTTGGCAAGCTTTTATCACCTTATCCATGTCGGGCAGGTCCGTCGTCGACGCATCATAAATGACGGTCGAAGGGGTCATGGTAAACTCGCCCTCGCTAAAGGTGTACTCCACGGGCAGCGGCACCACATTCATTTCTGCTTCGGCTACTACCGTGCGGCCTTTGTTACCACAAGACATCAAGGCCGTTATCATCAAACAGCCCAAGAAAATTCTAATCATGTTTTTTTTCATATCCTTATTATTTAAATTCAAAATTCAAAAAACCGATAACACTTAACTCCTTAGTTCCTTAACTTCTTAACTACTCAGTTTTCAGTTTTCAGTTTTCTAATTCCCCCACAACCACCAGCGGGCCTTGTAGATTTTGGCGCCGTTGCGTTCAAACAGCTGTTCGCCAGTGTTATAGTCCAGCACGTGCGATGTCCACCAACTTTCTTCAGGCACTGCGCAGATGGTCCTATAGCCTGCAGGGCCTGTTGAAACGCTCTTTATATCATTAGGTTGGAAGCTGTTTCCTGCTGAGAAAGTATTGGTATTGGGGTCAAACTCAAAGGTTTTCTGCTCGGTCGTCATAATGTAGCGGTCTTGTCCCCAGATTTTCACAAAGTCGTGCGCACCCGTACAACCATCGGGGAAAGGATAATGTGCCAACTCGGTCAGTTTGCCCGTTGAGAGGTCGTAATCGAACTTGTACAAGTCGCTTTGGCCAGCCGACCAGAGGCAGTTACGTTTCTTGTCCCACACCACATTGTGGCCGTTTTGGAATGTCATTGAGAAAGCGGGAGTTGCCTGCTTAACATTGTTAGTATCAATATTATACACTTTTAGAGTATTGCCCGTCGTGGACGAGCACACCACGCGGTTGTTAGGCAGCATCTCGATGGAGTGCGTGTTGCCAAGCGGATTGCCCAGGAAGAGCAGTTTCTTGTCGCTGAGGCGCACCACGGCGGCGGCACCGCCAGAGGCAACCACCATCATGCAAGTACCGTTATAGCAGGGCTTTGCATCCGACACATTGTTGAAACGATAACCAGAAGCCGAGACGATAGCATCGGCGGCGGGGTTCCACGACCAGACCTTCTCACCAGTCTGGAGGTCGTAGATGTTGTAGGTCTGGGTGGCCTGTTCGCACAGTACTATCTGCTGTTTGTAGGTTGTAGGATTTTCAGGATCGGGTTTTTCCGGGTCGGGTTTGTTACAAGCGACCAGTGTCAGCGCAATCAAGCCAATAAAAGGTAACAATTTGATTTTCATAATAGATGATGGTTTTAAAGTTCAAAAAACAGAATTCAAAATCCAAAAGAACAAGTGGATTTTTGAATTTTCATGCGCAAAGATAAGATTTTTTACATCATCATCTATGCGAATGGAAATAAAAACTCCTATTCTCCTTTGGGAATTATACAAAAAAGAAATCCGCAAACTAGGGATTGCCCGATTTGCGGATTCTTTATCAGCTGAGACAGATAGTCAAAATTAGAACTGACTTTGTACCATTACTTTCTTCGCGATGCGGTTGCCGATTTTGACCAGATATACACCATTGGCCAGCGAGTGGTTCTTCACCTGTCGGCCCGTCAAGTCGAAAATTCTCACCGTTTCGCCGGCTGCACCTTCAACAACAATATTGCCGTTCTGTACAGAGATACTGATGTTACTGTCGTCCAAGTCTTTGATGCCAGTACCTTCGCTGCTGGCAATGTTGCTAAGACTGATGGTGCTCGACTTGGTGGATGACTTGGTCGGCACGTCGCACGGCGTGGTCATCAGCACACCCACCTGATAGAACACTTCGCCAGCGGGGGCGTTGTTATCGGCATAGCCGGTATTGCCGCCCGAAGGCATAATGTCAATCTGCTGTACATTTGAAGCGTTGGTACCGCGGTAGATGATATAGGTGGTGTACTCGGCACCTTCATATTCACTCCATAACAGGTTTTTGCCATTGCCAACACCCTGGTTGATAGCGAGGAACATGGTTTTGTGAATGCCACCGGGCTGGCTTTCGATACCGCAAGTGTCGGTAGCGGTCAGGCGGTAGCGGTAGCTACGTGAAGATGGACGCGAGGTGGTGTCGATGTACATGCCGGCCCCTGCGTAAGGGATAGTGGCTATGGCTTCGTACTCACCTGCAATGTTGCCCTCACGGTAAACGGTGTAGCTTACAATGGGCAGCTCGGCCTTATCCCACAGCAACATGTTGTGGTCCTTCTGCACGCTTACCATACATAATTCGGGTGTCACATCGTCCGAGAAGATGGCCTTCACGGTGGTGTCGCCCTTGCAGATGAAAGTGGCGGGATTGTCTCTGCTGCCATCGGCCCAACGGGCGAAGTAGTAGCCTGCGGCAGGCGTTGCCTTCACGGTCACCATATCGCCGTAGTGATAGTCTTTCGTGCCTGAGACGGTGCCGTAGGCGCCATTAGCCACCACATTCACATGGTGCAGATTGCCAATGAAGTTGACTTGAGCGGTGGGATTTGCATTGCTCATATTGAAACGCAGTTTAACGGTGGTTTCTCCTTCTTGACTGAGATTTGTACATCCTCCCACTTGTACCACGGGCTGATAGTGTTCTGCCGGCGTGATAACGAGCGTGGCCGTGTCAAGCAGCGGATAAACTTTTGTTAACACTTCGCCTCCGTCAAGCAAAACCGTGCCGCGGGTAACATCATTTATTTTCACTGTCAGCTGGCAACTGTCGGGGTATATGAGGTTGGCGGCAAATGTGGCATAGTTGTTAGCTCCCTTATACGCATCCAGCGACTTCCACGGCACCATCATCCAAGAGCCGTAGGTTTTGCCATCGAGGGTGTAGAGGAATGCGTTGCTGTTGTCCAACGTCGGAGGTGTGGCAGGTTTGAAAATGAACCATGCCGGAGCGCAGCCATTGAATGCATAGCCGGCAATGTTGGTAACGGTAGAGGGAATGTAAATGTAGTTGAGTGCTGCATCATTGCGGAAGTTGTTATTGATGGTGGTTACGCCTTCAGGAATGCGAAGCACTTTCACCAGCGAGTCGCCGAGATAGAGGTTGTGAGAATAGTAGATGGGGTTAGAGTATTCATTCTCCATCTTAATGGCAAGCCATTGCTCTACGGTGCCGTTGTAATGGGTTTCCTTGAGGTTGCAGTCTTTGAAAGCATTCTCTTGGATTTGGGTGACTGTGGCGGGAATGTAAACTTGGGCCAGTGCCGTGTCGCCTCTAAAGTTCTGATTGAGGGTCTCAATCCCTTCGGGAATAACCAATTGGGTCAGCATCTCATCGCCAATATATAGATTTCGTGACATGAGAATCGGGTTGGAATAGTCGTTCTCCATCTTGATGGCAAGCCATTGTTCAGGAGTTCCCGTGTAGTGAACTTCAGAAAGGCCGGTACTACTGGAGAAGGCATAGGCACTTATAGAGGTGACACCGCTGCCAATGGTAAGAGAGTGCAGAGCCGTTGTCTGATACGAGTTATTAATGGCAGTGATAGCATCGCCAATAATGACCGTGTTAAGGTAAGTTTTGGGAATGTTTCCAACCTGGAATGCGTTGCTGTTATAACTCAAGTATTTGATGGCATCTGCTCCATTGAAAGGACCATTGCCAAACCCGCCGACAGTTCCGATAATAAGGGTGTCCAAACGGGTGCAATTTTGGAAAGCGTATGCACCTACGAAGTTCACCGAGTCGGGAAGATTGATGGTGCGCAATTTGCTGCATCCATAGAAAGCATAAGTGCCAATTTCTTTGAGCGTTTTGGGGAATTTAACAGACGATAATTTGGAACAACCATAGAAGGCCGAACCGCTAATAGTGGCTATTGGTTCGGGAAATTGGACGGATGAAAGACTGCTGCATCCATAGAAGAGCGAAGGATTGATAATTGTCAGTGATTTAGGAAGTGTTATAGAAGTAAGTCTAATGCAGTCTTTGAAGGCATAACCGCCGATAGTGGTAATCCCATCAGACAAGCTGATAGATTGAAGACTACTGCAACCCTGGAAGGCATAACTGTCAATTGTAGTAACTGATTTTCCTATAGTTACCGTTTTCAGGCCGCTGCACCCGTTAAATGCCTGATAGCCGATAGAGGTTACATCGTCACCAACAATAACGGTGGTCAGGTTTGCATTTTTTACATAAAACGGTATGTTGGCCGGACAGTTGTATTCCAGCGTGCGGATGTTATCATTGAGGAAAGAATTATCAATATTAGTTAGCGATTTTCCGACAACCAATGTTTGCAGACTGCTGCAACTGGCGAATGCCTGATAGCCGAGAGTGGTCAACGCATCAGGTAAAATGAGGGATGAAAGTTTGCTGCAACCATAGAACGCATACTCGCCGATAGACGTGAGCGCATTGGACCAAGTAATGGATGTAAGACTAGTGCAATTATAGAATGCTCTATATTCAATCGTGGATACGGATTTGCCCATCGTGACCGATTGCAAGCTGGTGCAGCCGCTGAAGGCCTGGCCACCAATAGAAGTCACAGCATCACCAATGGTAGCAGATACCAGATATTCGTTGGCAGCGTAATAGGGAATGTTGGCCGGGCAGTTGTATTCCAACGTGCGGAGCTGCACACCGCTGAAGGCGTTGGTGCCAACAGATTCCACCGATTTACCCACAATCAATGTTGTAAGTTGCTTACAATCTTTGAAAGCCTCAATGCCAATGGCTGTTACATCATCGCCAATGGTAACCGACTCCAGCGTTTTCTCTTTTATAGCGGCAGGCATATCGGCCGGACAGTTATAAACCAAATTGGTTACAAATGCACTATGAAATGCTTGATAGCCAATCGTTTCGAGCGATTTACCAACAACAAGTGTCTTGAGATTGCTGCACCACATAAAGGCCTCCTGATCGATAGTTGTAACTCCATCGGGCAGAGTGATGGAAGTAAGTCCTGAGGAGGCAAACGCACGCATTCCAATAGATATCAGACTATTGGGAAGTTGGATGGATGTAAGCGCTTCGTTTGCACAGAACGCATATCGACCGATAGTGGTAACACCTTCGGGGATGGTGACAGAGGTGATTTTGGAGCATTCGTAGAACGCATAGTCGCCAATGGCCGTTACGGTGTATGTGTTACCGTTATAGTTTACACTACTTGGAATCACCAACGCCCCTGAAGGTTCTGTGTATGGATCCCAATCCCAAGCAGAACCACTGTATGGAGAAGTCACTGTGACATTTGCACCATTGATGAGGTAATACAAGGTGTCGCCAGAGGGACTAACCGAATAGAAATCGTAGGCCCATATCTTTGGCATCAGGCCCATCAGCAGCATAAGCGCTGCAAAGAATAGTTTTTTATTCATACAAATTTTTAATTAATTGATGTGTTTAAAGGTGAATGATTTCTTTGATTTGCAAAGGTAAGCAGAACCCCTCTCCTTGCCCTTCCATGCCGTAAAAAAAGACTTGCATTGCGTAAAAAATTCACCGATGTGTACCACTTCGGGCTTCGCGTTGTGAAAATTTTGTAATTTTGAAACCATGAACTATGCTCATTTTTACCCATTGCTACTTTGCTTGGCTTCAGGGTTCACGATGTGTCTGCTCATCGTGAGCGGTCTTTTTCTCCTCCGACGCCACCACGCATACCAGTTCCAGCGAGTCTTTGCCGTGGCACTGCTGCTGCTCTCCGTCGGCTTTTTCAACAACTTTCTGGTACTGACCTTTAGTGATGAGAATACGGCAAGGTTTATCAACCTGCTGCTGATTCTTTACGACTATGTGGTGGTGGGTGGATACATGATTTTCATTGTCACGCTGGTATTTCCGGGACGGTATAGCATCTGGCGGCTTTCGCTGTTCGAGGTGCCATACGTGCTGGCCATAGCCCTGTACGTCATCACCCGCAACCCGACGGTCTATCCTGCCGTCCAAATCTACACCCTGGCAGCCTCGACGGTACTGTTGGTATGGCTGGAGATTTCCATCAAAAGATACTATAGGATACTGCTCGACAATGTGGGCTACATCGAATATTACGACCTTCATTGGGCAGCCATTCTGGTGGTTTTGATGTATGTGGTCCAGCTATATTGGGCTGTGGAAAGTTTCTCCAACCAAAGTTGGTTTACTGTACCTACCGCCAACAGCAATATGCTTTTCGACACGCTGTGGTGTTTCATCACCATCGTGTATGTCCTGTTTATTCTTCGTAAAATCGTACAACAGAAAGTGTTTATAGAGGAGCCGGCGACAGACAGCCCGCTCTCGACTCAAGAAAACGCATCGCCGTCCGATGATTATTATATGGTGTTGAACAATGTGGATATCGACCATCTTATCAGAGAGAAGAAACACTATTTGGAAACCGACCTGACTTTGCAGAAACTGGCCATCTACTTAGGAACCAACCGGCAGTATCTGAGCAATTACATCAACCGCGAAAAACAGAAGACCTTCTACGAATATATCAACGACTTCCGTCTGGAAGATGCCAAGCACCTGTTGGACAAATGGAACCCAGATTGCGAGCACTCGATGGAGGATATTGCGACATTGTCGGGCTTCAACTCCTACTCCACTTTCCTTCGCCAATTTGTCAAAAAATACGGGGGACCACCTTCCCAATATTTGAAAAAGATCCAAGGCACATAATTCCATTTTTTCTTAAAAAATTTTTTCCATTTGAATATTATGTTGTATATTTGCACCTCTTAAAATCAGAATTTGAACAATCAACATTATTTGCATTTACAAATCATTGATTTTCAAATAAATAATCTAAAAAGAAATAATATCCTAAACAAATAAAGACTATGAAATTTATCATATCAAGAGATGTCCTGTTAAAGAATCTGACTGCGGTCAGCGGAGTATTGAATTCCAACAACACCATGGCTATTTTGGATAACTTCCTTTTTACATTGGAAGGTAACAAACTGATAATCACAGCTTCAGATCTCGACTCAACCATGTGTGCCGAAATCGAATTAGAGAATATTGAAGGAGAAGGCTCCGTTGCCATCCCTTCGAAGCTGTTGCTCGACACCTTGAAGCTGTTGCCTGAGACGCCGGTAGTTTTCAAGATTGACACCGAGAACAAGACTGTTTTATTCTCGGCCAACCAAGGTGAGTACAACTCTCCTATTTGCTTGGGCGATGAGTATCCGCAGATGCAGAAGATGCAAGACCCTCGTTCTTTTGATATTGATGCCAACATTCTGCAACGTGCCATCAGCAAGACTTTGTTCGCCACTGGCAACGATGACATGCGTCCAACCATGATGGGTGTTTTGTGCGAGCTGTCGAGCGACAACATTACCTTTGTGGCCACCGACGCCCACAAGCTGGTACGCTACCGCAACGCCAAGGTGAAGGCTGACGATTTCACCTCGTTCATTCTTCCCAAGAAGCCCATCACACACCTGCGCAACGTGCTGGCTGGCGTAAACGAGCCCGTTCATGTGGAATACTCTTCGGAAACCAACCATATCAAATTCTCGTTTGCCAACCTGACGCTTTTCTCTTCGCTGAAAGAAGGCAAATTCCCCAACTACGAGAACGTCATCCCTACCGTCAACCCCAACAAATTGTCGGTACCGCGCGAGGACTTCCTGAAAGCCATCCGCCGTGTAGGTAACTTCTCCAACCAATCGACATATCAGGTAAGAATCTCATTAGCAGAGGATTCTGTAGTTATCAACGCTGAGGATATCGACTATTCCAACAAGGCCGAAGAGAACATCACCGGATCATACACTGGCGAACCCATGAGTATCGGCTTCAACTCCAAGTTCCTGCGCGAGATGCTCGAGAATATGGACAGCGACGAGGTATTCTTGGAGATGTCGCAGCCTAACCGCGCAGCGCTGATTTTGCCAGCCGAGGAAGCCGACGCTGACGAGTCGCTGCTGATGCTGATCATGCCGGTAATGCTCAACTACTAACCTATAAAGCAACAGTTGTTCTGTCGCTGCCTCTTCGGAGGGAGAGGAAAGTCCGGGCAACATAGAGCACCATGCTTCCTAACGGGAAGGCATCGTTAGATGACAGACAGTGCCACAGAAAATTACCGCTCCGCTTGCGGAGTAAGGGTGAAAACGCGAGGTAAGAGCTCACGCCGTCCGTAGCGATATGGGACGGGGGTAAACCTCATGGGTTGAAAAACCAAATAAACCGGGGCTTGAGGGCTGCTCGTCCGACCCGGAGGGTAGGTTGATTGAACTTTGTGGCGACGCAAAGTCTAGATAAATGACAGAATTAAACAGAACCCGGCTTACAGACTGTTGCTTTTTTTCTTTTTCGATTGGATAAAAACCTTAAATTTGCCGCTCCGTTTCACCGCTGTGAAGGAACGGCATTTTTATTCATAACTGCGTGTAAATGAATCTCGAAAACCTGAAAATCTTCTTCAGTACCATCTTCTCTTTCGACGAGAACTACCCCCTTTTATTTACACAATTCTACTTTTGGGCCTTCTTCGCCCTCGTATTCGCTGTATTTGCCCTCGTGCAAAACCGGCGACTGCTGCGCAACAGTTTCCTCTTCTTTGCCAGCCTCTTTTTCTATTACAAAACATCGGGCTTGTTTGTCCTGATTCTCATATTATCAACACTTTACGGATTTTTCATAGGTAAAAGCATTCACAAAGCCGAGAAAATTGGCTGGAAAAAATTCCACCTCACCATCGGCGTGGTGCTCAATCTGGCCATACTCTGCTATTTCAAATACGCATACTTCTTCACCGATGTCTATAACACACTGGTGCACAGCGACTATGTAGTCATCAACTATTTGGCGCAATGGACCAACGAACTGAGTGGCACCAACTATTTCGATGCCTCGAAGATATTGCTACCCGTCGGCATATCATTCTATACATTCCAGAATATCAGCTACTTGGTAGATATTTACCGCCAGAAGGTGGAGCCTGTGGGCAACATGCTCGATTTCGGCTTCTACGTTAGCTTCTTCCCACAGCTGGTGGCCGGTCCCATTGTGCGCGCCAACCAGTTTGTGCCGCAGCTGTACAAGAAGTTCCACCTTTCGCGCCGCCAGTTCGGCATCGCCGTATTTTGGATTCTCAACGGCCTGCTGAAGAAGATTATCCTCAGCGACTACCTGGCCGTCAACTTCGTGGATCGCGTCTTCAACAACCCGTTGCTGTTCACGGGCTTCGAGAACCTCTCGGCGCTGTTCATCTACTCGCTGCAAGTCTATGCCGACTTCTCGGGCTACACCGACATTGCCATCGGCGTGGCCATGCTGATGGGCTTCTACCTGCCTGTCAACTTCAACTCGCCTTACAAGGCCACCAACGCGGGCAACTTCTGGAAGCGCTGGCATATCTCGCTATCTACCTGGTTGAAAGACTATTTGTACATTCCTCTGGGCGGCAACCGCACCGCTTCTGTCGGCACCTTTGTCTGCATCATCTCCATTGTCTTGATTGCCGTCATGCTCTCAGGCAGCATCTATGTGGCTGGCGTAACCGCAGCCATCGCACTGATTTTATGGCTATTGGGCCATTTCTTCCCCGAGCGCAAGAAGAAAATCATCACCAATATCAACCTGATGAACACGATGCTGCTGGGCGGCTTGTGGCACGGCGCCAGCTGGAACTTCATGATTTGGGGCGGACTGAACGGCATCGGCGTCGTACTGTTCAAGTACTGGCGCAACTGGAGCGACCTCGTACGCGTGATACTTACGGCACTGCTCTTCGGCCTCTTTGTAGTGCTCGAATGGCAATGCCCTGCCCCTGTGGTACATATCGGCCTTGTATGGACGGGCATTATCTTCTTTGGCACCTTGGTGTCGGCCATCTACACTTGGTGCACACATGGTCACATCATCAAATGGGTGCAGCGCGCGTGGTCGATATTGCTCACTTTCGTCTTCATCACCTTCACGCGTCTGTTCTTCCGCTCGGGCTCGAACCTCAACCCTGCCGAAGCCAACGAGACAGCCTGGAACACCGCCAAGAACATGGTCAACCAGATTGGCAGCAAGTGGGATATCAGTCTCATTCCCAATATTGTTTATGAGTATCGCTACGTCTTTTTGATGTTCCTGCTCGGCATGATTATCCACTGGCTGCCCACCAACTGGAAACGCTGGTACCGCCTCAACTTCGCCATGCTGCCGCTGTGGGTGATGGGGTTGGCTGTCATCATCACCGTATTTGTGCTGTACCAGTTCATTACCGCTGATTTACAGCCGTTTATCTATTTTCAGTTCTAAGGAATCTGCCTTCGGCAATCTCCATTTGTCACAAATGTTAATCCTATAGTCCGTTAGGGCTTCCATATCAATAGAATATTGGACATTTTCATATAACAGAACCCCGCAAGGGGTTCCATATTGTTTTTATCCTCTGAATATGAATCCCCTAACGGGGATTTAAAACCACACACCAATCCGTCGGCTATGGATATGCATCCCCTTGCGGGGATGATAGTGTTCGCAAAAGCTAAGGGAAACGCCAACAAGGCTAAATCTTACAATAATGCAGCAGCCAGCACCTTTTGAATATAGGCGTTAAGCGACATACCCGACGACTGCGCCGACATAGCGGCTTTGGCATGTAATTCGGGCGAGATGCGGATATTGAAAGTACCGCTATACGATTTGTGAAGAGGCAAATTTTCCTCTTTACAATAAGCAATGTAATCATCAATGGCAGCCTCAAAGTCAGCACGCAATTCGGCAAGGGTATTACCTTCATATGTAATAAGCGTTCCCTTATCCATACCCAACACTTTGCCGTAGAGCGTATTGTCCTTCAGTTCTGCCTCAATACTGCCTATAAAACCCTTGTATTTCAGTGTTTCCATTATATATCAAATCGTTTTCCAATAAAAATTCAACAATATCTTTCAAGGCTTTTTCTTTTATAACACTCGCTGGATGAGGCTTATGCGCCAAATAACGCAAGTTCCGCTCTTTGTGAAAAAACAACACGCGCGAACCAGATGTCATTCCTTTGTTACGTTCCTCAAAGCCCAACTGTGTCAACAATGAAACCAACTCCGCATAGGTAAAATCCTTTGGCAAGGACAACAACCTTTTCATCAATTTCTCCTTCCTGCTCATATCCTGCAACTATTTTTCGGTTGCAAATATACAATTTTTTTATCTTATTCTATTCTCTCAACTTTTTTTTTGGCAAATTTTCATAAATTTGTCCAATAAAAATTATCCCAAAATGAAATCCATCTTAATTAAACATAACCGACCAATTCTATTGGCTATTCTATTATTTTGCGCCAATCTCAGCATTTGGTCTCAAAACCAAAACATTGTCTATCAAGATTTTACCAAGCGCTTTACACTAATTTCTGATGGCGTAATCCGTATGGAATACGCGCCGCAGGGCAACTTTGTGGACCAACCCTCGCAGATAGCGGTCATCCGCAGCTACCCTGAAGTGCAGGCCAAAGTAAAGAAGAATGGTGCATGGGTGGAGATCAGCACCTCGAAGATGACTGTGCGCTACAAGAAAGGTGAAGGACCCTTCACCGCCGACAACCTGAAAATCACCAGCGCCAAAGCCTTGAAACCCGCCTTCAGCTGGCAACCTGGACAAGAATCCAACGACAACTTGGGCGGCACCATCCGCACGCTCGACGGCATGGACGGCAACGAGCATATAGAAAGAGGCCAGCCCAACAAAGTGGTTGAGCTGGAGCCCGGACTGCTCTCAAAAGCAGGCTGGACGCTGATTGACGATTCAGAGAGCTATCTTTTTGATAATGACAAAGAGTGGCCTTGGGCAACCCCACGAAACGCCCCCTCCGGACAACAAGACTGGTACTTTATGGCTTACGGCCACGACTACAAGCAAGCCCTTTATGACTTTACCCTCTTTGCCGGCAAGATGCCCATACCACCGCGTTACGCCTTTGGATACTGGTGGAGCCGATACTGGATGTACTCCGACCACGAACTGCGCGAGCTGGTGCGCCGTTTCCAACAGCATGACATTCCCATGGATGTGATGGTCATCGACATGGACTGGCACTACGACGAGCCTGGCAAGGGCGGCTGGTCGGGCTGGACCGTCAACAAAGAGTTGTTCCCCAATATGGAGCAGTTGCTGCACTTCCTGAAAGAGCAACACTTGTGCACCACCCTCAACCTGCATCCCGCCGATGGCATCGCCACCTACGAGGCACCCTTTAAAGCCATGGCCAATGAGTTAGGTGCCGACACCACAAAGTTACTGCCGTGGGTCAGCTCCGACAAACGCTTCATACAGGCCGTTTTCCGCCACGCACTCAACCCATTAAGCAAGCAAGGTGTAGATTTCTGGTGGCTCGACTGGCAACACGCACTCTACGACAGCCGACTATCCAAACTGTCGAACACTTGGTGGCTCAACTATATCTTTTTCAGCCAGATGGAACGTAACACCACATTCCGTCCGATGCTTTACCACCGTTGGGGCGGCCTAGGCAACCACCGCTACCCTATCGGCTTCTCAGGAGACTCCCACATCACATGGAAATCACTTGATTATCAGCCTTATTTCACCGCCACGGCCTCCAATGTGCTATATGGCTATTGGAGTCACGATATAGGTGGCCACATGAAAGGAATTGTGGAACCCGAGATGTATGTACGCTGGATGCAGTTCGGTGCCTTTAGTCCCATTATGCGCACCCACTCGAGTAAAGACGCCAAAGTTAAAAAGGAGTTCTGGGAATTTGACGCTGAGACTGGCGCCATGCTGCACGACATTGTGCATCAGCGTTATGCGATGGCTCCCTACATCTACACGATGGCTCACAAAGCCTACGAAATAGGCCTCTCGCTCTGCCGACCCATGTATTATGACAATCCCGACCAAGAGATTGCCTACACTTCACAGAACCAGTATATGTTTGGCGACCAGATGCTTATAGCACCCGTCACCAGACCTATGGAGAAACAGTTGGCTGTCACCAATGTGTGGCTACCCGAAGGCGACTGGTTTGAATGGTACACTGGCACGATGCTACAGGGCAACAGATTTTCTTACCACGCGCGCCGTTTTGCCCTTGACGAAGTGCCTGTTTATGTCAAAGGTGGCTCAATCTTACCGCTTTATGGCGATAAGATCCAGCATCTAAAGAACAACGATGAAGCCGTCATCGTAACCGTATTCCCAGGTGGTGGCGAACGCACTGACTTCGAGATGTACGAAGACAACGGCAACGACCAGAAGTATGCCACCGAGCATGCCACGACCTTGCTCTCTCGCGAACGACAGGGCAACACCCTCAAAGTGACCATAGCAGCACGACATGGCAGCTACGCCGACATGCCCGCCAATCGGCAGTTCAGCGTAAAAGTGCTCAACTCGGCATGGCCCGTCAGCGTTACAGTCAACGGCCATACGGCAGACTACCGCTATGACGGCAGCGAACTTGCCCTCGTGGTCGATATTCCCGAAACGAACTGCAACATCGCCAAAGTGGTGGAAATCGTATATCCCGAACAAACACCCGACCTAAACGAGTTGCGTGCCCTATCACACCGCGTAAACAGAGCTCTGGCCGACCTTAAAGCTCACAACGCCACCATCTTACTAAAACCCGAATTGGCATCCATGGGCAGTCTGCAAGAAGCCGTCACCTACGAGCCCGAAAATATGACAACGCTGATACAAACATTCAGAGAAAACTTCAGCATTTTACCCACCACCTTGAAGGCGCAAGAAACCTACAGTCCCCGTTCGCGACAAAAACCCATCACACACGAACAAGCACTACGGTTTTTGGATATCGTAGGGGTTGATTACTTAGAGTAAAAGTTAAGAAACTAAGAAGTTAAGAAACTAAGGAGTGAGAAGTGAATAACAAAGAACAAAGAACAAAGAA
>JAFTCA010000088.1 GCA_017454945.1 Bacteroidales bacterium
AACGGAGAACGGAGAGATGAGAGTGGAGAGATGAGAGTGGAGAGATGAGAATTATAAATTATAAATGATAAATTATAAATTATAAATTATACATTATAAATTATTTACCCGTGCGGGAAAGGGGGAAAATCACATTGTTGATATGGTGACTTTCGAGGATTTCGGCGATGCGGTGTTCATCGGTGTCGGTGATGAATACTTGACCGAAGTGGTCTTTTCCTACGAGGTCGAGCAGGTGGGCGATGCGGCGGCTGTCGAGTTTGTCGAAGATATCATCCAGCAGTAGAATCGGCTTGATACCTTTCTGCGTAAAGACGTAGTCGAACTGTGCCAGTTTGAGCGCCAGGGCAAAGGATTTTTGCTGTCCTTGTGAGCCGAAGCGTTTTAC
Organism: Bacteroidales bacterium; assembly: GCA_017454945.1. Lineage (GTDB taxonomy): Bacteria > Bacteroidota > Bacteroidia > Bacteroidales > WCHB1-69 > JAFTCA01. Next base: position 389 of record JAFTCA010000088.1, read on the forward strand.
CGAATTATCATTGATGGTAAAAAGGAAATCGTCCTTATGGATGCCGAAGTTGGTATAGCCCGACTTGCTGTCGGCGAGGGCGTTAGCGGCCATTCCTTCTTCGAACGACATCTCGTTCAGTCCCGACTGGTAAGTAATATCCACCTTCTCGCGACTGTCGGAGAGGAAGTCGTAGTACGACTGGAAGTTAGGCAGAATCTCGACAATGAACGAAGCTCTTTTCTGGTGGATATAGTCGGCCAACGGCGCCAGTTGTTCATCGAAGATTTGGAGCAGTGTCTGATTGTAGCCGCCACCTTCGAGGAACTGTTTCAGCAGTCGGTTGCGCTGTACTATCAGTTTCTGGTACGAAATCAGTTGGTGAAGGTATTCGCGGTCGAACTGCGAGATAATCATATCGAAAAAGCGGCGGCGCACCTCACTACCTTCGTTGATAATGTCGTTATCGTAGGGCGACACCATCACCAGCGGGTAGAGGCCGATATGATCGCTCATACGGTCGTACTCTTTCTGGTTCAGCTTTACTGTTTTGCGACCTGCAATCTTGAAAGTGCAACTTACGCGATTGCTATTTTGCGTATCAAAACTATAAAAATCGCCATGCAGCGCAAAGAAGTCGGCCCCAAAGCGCACCGAAAAGCTATCCTGAGCCGAGAAGTAGCTTTTACAAAACGAAAGATAATGAATGGCATCGAGGAGATTGGTTTTTCCGCAACCATTTTCACCCACAATGCCATTCACTTTCGGGCTGAAAGCAAACTCGGCCGTTTCGTGATTCTTAAAATTGACGAGTTGAAGATTCTTTAGATACATCCCTTACCCATCAACTACAGAAGAGCGTCGATTTTCTGTGTCAGTTCGTTCTTCTTAATCAGACCCACATGCACATCTTTCACTTCCCCGTTCTTCACAAACACGAGCATAGGGATATTGCGCACGCCGAATTGGATGGCGATGTCGTTATTCTCGTCGGTATCGCACTTGCCGATGATGGCTCTGCCTTCGTATTCAGCTGCCACTTCGTCGATGGTCGGACCCAAAGCGCGGCAGGGGCCACACCATTGTGCCCAGAAATCTATCACTACTAACTTATCTCCTTTCATCAAGGAGTCGAAATTGGATTGATCAATAGCTAATGCCATAGTATTTTGTATTTTAAGGTTAATAATTTTTATAGGTAGCAAAGATACAAAAAAGAGTGATACAATAGTGAGGTGAAAAAAATTATTGTGAGAGGTAAAAAGTGGATAGTGAGAAGTGAAAATTTTTGATTAAGTTTGCGGTTTAAAAATTTGAACACTCATTATTATTAACTAAAACCCTAATTATTATGTTTAAAGGACATCCCAAAGGATTGATTGCGGCCGCCCTGAGTAACATGGGCGAGCGCTTCGGCTATTACATTATGGTAGCCGTGCTTAGCCTTTTCCTCTGCTCGCAATTCGGTTTGAGCGACGGAACGGCTGCCACCATTTATTCGGTCTTTCTGGCCGGCATTTACGTGTTGAGTTTGGTTGGCGGTATTATTGCCGACCGTACCCAAAACTACAAGGGCACCATCATGACTGGTTTGATTGTGATGGCACTCGGTTACGTGGCCATTGCCGTGCCCGTGAACGCCACTGCTGACAACAAGATGTTTCTGCTGGTGGTAACCTGTATTGCCTTGGCTGTTATCGCTTTCGGTAACGGCTTGTTCAAGGGCAACTTGCAGGCCATTGTAGGTCAGATGTACGACAACCTGGAAAAAGAGGCCGCCAAAGAAGGACCCGAAGCACTGAAGAAAGCCCAAGGTCTGCGTGACGCCGGTTTCCAATGGTTCTATGTATTCATCAACATCGGCGCCGGTGTTGCGCCCTTCATTGCGCCATGGCTCCGCAATCTGAGCTTGAATAGCAAGGGGCTGCTTTACAACGCCAACCTGCCCAAACTGTGCCACGAATATCTCGCATCGGGCGAAGCCATGCAAGGCTTTGACAACCTGAACACACTGGCAGCAGAAGTGACCGCTAAGGGTTATCAAATCACCGACATGACCACTTTCTGCAACGACTACCTGCAGTTATACAACAATGGTATTCACTATGCGTTCATCGCTTCAGTAGTTGCCATGCTGATTTCACTCTGCATCTTCATCTTCAACAAGGTTAAATTCCCCACTCCCAGCAAGAAAGTTGAAGCCGAAGCCGTTACCCTCACCGCTGATGAAAGACAAGCTATGGCTAAAGACATCAGACAACGTATCTACGCTCTGTTTGCAGTGCTGGGTATCGTTATCTTCTTCTGGTTCTCATTCCACCAGAACGGTGTAACCCTCTCCTATTTCGCTCGTGACTTCGTCAACACCTCGACTATCGCCCCCGAAATTCTGCAATCCATCAACCCCATCTGCGTTATCCTGCTAACCCCTGTCATCATGCTGATTTTCTCATCCTTAGCCAATAAGGGACATGCTATTTCAACGCCGCGCAAAATCGCCATCGGTATGGCCATTGCAGGTCTTGCATACGTATTTTTGATGATTGTTTCAATGGTTAACGGTTATCCGTCATCCACCGACTTCTTGGCACAAGGCACTGCTACCCAAGAAGCTGCCAAGACAGGTGTTTGGGTTATGGTTATCATGTACTTCATCCTGACCGTTGCCGAGTTGTTCATTTCACCTCTGGGGCTCTCCTTTGTATCGAAAGTGGCTCCCAAGCATTTGCAAGGTCTCTGCCAGGGCTTATGGCTGGCCGCCACAGCTGTCGGCAACCTGCTACTCCCCATCGGACCGCTGATGTACAACGCATGGCCCATCTGGCAATGCTGGTTGGTATTTGCCATTGTATGCGGTGTTTCCATGGGTGTCATGCTTGGCATGGTAAAATGGCTTGAAAGAGTAACCGCCGCCTAATAAAGAATAACAGAATACGATAAAAAAGGGCTTCCCAACGGGAAGCCTTTTTTGTAGCAATGGACAAGAAACAATATAAGAAATTCGACCTATATGCTTATTTTCTTTATAAATTTTTCACATTGTTTCTTATTTTTGCAAAAAGAAAAATATGCTTTCCCTTTCGCAATTAGAACAATACCTCTCCAAAGCCGCGTGGATCCTCAAGGGTCCAGTAGATGCTGCTGATTTCAAGGTGTATATCTTTCCGCTATTGTTTTTCAAAAGGATTTCGGATGTTTATGACGAGGAATACAATGAGGCCTTGTCGGAAAGCGATGGCGACCACGAATATGCTTCGGGAGCTGAAATGCATCGCTTCATTATTCCCAAAGGATGCCATTGGAAAGATGTTCGGGCCACAACCACCAATGTAGGCAGTGCCATCAAAGGGGCGTTCTCGCAAATCGAACAGGCGAATCCGCAGTATTTGGCCAACATTTTCGGCGACGCAGCTTGGACCAACAAGGATAAATTGTCCGATGAACTTCTTTGCCGCTTGATAGAGCATTATTCACAATACAATCTCTCCAATTCCAATGTGGAGCCGGATGTTTTGGGACGGGCATACGAATACCTGATAAAAGTGTTCGCCGACCAAAGCAACAAGAAAGCTGGAGAATTCTATACCCCTCGTTCTGTGGTTCGACTGATGGGCTTGATTGTCAATCCGCAACAAGGCGAAACCATCTACGACCCCGCTTGTGGCACCGCCGGTATGTTGCTTGAATGTGTGGAACAAGTAAAGCAAAGTGGCGGTGACTTCCGTACACTGAAACTTTACGGACAGGAGAAGAACCTGACCACTTCCACCATTGCCCGCATGAATATGTTCCTGCACGGCATTGAGGATTTCCATATTGAGCGTGGCGACACTTTGCGCGAGCCCAAATTCTTCAAGTACGACCATCTACAACAGTTCAACATTGTCATTGCCAATCCGCCATTCTCGTTGAGTAATTGGGGCGCAGAAGAATGGGCAGACGACATTTATGGTCGTAACATTGCTGGAACGCCACCTAAAGGCAATGGCGACATGGCTTGGGTACAGCACATGGTGAAATCGATGGACGAAAAGACCGGGCGCGTGGCGGTAGTGCTTCCTCATGGTGCCCTCTTCCGCAAAAACGCCGAAGCCAAGATTCGTTCCGTGTTGTTGGAAAAGGATTTGCTGGAAGCCGTCATCGGATTGGGCGAGAACATCTTCTATGGTGCCACGCTTTCCGCTTGCATTCTGATTTTCAGGGCAAACAAAGAGCAATCCAAGAAAGGCAAGTTCCTTTTCATCGATGCTGCCGACCAAGTGAAGAAAGGTCGTGCCCAAAACACTTTGGAACCAGAGCATATCGATACCATATTTAAATGGTATTCCGATTTCATGGATGTAAAGAACCATGCCAAGGTGGTTGGGATTGACGAAATCAAAGCCAATGGCTACAACCTGAACATCCCGCTGTATGTGGAGAAAGAGATGACCGACAACCTACCGACCTTGGAAGAAGCCAAAGCCCAACTGAAGATTGCTGTTGAAGAAGCCCAAGAGGCCGAGAAGCG
>JAFTCA010000089.1 GCA_017454945.1 Bacteroidales bacterium
GAGTTAAGAAGTTAAGAATTATGGAGTTATGGAATTATAGGAATTTGGTCTTTGAATTCTGAATTCTGAATTTGTTTTCTGGTCTTTGATTTTTGAATTTTGAATTTTGAAGTTTGATGTTTGATTTTTGATTTTTCGATAGGTATGAAACGATATTTATACATCATAGTCCTCGTCTTGCTGCAAGCGTCATTGTTTGCGCAGCCCGAAGGCGGTGAGCGTCCCGCAATGCCTCGTGAGGCGGCAAATACCACAGGGGGTGTGGTAAAAGGTTATGTGACCGATGATAATGCCAAGCCGCTGGAGTATGCGCTTGTATATGTGTTGAAGGCTTCCGACTCGACCGTCGTGACGGGCGTGACTTCGCAGAAGGACGGCAATTTCCTTATTGAGCAAGTCCCCTTTGGCGATTTTCTCTTGAAGGTGGAATCGATGGGCTACAAGGAGCAGTACACGGCGCCCTTCACGCTGACAGCTGAAAAGCCGTTCAAACGTTTCCCGAAAATTGCTTTGTCGCAAAAGGCGGCCTCGCTGGAGGCAGTCGATGTGACAGCCAAGAAGGAGATGCTGCAGACCAACCTTGATAAGACGGTCTATAATGTGGAATCGAGTATCGTGGCCGACGGTGCCACGGCAGTGGAGGTGCTCGAAGATATTCCTTCGGTAAGCGTGGACCTGGAAGGCAACGTGTCGGTGCGCGGTAGCGACAATGTGACCATTCTGGTCAATAACCGCCCCACCAACCTGACACTGGAGCAGATTCCTGCCGACATGATTGAGAGTATCGAGCTGGTGACCAACCCTTCGGCGCGTTACGAACCCGATGGTATGGCTGGTATCTTGAATGTGGTGCTGAAAAAGAAAAAGGAGGGTGGCTTCAACGGCTTGGTATCACTGCGAATCGGTGCGCCGGCGCTGACTTACGACAAGAAATTCAGACCTGGCTATAATGCCAACCTCAATCTGAACTACAGCTACGACAAGATCAATGTCTTCTTCAATTACAGCTACAGAGGCCACTCGCGTAGCAATTTCGGCGAGTTGGACCGCCTCTCGTGGATGGGGGAAGACAGCACACTGCTCGAACAGACCAACAAGGGAAGCCACAGGGGCAATTTCCATAACATCCGCACCGGCATCGACTGGTTCATCAATTCCAAAAATACGCTCAATTTGACGTTGGGATACAATTTTAACCTGTTCAAGAACAGCAGCCGCCTCGATGTGGACAAGTTTCTGGTTGATGATGGCATCAATATGCCCAACTACAACTACATCCAGAACAGTGCCAGCAGCAATCAGGGACACAACTTCAGCGTGACGCTCGACTATCTGAAGACCTTTGCCGTGCAGGGACGCGAGCTGAGCGTGGATTTGTATTACACGCAGATGAGTCGTAAAAGCGGTGTCAATACCAACCAGTTGTACGACTATCCTGAAGACAGAATCGATGACTACCAGGCGTCCAAGACGCTCGAAGGCAATAGAGATGCCGTAGCGCAGGTTGATTTTGTGACGCCCGTGGGCAATGGCGGCCGTATCGAGACGGGGTACAAGTTTTCGTGGCGCTCGGTGTCGCAAGATTACTCCTATTTCACCGGTAACGACACGCTGGCATGGGCTGAAGATATGCGACAGCGCAACGACTTTGTATTCAATGAGATGATTAATGCTGCCTATTTTATTTATTCTAATACTTTCTGGAAAAAATTGAAGGTGCAAGTCGGCCTTCGTGGGGAAATCGCCAACACGTGGTCCAACCTGAAATCGGCCAATTTAAGCTATCAGCGGAACTATTACAATTTGTTCCCCACAGTGCATATCCGCTACGACATCAACCATGTGCACTCGTTGCAAGTTAGCTACTCGCGCCGTGTGTCGCGTCCGCGTATCCATCAGCTGAACCCGTTCCTCGACATTTCTGATAAGGAGAATTATCGTCAGGGCAATCCCGATTTGAAGCCCGAGTTCGTCAACTCGGTCGAATTGGGTTATCTGATCAATTACAAGAAGAGTTCGTTCAACTTTACGTTGTTCTATCGCCACCGTTCGGGTATCGTCACACGTTACACCGAATTGATGCAGGATGTTGACGAGCGCGGTGTGCCCTACAATTACACGCTCACCTCGTACAAGAACCTGAGAAATAGTCAGAACTACGGTATCGAGGCCGTCTATAACCAGCGACTGTGGAAATTCTGGAAGATTACGCTCAACGGCAATTTCTACCGTGTTATCATCGACAGCGACAGCCTCATCGACGAGAGTCTTTCCAGCAACTGGGAGTGGGGTATCCGTCTGAATCAGACCTTCACGCTGCCCAAGAACTGGGATATACAGCTCAACTTCCGCTATCGCTCGCCTTCCTTAACGACGGGTACGATGGGCTGGGGTACTGGCGGCGTTGGCCAAGGCAAGCGCAACGCTTCCTACTCGCTGAATCTCGGCATCAAGAAATCCTTCTTCAAGGATAGTTTCTCCGTCAGCTTCAATATCCGCGACCTGATATTCACGCGCTACACCAAGACGGAGACGGTATTCGGCAACGAGCGCAACGGCTACAACTCGCACAGTGTCCGCCAACGCGATGCGCTCTACATGAACCTCACTTTGAGCTACAAAATCAACAATTATAAAATCCGCAAGGAGAAGAATTTCGGCGTAGATGAGTCGGAGGAGATGGAATAGGAGGGGGATTCAGAATTCCGCATTCAGAATTCAGAATTCAAAATTCAAAATTCAAAGAACAGAGAACAGAGAATAGAGAACAAAGAAGGAGGTTCCGCTTCGCTATGCTTGTGGAATGGAGAACAGGGTAGAGACGCAGCGCCTGCGTCCGAAAAATAGGGTATCTGTGGACACAAAAAAACAAAAAAAAAATTAAGTTGTTATTTGTTGAAAAAAAAATGTATATTTGCCGACTTTTTCAAGTGTAGTGTTTGGTGTGGAGTCTTTGAGTTAAAACACTGATATTAAGAGCGAAAGGCAAAAATGTCGGTAAATGCAAAGGCGAAACAACAGGCCGAAAAATTGATGAAGTACGATAAATTAGGGTGAAAAAAGAGAAAAAAACGAAATAAAAAACAATATGGCCAAACAATTATCGATAGAACAAGACGGAGTAGTGGTTGAGTCCTTGGGAAACGCCATGTTTCGCGTTCAATTGGGTAATGGTCATGTGATTACGGCCCACATCTCAGGCAAGATGCGTTTGCACTACATCAAGATATTGCCTGGTGACAAGGTGCAGATTGAGATGTCGCCGTATGATTTGACCAAAGGCCGTATTACTTTTAGACATAAATCATAACAATATAATATAAATAGATAGAATAATGAAAGTCAAAGCTTCAGTAAAGAAAAGATCGGATGAGTGCATCGTGGTAAGAAGACACGGCGTGGTGTATGTCATCAACAAGAAGAACCCTAAATTTAAACAACGTCAAGGATAATCAATTTAAAAACAAACTAACAGTATGGCAAGAATTGCAGGTATAGATTTACCAAAAAACAAAAGAGGAGAAATAGGTTTAACTTATATCTTTGGTATTGGCAGAAGCACGGCCAGAAATATTTTGGACAAGGCCGGCATCAGCTATGACAAGAAAGTTGATGAGTGGAATGATGATGAATTAGCCGCTCTTCGTGGTATCATCAACGAGATCAAAGTTGAGGGTGTTTTGCGTTCTGAAATCCAGATGAACATCAAGCGTCTGATGGATATCGGCTGTTATCGCGGTATTCGTCACCGTATTGGTTTGCCTTTGCGTGGTCAGAGCATCAAGAACAATGCCCGTACCAGAAAAGGACGTAAGAAAACTGTTGCTAACAAGAAGAAAGCAACCAAGTAATCTGTCTTTGCTGCGCATTGATTAGTAGAAAATTATAGTATTATATACCGAAAAAGGGAAGATATTAAATTATGGCAAAAAGTACCAAAACAACGAAAAAGAAAGTCGTAAGAATAGATGCAGTAGGTAAAGCATTTGTATATGCATCATTCAACAACGTGATTGTGTCCCTGACCAATGCCGACGGACAGGTAATCTCCTGGTCATCAGCCGGTAAGATGGGATTCAGAGGTTCGAAGAAGAACACTCCCTATGCAGCTCAGATGGCTGCCCAAGATTGTGCCAAGGTGGCTTACGATCTCGGCTTGAGAAGAGTAAAAGTTTATGTTAAGGGTCCTGGTGGCGGAAGAGAGTCTGCTATTAGAACAATTCATACAGCCGGTATTCTGGTGGAAGAGATTATTGACGTTACTCCTCTGCCGCACAACGGCTGCCGTCCTCCCAAACGTAGAAGAGTATAATTTTTGTGGAGATTAATCATTGAATATCAAATAATTAAAATATAGAATTAGCATTATGGCAAGATACACAGGACCAAGAACAAAGATTGCAAGAAAATTTAGAGAACCGATTTTCGGACCTGATAAATCTTTAGACAGAAAGAACTACGCCCCCGGTCAGCATGGCCAAGCTAAAAAGCGTTCTAAACTGTCGGAATATGGTATGCAGTTGCAAGAAAAACAAAAAGCCAAATATACTTACGGCGTTTTGGAACGTCAGTTCAAGAAAATCTTCCAACAGGCAGCCAGAAAGAAAGGTATCACCGGTCAGAACTTGATGAAGCTGATCGAATCACGCCTTGACAATGTTGTTTATCGTTTGGGTATTGCTCCTTCACGCGCCGCTGCACGTCAGCTGGTATCTCACCGTCACATTTTGGTTAACGGTCAGATTTGCAATATTCCTTCCGCTCTGTTAGTGCCTGGTGACATTGTAGCTGTTAGAGAACGCTCGAAAGCTCTGGAAGTTATCACCAACTCGCTCAACGGCAGATCCAATCAGTTCTCATGGCTGGAATGGGACGCTAACCTCATGTCAGGTAAATTCATGAACTATCCTGAAAGAGAAGAAATTCCTGAAACCATCAACGAGCAGGCAATCGTCGAACTCTATTCTAAATAATAGAGTCTGAATGGCTAGTGAATAAAATTAAAAATAATAAAACATTAGAATAATGGCTATATTGACCTTTCAAAAACCCGATAAAGTGATCATGCTCGAATCGGATGATTTTCACGGCGTGTTTGAATTTCGTCCTCTTCAACAACGTTATGGTATCACTATCGGAAATGCCCTCAGAAGAGTTTTGATATCCTCTTTGGAAGGTTTTGCAATAACTTCGATTAAAATTGAAGGCGTAGAACAAGAGTTCTCTTCTATCCACGGTGTGATGGAAGATGTGACCGACATCGTTCTTAACCTGAAGAAGGTTCGCTTCAAGAAAAAAATCGAAGACAATAACTCTGAAAAAGCTACCATCGTCATTTCCGGTCAGGAACAGTTCAAGGCTGGTGATATGAACAACTTCTTGAACTACTTCCAAGTGCTCAATCCCGAAGAGGTGATCTGCAACATGGATCCTTCGGTGAAACTGGAAATGGAAATCACCATCGACAAGGGTAGAGGTTATGTTCCCGCTGAGGAAAACAAAACCCTCCACAGTGGCGTCGGAGTTATTTGCATCGATTCTATTCACACCCCCATCAAAAACGTAAAATATACGGTTGATAACTATCGTGTTGAACAGAAGACCGACTTTGAGAAGCTGATCATCGAGATTGATACCGACGGTTCAATTCATCCGAAAGAAGCTCTGAAAGAAGCTGCCAAGATATTGATTCAACACTTTGCCCTCTTCTCAGACGAGCGTATCGCTGTTGATTCACCGATGTCGAGCGCACTGGGCGAAGATATGGACGATGAAATTATGCGCGTAAGACAGATTCTGAAAACCAAACTCGTTGACATGGATCTGTCAGTTCGTGCTCTCAACTGCCTTAAATCAGCAGAACTGGAAACCCTCGGAGATTTGGTTTCCATCCACAAAGGCGATCTGTTGAAATTCCGTAACTTCGGTAAGAAGTCTCTCTCTGAACTGGAAGACCTCGTAAATTCGAAAGGTTTGGAATTTGGAATGAATGTTGCAAAATATAAATTAGATAAGGAATAAGAACTATGAGACATCAAAAAAGAATCAATAAGTTAGGAAGAACAAGTTCGCATAGAAGTGCCATGCTGTCGAACATGGCTGTCTCTTTGATTATGCATAAGAGAATATCCACTACCGTTGCCAAGGCTCGTGAACTGAGAAAATTCATCGAACCGCTGGTAACCAAGAGCAAAGAGGATACTACTCATTCAAGACGTATTGTGTTCTCAACGCTGCACAACAAATATGCCGTTACCGAACTCTATCGCGAAATCGCTCAGAAAGTGGCTAAACGCCCCGGTGGTTATACCCGTATTCTGAAAACCGGTTTCCGTCAAGGTGACGCCGCTGAGATGTGCATCATCGAATTTGTGGATTACAACGAAACCTACACCGTAGCTGGCGAAGCTAAGAAGACTACCAAGACTCGTCGTAGCCGCAAGTCTTCCGCTCCGAAAGATGCTCCCGCAGCAGAACCGGTTGCCGAAACCGCAGCTGAACCCGTTGCTGAAGCTCCCGCAGTTGAGGAAACTCCCGCCGCTGAATAGTTTACAATCACTATATGGTTTGAAAAAGAGAATGAGAATATCATTCTCTTTTTTTTATTTTTGCATACCAACAATCCATACCCTATGAATCGTTTTGCCCATATTTTTGCCGCTATTTTGATATGCTTAGGCGCCTCAATGCATCTGTTTGCACAAAATTTTGCTCGCCAACTGCCGACCGATACCACTATTAAGGTCGAAAATGTTGCTTTTAAGATGATTTTAGTGCAAGGTGGTGACTTTGTGCAAGGTGCTTCGTCTCGCATTGGAAAAACGACAAAAACGGGCGAAAACCCTGCCCATAAGGTGTGGCTCGACAGTTATAGGATAGGGCAGACGGAGGTGACTCAGGCGTTGTGGGTGGCCGTGATGGGTTCGGAGCCGACACTTTGGGGTGGCTGGGGCGTGCACGGCCGAGGTGATGATTACCCTGTTTATCACGTTAAATGGACTGATGTGCAAACTTTTATAGCTCGTTTGAACGCCCTTACTGGCTTGCAGTTCCGTTTGCCCACCGAGGCGGAGTGGGAGTTTGCGGCACGTGGCGGCAATGCTGATGCTCATAAGCGTTTCGCTGGTGGCCATCTCTTGGACAAAGTGGCGTGGAATCGTCACAACGGCGAAGGACACACGCATCCTGTAGCGCAGAAATCACCCAATGCTCTGGGCTTGTACGACATGAGCGGTAATGTGTGGGAGTGGTGCGAGGATTGGTATGCCAACTACAATGTCGGTTCCCAGTACAATCCGAAAGGTCCTGCTTCGGGCGTGCGCAAGGTGGTTCGCGGCGGCAGTTGGGCCAGTCCGTCGCAGTCCTGCCGCGTGTCGAACCGTGATGCAGATGCACCTGACAATATGTACGACTGTGTCGGTTTCCGCTTGGCTCTGTCGGCGCCCGAGGTGCCGAGGAAAGATGCGAAGCCACGCAAGTTCAAGGATTTTACCTTCCGCAGCGGCCAGTACCACGTTCAAGGGTTCGCCTTCGACCAGAAGTCGCAATGTTTGTACCTCTCCACCACGACTGCCATCGTTAAAATAGCGCTCGACGGCACGGTGCTCGGCTCGGTGGTCGGGTTCAAGGGGCATGTGGGCCAGGTGGTTCTGGACACGGTGACTCGTAAGGTCTATGCCACGTTGGAAGCGCTCGATGATGATTTGTGTAACGGCATGGCCGCATTCGCTGGTTATGAGCCGTTTACTCGCGCGACGGCGGCCGTGTATATCGTGGAGATGGATATGGACAAGATCACGCGGCTCGATATTCCCGAACAGGAGATTGTTGTGAAGCATGGACTGGCGGCGCCGTTGGCCGACTATAAGGCCGAAGTGACGGTAGCGGGCAAGCGTTACGCGCACCGCTATGGCGTTTGCGGAATTGACGCGCTGGCTATTGGTCCCGCCATAGGAGCGCCGTCGGATGGAGGGCGCTATCTCTACGTGTCGTGTGCCATCACCTTAGACACGGTGCGAACCGACAATGACTACAACATTCTGCTCTGCTATCCGTTGGGCGATTTTGGGCAGCCGGCGCACAGCTATTTCATCCACACGGGAAACACCGCTTACGGCGTACAAAATATGGTGTGGGATGCCTTCCGCCAGCGCCTCCATCTCTTCGTCTATCCTGGCAAGAAGTCGGCGTATCCGAACTATAACGTCTTTTCTATCGATGTGACACAGCCTTCGTTCTACGCGCCATTGCAGGGCGTGCCGTACGCCACCGAGCCGATGGAGCAGCTGAAGGTCGTTTCGGGCAGTTATTGTACCGCCGGCGCACAAGGCATCTGCCATTACGACGAGAGCCGTTTCCTGACAGCCAAATATCAAAAGAGAGACAATCATCGCTACACGACGATAAAACTGTTCCCGAAAAGGAAAAATGCTTTTTAGAACGGAGAGAGGAGAGAGGAGAACTGAAAACTGAAAAGTGAAAACTGAAAGTTTAGTTGAGGTGCATTTTTTGCACCTCAAGATTTGTTTTTTGCAACCAGTTGTTGTAGATTTCTATGTGTTTAATTTTCATTTATTTGTAGTATGATGATGTTTCTGTATATTGTGTTTTCTTTATATATTTACATAAAAATATCTTAATAAGTAAAAATAAATTTTATATCTTTGCATTTTAAATTGCGAAGATATGAAGGGTAGAGTTTTAATTAAGAAGGAAAATCAGATGAACTCGGTTTCATCTGATAATGAGTTGAAAACGATCAATACGACGGGGGTCATAACTCAATTTGAAGAAGTCGTGACTCTTATTCGTCAGGCACGTGAGAAGATTATTTATACAGCAAACAAAACACTCGTAGACTTATATTGGCGGATAGGGGCGTATATTTCCGAAAAGATTGAAAAATCTGTTTGGGGTGATGGTGTTGTGAAACAACTTGCGGAATACATCGCTTATAAAACTCCGGACCTCAAAGGGTTTTCTGCGCCGAACTTATGGCGTATGAAGCAGTTTTACGAGACATACGATGCTGCTGGAGAAAAACTCTCAGCACTGCTGAGAGAAATTAGTTGGTCTAACAATGTTATCATATTAAGTCGTGCAAAGACAAACGAAGAGAGAGAGTTCTACTTGCGTCTTTGCGTTAAAGAGGGGTTATCGAGTCGAGAGCTGAACAGACAGATAGATGCTGCTCTGTTTGAGCGAACTATGCTCTCTGAACCAAAACTCTCAACAGTGTTGAGAGAATTGCAACCTGCTGCAAAACAGTTTTTTAGGGATTATTATGTGATAGAATTTATTGGTGGTAAAGAATTAGAAGGAGAACATTCTATGAAAACTGCTTTAATCAAACAGATGAAGCAGTTTATACTTGAACTTGGCAAGGATTTTATATTTGTTGGCGAAGAATATCGTTTACAAGTGGGGAGTAGTGATTTTCGTATAGATCTGCTCTTCTATCATCGTGAATTGCAATGCCTTGTTGCCTTTGAATTGAAAACTGAAAGATTCAAACCAGAGCATCTCGGACAGCTTAATTTCTATCTTGAAGCCCTTGACCGTGATGTGAAGAAGGCAAAAGAGAATCCAAGCATAGGTATTCTGTTGTGTAAAGATAAGGATAATGAAGTGGTGGAATATGCGCTTTCTCGCTCCTTGTCACCCACAATGGTGGCGGAATATGAACTGTGTTTGCCGGATAAGAAAATGTTGCAACAAAAATTGCGTGAGATATACGAAAGGGATAGTAAGAAATAGGTGTAGAATTTCGTCATTAATTTGGCGGCTGAGGATTGCTGTGGAAAAACAATGATTTACGGTTACATTCGTGTGAGTAGCGACAAACAGACGGTTGAGAATCAACGATTTGAAATTAACAATTTTTGTGAGAGGGAACACCTGCACATTGACGGTTGGATTGAAGAAACCATCTCTGGCACAAAAGCATATAACAAACGGCAGTTGGGTGTATTATTAAAGAAGGTGCAAAAGGATGATCTTATCATCTGCGCCGAACTGTCCCGATTGGGGCGCAGCCTGTTTATGATTATGGAGATATTAAGTCTCTGTATGAAGAAAGAGTGCAGGGTGTGGACTATCAAGGATAACTACCGACTTGGCGATGACATTCAGAGCAAGGTGCTGGCATTCGCTTTCGGATTGAGTGCGGAGATTGAACGCAATCTGATTAGCCAGCGCACCAAGGAGGCGTTGGCACGGAAGAAAGCGGAAGGAGTGGTGCTGGGGAGACCAAAAGGACGAAAAACCTCACCCCAAAAGCATAAATTGCATGGAAAAATGGTACTTATTGACGAATTACTCAGGCAAGATGTGTCGAAACGACAAATTGCCAAAATATGCAGGGTGGACCGGAACACATTAGCAAGGTTCTTGAAGCAACAATCGTGTGAAAAGTAAATGAGCGATTTTGTGCGGCAACAGAATAACACCTGCGATTTCAAAACCGCTGATGGTTGGGTGATTCTCTCTCCTATTGAGCAAAGTATCAAGCGCAAGATTGAGGCTGTGGGTACACCACTCAAGGATTGGGATATCCAAA
>JAFTCA010000007.1 GCA_017454945.1 Bacteroidales bacterium
GCATGCCAGCAGCATGAAACATCACACGAGTCAAGTTGGAGTAACCCTGACAATTACCCAATTTGTTTGTGAAAGTGAAATAGGCAGTTTGACCTATATTAACACCATCGTTGTCATACTTCACATTTGTTGTAATCCAATTGTAGATGGCTGTGAATTTCTGAGCATCAGTGGTGCAGCCTTCAATGATGTATTGCACTTCTTCTGCAATTTCTTGATATTGCTCATCGGTAGTGCTCTGTGCCGCCTGACCAAGTGTGGTACCAACGGTTGAGTCTGCACGCGCCAACATGCGGTAGAAGCCTGCTGCAAGTGAATATTTCTTAGAATAGCACTCAGCACCATCGCTTTCAGCAAACAGACTTTCGTCAACGTCTTTAGTCTGATTTTGAATGGTATTGGTGGAAGATTTTTCAGTGAGCACTTCCTCGTCCAGTTCACTACTGCATGAACCTAAAAGGAGGAAAGCTGCGAATAAAGGGAGAATAGCGTAAAGTCTCTTCATATATGATAACATTTTTATGGTTATAAAATTTGGCAGCAAATTTACAAAAAAATTTGCAGTAAAACTCTATATACAACAAAAATAATACCTGCAGTTGAAAAAAGCAGATCCAGACAGACACAACGATGCAGAGTTTCACCATTGTTCATTCCTTTCCTTAACCTTTCTCAAGGTTATACTTTTGTTCCGGAAAAATGGTATGCTAAACTATGGTTGACTCAAAACGGCTTTTCCTAAGGCGCGTCCCAGTTCGCGGGCATGATTGAGGTCGTCCGCTTTCGGCGATTGTTTCCATTCGAGCGTATCACCCACGGGTTGCATCTTCAGACTGTCGTTCGACTCGGTAAGCAACCGCGCGGCTGCACTGCCCCAGGTGAAACCGCCGAAAAGGGCGAGGACATGATGTTTCACGTCGCGCTCGCTCAAACGCCGGATAAGGTCGCCCACTACGGGGAACAACTGACCGTTGTAGGTGGGACTGCCGATGGCAAGACCGCGATAGCGGAAGATATCAGCAAGCACAAACGAGGGCTGGCTGACACTCAGGTTGTGAACGATGATTTTCTTCACGCCGGCTTCTGAAGCACCCCTTGCAATGGCTTCTGCCATGCGCTGTGTGTTGCCGTACATCGAACCATAGCAAACCACAACGCCCGGCTCGTTCTCACCTGTTGAGAGACGGTTGTAAACAGCGATGGCATTCCTTACACCGTTACCGGTCCATACGGGACCGTGGGTGGAGCAGATGGCGTCGATGGGAATGTTCGCCAGCTTTTTCAGTGCCTGTTGCACGGATGTGCCGTATTTTCCAAGTATGGCAGCATAATAGCGCTCCATCTCAGGGATATACTTCCCTGCGTCCATGTCCCTGTCGAGAACGGCGCCGTCGAGTGCACCGAAACAACCGAAGGCATCGCCCGAGAAGAGGATTTTGGTGGGAATATCGTAGCTCACCATCGTTTCGGGCCAGTGGAGCATCGGTACGAGTGTGAACTGAAGCTCATGGCGGCCCAGTGGCAGCGTGTTGCCGTTCTTTACTTCCACGTCGTCCTCGTGGCGCACACCATAATAGCCTTCCACCATCTCAAGCGTCTTCTTGTTGCCCACCAGCTTCATGTCGGGGTAGTATTTGCGGATGAGGGCGATGGA
>JAFTCA010000090.1 GCA_017454945.1 Bacteroidales bacterium
AGCAGCGATGACGCTAACAGTCTTAGTTTCCTTATTAATAGGCATCAGCTCACGACGGTAGTCCACGATGGAGGTATGGATATCAAAGGAATCCACCGTATTAATGCCTAGTGGAAGTATCTGTTTGGCATATTCTGGGCAACTGCGCGTGGGGCAAGCCAGGATGGCCACATCCACGTCTTTCAGTTCCTTAATGTCTTTCACCACCTCGTAGGCAGAGAGTTCAATAGTTTTGTTAGCATTGCGGCGGACGATGCCTGCCACTTCGAAGTCGGGGGCGGCTTCAAGGGCTTCAAGTGCGAAGCGGCCCACATTGCCGTAACCTACTACGGCGGCTCTGATTTTGTTCATTTCAGCAATTTTTAAATTGCAAATGTAGAAAAAAACAAAAAATCATATTTATATTTTTTAATTTTGTAATCGAATGTAAATCCATTTACTATGAAACAAACCTGTCTAATTGTACTATTATGCTTTGTTTTTGGTTTGTTTGCCTTTGCCCAAACCAACACAAATACGCTTAAGCTTTGTGAGGACAACATCGATGAAATCATAGGCATGATGACCAATGAGGAGAAAGCCACCATCCTGGTTGGTGGTCCAGGCTCGTTGGTGCCTGGTGCCGCAGGTTATACCCGTGAAATCGAGCGCTTAGGAATTCCCATGACGGTGCTTGCCGACGGTCCCGCCGGCCTTCGAATTCAGCCCAAACGCGAAGGCATCGATCAAACTTTCTATTGCACGGGTTTCCCCACCAGCACGCTTCTTGCCAGTTCGTGGGATCCTGAACTCGTGGAAACCGTGACCACTGCCATGGGCAATGAAGTATTGGAATACGGCGTTGACGTGCTGCTTGCACCAGGCATGAACCTGCACCGCAACCCGCTCTGTGGCCGCAATTTCGAGTATTATTCCGAAGACCCGCTGCTCTCGGGCAAGATGGCTGCGGCATATGTGCGCGGTGTACAAAAGAACGGTGTAGGCACATCGGTCAAGCATTTTGCTGCCAACAACCAAGAAACCAACCGCTTGGAAAATGACGCTCGCATTAGCAACCGCGCTTTGAGGGAACTCTATCTGAAGAACTTTGAGATTGCCATCAAAGAAGGTAAACCATGGACGGTCATGTCTTCTTACAACAAACTCAACGGCGACTATACCCAGCAGAGCTTTGGCTTACTAACCACCGTCCTCCGCGATGAGTGGGGTTTCGACGGCATAGTCATGACCGACTGGGGCGTCAAGGATGGCACAGTGAAATCTTCTAAAGCAGGCAACGACCTGATGGAGCCTGGCCGACAAGTGGAAATTGACCGGATTTTGGCTGCCGTCAGCGAGGGCTCCATCAGTCAAGTGGAGCTTGACCGCAATGTGCGTCGGATGCTGCATTACATCGTCAAGACCCCGCATTTCAGAGGCTACAAATTCTCCAACAAGCCCGACCTAAAGGCTCACGCCCAAGTGGCGCGTAAGGCTGCCGAGGAGTCCATCATCCTGCTACGCAACGAAGACAATACCCTACCTCTGAAAGGCAGTGAAAAGGTGGCCCTATATGGCCTCACTTCCCTCGACTTCGTTGGCATCGGAACGGGTTCGGGCGAAGTGTACACGGACCACATCGCCACTATGCAGGAAGCCATGAACGAAGCAGGCTTCACTTTGGACCAGAACCTGGCCGAGTTTTACCAACATTACTTTGCACAACAGGAAGCCGTCCAAAAAATGGAAAGAAACAACCGCTGGGGCTATCGCAACATCCGCGAAGAAGCAGAGCTCTCTGCCAGAGCCATCTCTTTGCAAGCACAAGAGAACGACGTGGCAGTGTATGTATTGGGTCGTAATGCTGGTGAGGGTGCAGACCGCGTCCTAAAAGACGATTTCGAGTTGAATACCAACGAGCGAGAGCTGTTGCAAAACCTCAGCAGTGCCTATCACGCTTTGGGCAAGAAGTTGGTCGTTGTACTCAATGTGGGTGGCGTCATTGAAACGGCTTCGTGGAAGCATTTGGCCGATGCCATTGTGCTACCCTGGTCACCTGGGCAAGAAGGCGCACACGCTGTTGTAGATGTGTTGACAGGCAAGGTGAATCCCTCTGGCAAGCTACCAATGACCTTTGCAATGCAATATATGGACATTCCTTCGTCGAAGAACTTCCCCTACGGTCAAAATACATCTGGTCGTCGCGGTGAACGCAAGGATGTCGACTTCACAAATTATGAAGAAGACATATGGGTGGGCTATCGCTATTTCCAGACCAACAATGTAGGGGTCTCATACCCCTTCGGCTACGGGTTGAGTTACACGACATTCAGCTATTCCAAGCCCAAGGTGAAAACAGATAAGGACGGCTTTACCGCCACCATCACAGTAACCAACACAGGCAAAGTAGCAGGCCGCGAAGTCGTTGAACTCTACGTGGCCGCTCCTGCAGGAGGTCTTGAGAAACCCGCCCGCGAACTCAAGGCCTTTGGCAAGACCAAACTGTTGGCGCCAGGCGAGTCCGAGACCTTAACGATGAAAGTCAGCACGTACGAAATGGCATCGTTTAACGAAAAAAACTCATCATGGGAGACTGCCGTCGGCAATTACCAAGTTATGTTTGGCGCTTCAGTAGGCGACATTCGCGCCACAGTTTCATTTGAATTAAAAAATGCACAGTCATGGATGGTTAAGATGATGTGGTAATCTGTTCTTTTCCGTATGATTTAATTAAAAAAACAGCCCGTTTAAACGGGCTGTTTTTTTAGTATTCTTTTGAGGTGATGGATCGGAAAAAGATCTCCGCATCCTTCCAGACAGTATAGTCGCGTGCATATAGCAGATTCAGTTGGTTGGCGAACCCAGTATCCACACCCTCCTTTCTGTCGAGACCCGAAGCCGTAGTGTAAATGCCCCTGCGAATCTTGGGTAGCTTCTGCGTGTCATCGGCAGCACAATAACCCACCCAAGTGCGGCGTCCAACAAGGACTAAGAGCGCGTCTTTCAGGAAACGCACCGGTCGCTTTACCACCAAGGCCAATGGCAGCCAGAATATGATGCTGAATGTACTCATCACCACATCAAAAAGACGCTTGTTGCGACGGTTAGGTTTAGTGTCAATAGCCTTGATGTCAACCGTATAAAGGTCGTCACGCGTATTGATGCTATTGCTGCCGATGATGGACAGGCTATCCTCAGGCGCAATCTTATAATCCACATTGGTGGTATGCCAATCCACCATCTTGTCGATGATGACCTGATGCGTCACATCCTTCGAACAGAAAATGACTTCCGTAATCTTGTAAATCTCAATAATATCGGGCACCTGCGAAAGGTTACCGATGAAACCCTCAGGAGCCTCACCTTGCACCTCAGAACTTACCAAACCAATAAAGTCCGGCTTAATCGAGGTACTCTCCAAGATAGAATTGACACGTTTCGTCTCCTCGGGGCTTCCAATGACCAAAAAACGTTTCTTCTCCGTCTTTTTCGATTGGAAGTTCTCGTTGCCCAACATGACGCCAATAAAACGGATTAGGCTC
>JAFTCA010000008.1 GCA_017454945.1 Bacteroidales bacterium
ACCTTCGAGGATGCTGAGACGGGTAAGACAATGGCATACAATCTGTTTGTTCCTAAAGATTATGATGGCACTAAGAGCTATCCGTTGGTGCTCTTTATGGCTGATGCCAGCACGGTGGGCAAAGAGGTGACGGCACCCCTCACCCAAGGTTATGGCGCGTTGGAGTTTGCCTCCGAGCGCGACCAAAAGTTGCATCCTTCTTTCGTGCTTGTGCCGCAATACACCCAATTGGCCGTGCAGGACGACTGGAGCACCACCGACGAGGTGGAGATGACCATCCGCCTGCTGGAAGCCGTCTGCAAAGAATACGAGGTGGACCAGAACCGCCTCTACACCACGGGCCAGTCGATGGGCGGCATGATGTCGTTCTATTTCAACATCGAGCACCCCGACTTGTTTGCCGCCTCGCTGTTCGTCAGCAGCCAATGGGACACCTCGAAAATGAAAGATTTCGGCAAAAAGAAGTTCTTCTACATCGTGGCTGGCGGCGACCAGAAAGCCTCTGGCGGCATGAAGGATTTGACCAAGGTGCTGCAAGACCAAGGCGCCCGAATCGACTCCGCCTCATGGAGTGCCAAACTCCCCGCAGCCGATCAGGAACGGTTGGCCGAAGCCCTCATCGCCCAAGGCGGCAACATCAACTTCATCAAGTGGGAAGCTGGCAGCGTCCTGCCCGAGACGGGCCGCGCCATGGAACACATGGCTTCATTCGACTACGGCTACAAGGTTGCCGCTGTGAGGGACTGACTGTTTGAGCAAAGGAAATAAAGCCAATGAACAAACATCTATGTGGGCGGCACGGCGGCTATTGTGGCGGAGGGGGATTTGTTGTGAAGGGAAAAGCCACCGCATTTTTGAGATTGTATTTCGAAATAATTTGTACTTTTGCGAAGTTTTGAACGATATGTCAGACCTGACCATCCATAGCAACACGGAATCCTTCATCGGCGACATCAAGCGGCTGGTGGAGCAAGGACGCAATGCGGCTTACGGAGCCGTGAACGCCGTGATGATTGAGACCTATTGGCACATCGGCCAACGCATTGTGGAGCAAGAACAAAAGGGTAAGGAACGCGCAGATTACGGCACGCAGTTGATAGAGTTGCTTTCCGCTGAATTGACCAAATCCTACGGCAAAGGCTTCAGTGTCAGAAATCTTTGGCTTTTCAAGCAGTTCTACCTGACTTTCAACGACTTGGAAATTCTGCACACGCGTGTGCAGAATTTGACATGGTCGCATTATCGAATGGCCTTGCGTGTCGAAGACCCCGTTGCCGCGCGGTGGTATCTGCAGACGGCTTCGCAGGAGATGTGGAGTGTACGCACCCTTGACCGCAACATCAGCACACAGTATTTTGAACGCCATTTCAAGCAACCCCAGATTTTGGAAAGTCCTGAAAACAAGTCGGTTCCCGACAAACTGGAGATATTGAAAAGTCCCATCATGGCTGAATTTCTCGGTTTCAAGCACGACACGGATTTTTCGGAAAGCGATTTGGAGAAAGGCCTGATTACGCATTTGCAGGATTTCTTGGTGGAGATGGGGCGCGGATTTGCGTTTGTCGCCCGCCAACAGCATATCTTCACCGACATGGGCGATTTCTACATCGACCTCGTTTTCTACAACTATCTCTTGAAGTGCTTCGTCCTCATCGACTTGAAAAAGGGACAAATCACCCACCAAGACGTGGGGCAGATGGACATGTATGTGCGGATGTATGACGACCTGAAGCGCACCGAGGGCGACAATCCGACCATTGGCATCGTGTTGTGCAGCGAGACTAGCAAGGACATTGCCCGTTACTCGATTCTGCACGACAGCGACAATCTTTTTGCTGCCAAATACATGCCGCTGATGCCCACCGAGGAAGAACTGCGCCGCGAGATTGAGCAACAAAAGGAATTGTATAGATTGCAACAAGAGGGTATGACGACAAAAAAGGATACAATGTAATAGTTAAGTGTTTATGTAATAGTGCGTTATGTGGTTTTTAATAATAACAGTAATAATGGCAATAATACTTCTTGCTATCTATTTATTAGGTGGAGTTGGTGTTGTTGCGATACATGATGACGATAAGGAGGGCTGTTCGGTAATTGTTATTATCATTATAATACTATTCGTTATATTGCTCATGCTACGTGGACTAAGGTCTTGTGTTTCTTAATTGATAATAATATGAGTTACGCGAAAATAGTGCTCTAGAAACTGATAAGCTATAACCCGTTGGCGGAATTAAAAAAGCGTCAGAAGTTGACGAAAAAAAACGGATAAAAAGTTGCACATATTATTGGTTTTCAGTAATTTTGTGGTTGAAATCAAAAGTAAATCACAAGAAAATCCCATGTACAACTTTTGCGCAAAATTCCGACAAATCCTTGACATTTGCAAGCGTCACTCCGAAAATTTGGTCAATTCGCTGGGGAATGTCCCCCGCGTAGGGGTCGTCCCGCGCTTTTCCGACCTTGAGGTCATCGCATTGAGCCTGACCGCTGAGGCTTTGGGGATCGACAGCGAGAACTACCTGTTCCATCAGCTCTCCAAATACAAGGACGAGCTGCCGAACCTCATCTCCAGGAGGCAG
>JAFTCA010000091.1 GCA_017454945.1 Bacteroidales bacterium
GACAACACGTCGGGGTTGTAATTCAAATGATTATTCATAGTCGGGCAGTTTTAGGTAGTCGGTCAAAGGGTATTCTCGTTTGGGCAGATGTACAAAGGTCGGCTCACCCGTGTCGGCAAAGAGCAGGCCCTCCTCGCCAGGCTTTGGTTTGTCGTATTCCACATTGCGTAGTAGCTCTGCCAGTTCGAAGTCACGGCGTTTCACTTTGCCATCCATGCCGATGAACGTCCATTCACAGAAGGTGATGGGCAAGCCCCCTCCAACCTCCCCCCTAAGGGGAGGCTCTGTCAGCATGGTGAGGGCATCGCCACAGAGAATGTTCTTTTTCAGAAGGAATCTGATGCATCTTGTCAACTCCGACGTGGCCTCTGCGTGTTGATGCTGCTGGTAAGTGTCGAGATATTGATCCAGCAAGCGGTTCCGGCATATATCAACATTGTCGGGCAACAGTTCAACGCCATACATCGAACTGACGGCCTGTGCCGAAGCAAGGTCGTACTCATGGCGATTCTTGGCGTGCTTCCTGTGCACCGCCTCCATCTTTCTGTTAAGGATTTCCACGAGGAAGTTCCCCGTTCCGCAGGCTGGCTCTAAGAAGCGTGAGTCTATTCGCTCCGTCTCTTCTTTCACCAGGTCGAGCATCGCGTTCACCTCCCTTTTGGCGGTATATACCTCGCCATGATCAGCCACGCGCTGCTTCGAAACCACCTGCCTTTCCTGTTCATCGTTTGTTACTGTCATTTGGTCGGATTTTAGCGTGAAACGATAAAATGCAGATATAAAGAAAGTGTACCACGTTCACATATACGCTTCGCGCAAGGTATCCGACCAAAGAAACCCGTAACAGATACATATATGGAACGGGTACACCTATATTACAAGGTGTATCCCGATTCCACGAGGCTCTGTTACTATTCTGGTCGGAATTTCTGCACGAACCTCTATAGAATATAGATACAACTATCTATTCACCCACGAAAGTCGCACCGCCGCCCTCGCTTGGGCATCATGGCGGTGTTCGAGGGGCAAAGGTACTAAGATTTTGCCATAATACAAAATAAAAACGGACTTTATTTTTTAATTAGAAATCTTTTGGTCATTTCAACGATTTTGAGTACCTTTGCAGCCAATTAAGATTTTGACTTAAATTCGGGATACAAATATGGCATACAACCGACATATAGACAAGACTGAAGAAGAACTTCGCGATTTACGCAAAGTTTACAGTCAGGATGATGTTGACCGATTCACTGACGGCTTGGAAGCAGGACGAATTACCACGGAGGAACAGGTCATAGAGTTTACCAATAAAATACGCAATAGCGACGGTCTCACACTGCTGGAACTCAGCAGGTTGAGGCGGCTTAGCGAGAACTTTATAGAGCAGTTTGCCACAAACTACAACAAGCGGTACAGTACGTGCCACATGCTGATGAACAAGATGCGCAGCGGTATCAGCCGTGGCCTGAAAATGCTGGAGGACTTTTGCGAGAAGAAACGTCGCCGCGGTCATTCTAAGTCAAAGCGTAAAGTATTGAAGCATTCCAAAATGGGACATGGTGAATACCAACGTTCCATGTGGGCGC
>JAFTCA010000092.1 GCA_017454945.1 Bacteroidales bacterium
TACGCTGGCGGGTATCTTCCTTGCCTTTGGTGCGTTTGACCAATCCCGCTTTTTCCATGCGTTGCAAGAGTGGTGTGACGGTGTTGGTCTCCAAAAACAGCTTGTGTGCGATGTCGTTCACCGGCTGCTTGTCCTGCTCCCACAACACTAATAATACAAGGTATTGCGGGTAGGTGATGCCAAGCGGGTCAAGATAAGGATGATAAGCCCCGATTGTGAGTCGCGCCGCCGTGTAAAGCCGGAAGCAAAGTTGATTGTCCAATTTGAGTTGTTCGTATTCCATCACACAAATTTATATCGTTCACGATGCAAAAGTACACATTATTTTTATATCGCAAGCGATATTTTTGATTTTTTTTCGAAAAAAGAAAAAATTGTATCTTTGCGGTCTGTAAATGAAATCATTATGACACTACAAGAAGCTATCGTTGCCCGCCACTCGGTGAGGCAATACTTGGAAAAACCTATCGAATCGGAAAAGGTCGCGCAGCTGCAGGCCTTGATTGGAGAATGTAATAAGGAAGGTCAATTGCACCTTCAGTTGGTCACCAACGAACCGAAAGCCTTTGCCAGCGGCATGGCGAAATATGGCGGGTTCAAAGGGGTCGGCAACTACATCGCCGTTGTTGGACCCAAAGGTGAGGATGTGAAACTCGGTTACTATGGCGAGAAAGTGGTGCTGTTGGCACAGACCCTCGGCCTGAACACCTGCTGGGTGGGTTTGTCGTACAAAAAGCAGCCCGACCAATACCAGGTGCTTGACGGTGAATTCCTGGTGGCAGTAATCGCATTAGGTTATGGTGCTAATCAAGGCAATGCTCATCCGCAAAAGAAGGGTATCGAGCATTTCTGTCGTGTCGAAGATGCCATGCCCGAGTGGTTCCGTCGGGGCATGGAAGCCGCTTTGTTGGCGCCCACGGCCGTCAACCAGCAGAAGTTCGAGTTCATCCTGCACGAAGGCAATCGCGTGGAAGCCAAAGCAAAGTTCACCTTCATCGGTTACGCCGCTCTCGACCTCGGCATCGCCAAGTGTCATTTCGAGATTGGGGCTGGAAAGGAGAATTTCAGCTGGGCGTAAGCGCTGTTTTTAAGAAGCAGACGAAATCTGGTTTTGATATATTCCTTGTCAAAATCTTTAAAGGCAATGAAAGCCACCTGTTTGATGCTGCAATTTGGAAGGCAAGAAACGGGTTATCAGTAGAACGCCCACTATGGCCAATACAATGCTGCCAGCGATGGCTTTCGTGTCAGGCAAAATAATGACAGGTGTATTTGTCATCTGAAGATTACCCAATCCCCAACCGCAGTATACGGCAAGGAGTGTTGACGTCAAATTAACGCCAGCATGAAGTGCTATGCTGTACCAGATGTTTCGCGACCAAATGAATATCACCCCGTAGATTATGGCGTCGAGGAACGCGCCTGGAAAGTTGCGAATGTGGAGGATGCCAAACAAGATGGCCATCACCACACAAACAGTTATCTGTGCGCCTCGGCGACGGAAGGGTGAAATGGCCATTTGCCTGAAACAGAGCTCTTCAAGTATGGGTGCAAGCAACACAGCATGGACGCTGGCCAACAGGTCTTCGCGCAGTTCCGACATCGGGTAGTTCAGTGGATCCATTTGCACAGTGTGAACGAGCGAGGTGAGACCATAAACGATATATCCTTTTGTGATAAACCACAACGGAGCTATTAGCAGCACTCCAGCGATGACACGAAACATTGGTCGCCTCAGCGGAAATTGTTTAACTGCGGGAAACATTTTTGGCTCGACCCGAAACACGAGGAATAATGTCAGTCCGATGCCTGCTATTGTGAGTAGCCACGATAATAACTCGCCCCAAATACCTGGAATGTTACGGTCTAACGGCAGTGCCGTGACATAGATGAGTGCAACGCCGTATGCCGTTGCGAGAAGGGGCATCAGAGGCTTGAGAACGCTGGATAATTTGCTCATGTTGCTGGTTGTCATTCAGCAAAAATACAAAAAATCTCCAAATCCAAAATTTTGGCTGAGATGAGGATTTCTATCCTAAAATCTGTTGATAAATCTCTTTGTCAACATCTTTAAACACATTGAAAACCACTTGTTTGACGCTGCAATCAGGATGTTCGGTCAAGTAATCTTTGACGGTTTGCACGGCGATTTCGGCGGCCAACTGATTCGGGAAGCGGAACTCGCCCGTGGAAATACAGCAGAAGGCGATGCTTTCAAGACGGTTTTCATCGGCACAAGCCATGATGCTGCGGTAACATGAGGCTAATTGCTCCTTTTGGAACTCCGTAGGGATGCCGTTGGGGATGATAGGCCCGACCGTATGAATGACATATTTGCACGGCAGATTGTAGGCCTTGGTAATCTTGGCCTGGCCAGTCGGCTCCTCGTGACCTTGTTGAAGCATCATCTGATAA
>JAFTCA010000093.1 GCA_017454945.1 Bacteroidales bacterium
GAACTTGGATTGACTATTACTTCTCGGCTTCCATCATCTTTAATAAAGGATCCCCAGTGGTACATGGTGTCTGAATTGTGGAACTGCGCAGCCTGCACTGTACCGAGGCGATACTCACTGGCCACATAGAAGTAGTTCTGTGGACGGTTATTTTGCGATAAGCGGGATGAGGAGAAATCTTCCTTAAAAAATGCTATAATATAGCCATATGCCAGAAAAGTTTTATGGCCTGTCGCGCGACGAAGTCGCCGAGCGTATGCAGGCAGGGCAAGACAACCGACCACCAAAGGGGCCGTCAAAATCGGTCGCACGGGTGATTTTTGACCATACTTTTACATATTTTAACGGCGTGTTTGCAGTGATTGCGGTGATTTTGATTTTGGTAAAATCATATCGTGATTTGACTTTTCTTGGTGTAATTCTCGCCAACACTTTGATTGGTATTATTCAGGAATTGCGCACGAAAAAAGTGCTGGACAATTTGAAAATGTTGAACGCGGCGAAGGCAACAGTGGTTCGGGATGGAAAAATGCAGACGATCGTAACCGATGAATTGGTGCTAGATGATGTGGTGATGTTCAAGGCCGGCGAGCAGATTCCGGCAGACGCAGAGGTGCTGGATGGGACTGTATCGGTAAATGAGGCACTTTTGACTGGCGAGGCCGACGAAATCCAAAAAGAAGCGGGCGCGGAGCTACTTTCGGGGAGCTTCGTGGTGTCGGGCGAATGCTACGCGAAGCTGACGCGTGTGGGTGAGGATTCGTACATTTCTAAATTGACTTTGCAAGCGAAAGCCATCAAAACCGGCGAGCAGTCGGAAATCGTGCGGTCGCTAAATCGAATTGTGCGGCTAGCGGGGATTGCGATTATCCCCGTGGGCATATTGTTATATGCGCATCAGCTACTGGTAAATCATGCGCCGATTAGCGTGAGCGTGCAAGGGGCGGCGTCGGCGGTGTTAGGCATGATTCCAGAAGGCCTATTTCTCCTGGCTTCCGTTTCCCTCGCGATTGGCGCCGTAAAATTGGCCCGGCAAAAAGTGCTCGTGCGCGAGATGAAATGCATTGAAACATTGGCGCGAGTGGATGTTTTGTGCGTGGACAAAACTGGCACAATTACGAGCCCGGAGATGAAAGTTCGCGAAGTGATAAATATAAAAGATAGCGAAAAAAATAAAGAGATCTTGTCGCAATTTTGCTCCGCGCTTCGTCCGGACAATGAGACCATGAAGGCCTTAAAAAAATATTTCCACTCTCCCGATACAAAAACAGAGGCTCTGCAAGTGTTTGGATTTTCTTCAAAATATAAATATAGCGCGGCGGAGTTTAAGTCTGGGCGATATGTGCTAGGTGCACCGGAGTTTGTGTTGAAGGACGACTTCGAAAAATACAAAGACCAGGTTTCTGAATATTCACGGAAAGGATATCGAGTGTTGATGTTTGGCGAGTACGCGCCACAACTAACTGGCGAGGAACTGACGAAGTCGATAGAGCCGCTGGCGATGATAGTGCTAGAAAATCCGGTGCGCAAAACAGCGCCGGAGACGTTCAAATATTTCCGCGAGCAGGGCGTAGCAATAAAAGTAATTTCTGGCGACAGTCCATTGACGGTCTCGGAAGTGGCAAGGCAGGCGGAAATTGAAGGGGCAGAAAAATACATTGACGCATCGGAGCTCAAGACCGATGCAGATATTGCCGAGGCGATGAAAAAATACGTAGTGTTTGGACGGGTGACGCCGGAGCAAAAACGCAAGTTCGTGAAGGCCCTAAAAAAGCAAGGTCACTATGTAGCTATGACTGGCGACGGCGTGAATGACGTCCTGGCTTTGAAAGATGCAGATTGCAGCATCGCGATGGCTTCGGGCAGCGACGCGGCGGTGCAAACAGCGCAGTTGGTACTGATGGAGTCGGATTTTGCTAAGATGCCACAGGTGGTACGCGAAGGACGACGGGTGGTGAACAATTTGGAACGAAGCGGTAGTTTGTTCATCGTGAAAAACGTGTTCAGCCTGCTGGCTGCTTTGCTGACTTTGATACTGGGGGTGCGTTACCCGCTACTGCCGGCGCAGGTTTCCATGCTGTCGGTCTGGACGATTGGCTTGCCGTCGTTCTTCCTGGCGCAGTTGCCAAATGAAGATTTGATTAAAGGGCGGTTTATGACAAACATTTTGGAAAAGGCCGTGCCAGGCGGAGTGGCAAGCCTAATCGCAGTGTTTGCGATGGTGGGGCTTGGTAAACTTTTGGGCGTGCCGGAAGCAGAAATGTCCACGGCGTGCACGTTGGCGTTTGCGATAGTTGGCGTATTATATTTGTATAGAATTTGCCGGCCGATTAACCTTTATCGTGGGGTGGTATTTATGGGGTGTATGCTCGGGCTAACCGCTTGTTTTGTATTCTTTAGAGGCATCTTTAGCCTCGCGGAAGAAATTTCTATCCAGACCTTGATGATTTGCGCCGGACTAGCACTTTTGACTTGGCCAATGCTAGAGTTTTTGCCAAAATTGTTAGAGCCAAAACTGGAAAAATTAGCCGGAAAATTTGAAAAACAAAAATAGTGTCCACAGGAGGTGGCAACCAGAGTGTCATGCGCTGGGATCCGAAAGTTGGCGCAGATGAAGATTCGGTACCATTCTATGCAGTAATCGGTAACAATGGCTACTACGGCTGGTATGCCGCCACAGCCGGAAGCGGTAGAAAAAGTATGGTTTCCGGAATTGCTTCAGATAGCTCATGTCCTTCTGGATGGAAGCTGCCCAGCAGCTGGGAAAATTTGTTTGCAGTTACCTACAATATCAGCACCGCCAATGGTAATGCCAGTCTCGCCCGCACCTTGCCTCATTCGCTTGAATTAACTGGATGGGCGGACCTATCTTCATCTCCATATAGAAATGATTACATGACGAATGGTGGATATTGGACTTCGTCGCCATACGATAATGAACGCGCAAGGCAATTGGCTCTTTCTCAAGGAACAATATCACCAATTTACTACTCAAAGAAGAATACCACTGGATTAGCCATTCGTTGCGTCCAACGCGATCAATCGGAATAGGCCTCTCCAGAAAAGTATTGTGCCGGGTCACACCCGGCACAAGAGCGTGCTTACGTTCAAGAAAGACTCATTGATTTGAATATACGCAGCGAATTTCCAGTTGATACGTTTTATCATACTCATCATTTTTTATAGTTCCGCCATCAAATGCGAGACGCATTGCCGCACTACCAGAACTCCCCGAATGACTTGTCCAATAATTTCCATTCACTGTCTGGCCAATCATCGCATTGTCGCGTCGAACATAACCACCGTACACAAATCCAAGAGGCGCTTTCCTTATTCGCCATGATCCAACGGAGCCCACGGCAAAGTAAGGGATATAATTTCCTACTAGCAAATTATCATATGAGCCATTCTCGCTATCAGTTGGAAGCGTCCATCTTCTTGGACATAGAGAATCAGAAGCGTTTTCCTCTGTCATAGAAGCAGTTCCGGAATCAGCCGTGGCGCCATACCAATCCACTAATAACCCGTATTGATCCATCACAGTGTACCTTGAGTTTTCTGCGTTCCAGCGCTTTATGCTCTGGTTGCCACCTCCTGTGGACGCAACTTCGATTAGGTCTGTACGGCTGGCAGAAAGGTCAGTATTCTCCGTGGTGAGGTAACCCTTGGCTGGGTTTTCTCCTGCGAAGTCGGCAAGGTTAAGAGCCAGGTTACTCGTCATCCAACAGTTACCGTCCTTGAGTTTGGCGACAGAGTAAGTATTACCATCACGATTGTCAGTCAGAGCAATGACTTCATGTTCTGCCATAGCAGTACATTGAGTAGCCGTGAACTCTTGCATCGTTCCAGAAGACTTGATCCAGTGAGCGTAGAGTTGGAAACCAGCACCGGAA
The DNA here is from genome assembly GCA_017454945.1 of Bacteroidales bacterium. Classification (GTDB taxonomy): domain Bacteria; phylum Bacteroidota; class Bacteroidia; order Bacteroidales; family WCHB1-69; genus JAFTCA01. The sequence continues at coordinate 3,894 of JAFTCA010000093.1, forward strand.
AGATCGTCAACTGTAACGGTTTCATTAGGACCGTAGGTGGTTCCATAACCAGTTGATGATGTGCTCCAACCAGCAAAGGCATAACCGGTACGGGTGAAGGATGGAGCAGTGAGCATAGCGCTTGTGTCAGCTGGGGTTTCTGCGGCTGTGACGGACTGATTATCCATGCTTCCAGACCCACCATTTGAGTTGTAGCATATGCTGTTTGCGGCACATGTAGAAACAACTGTCTCCTGATTAGAGCCTTTGTTGACGCAACGGATGGAGCGGCCAGATGACCTGCTCGTGGTACTAGCAAACGCAGTGAAAGTATCGGGTGTTGCATATAAAATAGTCCATGCCGTATAGCCGGCGCTCATCGATGTAAGATAATTTACGGATGAGCCGTCAGCAATCGAGCCATCGCCGCTCATGACACCGCTGGATGCAAATGAAAGAGGAAGCATCC
>JAFTCA010000094.1 GCA_017454945.1 Bacteroidales bacterium
ACTCTATAACTCTATAACTCTATAACTCTATAATTCGACAACTCCTTAACTTCTTAGTTTCTTAACTACTCACTTCTCACTATTCACTTCTCACCTCAACAATTCAACAACTACTGTGGCACTGAAATTCTACAATTACGATATCGTCTTTCAGGAGATTCCTGACGAGGTGACGTTGGCGGTCAACTTGACGGGCTGTCCGCACCACTGCGAGGGATGCCACAGTCCTCATTTGCAGCGCGATACCGGCATCGCCTTGGACGAAGAAGCCCTGAACAACCTGTTATCGCAGTACGGCCAGCAAATCACCTGTTTCTGCTTTATGGGCGGCGATGCCAATCCCCGTGAGCTGTCGCGACTGGCGACCTACCTGCGGCAAAAGACCAAACTAAAAATCGCCTGGTACTCAGGCAATTCCAAGCTTCCAGACATCTTCACCCACTTCGACTATGTGAAGACAGGGCCTTATATCAGCCAATTTGGCGGTCTCAAGTCGCCCACCACCAACCAGCGCCTATACCGCAACAACGGCGGTGTACCGCAGGATATCACGGCCCGTTTCTGGAGATAAAAAAAGTTGCTTTCTTTTTGAAAAAAATGTACATTTGCACATTCATTTTTCAAAACAGCATCTATGAAATCACGTTTACTCCTATGGCTCCTCAGCGTCTGTCTGCTACTAACCTACAGTTGTAGCCGCAAACCTCAATCCACCCTTCTCATCCAGAATGGCGACTTGCTATTTGTGGGCTTGCCCTACGATTACACCCTCGGCGACAGCACCGACATGAGTAGTGCTATCACCGTTGCCACAGGAGAAGACAGCGGTATCAACTACATCCATGTGGCCATACTCGAAGTGGATGACAACGATAGCGTATGGGTGATTGACGCCACGCTCAAGCACGGTGTGGACCGATATCCGTTCAGCACCTTCCTCTGCGACTTCACCCTTGATGACGGCAGCTATCCACAGTTGGATGTGATGCGACTGAAAGACAACACGAAAGCGGCCGACTATGTGGCAAACGCCAAGACCTACTGCGGTCGCGCCTACGACCTCTACTTCCTGCCCAACAACGACGAGCAGTATTGTAGCGAGCTGGTGCGCAACGCCTACCGCAACGATACCAGCAGCTACATTTTCAGCCAAGCACCCATGAACTTCCAAGCACCTGACGGCACCTTTCCGCCCTACTGGGTATATCTCTTCAAGCTCATCGACCAGCCTATCCCTCAAGGGGAGATGGGCACCAATCCCAATAGCATGTCGAAGGAGCCATGCCTGATGAAAGTGACCAGTTTGGTGAATGGTGAAGTGAGAACGGAGAACTGAGAACGGAGAGGTGAGAGATGAGAGAAAAGTCAAAGAACAGAGAACAGATATGATGAGAAAAGGATTGATTATCGCATTGATTTCCTTACTGGTTGATTTGGGCACTGTTTCGGCGCAGACACTAGTTATCTATTACAGTTTCACCAACCACTGTCGTGAAATCACCACTTCAATCAGGCAGCAGATGACCGCCGACGTATTGGAAATAGAGCCTGCTGAAGAGGGCATCGACTATGCAGCCGACAACTACAATGTAGGCAAGGAGCTCATCCTGGCCATCCGCGAGAACCCGGACAAGGCGGAGAGTTACCCCGAAATTAAGCCAGTCAGCACCAAACTGGCCAAGTACAAACGCATTATCATCGTCACGCCGCTCTGGTGGAACAACATGGCCGCCTTCATGCAAACCTTCCTTTTCAACTACGGTGCGCAACTGGCTGGCAAGGAGATCGGCATCATCGTGTCGAGCCACTCCAGCGTTATGGACCCCGTGGTGGCAGACGCCCATCGGCTCATCCCCGACGGCCGCTTCTACAGCGAAAGCTTGTGGATCAACAACTCAAACCACGCTCGCCGCGACATGATCATCTCCAACTGGCTCACTGTCATCAACCGCGAATCGGGCATCCGCACATACAACAAGCAACGCCCCACAGCCAAAGGCATCTATAATCTTAACGGTCAGCAACTTCCTCAAGCTCCCGACCATGGAATTTATATCGAGAATGGGGTGAAGAAGGTAAGGATAAAGAATTGACAATTAATAATTTACAATTAACAATTTGTAATTTATAATGCACAATGCATAATTAAGAACAGAGAACAAAGAACAAATTCAGAATTCAAAGAACAGAAAAAAATAAAGTACAGACGCACGGCCGTGCGTCTCTTCTACAACAATTCAACAATCAACAATTCTTCACTTCTCACTCCTCACTATTCACTTCTCACCTAATTGCATCATAATTTCACAACTTCATAACCAAACACCTATCATCATGAAAATCAAATTTTTATTACCCTTAATCGTATTAGGTATTATGTTATCATCCTGCAAAAAGGATATGAAAATCCAACCGCCGGCACCTGTTCCGCAAAAAGCCGACTCCATGTTTGTCCTTGTTATCCAAGGCGACACCTTTAATGCTACCATGTCCGACAACGCAACGGCCGAGGCATTTGCCGAAATGATGCCCCTCACTTTGACCATGAGCGACTTGAACGCCAATGAGAAATATCATTACATTGACCAGCAGCTACCTTCGAAACCTGTAGCCGTCAAAACCATCCAAACCGGTGACATCATGCTCTACGGAACATCTTGTATTGTACTGTTTTACAAAGACTTGACAACACCCTACGAATACACCAAAATCGGACACATCACGAACACCGCCCGCCTGATGGAGGCCGTTGGCGCAGGTAATGTGGACGTGGCGTTCGACGTGAAAGCGAAGGAAGAGGAATAAAGAGAGGCAATTCGCAATTAAGAACAGAGAACAGAGAACAGAGAACAAAGAACAAAGAACAAATTCAAAGTTCAAAATTCAAAAATCTATAACTCTTAACTTCTTAGTTCCTTAACTTCTTAACCATTCACTACTCACTCCTCACTTCAAAGATTAAACAATTCAACAATCCAACACTTCAACCATCATGAACGGCAATTTTAAATACTGGAATCCAACCAAATTATATTTCGGCGAAAACTCATTGAACTATCTGGCCGACGAACTCAAGAACTACGGTCCTGTGGTAATGCTCTCATACGGAGGCGGTTCTATCAAACGCAATGGCATTTACGATGCTGTCATCGACATTCTCAAGAAAGCTGGCAAAACCATCATTGAGGATGCCGGTGTAATGCCCAACCCCACGGTAGAGAAGTTGTACGAAGGCGCACGCATGGCCCGCGAAAACAATGTGGACCTGATTCTGGCAGTGGGCGGCGGCTCAACCATCGACTACGCCAAGGGCGTGAGCACCTCCGCATGGTGCGAAGAGGACCCGTGGCAGAAATACTACCTCCGCGGTGAGGAGGCCACCTGCAAAGTGATTCCTGTGGGCAGCATCCTGACGATGGTCGGCACGGGCAGCGAGATGAACGGCGGCAGTGTCATTACCAACCACGCCGAAGGACTGAAAGTAGGCAAAGTGTTCGGTCCTTACGCCTTCCCGAAATTCACCATCCTCAACCCGACATTCACCTACACAGTTCCTCAATATCAGATGGTTGCAGGCTTCTACGATATTATGTGCCACATCTTGGAGCAGTATCTGAGCGACGATGACGACAACACCACCGACTACATCGCCGAAGGGCTGATGCAATCGCTGATACGGAGCAGTCGCGTGGCAGTGAAGAACCCGCGCGACTACGAAGCACGCTCGAACATCATGTGGACAGCCACTTGGGCACTGAACACGCTCCTCAAAATGGGCAAATCCACCGACTGGGAAGTGCACATGATTGGCCAAGCCGTTGGCGCCCACACCAATGCCACCCACGGCATGACCTTAGCGGCCGTTTCGATGGCCTACTACCACCACATTCTGGATGCCGGCCTGCCCAAATTCGTGCGCTTTGCCCAAAACGTTTGGGGCATCCACGGCGAGGGCAAATCTGACCGACAGATTGCAGAAGAGGGCTTACAAGCATTGGAGGCATGGATGCGCGAGATTGGCGTGGTGCTGCACCTGAAGGAACTCGGCGTCACCGACGAGATGATTCCCGCCATTGCCGACAGCACCTTCCTGCTCACTGGCGGCTACAAGACGCTCACCCGCGAAGAAGTGATTGAAATTCTGAAAGAAAGCATGTAATGATGGGCGACTACAAAATCATTTCCGAACGGCAGGAAAAGGTGTTGCACTATCTGGAAGAGCATAACATCCCGTTTACGACCTACAACCACCCTGAAGGCAAGACCATCGAGGAGGCCAAGCGGTGGTGGCACGACGACGGCAGTATGCATTGCAAGAACATCTTCATGCGCAACCATAAGGGCGACCAGCACTACCTGATCTGCTTCCCCTGCGATGACGACTTGGCCATTCACGATATCGAGCACTGGCTGAAGGATGTATTAGTTTCACAAGGGATGAAAGCGCCCGGCAAGCTCTCGTTCGCCTCACCCGAGCGGATGATGCGCTACTTAGGCCTGGAACCCGGCAGTGTCAGCCCTTTCGGCTTGATTAACGATACGGAGCACCACGTGATACTATTCTTAGACAGACGACTGAAAGATGCCCCCTCACTGAGTTTTCACCCGAACGACTGCCGTGGCACAGTGGTCATCACCCAAGAGGCGTTTCAAAAGTACTTGACCAGCGTAGGCAATAAAGTGGAATATATTTGTACAGAGGCAAAGTCCTAAATTACCGTTCAAACGACAGCTGGAGAAGATAAAGCCCCTTGTTGCCAGCCTCTTTGGCTTGGGTAGCAAGCTGCCCGATGGCAGATTCTGCACTGCGACCGACATCTATGATAAGGCCGTGCTTCATGTCCGTGAAAGCCGTGAGCATGGCCACATCGCCATTGCTGTCGCCGGCAACCAGCACAGGTCCGGCATTGCCATGCGAAGGCGCCATATACGCCCGGATGCAGTCCACCTTCCCCTCCCTATTGGGCTGCTCATAATTTTGGTCGAACTGCGCTACAATCCTCTCTCCCGCAACAAAACGGAGTCCAAACACCCTATCTGCGGACAGGCCGAGCCCTAACACAGGATCGCAGGCCAGCGCTTCCACAATGAGTTCCAAAGAGGCAGAACAGATATATGTGTCAATCCCCGCCTCTTCGAGACAGCGATACAGATTTTTCATCTCGGGAGAGAGCCAGATGCCGCGTTGCACATCGCCACCCCAACGGCCGTCGGGCGAACGCCACTGCTCAACAGCCAACTTGTTCCTACCCAAATGCTCGACAATGGCCTCATGGACAAGCTCTTTAGCCTCGACTTCGGTATAGCCTGCTAGCAGTCCGGGCTGCCAAAGGTAGGTCACCCAACTGCCCCACTGCTCATCCATCGCCTCCATAAGAGACAACATGCGAGCACGAAAGTCGAGGTACTCGTCTGATTGACGAATGACTTCGATGCTTTCGCCCGCATCCAACCTCGACTTAAGAATTTGATACTCAGCCGACAGAACATCCCCCATCTCTGCGTAAGTCAGTCCCATCTCTGGCATTGCCTCTTCTGGTGTTGGAATGCCGTCCAAGAAGTGGTGGATGGGGGCATCGGCAAAACGCAGATGCTCAATCTGATATACCCAGAGAGCATTCGAAATGTCGTGTACGATGGATGTCTGGTCGAAATCGAACACGGCATACGAGCCATGCCCAGCATTGGCCATAAGTTCATTAAGTGCTTCCCGCACCTGCGGGTCCCACTTGCCTTCCTGAAGGATTACCGTTTCAGGTTCACGGGTACAAGAAACTGCCAGCAATAGGCAGAGGGCGCTGATGAAAAATTTTCTAATCATTTACCGATGATGAATTTCTGAATGCACAATGAAATTACAATATTACAAAAAATTCTTCCAAAAAACCGTTGTAAAAAAGTGACAAAATACATATCTTTGCAGCCGAAAAAACAACCGTATGTTAGTTGCCTTGAAACTCTTGGGCTGCATTGCCCTTTTGATATACGGCATGAAAGTCATGAGCGAGGCCCTGCAGAAAATGGCGGGTCCGCAATTGCGCCACCTTCTAGGCGCCATGACCACCAACCGCTTCTCTGGCGTCGCCACCGGCGCCCTCGTCACTGTCGCTGTCCAATCTTCGGCGGCCACCACGGTTATGACGGTTTCGTTTGTCAACGCCGCCCTCCTCACACTGGCGCAGGCTATCTCCATCATCATGGGCGCCAACATCGGCACCACGATGAGCGCCTGGATTATGTCGGCAGGCTTCTCCTTCAACATCATCAACGCAGTGTGGCCAGCCTTCCTCATCGGCATTGTCCTCATCCAGATGGGCAAACACCGCTACATCGGCGACTTCCTCTTCGGACTTTCCTTCTTGCTTTTTGCGTTGGGCATGCTACGACAGACCGGCATTGAAATGGACCTTGCCAGCAAGCCCGAAGTGGTGAACTTCTTCGCCTCGTTCGACTCGGGAAGTTACCTCACCATTCTGCTTTTCCTACTCATTGGCACTATTCTGACCTTCATAGCCCAATCCTCCGCAGCGCTCATGGCCATTACCATGGTGCTCTGCTCTACCGGCGCCATCTCCATCTTCCAGGGCATTGCACTGGTTATGGGCGAAAACATCGGCACCACGCTCACCGCCAACCTTGCAGCCCTGTCGGCCAACACACAGGCGCGAAGAGCGGCTATGGCACACTTGCTGTTCAATGTTTTCGGCGTCATTTGGGTACTGATAGTGTTCTATCCTTTCGTGAAATTGGTTTGCCGCATCGTAGGCCTTGACCCGACGGCCGACACCATCGATACGGCGCGACTTACTTTTGCGCTGGCGACATTCCACACAGGATTCAACGTTATCAATACAACCCTGCTCATCGGATTCATCCCGCAGATAGAGAAAATCGTCTGCAAAATCATACGCTCCCAGAAGGTTGACGATGAAGACGAATTCCGCCTGCAGTACATTCGCGGCGGTATCATGAAAACCCCTGAAATCTCCGTCCTGCAGGCACAGAAAGAGATTATCGTCTTTGGCGAGAAGACACAGCGTATGTTCGCACTGGTGCAGGAACTTTATAACACCAAAGATGAGCAGACCTTCACCAAACTATTCGAGCGAATACAGCACGGCGAAGAAGGCAGCGACCGCATGGAAAACGAGATTGGCCGCTACTTGGGCGATGTGGGCGCAGCTCACCTTTCCGATGAGACCAAAGAGAAAATCCGCGCCATGCTCCGCCAGATTGGCGAGCTGGAGTCTGTGAGCGACAGCTGCTTTAACTTGGCACGCACCATTCGCCGCAAGCGAAACAGCAAGATTGCCTTCACCCAACAGCAAGACGAAGGCATTCAGAAGTTATTCGGTCTTGTGAATGAAGCGCTTACGAGAATGAACGTCCTTCTCTCCGGCCGAAAGGAAGAGTACGATATTGCGCAGTCGGAAGATATGGAACACCAGATCAACGCTTGTCGTAACAGCCTCAAGCAACAGAATATCGAAAACCTCAACGCTCGCTTGTACGGCTACGATGAAGGCACCGTCTTTGCCGACCTGTTCAACGAATGCGAAAAGACGGGTGATTACATCATCAATGTGGTGGAAGCCCGTATGGGTGCGGTAAGAAACGGCATCCGCTTCCGCGGTATCCAGATTGATACGGACGCAAAAACAATCAGCGTGGACGGTGAGGAGGTTTCTTTCACCAAAAACGAATACGAACTGCTGAAATTCTTCCTGGAGAACAGGGATAAGGTTTTCTCTAAAGACCAACTGCTTTCGGCTGTATGGCCCGATGATGCTACAGCCACACCACATTTGGTGGAAATGACCATCACGCATATACGAAGGAAAATCGGCCCCTATGCCGACAACTTGGTGGAACTCCAAGGCTGGGGCTACTCATTCCAAGAATAACGCCCCTACTCTCTCTTTTTCCGTTTGATTTTGTGTAAGAAGAAATTGAAGGCTTCGAGACCTATCAGTACCAAGATGGTACTGGCAGTGGCGATGATATACATGCCGCCGCCGCAAGCTAAGCCAATCGCGGCAGTAACCCACAAGCAGGCCGCCGTGGTGATGCCGCTGACTATATTCTCACTCTTATGAAAGATAATCGCGCCGGCGCCAATGAAGCCGATGCCCGAAACCACCTGCGCTGCAATACGCGCCACATCCCAGCGGGAAGTCGCCACCATGGGCACCGTGCTAAAACCGTAGGCCGAAACAATCATAAACAGCGCAGAGCCAAGCGCCACCAAGAAATGCGTGCGGAAACCCGCCTCCTTGGCACGGTATTCACGCTCCAAACCTATCAAGCCACCCAACACCGTGGCCGCAAATATACGTAGTACAAATTCCCACTCGGACATAATCTTTTACAATTTATAATTTACAATTTATAATTCACAATTAAGAACAAAGAACCAATTCAATAACCCTTATCTCCATTCCGCAAGCGTAGCGCAGCGGAATCTCCTTCACTTTTCACTCCTCACTTCCAAAATAGTACTGCCCCTTCCCTTTCGTGGCTTTGCCAAACTGGATGGCATGCTGCGGACAGTGGTGGTAGCAGGCATCGCAGTTGGTGCAGTGGCCGTGCCATTTCGGGCGACCCTCCTCCAAGGTAATGTTCTGTAACGGACATACGCTCACGCACTTACCGCACGAAACGCATGCATCGGTAGCGAAGAACGGCTCGTCGGAAACCCACTTGCCAAAGCCCTTGCCGATAACATTGGTCTTAAACCCCGGGAATGCGCCACGGCGCATTTCAGCCGCCGCCTCACGATCTCGAATATGCTGGACGACAGCAGGCAAATGCGCCTTCGAGCGTGCAATCTTGCGCTGCGCCCTGGCAGGCTTGTCGATGGTCATGCCAGCCATGTTGACATACACATTGGGCATCACAAAACAAAAGTCGGCGTGCAAAGGCAAACCGATTTCCTCCAGCTGCTGACGGAACACATGGTCGGCATGGCCGCCATTGCTGCCACAAGTGACCGCCATCCACACATAGTCGGGATGCCGATCGAAATGGAGTTTGCGCACAAACGCCGACACCAATGCAGGCGGCCGCCACGAATAAATCGGGAAGACGAAGCCCACCCGCTCATTCTCAGCCAAAGTGTAAGCAAACTGCTGTTCACGTTCGGCCTCGGGGATGAAAATCAGCCTGTCATTCAATTCCTTAGCAATACTCTCAGCAATAAAGCGACTGTTGCCGCATCCAGAAAAATAGAAAATCATACTCCAAATATTAGGTTGCAAAAATAATGAAAATAATTTCCTCAGCACAAAGCCACCTTGTTCCTAAATTTGAAAATTTTACGTACATTTGCACTCCACAGCAAGGCGAAGAACAAAGAACAGAAAACAAATTCAGAATTCAAAATTCAAAAATAGATTTTAGATATTAGTTTTTAGTTTTTATAAATTCACTCCTTAACTCCATTCCGCAAGCGTAGCGCAGCGGAACCTCTTTCACTATTCACTATTCACTATTCACTCTTAACCCCAAATTCCCCATGACCATCACCACAACCTCCATCATCCTTGCCTTCGTTGGCCTCGTTTTGGGCTCACTCATCATGGGCCTCATCTTCCACAGCAAAAACAGCACCGTCAAGGCTAACCTCGACAATGCCAACCTTTTGTTGGAAGAGACCAAACGTCAATCACAAGCCGACTTGGAGCAAGCCAAAGAAGATTTTGAAAATCGAATCAACGAACTCAAAGAGGCTCTCAAGGAGAATTATGACCAAATGATTGAGGCCAAAAACCAAGCCCATGAGGCAGCGCTTAAAGAATTGAAAGAGAATATCCAAAGCAGCATGCAGGTTCAAAAAGAGCAGGTGAGCCAGGCCATAGCGGATCTTAAAGAGCAAAACAAAGCCGCCACCGAGGATCTTCTGAAGGAGCGGCAGAAGGAGTTTGCCGAGAGCAGCAGCACCAACATCGGACAGATTGTCAACCCGCTGAAGGAGGTCATCACAAAGATGGAAACGGCCATGAAAGAATCGACCGAGAAGTCCATCTCCATCAACAGTTCGATGGAAGAGCACTTGAAACACATGATGGAGCAAAGCAAGGCCACACAAACCACAGCCGAGGAGCTGACACGCGCCTTTAAGCACCAGAGTAAAGTGCAGGGCGATTGGGGCGAAACTGTTCTTAACCAACTACTTGAATCGCAAGGTTTGGTGGAAGGCGTGCATTATGAAACGCAGGCCACCATTCGCGACAATAGCGGTGCCACGGTAAAGACCGAGGAAGGCGCCATCTTGCGTCCCGATGTGATTCTGCACCTCGACCAGAAACGCGAGGTTATCATCGACTCGAAAGTGTCGCTAACCGCCTTCTTCGACTATGTGAATGCCGAGAATGACACCGACCGCCAACAAGCTCTCAAAGCCCATATCGAGAGCTTGCAGAAGCATGTGAAAGAGCTGGCCAAGAAGGACTACTCCTCGTACATCCAGGCTCCAAAGGTAAAGATGGACTATGTCATTATGTTTGTGCCCCACACGGGAGCTTTGTGGACGGCCCTCAACACCCAACCCGACCTTTGGCGCAAGGCTATGGAGCAAAACGTCTATATCGCTGACGAACAGACACTTTACGCAGCTCTGAAAATCATCCAAATGACATGGACACAGATTAAGCAAGCGCAAAACCACGAAGAGGTTTATAAATTGGCCAATGAAATGATCGAGCGTGTGGGACAATTTGCGGGATACTACACCAATGTGGGTAAAGCGCTCGAAAAGGCGGTTAAAGCGTACGATGACGGTCAGAAGAAATTTGAAGAAAAAGGGCAAAGTATCGTGCAGTCTGCCAACAAACTACTCAAACTGGGTGCTAAGCAGAGTACAAAGAACCCCGTACCCGAATTGCTCGACGTGGACGACATACCAGCTTTAGATAAAACAGATCTATTTGATTCAAAAGAAGATACCAACATTCTAGAAGACTAATCTCTCCAACTATATTCTCAACTACAACTATGAACGCCACCATCATCAACATAGGCGATGAACTGCTCATCGGGCAGGTCGTCAATACCAACGCCGCACGGATGTCGCAAATGCTGACAGGCGCTGGCATCCAAGTCCACAACGTCTTCACCATCGGCGACGATGCCTACGACATCAAGTTGTATCTGGAACTCGGACTGCAAGCCGCCGACATTGTACTTATCACCGGAGGCCTCGGGCCCACCAAGGACGACATTACCAAGACCACCCTCTGCGAATTCTTCGGCAGCGAGCTGTACGAGAACGAGATAGCCCTCGAGAATGTGACTCGCCTGATGAAAGCGTTCGGCCGCGAGCTAACGCCCATCAACCGGCAGCAAGCCCTCGTACCGCGCTGCTGCACCGTCATCAACAATGTGCTTGGCACCGCTCCCTGCATGTGGTTCGAGGTGGAAGGCACCACGCCCCAAAAAGTGGTGGTGTCGCTGCCCGGCGTGCCCTTCGAGATGGTGAACTTGATGGAAACGGAAGTGATTCCGCGCCTGCAAACGCATTTCCACACCAGCGCCATCCTCAACAAAAACATCCTCGTGCAAGGCATTGGCGAGTCGTTCCTCAGCGACTTGATTGAGCCATGGGAAACCGCCCTCCCCCACCATATCCGACTGGCCTACCTGCCCCAAGCTGGCATGCTAAAACTACGACTCACCGCCCGCGGCACCGAGCAAGCTGTCCTGAAACAAGAAGTTGACACGGCTGTGGCTGGTCTCTATCAAATTGCAAGACAATACATTGTGGGCGAAGATTTTGAAACACTGCCCGAGCTGTTAGCACACCTCATGCACAACGCGGGCCAAACGCTGGCTTCGGCTGAAAGTTGTACCGGCGGCGCCATCGCCTCCAAACTCACCGCCTTGGCTGGCGCCTCCGACTACTTTCTCGGCGGCGTCGTTTCGTACAGCAACGAAGTGAAAGAAAAGGCGCTGGGGGTGAAACACAGCACACTGACAGCCCACGGCGCTGTGAGCGAAGAAACTGTACGCGAGATGGTTACAGGTGTCCGCAATCGATTGGGCAGCGATTATGCCGTGGCCACCACGGGCATTGCAGGTCCTGGCGGCGGCACTCCTACCAAACCCGTCGGCACCGTCTGGATTGGCATCGCCACACCTAAACAAGTCATTGCCAAGAGGATGCACTTCACTGGCCGCCGCGAACAGGTCATCGAGCGCACCTGCAACGAAGTATATGCCTCGCTGATAAGAATCGTAAAAGAAGAGTTGGCGTAGAGGGCCGTCTTTAATGGTTATGCGGCTCCACAATGTGCGCAATCACCTCATCCATAGTTAGTTCCTCCGTTCCCAATACGGCAGGTTCGTAACCCATTTCACGAGCTTTTTCACCCGCATAGACAAAATAGGTACATTCACATTCGGCACACAGCTCCCCATCGGGACTCCACAATTCTCCCTTGATGACAGCCAGGGTGTGTCGCTGCTTCTCCAGTCGTGCACGCAGCAAAATATAGGGCCACGTGGTGTTGACAGCCTTGCGGTAGCGCATCTCCATCTTCGCGGTTACTCCCGAAGTCTGCAGAACATAAAAGACCACCCATCCGCAAATCTCGTCCAGCAGGGTTGCCTGTACGCCTCCATGCAGCGTGTCTATCCAGCTTACATGGTCGGGACTGGCCTTCCACACGGAGACCACATCCTGACCGTCCCAATAAAAATGCATGTGCATCCCCGACGGATTGTTGGGATTGCATCCAAAACAATTGTAACCAGCGGTATTTCCTATCCAAGGATTGATGATTTGTTTCATAAGAAGTTGATAATCGTTGAATTGTTGATTGTTTAATTGTTGAAGTGAGAAGTGAGGAGTGAATAGTGAGGAGTGAATAGTGAATGGTTAAGAAGTTAAGGAACTAAGAAGTTAAGAAGTTGAGAATTATGGAATTATGGAGTTATGGAGTTATGGAATTCTGAATTTGTTCTCTGTTCTTAATTGTGAATTATAAATTATAAATTGTCAATTGTAAATTGTTAATTATAAATTACTTCAAAATGCAGGCTAAAAATCTTGCCTCTTTGTCGCCGCGGTTATATACGCTATGGCGGTCTCCGTTGCCCGTAAATACCACATCGCCAGCGTGTAGCAATTCGGTACGGTCGTTGTCGGTCACTTCCACCTCGCCTTCCAGAATGTAATAGATCTCGGCATCGGGTTGATGGCTATGCTCCTTGATACGACTGCCTACAGGCAGGTTTATCACATTGAACATCATGGCTTTATCGAGCATTTCAGCAGGGGTGAGAATAATATCCTTGACCATGCGGCCTTCAATGTTGCCCTTATTCTCAACCGTTTCCTTTGCTATTTCGTTTTTATATTTAATCATAATCTATTGATTTAAAGCTCTTTTATCATTTTTCGATAATCTTCATTAAAAAGAAACATATCGCGCATATACTTGAATCCCAGCGACTCGTACAACTTCTGCGCCTCAGGATTTTGAGGAGATACCACCATTGAGGCCTTCCTCGCATGCAGCTGTCGCGCCCGCTCAACGCCAGCCTTAAGCAACTGGGTTGCAACACCTTGACTGCGATACTCGGGCAAGACGGCAAGCGAGTCGAGGTAAAACTCTCCTGCTTCTGTTTCAGGCTCCATCTGCTGGAAATCGCGTCCTGTCTCCTCCGCTATGACGCGAAATGTCTCGGTGCGCATCGACTGATAATCGGCACCATCGTACGATATCAGGCAGCCAACCACTTTACCGTCCTGCTCGGCCACCAGGCTGTTTTGCCAGCTATAAAGCACACCCGTACGGCGACACATGCCAGTCACACTATCAATCAGATTGTTATCGGGGTTTTCAATACCCACAGCAATCAAAACAGTCCACGCAACAAAGGGCGCATCTTCGATGGTAGCAGGGCGGATTCTCATAGAGGTTCTCATTTTTTAGGATTCTGCCTTTTATTGCGCAAAAATACGTTTTTTTAAATTTGTGATACGAGCAAATTAGTAAGAAAACACAGACTACATATAACCATAGCGCTTTCTGAATCCGAATAGCAGCGCCGTAGCCAACAAGGCGGCCAGCATTTCGGCCACGATGACTGAATACCAGATACCGTCAATGCCGATGAGCAGTGGCAAAATGAACACGGCAGCCACTTCGAACACCAGCGTACGCGTGAAGGCTGCCACAGCCGAGACCACCCCGTTGTTGAGGGCGGTAAACAACGCCGACACAAACATGTTGTAGCCACACAACAGGAAACTGGCAATATAAATGCAGAAGGCTCTGGTAGTCAGTTGCAACAAATCGGCATCATAACCCACGAATATCCACGACACGGGATAGGCTATCAACCAACCCAACAGGGTCATTGCCAACCCAAAACAGAGCGACAAAACGACACTCTTGCGGAGCAGGCTCTTCAGCTCTATCGTATTCTGTGCCCCATAATTAAAGCCAATAATCGGTGTGATGCTGATATTATATCCCATGAAAACCGCGGCCAAAATAAACGACACCGACATAATGACGCCATAAGCCGCCACGCCATTCTCGCCTATATACCTCAGCAGCTGCTCATTATAACACATACTCACGATTGATAGGGAAATATTACCCACATATTCCGAAGAACCGTTCAAGCAGGCTTTGGCGACAAACCGCCACTCGGTCACGGCCGAGACCAGTTTAAGGGTAGAGCGGTTATGGCGCGAGGAGAAATAGAACACGGGATAGAGACCTCCTGTCACTTGGGCAAGCACGGTAGCAATGGCGGCGCCGGTCACTCCCCAGCGGAACGCAATCACCAGCAAGGCATCCAGCAGAATATTCACCAAGCCGCTGGCCACCGACAATTTGGTGCCCACCATCGGCTTTTCTGCTGTCATGAAGAACGACTGGAACGCCATCTGCAGCATCAGCATGGGCATAGCCAGCACCACTATACGCATGTAGCGCACACTCTCCTCTAACAGAGCACCTTCGGCTCCCAGAGCCCGGCATATAGGTCTGGAAAAGAGGAAGCCGATAACCCCCAAGGCGAGTCCAAAGAGAAAGGTGACGCGAACCAACATCGAGAATATGCGGTTGGCCTTGTCGAACTCGGCCTCGCCCATCGTTTTCGATACAAGGGCACTACCGCCTGCACCCACCATCAGTCCGACAGCCCCAATCATCATCAGCATGGGCCAGACCAGATTGACAGCCGCAAACGCAGTGGTACCCACAAAGTTAGAAATGAAGAAGCCATCTACGATGCTGTACACCGAGACAACAATCATCATCAGCACGGAGGGTGCCATCGTGCGCAATAGGCGTTGGTAATTGTAATGTCCTGATAGTGATACCTGCATAAATTTGAAAAAACAGCCGCAAAAGTACGAAAATTCATCGGGATGGTAACAACACTCCCCCTTTCTCTGCGCATTTCTGCGAGTTCTGCGGGAAATCCATTTACGCTGACTTACGCAAAACTCTTTTTTCAAAAAAGTGCAATTGTCAATGCAAATATTTTTATCTTTGCCATATATTAACCACCAAAAAATTAAGACATGAAAAAGTACAGATGCAAAGTATGCGAAGCTATTTTTGAAGTAGCTGACAATGAAGAACCTGTATGCCCCGTATGTGGCGTTGGCATTGAAGATTTGGAACTGATAGAGGAAGCTGCACCTGCAACAGAACCCGCCAAAGGCAACCCCTATGCCGGCACTCAGACCGAGAAGAACCTGATGGCCGCTTTTGCCGGTGAGTCGCAAGCGCGAAACAAATACACCTACTTCGCCTCCAAAGCCAAGAAAGAAGGCTACGAGCAGATTGCCGCTCTCTTCCTCAAGACCGCCGACAATGAAAAAGAACACGCCAAGTTATGGTTCAAAGAATTGAACGGCATTGGCAGCACCGACGAGAACCTGGCCGCTGCCGCCGACGGCGAAAACTACGAATGGACCGACATGTACGAAGGCTTTGCCAAGACAGCCGAAGCCGAAGGGTTCCCAAAATTGGCCGCCAAATTCCGCCTCGTGGCAGCCATTGAAAAACACCACGAAGAACGTTACCGCGCCCTGCTGAACAATGTGAAGACAGCACAGGTGTTCGAAAAGAGCGAAGTGAAAATTTGGGAATGCCGCAACTGTGGTCATATCGTTGTAGGCACCAAAGCGCCCGACATCTGCCCCACCTGCAACCACCCGCAGTCGTATTTCGAGGTTAATGCCGAGAACTACTAAGACACATTCCCTTGCGGGAATTAAGATTTTAGTTGTTAGTTTGAAGTATGACATAAGTCGCTAACAACTAACAACTAAAATCTATTTTGAATTCTGAATTTTGAATTTTTAATTTAAGATTACCTTACCCTCAACTTCTGCCCTACCCGCAGGAAATCGCTGCGAAGACCGTTAAGCTGCTTGATTCTGCTGACAGAAGTGCGATAGCGGCCCGCAATCTTCGACAGGCAGTCGCCGTTGCGCACGGTGTAATAAACCTTGTCGGAAGAAGATGCCGAACTGGAAGAGCTTGAGCTGCTGGAAGTGGGTTTCTTGACTTCTGCGGTATTAGATACATTCAAATTCTTAGCATTGAGCGATTTAGCCGATATGTAGAGCGTATCGCTATGCAGTTTATAGTTGGTGAAGTCAACAATCTTGTTGGGATTGATGGGGATACCGAGGTAACGCGTCTCGAAATGAAGATGGCTGCCGTACGAGCGCCCTGTGTTACCGCCCAGACCGATAGTGTCGCCCGCATGGACAAGCTGTCCGGGGTTCACCAGTCGCTGTGAGAGGTGGGCATAATAGGTCTCCATGTTATTGTCGTGGCGGATAACCACCAGATTGCCATAACCGCCGGCATTGGCCTTTGAAATGCGCACCATGCCGTCGAAAGCGGCCACCACAGGCGTGCCTGTAGGATAGCCAAGGTCAACGCCATAGTGCATACGGCGGCGGCGGCGACCATAATTGGAGGTGATTTTGAACTTGGCGGGGTGAACATAGTTGCCGAAAACAACCGTGTCGGCCTCTATGTTAGCGCCGTGTGCATAGTGCACCGACAAAATATCGAAATTCTTGTACAGTCCAAAACCTGGCATATTCTTGAAATACGAAAAGAGCATCGAGCCGGTACCGCCCAAATCCGATTGATAGACAACATTCTCATCCTCATCCAAATAGAAGCCAAGCGTATCAACTTCATCAATACCCTCAGCATCGGGAGTCTGCAGTTCCAACGAATTGGCAGACGAATAGTGGGTAAATGGTGTCGGGTCGTTTTGAGCCTTCAGCGTCACAAAAGCCAAGCAAAGAACAGTAAAAAGGAGTGCTGTTTTTCTGAACATAATTAAAGCATTGCTGCGACAGCCTTCAAGCACTAGTCGCGTTCGAGATTATAAGTGGTTTTGGGTTTGTTTTTGATAACATACGGTGTGTTCATCGGGGCCGATTTGGTTCTGGTACGCTGATGATAACGGTACTGCGAGCCACGCTGCGACTTCTTCACCGACGTGTGGTTATATGAGTTGCAGGAAGCGAACATCAAGCCCGAACAAACGACTAACATGAGCAGATAAGAAAAAAATCTTTTCGTTTTCATTGTCCACATTTTTAAACTCGCATCATCCGCTGCCGCCGCTATTCGCGCATTCACGCCAGCCTTCCGACGCTTATAATTCATTGTATAAAATTCATCCATTCAAGTAGGAATACAAAATACTCCATACGAGATGGCAAATTTACACATTTTTTTTAAACAAACAAGAAGTGCCGATAAAAAGCGCTACAGTTTTTTCAAATCCTTGAGTTTGAACGACCGCAGGAAAGAGATGGGAATCACGCCTGTTGCCAGTGCCAGCAGGCAGGCGGCAACGGCAGAAGCCACGAAGTTCCACAAGGTGGACATCGGCAGCGAACCGGCAGCATGTGCCATGAGAGTCACAATTGCCATTACCACTTCCGGCAACAAAAAGGCATAAATCAGACAACGCAACCAAGGCACAGCCGATGCGGGCAGGTGCAGCTTGCGGAAAGCAATCCACAGTTGCAGCACCGACACGACGGTCTGCGTGGAGAGGCTGGCAATGGCGGCTCCCACCGCATGCATACGCGGGATGAGCAGCAGATTGACAATCACATTGACCGCTATACCAGCCAACGCCGTGATATTGAGCAATTTCATATCGCCATTAGCCGTAAGCAGCGTGCCGAAAATATAAGTGAACGAAATAGGAATAATGCCCGGAATGAGCCACCTGAAGACAGCGGCACTTTCTTCTATATGCGATGTATATAACAGATTCAGAACTGGATAGCGATAAACAAGCAACAGCACCACCGATGTAACTGAGAAAAAGAAAAGCAGTGAAAACGAAGCCCTGATAATAGGAGTCAAATCCTCTTTTTCTTTCAACATTTTGGAAAAGAGCGGCAACAGAATCACCGAGAAGAGGTAGGCTATCATCACCATCGCATCGAGCAGACGGAAAGCGGAAGCATAGATGCCGGCCTCAAACGTGGAGATGTTGCCAGGCAGCAGCCGCTCAATCATCACCGAGTCGATGCGGTTGTAGAACGACATGAGCAAGTACAGCACTGCAAAAGGCAGGCTCTTCTTGAGGATGACGCCCCAGAAGGCCACGTTGAACGACAATGGCTGCGGCTTGCCCTTAGCAATAACAATCATCAGGGCAATAACAGCTGCAATGAGGTAAGCGGCAGTCTGGCAATAGACAAACCACTCTATTCTAAATGGTTCCGGCGTCACATTACCCCAAAGAAGGATACCGCAGAAGATAATCGTCAGCAGACGGTCGAGCACCGAGAGCACGCTGTCGGTCTTGAACATCATCAAGGCAGAAACATTGGACCGCAGGTAGAGAATGAACGAGTTAAGTATTTGATTGACAGCAGTCCAGAAGAGGATTTTCATCTGCAGGCTACCGTAGCCGATGATGGCGGCCACACCGAACGTAACGCCCAAATAGACAATGCCAAGCAGCATTTTGAGCGTGATGATGCCCGACAAATGCTTCGAGAGCAGCTGCGAGTGGCGGGCGATGTTGCGATTATTGAAATTGGTGATACCCATGTCCAACAGCATGTTGAACAGGTAAGTGAAGTTGAAGACAGCGAAATAGAGTCCGTAGTCGGCGGCCCCCACGCTATTTTGCACTCCCACATCAATTCCCAGTATCCAGAACGGCTTGATAAGCAGATTCAGGAAAATCAGGAAGCAGATGTTGAAGACAAAATTCTGTTGTTTCATACGGATTTACGCCAGCCGACGCGCCTAACAAACAATATTGACAATTTTGCGAGGCACGACAATCACCTTTTTCGGTGTCTTGCCATCCAGCCAACGCTGCACGCTCTCATCCTGCAAAACCAGTTCTTCAATTTCCTTCACGCCCAAATCAAGCGGTATCTCCTTCTGGTACTTTGTTTTACCATTGAAAGATATGGGATATTTATAGCTGGTTTCTTTCAGATATTTCTCATCAAAAGCGGGGAACGAGGCCGTCACCACCGATGTGTCATGTCCGAGCAGACTCCACAACTCTTCGGCAATGTGCGGGGCGTAGGCCGAAATGAGCACGGTGAGCGGCTCCAACACCTTGCGTTTGTTGCACTTCTTCTCCAGCAACTCGTTGGTGCAAATCATAAACGCACTGACCGCAGTGTTGAACGAAAAGCGCTCGTTGTCTTCTTCTATCTTCTTGATGGTCTTGTGAAGAATCTTGTACTCCTCAGCCGTCGGCTCTTCGTCGCTGACGCAGAAGTTCTGCTCGCCATCGTGGAAAAGACGCCAGAATTTTCGGATGAAGCGGAACACGCCTTCAATGCCGTTGGTGTCCCACGGCTTGGCCAATTCCACAGGACCGAGGAACATCTCGTACATACGCAATGTGTCGGCGCCGTATTTCTCTACCAAGTCATCGGGGTTCTGTACGTTGTACTTCGACTTCGACATTTTTTCCACTTCCCAACCGCAGATGTACTTGTCGTCTTCGAGAACAAACTCGGCGTCCTTGAAGTCGGGCATCCAATTACAGAAAGCTTCAATGTCAAGAACATCATTATGTACAATATTGACATCCACGTGGATAGGCGTCGTCTCATAATCCTTGCGCAAATTGAGCGACACGAACTTGTTGGTGCCCACCACGCGATAAACGAAGTTGGAACGGCCTTGAATCATACCTTGGTTGATCAACTTCTTGAAGGGCTCATCCTTGCAGCTGATGCCAAGGTCGAAGAGGAACTTGTTCCAGAAACGGGCATAAATGAGGTGGCCGGTACCATGTTCAGCACCACCGACATAGAGATCCACATTCTGCCAGTACTCATCGGCCTCTTTGCTAACAAGACAAGTGTCGTTGTGCGGATCCATATAGCGCAGATAGTAAGCGCTGGAGCCTGCAAAGCCGGGCATGGTGCTGTATTCGCGCTGATAACCGTTGTAAGTCCAATTCTTGGCGCGGGCCAACGGCGGTTCACCGGTCTCGGTGGGCAGGAACTGGTCAACTTCGGGCAAAAGCACGGGCAACTCCGATTCGGGTACGGGGTAAGGCATGCCATCCTTGTAATAGATGGGGAACGGCTCGCCCCAGTAGCGCTGGCGACTGAAGATGGCGTCGCGCAGACGGTAGTTGATGGTGCGATAACCAATACCCATCGTCTGAATCTTCTCAATCACAGCCTTGCCGCCTTCCTTGACGGTCATGCCGTCGATGAAGCCACTGTTGACGCAGTAGCCGGTTTTGCTGTCCATGCTCTCTTCCCACGTGTCGGGGTCGCTAACCTCGTTGGGCTGCGGAGCAACCACCTGACGGATAGGCAGATTGAAATGGCGGGCAAAGGCAAAGTCGCGACTATCGTGGGCGGGCACAGCCATGATAGCACCCGTGCCATAGTCAGACAACACATAGTCGCTGACCCAAATGGGAATATGCTCTTCAGTAATTGGATTTACAGCATAAGCACCTGTAAATACGCCGCTTACCTTCTTCACTTCGGCCTGACGCTCACGTTCGGAGCGGTTCTTAGCCCAGGTGACGTAGGCTTCCACTTCCGCTTTCTGCTCGGGCGTAGTGATAGCTTCAATCATCTCATGTTCAGGACATAACACCATAAAAGTCACACCAAAGATGGTATCGGGACGTGTGGTGAAGATTTCGAAAGCAGGTTCGCTCTGAACATCACAATTACCGCCCATATAGAGTTTCTTCCAGTCCAAATCATCATTTTTGGCCAGCGGGAAGCATACAGCGGCACCCTCGCTCCTACCAATCCAGTTGCGCTGAATCTCCTTGAGCGAATCGGTCCATTCAACAGTTTCGAGGCCTTGCAGCAGTCGCTCAGCGTATGCAGAAACGCGCAATATCCACTGTTTCATTTGTTTACGTTCAACGGGATAGCCACCACGCACCGACAGACCATTAACCACCTCATCATTGGCGAGCACGGTTCCCAATTTGGGGCACCAGTTGACCCACGTGTCGGCAAGGTACGCCAAACGGTAATTCATGAGGTACGTCTGCTGCTCCTTCTCAGAGGCGGAATTCCATTCCTCGGCAGAAAGCTCTAACGGTTCGGTCTGTGCCACGTTAAGGCCTTCCGTGCCTTGCGCCGACAGGTGAGCAGCCAGTTTTTCAATAGGCTGGGCCTTCTGCAAATTATTGTCGTAATAATGGTTAAACAGCTGGATGAAAACCCATTGCGTCCATTTATAATAATCAGGATCACAAGTCTTAAATGAGCGGTCCCAATCGAAAGAGAAACCGATTTTGTCGAGCTGCTCACGGTAGCGGTTCACATTCTTCTCGGTAGTCACAGCCGGATGCTGTCCCGTCTGGATGGCATACTGCTCGGCAGGCAGACCAAAGGCGTCGTAACCCATGGGGTGCAACACATTGAAGCCCTTCTGACGTTTGTAGCGTGCGTAGATGTCCGAAGCGATGTAACCCAGCGGATGTCCCACATGCAAACCTGCTCCCGAAGGATAAGGGAACATGTCCAAAACATAGTATTTCTGCTTGGAAGCATCCGTCTCGGTTTTGTAGATATGCTTCTCACGCCAAATCCGCTGCCATTTTTTTTCGATATCGCTAAAGTTGTAATCCATTGTATGACTTTAATTTATGAGTTTCAGTATACTATTTTTTAGAAAAGGCAAATATACGGGAAAATGTAGAATTATGAGAGCGAAAAGTTAAGAAGTTAAGAAACTAAGAAGTTAAGGGTTATTGAATTTTGAATTTGTTCTCTGTTCTTTGTTCTTTGTTCTCTGTTCTTTGTTCTTTGAATTTTGAATTTTGAATTCTATCTCTCCACAAACCTTCTCATCACCTCGTCTTTGTAATTATTGCCTACAGGCAGCATATTGCCGGCCACCGACACCGTATTTCCATCTAAGAAATCGATATGTTTTTTGGAAATGATATAGGTTTTGTGTATGCGGATGAAGTCGGCGGCGGGGAGTTCCTCCTCGAGTTTTTTCAACGAATAGAGGGCCATAATCTTGCGTGTGGCGGTATGGAAGGTCACATATTCGCGTTGGCTCTCAACATAGAGAATCTCATCGAAGTTGATCTTGTACAGACGGCGGTCGGCCTTCACCAGCAGATGGTCGCGGGGCTCTTCAGCCGGCGCCGTGTCCGCATCGGCAAGGTCGGCTTTCGCTTTCAGTGCCAGCAACTGCATGGCCTTGTTCACCGCCTGACTAAAGCGAGGGAACGAGATAGGCTTCAACAGATAATCGACCACACCAAGGTCGTAGCCCTGTACGGCATAGTCGCTGTAAGCCGTGGTGAAGATGACGGCCATATCCGATGGCAGCACTTTCACCAGCTCCACCCCCGACATATCGGGCATCTGGATGTCCGTGAGCAGAATGTCCACCCGCTGGCTGTTGATCAGCGTCATGGCCTCCATGGCATTGGCACAGCAGCCCACCAGCTTGAGTTGCGGCAGCTTGTTCACATACTCGGTCAACAGCACACGCGCCGGATTCTCATCATCGGCAATCAATATATGATAGGGGGCGTTCATTTTTCTAACAAATTGATATTCAATAATACATGATAAGTATCACCTTCATCTTTAATCTCCAATTGATACTTTTTATCATAATAATGCTGCAGCTGCTGCACCACATTGGAGATGCCGATACCGTCGCGCTGCTTGGAAACCACCTGTGACACAGCACTTTTGGTATTAATAGCTTCAAAGGCAAGTCGGCCATTCTCCACCCCTATCTCAATCTTGATGTAGCCATTCGCATTAGTGGCTATGTCGCCATGGATAAAGCAGTTTTCGACCAGCGGTTGCAAAAGCATAGGCGGAATCAGCAAACTGGTATTATCCACCCGATGGTGATAAGTGATGTCCTTCTCGCCGTATTTCACCTTCTGCAGATTGATATAATTCTGTATATAATTGATTTCCTTTCCAATAGGAACATAATCCGACTGGCATTCATCGGTAATGTAGCGACACATGTCGGCCATTTGCAGTATCGATTCAGGAGCTTTCTCATCGTGCGTATAGACCAGCGAATAGATATTATTGAGCGTATTGAATACAAAATGCGGGTTGAGTTGCGAGCGCAACATTCTCACTTCCATCTCTTTCTTCTCCATCTGCAGTTGCTCCAAATTGCACTGCTTGCGCGAATAGTTCGACAGCAGCCATGTAATATAGGTACCAAGCACCAGCATCGCCACCTTAAAGAAATGATAGATATCCCTTTCGGGAATACGTTCCACCGAAACCAAATCTAAGATAAGATTGTCGAGTTGCACTAACAGCAAAATCGTCACCATCAAAACGGCAAACATGACCAGATAGGTGTGGTATTTCTTTTTCTTTTCGAAATATCTGTGTATCAGTGTACATATATCATAAAAAAACATCAGATACAAAGCATCGACAAAAGAGAAGATGGCCGCATTACGTATGTTGAAACGGTAGCCGCCCAAAAACAGCAATAGGAATATGCAGATAAAGACAATAATACTTTGATGTCTCCTTAATAGACCATCCCACAACCTTTTACCCCATGTAGAGACATCTGTACTCTTATTCATAAAGGTTGTTTTTAATCGTGGCGACGCTGAAATTTGGCAGCCACCCAGTTGTTTTTCTCTTTATTGGAAACAAAATCGAGGCCACAGCGGGCGGCTTCGGCTTTGATGGCATCCAAATCTTCACCTTGGTAGAAGCCGCTAAAGAAGATTATACCGTTATCATTCAATACCTTAACATAATACTGCATATCGCGCAGCAGAATATTGCGGTTGATGTTGGCGATAATCACATCGTAGTGCATATCGTGCAAGGCGGAGGCATCGCCTAAGATAACGCGAATGTCAGAAACGCCGTTGCGGGCGTTGTTCTCAATGTTATTCTCGTAGGCCCACTCGTCGTTATCGATGGCGGTCACAGGTGATGCGCCGCGCATACGCGCAAGAATCGCTAACACACCGGTGCCGGCGCCCATATCGAGCAGTTCCTTGCCAGCCAGCGGCTCTTCGAGCACGTACTCAATCATCAGAGAAGTGGTCTCGTGGTGGGCCGTGCCAAACGACATCTTCGGTTCGATGACGATTTCAAAGTCAACATCATCGCGATGCGGATGAAACGGCGCACGGATATAGCAGCGATTGGCAATGAGTACAGGTGAGTAGTTCGACTCCCACAGCGCATTCCAGTTCTGCGCCTCAATCACCGATGTCGTATAGGTCACCTCCACCCCGAAAGGATTCTCTTTCAGCAGTTGGCGAACAACCTCTTCATCATAATCCGACTCTTTCACATACGCCAATAGCGTAGTTTCTGAGTCACCGTCCATAAAGCTGTCGCAGCCAGCATCCGACAAGATAGAGGTGAAGACATCCTTCCACGGGTCGGCGGCCGGCAACGAGAGTTTGAGTTCTATATAGTTCATCTTAAGTATTTTAAGCCTTGCAGATCAGCTATTACCAGTGGTAGGTGATTTTGCCTGAAGTGGTAAACCACAAAGTGTCGGTTGTAGTCGATTTCTTCGGGCGGATAACCACTTTGTAGTAGTTCTTGCGATCGGTAGCCTTAACGGTATAATATTCCACCACTTTAGAACCTTTATAATTCTCTTTCAGATAGTTCTGAATAGTCACGGTCACATTGGCCGGATCGAGAGTGGTGTGGGTTTCCAAAATCGTACCATCGGGTTTGATGTAGCAATATTCTTTTGAGCGAACACCCTGATACTCGGCCACATAGTTACCGTCTTCCATCTTCCATTCGGGCACCTTGCTGGCATATTTGGCCTTGAAGGCGGCCTTCACAGGGGCAGGAATATTGGCATCGGCGGGCTCTGCATCCTCGTCGTCACCGGCCTCAGCAGCGGCTTCAGCGGCCAATTCAGCAGCCTCGGCAGCAGCTTCTGCTTCGGCCTCAGCGCGGGCAGCAGCCTCTTCTGCTTCCACCTCATCGGCATCCAAACCCTCTTTGGTCACTCTCTTCAGATACTTGCCGTTAAAGTCGAAATAGAGTGTTTCGTACTTGGAAGTAACACCTTCGGGCTTAATCTCTATTACATAGATAGTTCCAAGGTCATCATCAGTCATCGAGGAGCAGGATTTGTAGCCCCAGTTGGGATAGTGCTGTTTTACATACTGTTGCAACTGATAAGGCAGATTGCTCTGGTTGATTTCGGTTGCGAGCGGGTCTTCTTCGGCGTCGCCCATATCGATGTTCTTATACATTTTATCCATCTTATCCAAATCCTTCTCGCTACCAAAGCGATCATCTTCGCCCATAGCGTATTCGGGGTCGATGGTGCGGATTAGCTTGCCGGTCTTGTCGAATACCATGGCGGTCACCAATTTCGATTTCTTGTTGGCCTTCTCATAGATTTCCACATAGGTCTTGTCTTGCTTGTCGGCGCGAATCTCTTTCTTGGCGCTCACAAACTTGTAACCCTTGTAAGTGTTATTGATATGCTTCAGCATGGCGCCAGTCACCGACTCCTCGCCCAATTCAACGTAAGTCTTTTCCCACACACCCTCAGGCGTGATATAAACCTCGGTTGGTTTCAGTTTGGCGATACATTTGGCCACATAGACACCTTTCTCTTTGTACCACTTCAACTCTTCGGGGCGTTGCACTTTCTTGGAGAGCGCCTTGGTCACAGCGGGAGGTATTGAGCTGGGGTTCAATTCTTTCGGAACGACAGGTTGGGGAGCACCCTTCTTCTGTTTGGTCTTGGCAGCCTTGTCGGCGGCGGGTTTGTCGGCTTTGGCCACAGCCTCGGGCTTGTCGGCCTTCTCGGCTTTCTCCTTCACTTTCGGTTCTTCGGCCTTCGTCGGCTTGGGTTGCGGTTGCGGAGCCACATAAGCCACAAAGCCTTCAGGATCCTTGCGTTCCATCAGCGCACCCTTATCGGTAAAGGTCAGCACCGAAGGTTCTTTGCCGACGCCGTCTTCTTTAACTTCCACATAATAGTGCAGTTGCACTTGCGGCAACGATTGCAGACGAGCCACGCTCACACCGCAGTTGGGGTAATTGCTTTTCACATACTCCATCACATTGGTAGGCAGCGAGTTCTTGGGAATGTCAAAATAGTCTTTCACCCAGGTGCCATCGTTGGCAATAAAACATTTGCCTACGGAGCCATCTTCCTTAAAGGTAGCCACATAGCAATTCTCGCTCAAAGTCCACTGGGAAACCTTGCCGCCAGGGTGTTCAAACTCGAAGGACTGCTGTACATCACCGGGCACATCATCCAATTTCAGTTTCTGGGCGTATGCCGACTGCCCGAACAATACGAAGCACAACACAGCCACTAACAGGAGAAGTTTTTTCATTTGAAGATACTTTTATATAAATAACTTATTTTTAATTCATTACAAAATAAAAGAAAACTTTTAAAGTGAACTATTCATCTCTAAAAACAACACTCTCAAGCCCTTTTATCTCAAAAAACGAATATGAGCGCAAATATACAATTATTTTCATAAATGATATCTGAAAGAATCAAAAGAATTTTTACTAATTTTGTGCTTGACAGCCTTTGTTGTTTGGACAAGAGTCAACTCTTTTGTATTCAAACAGCAAGGCTCAAAAATATTTTCAGGAAAACATACTAATTCGCGAATTATTCCATTATTAATACAAAAACAAAAAACAAGATTATGAAAAAGACTAGTACCACCCTACTGATTGTGATTGGCCTCATTGTTCTTTGCGCCATTTGGGGCATCGGCATTTACAACAAGCTTGTGAAAGAAGAAGAGCAGGTAAGCTCTGCTTGGGCACAAGTGGAGAACGCCTACCAGCGCAGAGCTGACCTCATTCCCAACCTCGTGAAGACTGTGAAGGGCGCCGCCGACTTTGAAAAAGGAACACTTGAAGCCGTAATTGCAGCACGTTCGGCAGCCACTTCCACCACCATCGACCCCACCAACCTCACCGAAGAGAACATGGCTGCCTTCCAAGCCGCTCAAGACAACTTGAGTTCAGCCTTGAGCCGACTGATGGTAGTTGTGGAACGATATCCCGAACTGAAAGCCAACCAGAACTTCCTCGAACTGCAATCGCAGCTGGAGGGCACTGAAAACCGCATCAGTGTTGAGCGCAAGAACTTTAATGAGAAAGTGCAAGCTTACAACACCTACATCCGCCGTTTCCCCACAAATATAGTGGCTGGCATGTGCGGCTTCGACAAGAAAGCCTACTTCAAAGCAGAAGAAGGTGCCGAGAAGGCTCCCGAAGTGGAATTCGAATTCTAACCAAACATGAAACGCTGGGCATTGTTTGTCAGTTTGTTATGTTCCACTATGCTCCTATGGGCGCAGTGGACTCCAACAACCGTGCCCAATCCGCTGACAACGGAACAGTCGTTCATTGCCGACCCCGACCATCTGTTGTCGGACGAGGACAAGGCTGCCTTCAACGAGATGGCCTACCGCCTCGATGACTCGGCCGGCGTGCAGTTTGCCGTGGCTGTGCTCAACAGCATCGACGACCACTACGAACCGTTCGACTTTGGTGTGGAGTTGTATAACCATTGGGGCATCGGCCGCAACGACCGCGGACTTCTACTGCTGGTCGTGATGGAGACTCACGACTGGCGGTTCCATACAGGTTATCGTATGGAGGAGATTCTCACCGATGCCCAGTTGCGCCGTATTGGCGAGAACAATTTAGTCCCCTACTTCCGCGAAGGGGAGTATGGTCAAGGCATTTTAGAGGCCACACGCACACTGTCGAAGATACTGCTATCGGAAGACCCGAAAGCTGCCGTCGCCCTTATGCAAGAACAGCAAAAGCAGGAGCGCTGGAGCAACTTCCGCAAAATGGTTTACATAGGCTGGGCGCTGGTAGCCTTCATCGGCGTTTTGGTCTTGCTTCACAAGCCCAAGAAGCGCAACCATTACCGCGGTGCCTACGACATATTGCTGGTCAACGACCATTTTGCCAAAATCACACCAAATTCACTACCAAATAGTTACACTCGACCTGGACTCAATATAGAGAAATTCTTCACGTTCTCAATAGTGTCAGCATTCATTCCCATTGCTGTCAACACCGAGTTGATTTCCGAAAATCCGTTCAGCAACTTCATCTTCGCCCTGTTCGTCTGTCTGGTCATCGACGCCATCATCGCCCAGTGGCGTATCTGCACAACGGCTGCCGAATCCAGCACACCGCAGGAACACATGCAAAAATTGCAGAATGGCAATCAGTTACTACCGCTACGCATCGTTATTATGCCTCTGATATTCGTACCTTACTACTTCCTTTATAAGAAGAAAGTGGCGCAACTCAAAACAGCGGGCTACCCCTGTCCCTTCTGTCATCTGCCCACCTCGTTAGCTTCAAAAGCTATCGTACAACAACACCTTACTGGCTCTGCCCTCATCGAGCAGCAATTGAATGTGTATGAGTACCAATACTTTGAATGTTCCTCGGGACACTGCACAGAAGTCTCTTACAAAGGTCCCAACTACGCCAAATATAACACCTGCAGTCATTGCGGAGCACGGACTGTCCTTTCTGAAGGCAGCTACACCGTAAAGCAGCCTTCGTTGTTGGCTTCGGGGCTCGAGCGCACCGACTATACCTGTCAAAACTGCCATAACCATTACTTCACGACGAAGGTACTGCCAAAGTTGATGGTTGCATCGACAGCCGCAGGTATGGGCCGACACAGCGGTGGCTTTGGCGGCGGATTCGGCAGTGGCGGGTTCGGCGGAGGACACTCCTTCGGTGGCGGCTTCACCGGTGGTGGCGGCGCTGGAGGAAAGTGGTAAGGGAGATGAGAGATGAGAACGGAAAATTGAAAATTGAAAACTGAAAATTGAAAACTGAAAAACAAAGAACAGAGAACAAATATAAATTCAGAATTCAGAATTCAAAGAACAAAGAACAAATTTCCATAATTCTATAATTCTTAACCCCTTAACCCCTTAGTTCCTTAACTTCTTAACTTCTCACTATTCACTGTTCACTTCTCACTTCAACAATTAAACAATTAAACATTTCAACAATTAAACACCATGAACATCAAAGGCTTTTTGCGGACTGCAGTTGTGGCAGCATTTGCATTGTTAACCATCGTTTCTTGCCAACGCAAGGAGGTGGATGTATCGTTTGAATATGCCCCGTACATCAGTGCCTATACGGGCGGCATCATTTCCACCAACGCGACCGTGCGCATTGAGATGACGCGCGAGCAGACAGATATAGAAGTCGGTAAGGAAGTTACTGACAAGTTATTCAGTTTTAAGCCAGCTCTCAAAGGTAAGGCTTATTGGGTTAACAACAAGGTCATTGAGTTTGTTCCCGACTCGGGTGCGCTGAAACCCGGCACCATCTACCAATGCCGCTTCAAGTTGGGCAAGGTGGTGAAGGATGTGGAGCACAAACTCCGCCATTTCGACTTTTCCTTCCGTGTGCAGGAGCGCAGTTTCTATGCAGAAATCCTCGGCATATCAGTCACTGACGAAGCACCCGATGAAGTGATGGTTTGCGGTAAGATTTCGTTCAGCGAGCCCGTTGCCATCACCGATGTCAAGAAGATGCTTGAGGCACGCTACAACAACCGCAGTGTCGGCGTCCTTGTCAGCGCCACCGACGACCCGCTGGTCTTTGACTTTGCCTTTGCCAGCATGTCCAAAGGCGACCAGCCCAGCCAATTGCATATCACCATTGATGGCGACCCTGTCAAGATTGACCAGGAAGAAATAATGGATGTGGATATTCCCGCCCGCGGCCTATTCGGCCTCTATTCGGCCCAATTCATCCAACAGCCCGAAAGCGGCATCCGCCTTGTATTTACCGAGCCTTTGGATGCCAATGCCAACCTGAGCGACTACCTGTCCATTAAAGAGATACCTACATTCATGGTGCAACAGGAAGACAACGTGGCCGACATCTATTTCAACATGCCTAACAACCTGACCAGTGTGAACATCACCTTGCACGAAGGTCTGAAGAGCAGCACAGGCCATACACTGCCATCGGAGATTCTTGAGCACGTGAAGATACAGCCCCTCTACCCAGCTGTGCGACTGCTCTCTTCGGGCACCATCCTGCCCGACGCGCAGCAGCTAATGCTCCCCTTCCAAACGGTGGCCTTACGCGCCGTCAATGTGGAAATCATCAAAATTTATGAAGATAACGTGCTGATGTTCTTGCAATCGAACACAATGAACGGCACCGACGGCCTCAAACGCGCTGGCAAGCTGGTTTACAAGAAAAAACTTCTGCTCAACGAGCGCAACGCCAAACAGTGGGCCAACTACTCCATCGACCTCTCCAAGCTCATCAAGCAAGAGCCCGGCGCCATCTACCGCGTGGTACTCTCCTTCAACCAATCGGACGCCATCGCCCCCTTCAACGGCGAACAGAGCGAAACGGCAGTATCGAGCGAAGGTATGGTCAGCATTCTCAATGGTCAGATCAGCGACGAGGACAAGGCCAAATGGGAATACGATGGCTGGTACAGCGAAGAGGATTACGACTGGAATGTTTACGACTGGCGCGAGCGCAACAATCCCTATCATCCTAGCTATTATATGGTTAGCGAACACAAAGCAGCCACCAACGTGCTGGCTTCCAACATAGGTTTGATTGTCAAGGCCAACAACGACAACAACTATTGGATTGCCGCCACTAATATTGTCACTGCCAACCCGCAGTCGGGCGTACTTATCACACTGTACGACTTCCAATTGCGCCCTGTAGGCAAGGCCCTCACCGACCACAACGGCTTCGCCTTCATCACCGCCAAAGGCACACCGTTTGTGGCTGTAGGTTCCAAAGGCCGTGAGAAGAGTTACTTGCGCATTGTTGAAGGCGAGAACAACTCAGTAAGCCGCTTTGACGTCGGTGGCGACAAGCCCGTCAAAGGCATGAAAGGCTTTGTCTATGGCGAACGCGGCGTTTGGCGTCCGGGCGACACTTTGCACCTCACCTTCATCTTAGAAGATAGAGGGGAACAAATTCCTGACAACTACCCTGTCAGCCTCGAACTTTACAATCCCAACGGACAATATGTATATAAGACCGTATCGACACACAACGAAAATGGCTTCTACACTTTCCATGTGCCCACCGCCGCCTCAGCACCCACGGGTTTCTGGAACGCCTACATCAAGGCCGGTAGCGCCACCTTCCACAAATCGATACGCATCGAGACTATCAAGCCCAACCGCCTGAAGATAGACCTGCAACTGGAGAACGAGAAGCTGCAAGCTTCGCAAACGCCCTCCACGGCCACGCTCACAGCCGCCTGGCTATCGGGAGCCATCGCCCGCAACCTGCACGCTTCCGTCGAGATGACACTGACCAAGGTCAACATGCAGTTCAAAGGTTTGGAAGATTACTCCTTCCGCAACCCCGCCACCAGCTTCAAGTCCTCGCAAACACCTCTTTTCGACGGGCGCCTGAACGATCAGGGTGTAGCCACCTTCCAGTTCATGACTCCTGCCTCGCAATCGCTGCCAGGCTTGCTCAACGCCCAATTCACCTGCCGCGTATTCGAAACTGGCGGTGACATCAGCATCTACAGCAAGACCGTGCCCGTTTCGCCCTTCCCGCGCTATGTGGGTGTGGACCTGAAAAATACGGAAACAGCGATCAACGTGGCCACTGTCAACAGCGATGGCAAACTGGTCAATGTCAACGGTTTGGAATACAAGATTTACAAAACCAACTGGAACTGGTGGTGGGAGAATGATGAAAGCGACTACAGCTCCTACATCAACAACACCTCCATAGAGCCCATCGCCACCGGCACTATCAACACACGCCAAGGCAAAGCCACCATTCCTGTAGGACAACTCAAGATTGAAGCCGGACAATACCTCATCTTTGTTAAAGATCCTGCGGGCGGCCATGCTGCTGGCGGCGTAGCTTGGATTGGCTATGGCGAAGAAGAGAACAGCGACAACCCGTCGGGAATCAAGATGCTGTCATTCTTCACCGACAAAGAAGAGTATGAAGCTGGCGAAACCGCCGAAATCACCATTCCCGGAGCCACGACCGGCAAGGCACTCATCTCGGTTGAGAACGGCAGTCGCGTGCTACACCGCGAATGGGTTTCGATAAAAGAGAAAACTGGCAAGTACCATCTTAAGATCACCGAGGAGATGGCTCCCAACGCCTACTTGCACATCACCCTATTGCAACCCCATTCGCAGACCGTCAACGACCTGCCCATCCGAATGTACGGTGTTAAGCCCATCTTCGTAACCAACAAGAAATCAATACTTAATCCCATCATCACGACCCCCAGCACAGTTCGTCCCGAGGCCAAGTTTGCCGTTAAGGTGAAAGAAAAGAACGGACAGCCCATGACCTACACCTTGGCCATTGTGGATGACGGTCTCTTGGACCTCACCAACTTCAAGACCCCGCAGCCGTGGGATTATTTCTACGCCCGTGAAGCCCTGGGCATCCGCACTTGGGACATGTTCGACTATGTAATCGGCTCGTTTGCAGGAAAATACGGTTCACTCTTCAGCATTGGCGGCGACCAGCAGCTCAACGAAGCCAAGAACCGCACCAACCGCTTCAAGCCGGTAGTTAAGTTCCTCGGACCCTTCACTTTGAAGAAAGGCGAAGAGAAGAGTCACAACATCCAACTGCCGCCCTACATAGGCTCTGTACGTGTGATGGTTGTAGCCGGCAACAACGGCAGCTACGGCAATGCCGAAAAGAACATTGAGGTGAAAGCCCCGCTGATGGTACTATCGTCCCTGCCGCGCGTAATCAGCACCCGTGAAGAGATTGACCTGCCCGTCAATGTGTTCGCTATGGAGAAGAGTGTCAAGAACGCCACCGTCACGGTATCCACGACGGGCAAACTCACCATTGACGGCGCCAAGAGCAAGTCAGTAACCTTCCAACAACCTGGCGACAAGATGGTTTACTTCAAACTGCGCTCTTCTGCCATAACAGGCAACGAAACCATTACCATCACAGCTTCTGGCAACGGCAACAACGCTAAAGAGGTGGTTCACATCGAAATCCGCAATCCTAACCCGCCAGTTACGCATAGCGAAACGCGCCTGATTAGCGCAGACCAGCAAGTTGAGATACCCTACAACTTCGGCGAAGGCTCAACCAACCGCTGGCTCAAGATGGAAGCCTCAACCATCCCCTCGGCAGACATCAGCCGCCGTCTGGCATTCCTCTACAACTACAACCATCGTTGCACCGAGCAAATCACGTCGGTAGCCTACCCGCTCCTTTATGCCGACAACCTCAAGGAGTTGAGCAAAGCAGAGAAAGAGTTGAACAGCCAGAACATCAAGAACGCCATCTCATCGCTCTACGGGCGACAACTAACCAATGGCGGCTTCGTTTACTGGGACGGCATGCGCAGCGCCCACGAATGGCTCACCTCTTATGTGGGTTGCTTCCTGGTTACTGCCAAAGAGAAGGGCTATGACGTCCATGCCACCGTCCTCAACAAGTGGAAGACCTACCAGAAGCAGCAGGCTCAGACCTGGCGCACAACACAAAAGAACGCCAACAGACGTTACTCCTACTATCAGTCGGATCTGGAGCAAGCCTACAGACTCTACTCGTTGGCCTTGGCCAATGCTCCTGAGTACGGAGCCATGAACCGACTCAAGGAATACAAGGAGTTGTCGGTACAGGCAAGATGGTGTCTGGCAGCGGCTTACGCCCTCTGCGGCAAGCAACAGGTAGCCCAAGCGCTGGTTAACCGCCAACCGACCACTGTCGCCAACTACAACGCCAGCAACACCACTTTCGGTTCGTCACTCCGCGACGAAGCCATGATTTTGGACGCCCTGTTGGCCCTCAACAACGACAAAGCCGCTTTCGAACAGGCACGACGTATATCGACCAAACTGCAGAACGAGAACTACTTTGAGACGCAATCCACCGCCTTTGCCCTCGTAGCCATGGGCAAGATGGCCGCCAAGAGCAGCAACGGCTTGCAGTTCACATGGACGCAACAAGGTCAAAGTCATGAGGTTAAGTCGGCCAAGAATATGTTCCAGGAGACCTTGTCAGCCAAAGCCACCAAAGGCACTGTCACCGTCAAGAACAAAGGCAATGGTGCTCTGTATGTGGTTCTTACCTCACAATACCTGCCCGACGAAGACCTGACACCCGCCACCAACCGCAACATCAAACTGGAAGTAACTTACAACCACACAGGCGGTTCTGGCACTACTATTCCGCAGGTACAGAAAGGCACCGACCTGACTGCCGTCATCAAAGTCACCAACCTCAGTCCCTCCACCGACTATACCGATGTGGCACTCACCCACATCATCCCGTCGGGTTGGGAAATCTACAACGAACGACTCTTCAGCGACAATACGACCAGTACGAACGACCAGTTCATGCATCAGGACATCCGCGACGACCGCATACTCACCTACTTCGACCTGCCACGCAACACCACGCGCACCTTCCGTGTACGCCTGCAAGCAGCTTATGGTGGCGACTTTGTGCTGCCCGCCATCCTTTGCGAGCCCATGTACAATCTGGATGCTTACGCCCGCACAGCCGCTGGCAGAGTTAAAGTAATTGACTAATGAACGTATGAATGTCAGCCGACGCTGCAATCTTCTAAAAGCCAGACTGAAATCAGTCTGGCTTTGGCTATCCAGCTGGTCATGGCCACGCCGAATAGCCTTTGTTGCCTTGTGTCTGCTGCTATTGGGCTATCTTTTCCTACTGCCGCGACATCTGTTCAAGGTGCCCTACAGCACTGTGGTCCACGACCGCCATAACGAGTTGTTAGGTGCTCGTTTGGCCAGCGACGGGCAGTGGCGTTTCCCCGCCGCCGACACGGTACCCTACAAATTCAAGGCCTGCCTCATTCAGTTCGAAGACCGCTACTTCTATTTCCATCACGGAGTCAACCCGATTGCCGTAGCCAGAGCATTGTATCAAAATGTCTCTCAGCGACATATCGTCAGCGGTGCCAGCACCATCACCATGCAGACCATCCGCATTGCCCGCAACAAAAGTCGCACCTGGCACGAGAAAATCATCGAGATGCTTTGGGCCAGTCGGCTGGAGCACCGCTATGGCAAAGAGCAGATTCTGGCACTTTACGCCTCACATGCCCCGTTTGGCGGCAATGTAGTCGGCATTGAAGCCGCCTCGCAACGCTACTTTGGCCACGCCTCCACTGAGCTGTCGTGGGCCGAAGCCGCCACCCTCGCCATTCTGCCCAACGCCCCGGCCATGATTCACCCAGGCAAGAACCGTGCACGCCTGCTATCCAAGCGAAACAGACTATTAACATCCTTACACAAAAACGGTTATATCGAAAAAGAGGACTATCTCCTTGCCCTTGATGAAGATTTGCCCGAAAGCACCTTTGCCTTCCCCTCGTTAGCGCCTCATCTGGTCAACCGCTACTTTATCAAGCGCAAGGGCGAACAGATAACCACCACCATCGACCGCCAGCTGCAGCAGCAGGTGGAAGAGGTGCTCCGCCAACACAACCAGGATTTCCGTCAGCAGGACATCAACAACTTGGCCGCCATCGTCATCGATGTGGCCACCAACGAGGTGGTGGCCTACTGCGGCAATGTCACCGACCGCCAACAGACGCACGGCAACCAAGTGGACATCATCAGGGCGCGACGGAGCACGGGCAGCATTCTCAAGCCCCTACTCTACTGCGCCGCCATGCAAGACGGCGTCATCCTGCCCAACACGCTGCTGGCCGACATTCCCATCAACATTAACGGCTTCATACCCCAAAATTTCGACCTCAACTATGACGGCGCCGTGCCCGCATCGGATGCGCTACGCCGTTCGCTCAACATCCCGTTTGTCATGCTGCTCAAGCAGTACAGCGTGCCCAAGTTCTACCGCTTCCTGAAAAATGCGGGTATCACCACCCTCGACCGCCCCGCCGATGACTACGGCCTGTCGCTCATCTTGGGCGGTGCCGAGGCATCGCTATGGGACGTGTCGGCCATCTACTGCGATATGGCACGCACCTTGCTCAAGCTGCCACTTACCCAGCTTACCACCGACCAGCAGAGGGACAAACGCCAAGGCAAGAATGTCTTCACCACTGGCGGCGTATGGCTTACCTTCAACATACTGAAAGAGTTGAACCGCCCCGGTGAGATCGACTGGCACGCCATCCCGTCCATCCAAAATGTGGCATGGAAGACAGGCACCAGCTATGGTTTCCGCGATGCGTGGGCCGTTGGAGCCACCTCGCGCTATGTGGTCGGCGTGTGGGTAGGCAATGCGTCGGGCGAAGGCAAACCCGGACTTATCGGAGCACAGACGGCGGGCCCCGTTATGTTCGACATCTTCAATCTGCTACCACAGAGCCGCTGGTTTGCCCGTCCACAGGGCGAGTTGGTGCAGGCCACCGTCTGCCACCAGTCGGGACACCTTCGCGGGCGCTACTGCGACGATGTGGACACGCTCTGGATTTGCAGCAATGGCCAGCGAACGACCACCTGCCCCTACCACACACTCACACTGAACGATCAAGGCGACCAGACGTTGGTTTCGGAGCACAGCTTTGTGCTGCCCGCCGCATGGGCATGGTACTACAAGCAGAAGCACCCCGACTACCAAGAGAGTTCGCTGTCGGCCTTTGGCGCTGACGACGACCGCGTGATGCAGTTCATCTATCCTGCTCACAAAGTCACCCACCTCACGCTGCCCAAGCAGATTGACGGCGCTCAGGGCGAAGTCACCTTCGAACTAGTGCACGCATCACCCCACACAGCCGTATTCTGGCACATCGATAATGAGTACAAAACCGCCACGCGCGACTTCCACAAATACACCACCGCCCTATCCAAAGGCAAGCACAACATCACCGTCGTGGACGAAAACGGCAACAACCTAACGATTTGGGTGATAGCGGAGTAATTTTTCCGTATCTTTGCCCTTTCAAAAATGGAATTATGAAAAAGATCTTATTACTCCCCCTTATTTTATTGTCAATCAATTTATTTGCACAAAATAACAACTCTTTCATTTGGGAAGAAGACGGCCTCGAGTGTACCACTATCACGGCGGGCAAGCTAGCCACCGTGGATGGCAGCGTCATCACCTCGCATAGCGACGACAGTCACCGCGGACGCACCAACATCTGGGTGGAACCTGCCGCCGACCACGCCAAGGGCGAGATGCAGAAGATGCACATCCGCTTGTGGGACAAAGACGTGCCTGGCAAAATGCAACGCTACAAACTGGTGGAAGTGGGCGAAATACCGCAAGTGGCCCACACCTTCCAGTTCCTCAACACCGCCTACCCGTGTCTGAATGAGAAGCAGCTGGCCATTGGCGAATCGACCATCGGCGGCCACCCCGAACTCAAGTCCGACTCGGGCATGATTGAGTGCCAACGCCTCTGCATGCTCATCCTGCAACGCTGCTCCACCGCCCGCCAGGCCATCCGCATGACCGACGAAGTGCTGAAGAAGTACGGCTGGCGCGACGCTGGCGAAGTGCTAACCATTGCCGACAAGAACGAAGTGTGGCATCTGGAAATCTACGGTCCCGGCAAAGGCCGCGTAGGCGCTTTGTGGGTTGCCCAACGTGTGCCCGATGACCATATCGCCGTCAATGCCAATGCCTCGACCATCCACGAGATAGACCTCAAGAACAAGGACTATTTCATGGCCTCCGACAACATCTACTCGCTGGCTGAAGAGTTTGGTTGGTACGATCGCAAGAAAGACAAGAAGTTCGACTTTGCCTACGTATATGCGCCCGAGAGCCGCACCAAGATTGCCTGCCGCCGCCGCGAGTGGCGCGTGTTCGACCTGCTGGCTCCGTCGCTCAAGCTGGACCCCAACAGCGAGAACTACCCCTTCTCGGTCAAGCCAGACACCTTAGTATCTGTAGCTGACTTGGTTAGAGTCTTCAAGGATTACTACGAAGGCACCGAATACGACATGCGCAAAAACATCACCGTCACCGACAAGGAGGGCAAGACCGTCATTTCGCCGATGGCCAACCCCTTCATGAAAGGTGACGAACTGCGCATGCACAAAGTTAACGGCGGCTGGAATGCCCTTGGCGAACGCTCTATCGCCGTCCATTTTACCGTCTATGCCACCATCATCCAGTGCCGCGCCAACATGCCCGACGAAGTGGGCGCCCTCTGCTGGTTTGCCCTCGACAATGTGGCCTCTTCCATCTATGTGCCCATCTATGGCAATGCTACCGACCTGCCCGAGACCTACAAGACCGACGGCCGCGAAACTGGATTCAGCAAAGACGCCGCCTGGTGGGCCTTCAACCGTCTCGGCAACCTCACCTGCCAACGCTGGGGCGACTTCCACAAAGTGGTTGACAAAGTGTGGAACCCTATGCAACAAGAGTTTTTCGACAAACAAAAAGATATTGAAAAACAAGCCCTTGAATTACTCAAGAGCGGCGACCGCAAAGGTGCCATCCAAATCCTCACCGACTTCACCAACGACTGCGGCAACCGCGCCGTTGACAAAGCATGGGAAACAGGAGATATGATTTGGACTAAATTTGACGGATGGTGGTAGAAAGCGCTTATTAGCTGTTCATTACGACTAAGAACTCTTCATTGCTCTTGGTCTGTTCCATCTTTTCCTTGATGAAGGTCATGGCCTCGATGGTAGTCATGTCGGCCAGATGGTTGCGCAAAATCCATACTTTCTGAAGTACTTGCGGATCTTGCAACAGGTCGTCGCGACGCGTGCTGGAAGCCACAATGTCAACAGCGGGGTAGATACGCTTGTTGGAGAGACGGCGGTCAAGCTGCAACTCCATATTACCAGTACCTTTAAATTCCTCAAAGATAACCTCATCCATACGTGAGCCCGTGTCAATCAAGGCGGTGGAGATGATGGTCAGCGAGCCTCCGTTTTCAATATTACGGGCCGCACCGAAGAAACGTTTGGGCTTCTGCAGAGCATTGGCTTCCACACCACCCGACAGCACCTTACCCGACGCAGGGCAAACGGTATTGAAGGCGCGCGCCAGACGGGTGATAGAGTCTAACAAGATGCACACATCGTGACCGCACTCAACCATGCGCTTGGCCTTTTCAAGTACAATGTTGGCAATCTTCACGTGACGCTCGGCAGGCTCGTCGAAGGTGGAGGAGATAACCTCAGCCTTGACACTACGCTGCATGTCGGTCACCTCTTCGGGACGCTCGTCAATCAAGAGGATAATCAGATATATCTCGGGATGGTTGGCCGAAATGGCGTTGGCAACCTCTTTCAGCAGAACGGTTTTACCTGTCTTGGGCTGAGCCACAATCAGACCGCGCTGACCCTTGCCAATAGGAGCAAACAGGTCGATAACACGCGTGCACACATTGTCGCCCGAATGGCCCGTCAGACGGATTTTCTGGTTGGGGAACATCGGCACCAGATAGTCAAATGGGATACGGTCGCGAATTTCCTCGGGGTCGCAGCCATTGATTTTCTCCACTTTAGTCAGCGGGAAGAACTTGTCGCCTTTCTTGGGCGGACGAATCGGGCCACGCACCGTGTCACCATTCTTCAAACCGTATGTTTTTATCTGATTTAAAGAAACATACACATCGTCGGGAGAAGGCAGATAGTTGTAATCCGAAGACCTGAGGAAGCCGCAATTGTCATGAATCTCCAGCACACCCTCCGCCATAACATTACCTTCAAATTCGGCGTTGGCAATCAGATTCCACTGCTCATCAACATTCTGTGCATTGTTGTTCTTATTTCCTTTTCCGTGATGGTCATTTTTCTTAGGTTGCGCCTCCGTCGTCGAAGGAGTCTCTGCCACAGCAGCCTCCGTTTCAGTCTCATTTTCAACAACTTCATCGTCATCTTCTTC
Source organism: Bacteroidales bacterium (assembly GCA_017454945.1). GTDB lineage: Bacteria > Bacteroidota > Bacteroidia > Bacteroidales > WCHB1-69 > JAFTCA01. Next base: position 40,310 of record JAFTCA010000094.1, read on the forward strand.
CGACTCATCATCGTCGGCGACATCTTCCACGGGAGCCTCTGCGCGCTCAAGCATCACCGCCATATCTTCTTGCAACTGCGTGCTTTTCTGGTCGGGTTGCGTAAAGACGAAATCATCCAATAACATCTCCCTAATATCGGAATTCTCAATCTCATCAGCCGGTTTTGACAGTTTTCTACCACGCTTTTTCGTTTTCTTTTCAGTGTCTTGTGCAGATTTTTGGAATTCGGCATCACAAATATCATCACTCAAAACGGCAGGAATAACCATACTGGGCGCTGCTTGGGGAATATTCTCAGACGCACTGAACAAAGTAACCTCTTCCGGCTGGCTTTGTGATTTTTTAACACTTGAATTTTTGGAACTGCGACGACCACGTTTGGGTTTGGCCATTTCCTTCGGAGCATCAGTCGGCTCATTTTCAATCATTTGAGCTTCTTCTACAACTACTTGAGCAGTTTCGACGGCCTCTTTAGCTTCCTTTTCTCGCATGGCTTTTCGACTGGCTTTTTCACTGCCAGGTACAATGCCATCGCTGATTTTCTTCTCATTGGAAGTGGCTATAGGAGTAGCCATGGAGATTCTTCTCCTCTTTGGTTTATTTTCCTGTGATTCAAGCATATAAAATGGATTTATTAATCTTACTAAAAGTCAAAAAAATAAAAAATGTGGGGGAAAATAAAGTTCAAAGAATAGCTGAACTTTGGTGCAGCAAAAATACGATTTTTTTATTATCCAACAAAAAAATTTTATCTAGCGAAAAAACTGTCGTTCATCACGAAACGGATGTAAGCACCATAATTGATACTGTGCTTATCAAAATCGTTGTAGCCTTTAAGTCCTAATTTCGAAATAGATATGTAAAAGATAGGATCCACTGAGATAACTTTGGTGCAAACAATCTTCAGACCAGCCGCCGCCGAGAAGCCGAAACCGGGGCCGCCATAGATAACATTCAATTTCTGCATATCTACCCCTGGTACATAGTTCTGACCACGATACCAATCCAACAACTCAAATTCTTTATCCTCGATAATAGCTTTAAAATATTTGACTTTCACATAATTAAACTGCACGCCAAATTCCAGAAACGGCTTTACCACCTTCGAAGGATGAAAGAGATAGCGCACCGACAAGTCGAAAAACGAACGGTTCTCCTTGCCCACCAGACTATACAACAGATAGTCGTTATGCTCATTGCCGGAAATGGCCTGATAGCCCACCGAGAAAACATCTTTCGCAACCAGACGGCCAAAAGAATAAGTAAATGTCAATCCCCAGTTTTTGGTAAACTTGTAGGAAAATCCCAACGAAATGGAGAGCGCCGGCGAGTAACGCATTTTGGAGGGATACTCCTTGATGGCGATGGTGGAATCGTAGCGGGAAACGAAGTTATTGTTCTTCACTATCAGGTCCACAATTTCCTGCTTGCGATAATAGTTGTCGAAAATATAGTTGAGATTGTTCTCATTTTCAGGAATGCCCGAATAGTAGCCAGCGCTATAGCGGCCTCCAAAATAGATGCCTGCGCCGATGATAAAGTCGAAGCCGCGGTCGAGCAATGAAAGCGGTTCCTGATTCTTCACCTTGCTCTTGCGCACGGTCGTATCGGCAGGTAGCGTATGCGCCTGCAACCCACTCATAATAAGCAAGAAGGCAGCCAATACTATCGAAATCTTGCGCAAGATCCTCATACAAACTAGTTTTTGATCAATTCACGTGCTTCCGACATTGTAATGCGGACTTCGTTCTTAAAGGCCACCATAAAGGCATCGGGATAGCCGTTCTTGCGCAACTGCTTCAACAACTGCTGCGCAGCATCTTCGCTCGTCTCGTTACCCGAAGTGTACTTCCACACGCCATTCTGTTGGTAACGACGCACATCCTTGACATTGGCAAACTTGGCATCGGTCACCGGTTCATCCTTAGGAGAAGTATAGAACTGCACGCGGAAGCGAATTTCGAGATTGGAAGCGGTTTTCTCTTGATTTTGAGTTGCAATCGTATCTGGTTTTTGGGGTGCGATGACAGGCACTTCGGGTTTCGGTGCCGGCTTGGTAGCCTCGGCCACAGCCTTCTGCAGCGGCTTCAGGTCCAGTCCGGGCTTATCGGTGCGTTCCAATTGGTTCTTATAATCCACAAAAGCATTGTAGATGGAGCCTGCCATCAGGTCTTGCATGCTCTGCTTCATCAGCTTGCCCTCCTCCTCGTAGTTGGAGATGAAGCCCAGCTCGACCAGCACACTCGGCATAGCCACCTTGTAGAGCACCCAGAAGCCAGCTTGTTTCACTTTGCGGTCGATAAAATGGGTGTTGGCCACCAGATTTTTCTGCACTTTGTCGGCAAACAAGATAGAGTTGTTCAAGTAGGCCGAGGTGTAGAGCGAGAACATCACGTGCGCTTCGGGCGAGTTGGGATCGAAGCCGCCATAATTGTTAGAGTAGTTCTTTTCCAGCAACATAGCTGCATTTTCTTTCTTAGCCACCTCGAAGTTGGCCTCGGTCTTGTGCAAACCCATCACGTAGGTCTCCACTCCCGACGGAGCACGATTCTCGTTGCTGTTGCAGTGCAATGAGATGAAGAGTTGGGCATGATTGTCGTTGGCAATCTGCGCACGGCGGTACAACTCCACAAACACATCTGTTTTGCGGGTATAAATCACTTGAACATCGCTATAATTGTCGGAAATCAACTTACCTAACTTCAAAGCCACCGACAAAACGACATTCTTCTCCATCTCGCGTTTGCCGACAGCTCCAGCATCCTTGCCGCCATGGCCCGCGTCTATCACCACCTTCGTCACCTTATCGAAAGATTGCGCTGGCGCCATTCCGTTAAAAAAAGTTAACACAGCAAATAATAAAACTGCTTTTTTTATGTTCATAGGTTAAAACTTTTGCGTATTTTTGAAAGTTTATTTTGTACAAAAATACTTATAAATAAGAAACCAAGCGCATTTTGAGAAAAAAAAACGGAGATTTTCGTGGCCACCTTCTCCTAAGAATATGCATCATGCTAATATTCTGCATATTAGGATTTTCTCTTTGGGCGCAAGAAGACACCACCCACGCCTCCCAAACTCCCGTCAAAACGGCATCTGACACCATAAGACGCGGGCGTATCAGGCAGAAAAGTAACGTAGTTTTGCCCGATTCTATTCCAAGAGACACCGTTCCCAAACGACGGATTTCGAAAAATGCCATCACTTCCATCATCCCGTACACCTCTGCCGACTCGCTCATTTTTAACATGAAAGAGCGAAAAGTATATCTGTTTCACGATGCCAAAGTGGAATACGAAGACATGACGTTGGAAGCCGACTATATCGAAATCGACTTCAAGAATAACGAATTGTATGCCAGCGGTATAGCCAACGAAAACGGCTCCATCAACGGGCATCCCGTCTTCACACAAGGCGAGTACTCGTTCAGAACCCACGAGATAAAGTACAATTTTAACACTAAAAAAGGCAAAATCTGGGATGTCATCACCACCGAAGGTGAGGGATTTATCCACGGCGAGCAAGTGAAGAAGATGGACGATAACACCTCTTATATCAAGCGAGGCAAATACACCACCTGCGAACTCGACCACCCGCACTTTGAGATTGCCTTCACCAAAGCCAAGGTGATGCCCAACGATAAAATCGTTACGGGTCCCGCCTACCTCAGCTTTGACGGTGTGCCAACGGTACTGGCCATACCCTTTGGCTACTTCCCCATCCAGAAGGGGCGCAAATCGGGCTTCCTCATGCCCACCATCGGTGAGTCAGGCAACCGCGGATTCTACCTGGAAAACGGCGGTTTCTATTTCGGCATCAGCGACAATTTCGACCTCGCCATCTTAGGCGACATCTACACCCGAGGCAGCTGGGCCGCCAAGGTACGTTCGAACTATGTGATGCGCTACAAGTGCAAAGGTCTTATCAACGTCAGCTACGCACAGAACTTGTTTGGCGAGCGCGAGACCGACGAGTTCTACAAGACCAACGACTTCAAGTTCTACTGGGACCACAACCAGGATCCCAAATCGCACCCCACCACCCGATTCTCCGCCCACATCGACATCGTGAGCCGCTCGTACAACACCTACAACCCATCAAGCGTAAACGACTATCTATCAAACCAATACACCTCAAAACTCAACTTTACCACCAACATCAGAGGTGTCTTCTTCATTGATGCAACCGCCTCTTACGCCCAAAACACGCAGACAGGCATTGTCACGCTGTCGCTGCCCGACATCAACATGTCGGTCAACCAATTCTATCCTTTCCGGAAGAAGAACAAAAGCGGCCCGCTGAAATGGTATGACAACATCTCCATGAAATGGTCAACACAATACACCAACCAGATAGACACGTACGACTCGCTGCTCTTCAAACCCGAAACTTGGGAAAACATGAGCATTGGCATGAAGCATACCATTCCCATCTCCATTCCCATTAAAATTGCCAAGAAAATCAACTGGAACACCAGCATCAACTTCACCGAGAAGTGGTATTTACAGTCTATTGAGAAGAAATTTTCCGTGGACACGACAGGCGGTGAGGTCAAAGGGCAGGTCAACGACATCTTCCGACGCAAATTCCACGCTTTGCACCAACTCTCCTTGTCGACGGCGCTAACCACCAAGGTTTATGTCATGTACCAGTTCAAGAAGGGCTGGCTGACCGCTCTCCGCCACGTGCTAACGCCCAACCTCAGCTTTACTTACACGCCCAACTTGAGCGGTGCCACCACAGGCACCTACTTCAACACTATCACGGGCCAGGAGGTTACCTACTCCTACTTCTCCAACTCAATTTATGGCGGCGTTCCTTCCAGGACCACAGCCATCGCACGACTCTCGTTAGGCAACAACATCGAGATGAAAGTACGCTCAAAGAGGGATACCATCACCGGCATGAAGAAAGTGGTCCTGCTGGAAAACCTTGACCTGTCGGAGTATTACGACTTCGCCGCCGACTCGCTACGATGGTCGCTCTTTACCATTTCGGGGCGAACCACCCTTTTCAAACAGATTTTCATCACCTTCAGCATCGGCTTCGACCCCTACTGCTACAACGAAAACGGTGTCCGTATCAACCAGTTTGAATGGAAGAAAAACAAGCGACTGCTCCGTTTCTCCAACTCCAACATCAGCATTGGCGTCAACTGGACTTTGAGCCAGAACACGTTCAGCAACAGCAAGAAGAAAAAGAAGCAGCCGGAGCAGAACACCATCCTTCCGGAGAACGCCCTCGGCATGCCCAACAAGCGGCCCGACTTCTCCAACCCGTGGTCCATCACGCTCAACTACTCGTTCAACTACTCCGTCAACGACAATTTCTACTATTACCTCGGCACATCGCACGATAAATACAAGAACAACATCATCCAGACATTGAACATCATGGGCGATTTCAACATCACTAAAAAGTGGAAAATCGGTTTCACCACAGGTTACGACTTTGTAGCCAAGACACTCTCCTACACTTCGCTCGACATCTACCGCGACCTGCACTGCTGGGAGATGCGCTTCAACTGGATTCCGTTCGGTCTGCGCCGCGGCTGGAGCTTCACCATCAATGTCAAAGCATCGGTACTGCAAGACCTGAAATACAACAAGAAACACGACTTTAGAGAGAATTTCTAAAAAAAAGCATTTAAGCACCCAAGATTCTGATTCGAAAATCCGTTTATCAATATGGACACCGAAAATCGCAACGATCCAAAACTCATCCAACTCATTGCAGATTGCAAGCGTGGTAGTCATCGTGCCCAACACAAGCTGTTCAAGACCTACTACAGTCACATGTTCGGCATCTGTATGCGATACGCCAGCAATCCTGATGAAGCGGAGGATATGCTCAGCGAAGGGTTCTTGAAGATCTTCTCCAACTTGGAGCAGTACGAAGACACAGGCTCTTTCGAGGCATGGATGAAGCGAGTGATGACCAACGCCGCCATTGACTTCCAGCGGAAATACAAGACGCTCATTGAAACGGTAGAATATGAATCGGTATCGGAAACTGAACTGCAACGATACGACGTCAACCCAGCCCTCGAGAAATTGTCGGGCGACGAGCTGATGGAACTCATACAGGAGTTGCCGCCGGTCAGCCGACTGGTTTTCAACCTTTACATATTCGAAAACTACACGCACGCCGAAATTGCGGAGAAGCTCAACATTAAGGAAGGAACCTCCCACTGGCACCTCAATTTCGCACGCAACACACTGAAACAGAAAATTATCAACAACAGATAAAAATGTCCATGGATAACTTTGACCAACTGCTTAAAGCAAAAATCGAACAAAAACAATACGCCTACAAAGCCTCGGCTTGGCGTAAATTTGCCCGCCAGAGCGGCATCGGTACTTCAGTCGGCGCACTGAAGATTGCCGCCATTTCGCTGGTGACAGTCGGTTTATTATCCACGGGCGGCTATCTGGCCTACAAGTACCTCTCACACAAGCCCGAAGCTACTGCCGACACTATGCAGGTAATGACAGATCCCACTAACGAGCCTATCATAGCAGCCGAAGACACAATCCAAATAGCTGATGCTGAATTAAATACTCAACCAGACGAAATCTACTGTGACTTCGGTGTGCCCCCCGAAGAGATGAAGCGTCTAGAAGAAAGGGAAGCCAAACAGAACGCTACAACGAGCGAAAAGCCCATACAACAAGCCACCACGCCAACCGAAGAACCGAAGAAACCGATTGAACGCGACGATAAGTGGCGTGTGGTTATCATCAACCCCGACACCATCGGTTCGGACAACTAAAATACTGATTATCTTTCTTTTAATGCTTCTTTACGACAATATCAGGTGTCGTAATGGTATTGCTGTGATGCAACGCCCTGTCGACGATATAGCACGAAAAGCGAATCGTATCGTAAGACGATAGAAAATTATTGATATACAATTCAATAGAAACATCCCCTTCGATGGATTCGGGCACGCTGTTGCTCAATCGCGGGATGCGCGCATTGTTGGTCAATGGCAGCTCCACTAGCACATAGTCGCCATTCTGTTTTTCGTAGTAATTGATAAAGAAATTGTAGTGATAGATTGAGTCGCGGTTAAACGGCGGCATCGTATCGGTCTCATTCAGACCCACATCACCATCGCCGTCTTGGAAATGGATGGTCAATTTGCCTTTGTTGTCCACGGCAGAGCCATCATCAATCTTCTCAAAGCTGACGAACGAAATGGCCGGCTCAACAGGAAACTTCTCCTCCCGCTGGCAGGCTGACAGCAGCACCAGTGCGACAAAGAGAAATCCTATCGATCCACGTTTACTCATCATTACTTCTTTTTAGCAGCCTGCTTTTTCTGCTTGGCCACCTGTTTGTCGTAAGCATTCACCTTTTCCATCGCCAAAGTCGTAGCTTCAATAAGCGGTAAGGCAGATATTTCGCGACCCACGGCGCGTTTCATCCACAACTTGGGAGTCAGACGGCCTTGGGAATAGATTCTTTCCACTTCGGTACCGATGTTTTTCCCTTCATAGTAGTGTTCCAATTGGAAGTCAATCAAGTGACCCAGCGGGTAAGAAGCCAGATAGAGCGGTGCTTCAATCATGTGGGAATAGACAGCGAGGATAATTTCGTCCTTCACGCCGAAAACGGGGGCGTAATATTGGTTCCACACCTCTTTGGCAATACGGAGCACAGCATATTTCAGATCGTCGGCGGTCGTATTAGGATTGTTATAGAGCCATTGCCAAACCTTCATGTCCACCAGCGCCACGCCCATAATTTCATACGAGTTCCAGAAGATGTCGAGGGTGTTGAAGTACTTGGTCAGCTCGTCAGCCGGAGTCACACCCAGCAGTTCCAAATCCTTGTGCTGGAAAGTGAAGGCAAGTGCTTCTGTACATGCGATATTGGGCACACCAGCCAGGAAATAGTTGGGCACATTGTGCAACGAAAGTATCTGTTCCACATTATGGCCAAACTCATGAATACCAATATTATAACCTTTGTAATCCAAGCCATTTTTACCAAAACGGGTACGCAGCATGACATGGTCGTTTTTCATCATAGCTTCAAGTGCGTGGCCTGAGCCGACAGCCGGTTCTACGGTCACACGGTCGCACACGAACTTGGCAGTACGAGCCGAGAAACCCAATTTATTCATAATGTTAGGCAGATCCTGTTCAAAGGCCAACTTGGTAGGATATTTGGCTCGTACCTTGGCATCGAGTTCGCTCTGCGGAATGTCGGTACGCGTTTTAAAGCCATTGTACCAAATGTCATGAGGTTCCAGTTTTCGTCCTAAGCGTTTGGAAATCAGTGCTGCTACTTTCTTTACCATTGGCGAAGAGAGTAGTTCGGCAAAAATCTGCTCAGCCTCTTGCGCCGTAATCTCATACTCGGCATCAAAGGTACGATCGATAAAAGTGGGATATTTGGGATAATATTTATCCGCAGCCTTGACAGCCTTGAACACATCCAACAGATACTGATAACGGATATTCTCTTCCTGTTCGCTTTCCTCTATTTCGATAGTGGAGATGAACACCTGATTGGTTGAGGGGAACCAGATATACTCATCCTTGTCAATCACATCCTTTAAAATGGTCTGATTCACAATACGTTTCATAATATTATAAAGGATAATTTGCTTATCCAAACCAAACTGCTTGTCGGAATAGGCTGCCTTCAGTTCGTCGCGCAATCCCCAGTGGGCGAGCAAAGTCTGGTCGGGACCCCAATACTGGCGGTTTTCATCACTCCACACCATGCCCATGTAGATGTTGTAGTTGGCGATATATTTCTCAGCGGCGGTAGTAGCTTCGTTAATCTTCTGCAAGGCCTGCGCGGGCACGCGCGAAGTGAACAGGTCACCCAGACGAACATAACCCCACAACAGATCCGACCAGTTGTGGCCGTTGTTGTTCTTCTCTCTCAGCGTATAGAAGGGAAAATTGAGGGTGATGATGAACGCCAACTTGCTACTATACATATCTTCATGAAGGTGTGCTAATGCATCATAGGAGGCGAAGTAGGAATCTATAGGCGTTGGCGCGAAACCTTGAACATCAAGAGGTTTTCTCAACTCAATATTCAGTCGGTTATTGTAGCCCATGATGATTTCAAAATTACGGCAAAAGCGCTCAAAAAGCAGCTGTTTATCCGTCTCATTCTTGCAATAGTTGGCCACACAGAAATCGTGAAACGCCTGTGCATCACCATCCTGATGCTGCCATAAAGAGGCTGTATTCTCCACGCCACGTCGAACCATTTTCTCAGAAAAAGTGGTTTTAGGCAGTATATCCTGAACGGTGCGGGTAACCGTAGCATTATCGATAAAGTTGGCTGCTGACATCGGTAAAACGTTCATTAAAAGGAACAAAACAGTAAAAGTAACTAGTAGAATCCGTCGCATGATTGATTATAATATCCTAAAAATTAAACGAGTGCAAAATTACATTATTTCCATCTACAAAAAATCATCACATTCTCTTAAAAGAAATCCAACGCATAAAGCACCACCCAATAGACAAATGCGGCTGGAGCGGCAAAGAAGAGCGAATCGAGCCTGTCGAGGATACCGCCATGGCCGGGCAGTATGTTGCCACTGTCCTTCAGTTGCGCATCTCTCTTGAACATCGACTCAACCAAATCGCCTAACGAGGAGGTAACCACAATGACGAAAGCGAAGCCAATCCAATGCAAGGGTGTGGTCAACACGCCGTTGTTGCCGAACGACGTTGCACCCCCGCCTTGCCATATAGGAATGAAATAGAACAAGGTGGAAGCCGCCAGCGTCAGCACGAGGGCTATCAGCGTGCCCTCCCAAGTCTTTTTCGGGGATATGCGTTCAAAGAATTTATGTTTGCCAAAGAGCGAACCTGCGCAATAGGCAAAAGTATCGAATGCCCAGATGATGATAAAGAGGGCCAGAACCATGTATGGAGCCTTGAAGAAGGAGAGCCAGAAGGCAACTACGCCCAGCGGCAGCGCCACCCACAGTGCAGGGAAGAGCGAACTAGCCACGTTGTAAAGAGGATGCTCTTTCTTGCGGAAAAGCTCCACTATCGGCACCAGGAAGGCAAGCATCACAACCACCATAAAGGCATACAGCGCCGTCGACGGCTGACTACCCGACAGGTGTATCTGAAAGCGCATGCGACCCGACAGATGAAGTGCCGTGAATAGTGTGGCCGACAACAAGAGTGGCAATACCATTTGAGGCGAAGCGCCCGTCTTCTCAGTCATCCTCAGACATTCCCATGTCCCGATCAACGCAAATGTAAGAAACACAGCGAAGAAACAAACGGGAGGAAGAAACAGGGAGGCCACCACCAACGTCACAAAAACCAACCCCGTTACGGTTCGTATGATAAGATTCTTCATAAGGCAGTCTTTAATTTATAAATTGCTATTACTCAACCAATAGCATGATATAACGCGGTTCATTGGGCGTATAGACATTTTTCCCGTCAACGATGGGCGTATTGGTCGGTGTGATGATTTCCAGCATATCGTGCGGCTTACCATTTCCCGTGGGCTGGTACTGGTCGAGAACCGTTTTCAAGTCGGGCACTATATTTTGGACCATGGCCACAACGATGATGTCCTTAGCCAGATTCTTTACCGACGGATAGAGCGACAATTTCTGCGAGAAGACCATCGCTCCGTTGCGCGCAATCAACTGATTAGCAAAGACAATGGCCGCATCTACAGGTGATGACGAGTCGATGGAATCATAGCAATGGATGTTATGCTTTGCCAACAGAGGAGAAAGCGCCTTGGCGGTATTCAAGATGGTGGGATAATGTTGGTTCTCGATAAGTTGCACCAACATATCAGCAAAATTCTCCTTCGTACAAAGGATGTGTTTACCGCCGGCCATCTTGTAGTTCATACGGAACTCCGTAACCACATCGTCAATGGGAACAAGAATATCGGCATTGGCATCCAATGACGTGAAAGTCTTCGCGTTCTTGGATATCAGCGCTTGCTTGATCTTCTTGCGAATCACCTCTTTGGGAGGCATGTACTTATTATCGTATTGCGGAAAATTGGCCATAGCTTTATATTATTGACTGTCTGACGATTGCGATGCCTCAGGGCTTTCCTCAGCGGCAGGCGTTTCCTTTTCTTCGACAGCGGGCTGCTCTTCAGCGTGTCCGAAGTCGCGTTTGCCGAAGATTTCTTCCAGATTTTCAGCAAAGATGAGTTCTTTTTCAAGCAGTATATTAGCTAATTGCGTCAGTTTGTCCTTATTCTCCGACAAGATGTTTTTGGCACGCTCATACGCACCTTCTATCAGGTCGTGGATCTCCTTGTCGATATTCTCGGCCGTTTTCTCGCTGAAGGGCTTGCTAAACTGGTATTCCTGCTGCCCTGTAGAATCGTAATAGCTAATATTACCAATATTCTTGTTCAGGCCATAATATACGACCATCGAGTAGGCCTGCTTGGTTACTTTTTCCAAGTCGCTCAGTGCTCCGGTGGAAATCTTGCCGAAGATAACCTCCTCGGCGGCACGACCAGCCAAAGTGGCTGTCATCTCATCGTACAACTGCTCAAAAGTGGTAATAGAGCGTTCCTCGGGCAAGTACCAGGCGGCACCCAACGACTTGCCACGCGGCACGATAGTCACCTTCACCAGCGGAGAGGCATGCTCCAGTAGCCAGCTGGCAGAAGCGTGACCAGCTTCGTGGAAAGCGATCACTTTTTTCTCTTCGGGAGAGATGATATGGCTCCGTTTCTCCAAGCCACCCACAATACGGTCCACAGCGGCCAGGAAATCCTCTTTGTCAATGCTCTTCTTGGCATTTCTGGCTGCAATCAGGGCTGCCTCGTTGCACACGTTGGCAATGTCGGCACCCGAGAAGCCGGGAGTCTGCTTGGCAAAGAAGTCCAAATCGACATCCTTGCCCAGTTTCAAGTTGCGCACATGCACCTCGAAGATGCCCTTACGCTCGTTCAGGTTGGGCAGGTCGATATAGATTTGCCTATCGAAACGGCCTGCGCGCAACAGGGCGCGGTCGAGCACATCAGCGCGGTTGGTGGCAGCCAGAATGATGACACCCGTATTGGTCGAGAAGCCGTCCATTTCGGTCAGCAGTTGATTCAAAGTACTCTCGCGCTCGTCATTGGCTCCCGAAATGGAGTTACGTCCACGCGCACGACCAATGGCATCAATCTCGTCTATGAAGATAATGCACGGCGCCTTGCTCTTGGCGGTCTTGAACAGGTCGCGCACACGCGAAGCACCCACGCCGACAAACATCTCCACAAAGTCGGAACCCGACAGGGAGAAGAACGGCACTTGCGCTTCACCGGCCACAGCCTTGGCCAACAAAGTTTTACCCGTACCCGGAGGGCCAACCAGCAGCGCACCTTTGGGAATCTTACCGCCCAATTCGGTATATTTTTTCGGATTTTTCAAGAAATCCACAATCTCCTCCACCTCGTACTTGGCACTTTCCATGCCTGCCACATCCTTAAAGGAGATGCCCTGCGGATTCTTGCTGTCGAACAGCTGCGCCTTCGACTTGCCGATATTGAACACGCCGCCGCCACCAGCACCTGGCATGGCACGCATCGACATGATGAACATCACGATGAGCAGGAGGGGAAATACGAGCCACAACAACTCCCCTCCCCAACTGCGACTGTTATCCACTTTCGTGGTGAAGGAGTACTCTTCCTCCACCTCTGTAGGCACCAGCGTAGTGTCTTTGGCCAACTCGGCTTCCACCAATCGCGAACGCAACTGGTTCAAATTTTCATTCACTACCGAGAAGTCGGCTATCTTCCAATAAAAATGGGGACCTTTGGAGTTAGTCTCTCTAAATTTCTCATATTCAGGCTTGTCAGCCAACACATCTTGCTTGATATAGACATCAATTTTCTTGTCGCGCTCAACATATTCGATGTAATCGATCTCTTTATTGGCAACCAAATCGTTGAAGTCGCGGTCATAGATCTGCTCGTACGGTTGCGGCCCTGTATTAAAAAGCCACACACCAATCAAGATGGCGGCGACGATAAAATATATCCACGACAGCGACAGACGGCGCCTCCGCCTATTGTTATCCATATCTGGAGAGTTATTCTCCATATTATCATTAAAACCTTTATTCGCCATAATAAAATTCTAAAACACAGTTTGTTAGAAAACTAAAACCTTTGAATATCGGCATCTCCCCACAAGTTCTCCAAGTTGTAGAACTGGCGTGCCTCCGGTTGGAAAATATGGACAATAATGTTGAAGTAGTCCAACAAAATCCACTCGCAATTCTCAGTGCCTTCCACAAACGACGGCTTGATTCCTGCCTGACGTTGGGTCACTTCCTGCACATAGTCGCACAGGGTTTCCACATGAGGTTTTGAATTTCCTGAACAAACAATGAAGTAATCGAAAAAGACATGGTTGATTTTTTTCATGTCTATGCAAACAATATCCTCTCCTTTCTTTTCCATAAGAGCTTGAATAATAAGCTCTTCGAGTTTTCCCTCAAAAGGTGCGGGGGCTTTTTTCACCTTAATCTTCTTGGCCATGTATTCTATTTATATTGAACTGCAAATGTACAAAAAATTCTTCTCTGCTCAAATTCCCTGAAAGGATTTTTTTCGATGTAGCTGTTCGATTTTTTTTTTACTTTTGTAAGTTTAAAAAAAAAATCACCAACTATGAAAAAAGTTTTTCTCATCCTCCTTTTAACTATCGTCACAACCATCTATAATTCTGCCATTTGCCAAGAAAGCTTTGGCGGTCGTCCGCAGTCTGAGACCCGAATATCGCTGGTACAAGATGTCCCCGTATGGGAATTGCCTGCCACCACATCGGCTGACGAGGTGAAGGGAGCCACGCACGACAAGGGGCAAGCCCTCCGTATTGGCCGGGTGGAGCCCGTCAAATTGTCGATGAGCAATGCCGGCCGCACCGACCGCATGGCCAACGGCGACATTGTTTGGAGATTAGGCTTCCACTCGGAAGGTGCTTTTGCGATGGACCTTTCGTTCACCAACTTCAACATTCCGGAAGGCGCCGAGTTGTACGTCTATAATGCCGACCGCTCGTTCACCATTGGCAAGTTCACCTCAGCCAACATCATGGAAGGCAACACTTTCTTCACACAGGATGTGTCTGGAGACGAGATCTACGTCGAATATTTCGAACCGCATAATGTCGATTTCCAAGGCACATTTGAGATTGAGGATGTTGGCATTTGCGACAGAAACATATTTGGCCACATGAAAGGAGCCATCGGGGATGCCGAAGGTGACTGCCACATTGACGTGGTTTGCCCCGAAGCCGCCGGCTGGACCGACCAGATCAACTCGGTGGTATGCTACACCTACAGGGAAGGCTCTTACGTGTACATGTGCTCGGGCGCCATGATCAACAACACCAAGCAGGACCACCGCCCGTATGTCTTTTCAGCCGCCCACTGCTACAGTAGCAACGCCACCAATTACACTTTTTACTTCAACTACCAGACCACTGCCTGCGGCGGCAACTACGGCAACTACAGCCACACAGCTACGGGCGCCGTTAAACGCGCCATGGGCGATATTGACAGAAGTTCAGACTTCCTGCTGCTCGAGATTACTGGCCAACTGAGTCCCGCCTGGCGCGACAGAGTCTATTTTGCCGGTTGGGATCGCTCGACCAATGTGCCCACCACAGGCATCGCCATCCACCACCCTGGCGGCGACTGGAAGAAAGTCAGCATTCCCAAAGGTGTTGGCAGAAACAGCCTAAGACCTCGTTTCTGGGAAGTAAGTTGGAAGACGGGCAGCAACAACCAAGGCACCACCGAACAGGGTTCGTCGGGCTCGCCCCTCTTCAATGCCTCGAAGCGCATTGTCGGCTCACTCAGTCACGGCACCAGCAGCTGCTTCTACGTTGATGAGTACAGCATAGGGCCCAGCGGCAAGGACTACTACGGCCAGCTGTCGTGGTCGTGGACCAACAGCAACACCTCGAACGCCGCTGCTAAACTGCAACCGTGGTTAGCACCAGGCAACGCCAGCATCATGTCGCTCAACGGCATCTACTACTCCGAAGCCACACACATTGACAGCCCAGAAATCCAAATACCCACCATCAAGATATTCCCCAATCCCACCGACGGCCATGTGACCATACAAGGTGATTTTGCCGCATCTACCGGCATCGTGCGTCTGTTCAACCTGCTGGGCGAAATGATTTACAACCAAGAGGTTAACATCCAACACGACGTCATCCTTAACCTTGAAGGAGTGGATAACGGCATCTACATTATCGAACTGACTGAAGGCGATAACATCCACCGCAACAAACTGTTAATTACACGATAGTGAAAGCCCTACTCTCCACAGCCTACCTGCCTCCTGTTGAATACTTTTTGCTAATTGAAAAAAGTGATGGTTGCCTTGTGGAGCATTACGAACATTACAGCAAACAATCCTACCGCAACAGAACCTGCATCCTGACTGGCAATGGGAAGCAGGCGCTGTCCATACCTGTAGAACAAACACATCAGAAAATCCTTACCAAGGATGTCAGAATAGACTACACCACACGGTGGCAAACCAACCACTGGCGCGCCCTCACAGCGGCCTACAATAGCAGTCCCTATTTCCTTTACTATCAAGACTTTCTACAACCATTCTACGAAAAGAAATATACTTTCCTCATCGACTACAACACCGAATTGCTGCATCTGTTACTCAAATTCTTGAAAGTGGACCGCCATATTGAGCCTACTACCGACTACATAGCTGTTCCAGGCGACTATTACGATGCCCGCGAGGCCATTCACCCCAAAAAGTGCGACAGGGACGACTACCCGCTGAAACTCACAAAAACCTACCGTCAGGTTTTTGAAGACCGATTTGGTTTCACACGCAACCTTTCGATCTTAGATTTACTCTTTAACGAAGGCAACGACAGTCCCTCTTTCCTCAACCATTGTACACTTCATCTTTCTTAACGCAAAGTTATGTCAAACAATATCATCCGTTTTTTAAAAAAGGTTCTTTACTCCATTTTGGATTTCTTCAAATACTTCTCGAGAAGACATCTTGGAGATGACGTCATGCATATCCGTTTCGCACAACTTCATCAACCCAAACTCAAATACGACATTCGCAAGAAATTTTTCACCTTCTCCATCAAGACCAAAGATGACCTTTTCAAGTACTTGTTTGTGGCGCTGATGCTTGTGTTGGCGGTATATATGCCTTGGAAATCCACCGATCTGGGCATCTCTGACATGGAAATCCAACACATGCAATATGCTGAAGCCTACTACAACTACCACACTCATGGCGACAATGCTCTGCTCTCGATGTCGTACTTCTCGCACCATGGCCAGTTTACCGACAACCTATGCTATGCCTTAAGCCAATGGTTTCATGTTGCAGATCCCTTTTCTCTGCGCCACATCATGTCGGCTGTTTTTGGCTGGCTGACCATCCTCACCTTAGGATTTTTCTTGGTTCGCCTTTTCGCTTGGCGCGCCGCCTTCATTGGAGCCCTGTTCCTATTCATTTCCCCGCGTTTTCTCGGCAATGCCTTTACCGACCTTACCGACACCTCCTTTGCTTTTGCCTTCCTCTTTTCCATCTATCAGATATACCTGTTTTGCAGCGAATTGCCCATCATCAAGTGGTATCGGATTCTGCTGATAACCTTGGGCATCATTTTTGCCAACAGCATCCATATCGGCGGCTTCTTCCTGATTGCCTGCCTTTTCCTATACCCGTGGGGCTACTATCTTACCCACAACCCCATCAAGAAATTCACCACCCAGGCCTACTGGGCCAACCTACTATTCCTCACCCTCGTTCTGGCTGGCATCACGCTCATCGTCCATATTGTCGATTTGTTATACCTGCCCTTCGCGCTGCAGGATACCGTCCTCAACCCGTTCAGAGCCATCCCATCGATGCTCACCGAACCACATCCCGTGCGACAACTCTTTGACAACGAGATGATTTGGGCCAACAACACACCGCCCAACTACTTCTTCAAATATCTGTTCATCACCATTCCGTTTGTCATCCTGATTGGCTTCATCCTCTTTTGGGGCTTCATACGCACGCTCATCCGACAAATGAGACCGGCCTATTTTGCCATGATTCTCTTCACTTTCTTTGTTCCCCTCTTTTATGTGGCAGGCAAAGGAGTAAACATCTACGAGGATTTTGCCCTGTACCTATTCATCTACCCCTTCTTCGTTCTGATAGCCACCAGCGGCTACGAAGGCATCCTGCGCCGCGTTGACGACCGCTACACCAACTTTGTCATTGTGGCCATCATCTTCCTGCTCACCCTCATGCCGCTGCGCCATGTGGTACTGAACCATCCTTACGAGAATGTCTATTTCAACGAAATCTCTGACGGCATCCACAATGCCTACGGCAAATATGAACTCGACTACAACTTCCATGGCAACAAAGAGGCCTGCGAATGGCTCAAGAGCCACATCCATGATGAACAAGTGAGAGAATTTAAGGATGTGGACAAAGTGATTGTGGGCACCGACGGCAACAAAGCATGCCAAATCTTCTTTGAACAAGACACAGCCTTTATCCAACTGCTGTTCTTCCCTTACCACGAGCGGAACGAGCATCATTGGGACTATTACATCAGCTTTGCCAACGCCATCTCTTCGCATGACTTGCAACAGCAGCGATGGCCGCCCAAGGATGCCATCAAAACCTATGTTCTTGAAGGGAAGACGATGATTGCCATCATGCAGAACAAAGTCCACACAATCCCACAAGACACAGTACCCGCCCCCGAATCCGCGCCATTACACACCGCCTTCAAATAGAAATCCACCATGCAAGACATAGAACAACAAATCAAGCAGTTGAGTGATGAGATAAATCATCACAATTACCTTTACTACATGCAGGACAATCCTGCCATCAGCGACTACGACTTTGATATGCTGCTCAATCGTCTGATAGAGTTGGAGAAGGCTCATCCCGAATACATCCAGCCCGACAGTCCCACCCAGCGTGTTGGCGGCACCATCACCAAGCAGTTCAAGACTGTGACACACCGCTACCCCATGCTTTCGCTGGGCAACACGTACTCGGAAGAGGATCTGATAGAGTTTGACCGCCGCATACGCACGCTGGTACACGAACCTGTGGAGTATGTCTGCGAACTTAAATACGATGGCGTTGCCATCAGTCTCACCTACGAACACGGCCTATTGGTGCAGGGCGCCACTCGCGGCGACGGACGCCAAGGCGATGACGTCACCGCCAACATCAAAACTATCCGCTCGGTGCCATTGCGACTGCACGGTGACTACCCCGACTGGCTGGAGGTTCGTGGCGAGATTATCCTGCCTCACAAGCAGTTCAACCAGTTGAATGAAGAACGCGAAGAGATGGGCGAACAGCCGTTTGCAAACCCGCGCAACGCAGCCTCTGGCAGTTTGAAGTTGCAAGACTCAACCGAAGTGGCTGAACGCGGCCTCGACTGCCGATTGTACTACGCACTGGGTGATAATCTGCCTGGCAACAACCACTACGACCGCATCAGCAAATTGGCCGAATGGGGTTTCCGCAAACAGGACGTGATGGAAAAGGTCGACAGCATAGAAGGCGTCATTGACTTCATGCACCGCTGGGACACGCTGCGCAAGCAGTTGCCCTACGACACCGACGGCATCGTCATCAAAGTGAACTCATACGCACAACAGCAGCAGATTGGCGCCACCGCCAAGAGCCCGCGCTGGGCCATTGCCTACAAGTTCAAAGCCGAGAAAGTGGCCACCCAGCTGCTGAGCATCGACTACCAAGTGGGACGCACCGGCATTGTGACGCCAGTGGCCAATCTGGTACCTGTACAACTGGCGGGCACCACCGTCAAGCGGGCCACACTGAACAACAGCAGTTTCATGGACTCGCTGGACATTCACGAGGACGACTATTTGTTTGTGGAAAAAGGCGGCGAAATCATCCCTAAGATTGTCGGCGTGGACCTTGAACAACGAAAGCCCGGGGCGGTGAAAGTGACCTTCATCGACCGCTGTCCCGAATGCGGCACGCCCCTCATCCAAAACGACGGCGAAGCCGGCATCTTCTGTCCCAACGACCTCTCCTGCCCGCCACAAATCAAAGGCAAACTCGAATATTTCATCACCCGCAAAGCCATGAACATCGACTCGCTAGGCGAAGGGAAGGTGAAAATTCTGTACGATAACGGCCTGATTCACAACATTGACGATTTTTACAAGCTCACCTACGACCAGCTGTTAGGCCTCTCGAATATCATCACCGACGAAGGCGAACGCACGGTAAGTTTCAGGGAGAAGACCGTGGAGAACATCCTCACCGGCATTGAGCAATCGAAGCAAGTGCCCTTTGAACGAGTACTCAACGCACTGGGCATCAGATATGTAGGCGAAACAACAGCCAAGAAGATAGCCCGTCATTTCAAGAACATCGACGCCTTAGCCAATGCCACGAAAGAGGAACTGATGGAGGTGGACGATGTGGGCGACCGCATTGCCGACAGCATCATAGCCTACTTTAACCGTATGGAGAACCTGCAAACCATCATGAACCTGCGGCAGGCAGGCCTGAAGTTCAGCATCAACGAAGAGGAAGCCAACCTGTCGTCGCGCTTGGAAGGCAAAACTATTGTCGTAAGCGGCGTTTTCTCCATCCCTCGCGATGAGATAAAGCACAAGATTGAGCAACACGGCGGCAAACCGGGATCTTCTGTATCCAAGAAAACCGATTTTGTGCTTGCTGGCGACAATATGGGACCCGAAAAACGCAAAAAAGCCGAAAGCCTCGGCGTGCCCATTATTACGGAAGAAGAATTCTATCAGATGATTGGCGAAGCCTAACTTATTTTACACACCCGTCCTGAACAAACGCTTGTGCTTCCAGAAGAAGTAGAACAAGGCATTTACATGTCGCCGACTCATCCGCGAAAAGAGTTTTTTATTGGTAATCTTTTGGTAATGATGAATGATGGAAACCGTAGGGATATAGGTTACCCGAGAACCCGCATGCCAAACACGGAGGCAGAAATCAGCATCCTCAGGGCCGTAAAAGATCTTCTCGTCCAAATAGCCGACCTTATCGAGCAGCTTGGCTCTGATGCATTGACAAGCACCAATAAGATACTCGCAATCAAACGGTTCTGAACCATCCATCTGTTCCAAATAGAAATATTTCTTGTTTGAATCCCATAAGCGCTCACCCCAACGGCGCAGGAAATCGGCCGACCAGGCCTTTTGCGCTTTGATTAACAACACCAACAAGACATTCTTAATCTTCAATGTCAGCGTGGGCATTTTCAAACAACTCAACTGAGGCTCGTCGGCGGCTGAAGTCAGCTTGCAACTGCACACGCCCACCTCCGGCTGCTGTTTCATCAACTCGAGCATGGCCTGAATGGATTCCGCATTGGCCACAGTATCAATATCCAAGAGCAGAATATAGTCGCCTTGGGCCATCTTCATGCCCACATTGCGAGCCGCAGCCACACCTCTGTTGGCATGCAGATTGCGATAAACAACAGACGGGAACTCGGTGGTGACAATCTGCTCCGTCTCATCTTGCGAACCATTATCAATAAAAATCACTTCGGCTGACAACGAGGAGACCGCCTTCACCACCGACTGGAGACAAGGACGGACATAACGCTGTGCATTCCACGAAATGATAACCACCGACAATTCCATACTTAGCCGAACAATTTTATTTTCAACGCTTTCAAAGCCATTCTAAAATCCTTGAACGAATGAAACTTCCCCAACTGACGGAAGACGAACACGGGATTCAGGAAGAAGCGCAAATTGCTTCTAAACAGAATTTTCTCCATATCGCGACTGCTCAAGTGAGGATACTGGAGGATCGAGTTTCGCTGCACATCCGTCGGCACATACTCGCCACCGGCAATCCAACCATTCTCTTTCGCCATGGTGTAAAACTCCGTGGCCGGAAAAGGCGACACAATATTAAACATTATTTGGCTCACATTGAGTTTACGAGCCTCTCTAAACGTCTGTTTTATAGTATCTTTTGTTTCCAGCGGACTTGTTCCAATCAAGATATTGAGTTTGACGGGAACGTTATATTTGTTCAAAATCTTGATAGAGTCGATAATTTGCTGGCGGGTAATTTTCTTCTTCACGAACGCCAGAATCGCGTCATCGAACGATTCGACACCCAGATCCACATACTGGCAGTTGGATTCTGACAGGATGCGGGCGATATTGTCGGTGATGGCATCCACGCGGGCCTGACACCCCCACACAATGCCGTGTTTTTTCAGCGGTTCGCAAATGGCGGCCAGCCGTTGCTCGTTCCAGATGAAATTGTCGTCCACGAAAGCTATGGCTTTGTAGCCTTGTGCCGCCAGCATCTCAATCTCGGCCGCCACATTCTCGGGCGTGCGGAACGAAATGGGCGGCTTAATGCCATGGTCGGCGCGATACTCAATCTCGCGGGCAAAAGTCAGCGAACTGGGCACACAATAGATGCACTGATACGGGCAGTTTCGCGAAGTGACCATTGTCGTGTACGGTCTGGTTTTGAGCTTCGGGTTGCTAAAGCTTACCCTCTCAATCAAGTGGCGTGCGGGGAAAGGCAAGATGTCCAAATCCTTGATGAGCGGGCGGCTCGGATTCTTCTTTATTTCATCTCCCTGACGATAACTAATGCCAACTACGGTTGACAAATCACCGTCACTTTCCAGTGTCTTCACCAACTCGGCCACCGTCAAGTCGGGTTCTCCTCGAACCACATAGCAATGATTGTCGGGCAGCATCTTTTCGGTGAAATAAGTCGGTCCAGGGCCCATAAAGACCACCGGCACACTGCCTTTCAGCCTTCTGATGATGGCCAATGCTGCCAAGTCTGCCTCCAACGAGAGATTAACGCTCCAAAACAGGAAACAGCATGCCGTACTCTTTTCAATATACTCTTCAAATGGCTGTTGGCTAATGTCAGCCATGAAATAGTCCACCTTATGACCTTCCCGTTCCAACAATGCCGCTACAGTCAGTTCGTAGATATTCGGCATAGGGTAAACCACAGAGGTACAGCCGGCGGTCCGTTCTGCCGGTTTCTGCCCTTGCGCAGCCGGTGGGATGATAAAGGCGACATTCATTTCCTGCGCGATTAAAAGGTAGCTAACACTGTCTTTTGCGAAGAGACTCTATCGCCCATCTTGACATAGATTTGGGCATCGAGCGGCAGGAAAACATCCACACGCGAGCCGAAACGGATAATGCCCATTTCCTCGCCCTGTTTCACCTGCTCACCCACTTTGGCGTAGCTCACAATACGACGGGCCACAATTCCCGCAATCTGGCGGAAAAGCACGATACGCTCGTCATTTTGCTTGACAACCACGCTATTATGTTCGTTATCGACAGAAGATTTGGGCAACTTGGCAACCAAATATTTGCCGGGATGATATCCTACATATTCCACTACCCCATCTATCGGATAGCTGTTGACATGCACATTGTAAATCGACATGAAAACGGAAATCTTGATACGCTTGTCGTGAAAGTACTCGTTCTCCGTCACCTCATCAATAGCCACGATGCGGCCATCAGCAGGCGAAAGGACACCGTCGGGCACCACATTGATTCTGCGCTTGGGCACCCTGAAAAAGCGCACCACCTGGAAGATGAGGAGAAAAGCCACCGCACACACTAAAACAGTAAGCCAGACATGGGTTCCATGGTGAAGAGCATGCCATGTGTAGAACCCCACCAAGAGACCCACAATAAACAAAGTAACTACAATGGGCAAATAACCTTCTTTGTGTATTCTCATTATATTTCGATATTTTTATTCCAATTCCTTTTTCAACTCCGCAATGCGAGCCTTGATATATTCATCCTTCTTCTGCTGAATTAACATGGCACGGGCCATTGCCAACTCATCCTCTATATCCCCTTTTACGTGCTTGGTCCTATAATCCAACAACACAATAAGATAGCAATAATCCTTATCGCTTACCTCAAAATGCTGAATGGCCGAGTTGCGTTCCATCTTGTTACTGAACTCAGCAGGCAATTCATTGCATATCTCGTCCAAATAGAGCCACGTATCATCATCCATGAAATACTCTACCGAGTCGGCGCACAACTGGATCAGTCGTTCTTTTTGCGACACACGCTGATTGTCGTCAAAAAAGAGGTCGCGCACCTGCGGTATCAATTTCGATTGCAGCGAAAGACGGATATAGTTCATCTTAACAATCTCACGCTCAACGGCATAATGATAACTATAGCGCTTCATATACTGACGAACATCATTGTCTGACACTTGAAAAAGATTGGTGTCGGCCGTGATGCGGTCAAAATAGGCATTCATAATCAGATTCTCGCGATAATCCTTCATCTCTTTTTTGAAGGAGGTCTCTCTAAACGACAATTCCTGCTTGGCTGCATTGAGCACCACCTGCTTGGTCAACCAATTGTCAATCAGCTTCTCGCACATAGCCACGCTATCTTCAGCCGATAAATTGTCAGGCAACATTTGTCGCAACTCCGACAAATAGAGTTTCTGATGAAAAGCCTCTGCCACCACAGGGTCTTTCCTGCCACACGACAACAGCAGCAGCAAGGGCAACAGCAGAAACAGTGAACGCAAGGCTTTCATTTTGGTAAGAGATTAACGTTTGGAAAGAATGGCCTTGAAAACCTCTTCATTGATTTTCACAGGATACTTTTGTTTCAACTCATTCACCCACTGGGCATCCAAGTAATTTTGGTAATCGGTGATGACGGCCGAACGCACTTCCGACAGTGGCTTCGGCTCAGCCACGCCCGACGCAGAAGAGCCCATATACTGGTTCTTGTGCGTTTCATAATAGTTGGCCAGACCTGTCGTATCTTCGATAGCCTTCAGCCAAACCTTCTGCGAGTTGATCTCGTAAAGCACCATGCCATCGTAGAACTCATCCATAAGATACTTGAAATCGGGATATTTCGACTCCAAATGTTTATCTTCATACTCCAACATGGCAGCCTGCAAGAATACGGGGAAGCGGTCATTTAAGAAGGAGATCACCCCATGCTCGAAGGTCAATTCGCGATGACGTGCCAAGAAGGGAGCAAAGTCACGCAGTGTGATCTTCATATCGGCAAAGGTACAAATAGGTTTCAGTTTCTCAGCGCCAGGCAGATCTGCCAGAATATATTTTACAGAATCGAAATTTTCGCGTGTCACATGTTTGGCAATGAATGCAAACACCTTTTTCTTACCTTTTTCCTCATAATTGTATTCCTTCTTCAGTTTCTCAATCAAAGATTCCTTACTGATGCTGGAACGTTCATCCTGCAGAAGTTTCATCTTCAACATATACTTACTATCTTCTGTGATAGGCTTATACACAATCTCATCCAAGCGCATGATATGCCAGCCCATGGAAGAAGAGACCGGTTGGGTGATTTCACCGGGTTTGCATTGCAAGCAAGCATACACATAGTTACCAGGACGATAGCTCGGGGCAAACGGCTCCATCTGGCCGCCTTTCTCCACCGAAGCCTTGTCGTCAGAATAACGGCTCACCAGTTCCTCGAAAGCCACTTCGTTTTTCTGTGCCATGATGGCATCCACCTTGGCGCGCGTTTCGGCAGTCATCTGATTCTTTGGTGCCAGCGAGTCTGCAATAAAGATTTGCGATACACTAATCTTCTGGATAGCAGGAACTTTGTCGGTCAGATAAATCAGGTGATAACCAAACTGCGTTCTAACAGGCATGGAAATCTCGCCCACTTTCAAGTTGTATACTGCATTTTCAAACTTATAAATCAGATCCATGACGGTGAAATAACCCAAATCGCCTTTGTTGCCCAAACGTACCTGATGAGTGCGCGGATTTTCAGTATCACGGGCAGAAGGGTCATCCGAATAGAGAACTGCAGCCTCAGCAAAGGGCATTCCATTCAACACTTTATTGTGTACATCCATCGCTTTGCGATAGGCCAACAAAGTGTCTTTTTCACTTGAATTTGCCTTGCAATCAATCAGGATATGCGATGCTCTGAC
This sequence comes from Bacteroidales bacterium, assembly GCA_017454945.1. GTDB lineage: Bacteria > Bacteroidota > Bacteroidia > Bacteroidales > WCHB1-69 > JAFTCA01. Next base: position 65,304 of record JAFTCA010000094.1, read on the forward strand.
AAGATATTTCGAACGCTCGTAGGCTTCTTCTATCAGTTTCTCATTCACATCTTTATCAATCAGATAAGGTTGCGAAGATTGATTACGATAAACGGCCAACTCACTTGTAAATTGGGCACTGGTATCCACCTTCAGCGCCTTGCCTTCCATCACTTTCAATTTGAAATTGACATACAGATCCAAATAATCGCGCAACTCCTTCTCAGTAGCGGTCGACAAGTTATTGTTCTTTGAAAAAGCTCTTACAAATTCACTCTGTGTAACTAAATTATCTCCTACCCGCATCAACACAGGGTCATTCTGACCACGCAAGTCAGACCATGCCAGCAGGCATATCATCATCATCAAACTAACAAAAAATCTTTTCATAAATCGAGCTATATTTAACACTTTAGTTTATTCGAATTTTTAATTTGAGAAATCAACAAATTTCCTGAAGCTCAAATTCCCAGTGATAGAGCCTCTAACCAGCGAATCCTCAGCTGTCGAGTGCAAACTGTAGGTCCGCATGGTTTTGTTGCGCGAAGAGAAGATGCCATACGCCGTTCCGTCGGCTGTCTTCATGTTGGTGAACTCCAGTTTATCTTGCACGATACTGCTGCTGGGAGCATTTACATCCAAATAGGTCTTATAACTTTCACCAGCTGCACTTATCTCTATGTCAATACATTCACCGTATGCATAGCGCCACACTGTCGGGTCTGGCGACAGATTGGAGGCCACGACGGTGTAAAAACTTGAAGGCATATATTGCATAATAGCCGATGAGCCGTGCTGTTCGCCCATTGAGCCTATCTTCCAGCGCATTTGACCTCGTTTCACCACTTCCTTGGTTTCACGGTCCACCTCGATATAACGGAACTGCATGAACACATCGTATGCCACAGCATTCGCAGCGGTATAGAACTTAACCACCGACTTGTTATTGGTCATGTTCAAATTGCTGGTCATAGGAGCCATAATCGAGAAAGGCCCCACCACTGCAGTTTCGCCCTCGACCACCTTGCCAGTCTCCTTGTTCTTGATAACCAGCTTGTAGATAGCATCGGCTGACAGTGTTTCCGTCGTATAGTACAGCTGCTGCCCCGGATTGGCAAACACACCCTCATCTTTGGGAACGTCTTTGGTCACAAATAATGGAATGTTTCTGACCTCCCTGCCATTGATTATCTCCTTCATCGATACATCAATAACATTTTCATCATAATAGATATTCTCCGGTTTACGAGCTTCATCGTAGGCATTGCCTTCGGTCAAAAAGGCCTTCTGTATCTTCACATACTGCGTATCTTCACTGATATTCAGCAAACCATAAACAATTGTAATATCTTTATACTCTGCAATTTGCGAAAATTCAGGCGTGCAACTCGACAGCACCAGCATGGCTGCCATCATGACAAAAAAGAATCTACTCTTTTCCATTTTAAACAATTTGGCGCAAAGATACAATTTTTCTTGCAATTAGCGACTTACTATGCCACAAAAAAGATGTTGCGCCATCCGCAGACAACGCAACATCAGAAACAGTATGGAAAATAGAATTAAGTGTCGTTAGAAGTACAAATCCCGTTTGCCTTCTTCAATCTCGTGTAAGTTATTCTCAATCTTATCTTTACGAGCATTATTGGGGATATCCTCGTCGAGCATTTTTTGAATCAGCTTCAAGCCTTTGTTGCGAGTCTCTTCCGAAGCGAAATCGTAGAGATACTCCTTAAACGAGAACATGGCATTGGGCAGGCAATATTGCTTAATCAAACCGGGTTTGGCCAAATCCATAAAGTCGGCGCCGACACGACCGTTACGGTAGCAGCCCGTGCAGAACGACGGGATGTAGCCACTGTCGATCATACTGGAAATCACTTCCTCCAGAGAGCGGTGGTCGCCTAACGAGAACTGGCTTCCCGACTTCTCGGCCTCGTCGCTGTAGGCGCCGGGGTTGGTACGCGAACCTGCCGAAATCTGGCTGATGCCATAGTTGAACAGCTCGGTGCGCATATCGTCATTCTCACGCGTACTCAGGATGATGCCCGTATAAGGCAGCGCAATACGGATGATGGCGATGATTTTCTTGAAGTCGTCGTCCGACACTTTGTGCGGGATATGCTCCGGCAGCGGCGCACCTTCGGCGGGTTCAATTCTGGGGAAGCTTACCGTGTGAGGACCACAACCGAAAGCTCTCTCCAAGTGGTTGGCATGCTCCATCAGTGCCAGAATCTCAAACCGGTAGTCGGCCAGACCGAACAGCACGCCCAGACCCACATCGTTGATGCCGCCTTCCATGGCGCGGTCCATTACCAACAAACGGTTCTCATAGTCGGCTTTGGGACTGCCTGCCGGATGGTATTCCTTGTAGAGAACAGGATCATAAGTCTCTTGGAAGCAAACGTAAGTGCCTATGTTTTCGGCTTTTAAGCGACGGAAATCCTCCACCGACATAGGTGCCAGCTCCACATTGATACGGCGCACATTGTGTTTGCCTTCGCGGATGCTATAGACACGGCGGATAGCTTCACAGATGTAGTTGATGTCGTTGCGCGGACTCTCGCCGCAGATGAGCAAAATACGCTTGTGACCATCGCGCAGAAGAATACGGGTTTCGGTTTCTATCTCATCCATATTCAACACCTTACGCACAATCTTTTTATTATCGCGGCGGAAAGCGCAATAGACGCAGTTGTTCACACATACATTACCTGTATAAACTGGCGCAAACAACACAAGGCGCTTGCCGTAAATCTGTTCTTTCACATACTTGGCCACATCCATAATGGCGTGGATGTCATCGGGATTCTCCACCCGCAACAGGTCGGCCACATCTTCCAAAGAGAGGCCTTTCAACAGTTTAGCCTTATCCAAAACAGCCTGTAAACGCTCTTTGGAAGGAGCTTCGCCAGCAATCATACCGTACAATTTTTCACGGTCGATAAAATTCTGATTTCTTTCTGAGATATTCATAGTGGTAATATTTTGATAGTTAATTATTTTTGGTAGTTATTGTGTTTCAAGTTGTAAGCAGTGAGAAGTGAAAAGTTAAGAAGTTAAGAATTATGGAGTTATGGAGTTATTGATATTTGTTCTTGGTTCTTGGTTCTTGGTTCTTTGAATTTTGAATTTTGAATTTCCTTCGGTTGTGATTTCGACAAGCTCAATCACCGCCTCGGAATGACGATGTGCTTCGTTTTCA
>JAFTCA010000095.1 GCA_017454945.1 Bacteroidales bacterium
CTTTGGCGACAAGAACATCTGCACTGGCACCAGCACCCTTCTGAAAGCCTCGGGTGCCGACAGCTACGTTTGGAACACTGGCGACGAAGGTTACTCGATCGAAGTATCACCCGAAAGTCAAACAACCTACTCTGTCACAGGCACCACCAACGGCTGCTCGGCCACGGCCAGTCATACCATTAATGTAAAAGACCATCCTAACGTCCAAATTAGCGGCAATACCTCCGTTTGCAAAGGTGAAAGCATCACGCTGACAGCCACTGGCGCTGATTCTTACGAATGGGAACACGGCGGCAACGATGCTGAGATTTCTGTAACACCAGAAGTTGAAACTACCTACATTGTAACCGGCAGTCTCAACGGCTGCTCGGCCACCGCTACCCACACCGTAGCCGTTAGAACGGCTCCCACCATCCAAATTAGCGGCGACGCCAGCGTTTGCGCAGGCGGCACTGTTACCCTCACCGCTACGGGTGCCGACAGCTACGCTTGGGAACACGGCGACAAAGGCGCCGTTGTACAAGTTACACCGACGGAAGAAACCACTTACACTGTAACCGGCTTCAGCAACCAATGCGCTGCCACCGCCACCCACACTGTAACGGTGAAAGCATTACCCGATGTGACCATCAGTGGTGCTGAGAGCGTTTGCGAAGGCAAAAGCACTACCCTGACGGCTTCGGGTGCTGACAGCTATGAATGGGACAACGATAAACAAGGTGCTTCTATTGAAGTTAGTCCTGCCGAACCCACCACCTACACCGTAACGGGCACCACCAACGGCTGCTCGGCCACGGCTACACACAACGTATCTGTTACAGCATTGCCCATCGTTACCATCAGTGGTGAAGAGAGCGTTTGTGCCGGTGAAAGCATCGGTTTGATAGCCGAAGGCGCTACCTCCTACGAATGGAACACTGGCGAACAAGACGCCATGATTAGCGTAACCCCCGAAACAGAAACCACTTACACCGTGATCGGCACCACCGACGGCTGCTCGGGCACTGCCACCCACACCGTAGTCGTTAATCCGAACAAGTTCTTCTCTTTTGAAGCCACCGCTTGTGACGAATATTATTGGGAAAATGATCGCTACGACGAAAGTGGCGAGTACATCAAGAGCTATTTCACCGACAAAGGCTGCGATAGCACCGTAACCCTGATCCTGACCATCAATAAGTCGCAACAAGTGACCCTTGACGAGACAGCTTGTGGCCAATTTGTTTGGGATGGCGACACTTACACCGAAAGCCAGACCATTACCAAGAGCTACACCAATGCCAATGGCTGCGACAGTATCGTCACCATCAACTTGACCATCAGTGACATCATCTACAAAGAATTTACAGAAGACGCATGCGACTCATACACTTGGGACAATGAAGTTCTCACCCAGAGCGGCGACTATACCAAAGAGTACAAATCAACTCAAGGCTGCGACAGTATCGTCACACTGCACCTCACCATCAACAAGTCTGATAACGTTGACGACTATGTAACGGCATGCAACTCGTATGTTTGGGGTAATGATGAATACCTGGCAAGCGGCGATTACGAGAAGGTTTTCACCAATTCCCATAATTGCGACAGTATCGTTACCTTGCACCTCACTATCAATCAGGTAGTGGAGACCGAGTTTGAAGACGAAGCCTGCGAGATCTACAGATGGAATAACGAAAGCTACCGCAAGAGCGGTGATTACACACAAACCTTCACCGCCGCCAACGGCTGCGACAGTATCGTCACACTGCACCTCACCATTAACTACCCTGACGAAACCGAAGATTATGTATCCTCTTGCGAATCGTATGTATGGGGTGATGAGGAATACCTTGCAAGCGGCGATTACGAGAAGGTTTTCACCAACGCCCATGGTTGCGACAGTATCGTCACCTTACACCTCACCATCAACCAGAACGCTACCTTCAGCTTCGACTCCACGGCCTGCGATCCTGTAGAATGGGAAGGCGAAACCTACGAAAAGAGTGGCGAGTATAGCATTACGCGACAGACGACAAGCGGTTGCGACAGCGTCGTTACGATGAACCTCACCATTTATCATCCTGTTTATAAAGATATTGATGCAGAGGCTTGTGGATCATACCTCTGGGATAACGACCGTTACGAACAGAGCGGTGAATATCAGAAAACCTTCCAGGCTACCAATGGCTGCGATAGCATCGTTACCCTGAATCTGACTATTTACCCCACCACTAAAGACACCATCGCTGTTACTGCTTGCGATAAATATGTATGGGGAGAAAGCGAATACTCTGAAAGCGGCTTATTCACGCAGACATTCACCAGCAGTCACAACTGCGACAGTACCGTCACCATCGACCTGACCATCAATCATCCTGTCACCAACTCGTTCGACACCATCAGCTGCCACACGGTGACCTGGAACGGCAAACTTTATGCCGAATCGGGCTCATACGAGCAGACCCTCACTGGCTCTAACGGCTGCGACAGTATCGTCACGATGAACCTTGAGATTGTTGACTGCGGCTTCGAATGCGAAATCACGCCACTGGTCGATATCGACAACAACGAATACAAGACCGTCAGCGTTGGCAAAATATGCTGGATGGCTGAGAACTTGAGAGCAGAGCACTATGCCGATGGCTCCGACATTCCCGTTTTCATGACCTATGTCAGCAAGTTGAACGCCAATGAAGAAGAAAACTTCAAACTTTACGGCTACCTGTATGATTGGGCATCGGCCACCCACACCGAAGTGCCTAGAGAAATCGGACTGAGAGCTACCAGCGCAACCCCTGCAGTTCTGGGTGCTTGTCCTGCTGGCTGGCGTCTGCCCACCGTTGATGAATATCTCGCCTTGATCGGCATCGACTATGAAGCCAACGACCTGAGATCGACCGACTGCTGGATCGACAACGCTGGTACCGACAAGTTAGGTACGGCCATCCGTCCTGGCGGTATCTTCAACGCTACCACCAACCAGTTTGAAGACTTGGGCGGTCGTGCAAACCTGATTGTAGCCGACAAGTCCTTCCCCGATGGCAGTCCTCTTATGACCTACATTACGCTCAGCTGCGGCTGCCCTGCCCTGCTCATCAACACGGGCGACAAAGCCAATGCGTACAGCGTACGTTGCGTCAAAGAGATCATTGCTCTTCCCCACTAAAGAAAACCATTAGAAATACGTTTTATGAAAGTGTTTGCCCGTCGGAAACGATGGGCAAACACTTTTTTTATGATATATGTTGAATTAATCTATAAAAGTATCAACAATTTACTCACAAATAATAACACATCGTTTTTTTCACTATTTTTGTCCTTTTAAATTACGATAAATTATTAGCCACAAAAAAGTAAGCCAATGAAAAAGCAACTATCTACTTTTTTGATTTTCTTTCTCTGTATAGGCTTGATTCACGCCCAAGAAGACAAGAAAGACACCACCCGCGTGGACGATTACTCGGAAGAGATTGCATCGTTCAACAATGTTAGCGAAGGGCAGGAAGATGCCGACACCGAACTCGGCAACTATGTGCCAGGTATTGTACAAACGCGCCGCGATGCATTCGTCAACAACACATCCTACGCTTTCAGCATCGCCTATTTCAAAACCCGTGGTTTCGACAACCGCTTTCAAGACATCTGCCTCAACGGCCTGCCGATGAACAGTCTGGTTACCGGTCGCGCCTCCTACTCGCAGTGGGGCGGCTTGTCGCATGTGGTCAGATATCCCGAAACCTCTATTGGCTTAACACCGTCCTCATTCAGTTTCGGCAACTTTATCGGCACGGTCAACTACAGCCTGAGAGCCTCCTCCTACAGGCAGCAAGTCAGAGCCTCGTATGCGCTGTCGAACAAGACTTACACCAACCGCATCATGATTACCGGCGCCACTGGCGTGCTGAAGAACGGCTGGTCGGTAGCCGGCAGTTTATCCACCCGTTTTGGCAATTCGCTGGCTTACGTTGACGGTACTTTTTACAAAGGCCTCAGTTACTTTTTCGCCACCGAGAAGCAGTTCAACCGCGAACACGCCCTCAACCTGACCATTTTCGGTGCGCCCACCACGCGTGGCATGCAGGGCAACTCAGTGCAGGAGGTTTACGATCTGCTGGGTACCAACTACTACAACCCCAACTGGGGCTGGTATAATGGCGAAAAACGCAATGCGCGTGTCAGAACTGTTCACGAGCCCGTCATCCTGCTGAGCCACTACTACACGCCCGAAAAAGGCAATCTGGAAATCACCACCACCCTCGCCTCCACGTTCGGACGCAACAACACCACCTCGCTCAACTGGTACGACGTGCCCGACCCGCGTCCCGACTACTACCGCTACCTGCCGAGCTACTTTATCAACAAGGACAATCCCGACGACACTTTCCTCTACGATTACTATACCGAAGCATGGAAAAACGACGCCTCGTTGCGCCAAATCAACTGGGACTATATGTATAATGTAAACCAGACGGCAGCCGCCATGGGCAACCGTGCCCAATACATGATTGAGAACCGCGTGTACGACCACTTCCAGATGGCAGGTTCATCAAGCATCATCGCCAACCTGACCGAACATATCAAGCTGACCGCCGGTATCAATGTTCGCGGCATGAAGCAGCGCAACTACAAGACCATCGCCGACCTGCTGGGTGGCAGCTACTGGCTCGATGTGGACAAATACTCAGAAGGCGACTTCCCCGATGAGCAGAATGTTCCTTACAACGACCTTGACAACGTCGACAAGAAGTTATATGAAGGCGACGTTTTCGGCTACGATTACACCTATCACATTTACTACCAACAGGCATGGGCTCTCGCCAACTTCACTTACAACAAAGTGGACTTCTTCGCAGGTCTTGACCTCAACGCCACTGAGTTCTGGAGAGTGGGCAACATGCAGAACGGCCGCTTCCCCGACGATTCCAAAGGCAAGTCGGCAGCAAAGAGTTTCCTCAACATTGGAGGGAAAGCAGGCGTCACTTACAAGATTAACGGTCGTAACTACCTGGTGCTGAACGGACAGTACAGCACCAAGGCGCCGAGCATCCTGAACGCCTTCCTCGCTCCTCGTGTTAGAAATACCTACGTTTCCAATTTGAAAAACGAAAAGATTGGCGCGGCTGAATTCTCATATGTAATGCACTATCCTATCTTCAAAATGAGAATTACCGGCTACTACGCCTATTTCAAGGATATAACCAAGCTCATCAGCTTCTACCACGACGATTACGCTTCTATGGTCAACTACTCGATGAGCGGCATCGACCAGCGCAACATCGGCGTTGAATTCGGCGCTGAAGTGGCTTTAGGTTCGATGTTCACATTGTATGTGGCTGGCAACTGGGGCGACTACCGCTATGCCAACCGTCCCGAAGTGGCCATCAACGCTGAGAACGGCTACGACATCCTTGACAACAACAACAGCGATGTTACCCAAACCGTTTACTGGAAGAACTTCCATGTGGCTGGCACACCTCAATTGGCCATCACTGGCGGTTTGAAATTCAACTATAACTACTGGTGGGTTACCATCAACGGCAACTGGTTCGACAAAATCTATTGCGACATCAACCCCGAAAGACGCACCTCGGCTGCCCGCGGCTCGCTGGACGAGAATTCGGAGCTCTACCATCAGATTGCCGACCAGAAGCGCTACAAAGGCCAATTCACCCTCGACCTGTCGGTTAGCAAGTCGTGGCGTGTGGGTGGCCGTTACAGCATCGGCTTCAATGTCAGCATCAACAATCTGCTCAACAACAAAAAGCTGATAACCACCGCTTGGGAGCAGTACCGTTTCGACTACAGCACTTTCAACGTGGACAAATACCAACCCAAGGTTTATTATGCCTTTGGCACTTCGTTCTTCGCAGGTATCAATTTCACCTTCAACTAACAGCAAAGGATCATCAAGGCAAAAAAAACGAATCATCTAATGAAAACAATTCGAGATATGAAAAAAATATTATGGATGGGGTTAATCGGCATTATGCTCACCGCCTGCCACTGGGAACAGGACGTGGCCCCCATGCTTTCTTTCCAGTTAAGAGAGGGTGAAAAGCTCATCACCATCGCCGAAATGTTAGAGTACCACGAGTTGGGCGACCTCGACAGTTATGACTCGCTGCCCAAAGGGACCGTCATTACTGGCATTGTCACTTCCGATGACACGGAAGGCAACTTCTACAAAATATTGAACATTCAGGATGAGACTGCTGGTATCCAGATAAAGATTGCCAACAGCAGCCTGCACACCAAATATCCTATTGGCCAACGTATCTATGTAAGATGCGACGGTTTGGTGCTGGGCGACTACCGCCGTCTGCCGCAATTAGGCTGGTGGGTGAATGGTGGCATGACCGCCATTGCCGCCTCTTCGGAGAACCAGTATTTCTTCCGCGACGGCGCTGTCGGCGCAGAACCCGAGCCGATTGTCCTCTCCTCTATTCCCAACAATATCAGCGAAGTGGTGCCCTACTGCAATATGCTGGTAAAAATAGAGAACTGCTATTTTGAGATGGGCGGCAAAAGTGCTTTCGCCGACCCCAACGCCTCCGCCAGTCGCACCTTGAAACTCAACGGCGGCGGCAGTGTGATTGTCCGCACCAGCAACTACGCCTCGTTTGCCACCAACATCCTTCCGGAAGGCAATGGCGACGTTTACGGAGTTTTAACGCGCTACAATTCTGATTTACAACTCATTATTCGTTCCTTGAACGACTTGAAGAATTTCAGCAAGATGGAAGAAGTCTTCAAGACCGATATGGCCAACAATCCGTTCAACAGCGGTTGGAAAGCCATCAACTCGGGTGCCGAATGGAAATATCTGTCCAACTCTATGTTCCAGGGCTTCATCATCAACGGAAGCACTGCCGAAAATGACAGTTGGCTCATTTCGCCAGCCATTGCCCTCAGCAAATGCAGCAATGGAGAAGTATCGCTCAGCATTGAGCACCGCATACCCAACAATATGGGCAACAAGGACAACATGAAGATTTACTATAGCAACAATGCCAACGTTGACGAAATCAATGAAAGCGATTGGACAGAGCTGACTCTCAACACCTATCCGGGCGAATTTGAAATCTCCAACTTCTCCTTGTCCAACATGGAGCTGACCGACAACTTCAGACTTGCCTTCAGGTATAAGGACAGCAACACCTCAGCGTGGTACATCAAGAATATTGCCATTAAAGCACGTGTTTCACAATAAAAAGAAGATACAATGAGCAGAAACAGTCTTTTAATAAGTTTATGCATCATCGCTTTTGCAGCCATGATGACATCGTGTAACAAGGATTACGAAGCCCCTGAATACAAGAAACCTTCTTATAACGGTAAGCCCGCCAACAAGACCATTGCCGACATCAAGGCTATGCACAACTTGGAGAGCGACCAAGTGGATTCCATCTGCAAATGGGACGAGACCTTCATCGTTGAAGCCGTGGTTGTCAGCACCGACGAAGGCGGCAACTATTACAAATCGATGGTGGTACAAGACGCCACTGGCGGCATTGAAATCGAGTTGGACCGCACCGGTTTATACAACGACTTCCCTGTAGGCCAGAAAGTATATTTGATCTGCAACGGTTTGGTTGTTGGTGATTACGGCGGTTTGTACCAGATGGGTTGGATTTATGACGGCAGCGTTGGCCGTATCAACAGCCAATTTATCGACAAATACCTCATCCGCGATGGTCTGCCCACCCAAAAAGACATACCTGCACCCATCGAAATAACCACCGCTGGCGGTTTGGCACCTGAGAATGTCAACCGACTGGTAACTTTGAAGAATGTGGTCTTTGAAGAAGCCGCTATGGGTCAGCCATTTGCCGACGACAATGCGATCACCAACCGCAACATCGCCTCTATCAACGGCAACAAAGTCACCAATATGGTGGTAAGAACCTCCAACTATGCCAAATTCAGAAGCACCCGCGTGCCCTCAACTCCCTGTGACCTGACGGGTATTCTCACCCTGTACAACAGCACTTACCAGTTGATGATACGCGTAAAAGAGGACATCAAGGCGCTTCCGCAATATGAAGAAAAACTGATTAAGGATCTCACCTTCAACGAAAACTCGCTCAATGGTGAATGGAAGGCTTACTCCAGCGAAGGTAGCGAAGGTTGGAAATTCCAAAAGACCTCTTCCGACCAGTTTGTATATCACTTACAAGCCTCTACAGCCTGCGAGGACTGGCTGGTATCGCCCGAAATCAGCTTGAGCAGCACGGGAGATCTTACGGTACGTCTTGACCATCAGAACGACATTGTCGGCCTGCAGGAGAGCTTCCAATGCTACTATTCGACCAACTACACCGAAGGTGAAACCATAGATCCTACCCAATGGACGGCCTTCGACCCCAACGTTGAACAGTTCCCCAGCCAATTTTCGCTGAGCAACCCCATGCAGTTCAAAGCCGGCTTCCAGCCCAACAACTTCCGCATTGCCATCCGTTACCACAATACGGGCGATGCGCCCACATCGAGATGGATGGTACGTGGAGTTAAGATTTACGAATTGAAGAAAGACTAATAACAAACTACTAATCAGCCACTAAACATCATGAACGATTTCCGATTTAATACGATTGAAGAAGCCATTGAAGATTTTAAGGAAGGCAAGTTTCTTATCGTAGTAGATGACGAAGACCGAGAAAACGAAGGAGATTTTATCATTGCTGCAGAGAAGATCACCCCTGAAAAAGTGAACTTCATGCTCAAATATGGGCGTGGTGTTTTATGCACGCCGCTCACCGAACAACGCTGCCATGAGTTGCAGTTGGAGATGCAGGTTGACAGCAACACCTCGCTGCACGGCACTCCCTTCACTGTTACTGTCGATTTGCTGGGCCACGGCTGCACTACTGGGGTTTCCATGTACGACAGAGCTTCGACTATCAAAGCGTTGGCCAACCCGGCTACCAAGCCCGAAGACTTAGGACGTCCTGGCCATGTGAACCCACTGCGCGCCCGCGATGGCGGCGTGTTAGTTCGTGCCGGCCACACCGAAGCCACCGTTGATATGGCCAAACTGGCAGGCTTACAGCCCGTCGGTGCCCTAATAGAGATTATCAACCCTGACGGCACCATGGCGCGACTGCCCCAGTTGGCCGAAATTGCCAAGCAGAACGGCTTTAAAATCATCAGCATACAAGACCTTATCGCTTACCGCGTGAAGAATGAAACCCTCATTCGCAAAGAGCAGGAAGTGATGCTGCCCACCGAATGGGGCGACTTCCAACTCATTGCCTACACGCAACTCAACACGGGAGCCGTGCATTTGGCCCTGAAAAAAGGCGAATGGGAAGAAGGTGAAGAGATCCTCGTCAGAGTGCACTCCTCGTGCGCTACGGGCGACATTTTCGGCTCCTGCAAGTGCGACTGCGGAGCACAGCTTCACAAGTCGATGGAGATGGTTGACAAGGCCGGCAAAGGTCTGGTACTCTACATGAGCCAGGAGGGTCGTGGTATCGGCCTGGTGAACAAGCTCAGAGCCTACCACTTGCAAGAATTGGGCCGCGACACGGTGGAAGCCAACCTCGAGCTGGGCTTCCGTGCCGACGAGCGCGATTATGGCATCGGTGCACAAATCTTGCGCGACCTCAACGCCACCCGCATACGACTGATTACCAATAACCCCACCAAACGCGCCGGTTTGCTGGGCCACGGCATTGAGATTGTGGAGACTGTTCCTATCATCATCCAACCCAACAAAACCAATTTCCGCTATCTTAAAACCAAACAGGAGAAGATGGGACACAACCTCCATCTGCAATAATCATGCTGTTTGACGACACCTATAAGACTATTGCCACCAAATCGGAAGGAATTTACAAAGAAAAGGGAAGTAAATTCATCGCTTTGGCCTACCCTGTTACCACTGAAGACGAGATTAAGGAGATTATTGCGGGCTTGAAAAAAGAATACTACGACGCCCGCCATCATTGCTATGCCTACATCTTAGGACCCGACAAGAGCGCCTACCGCCAAAACGACGACGGCGAACCTTCGGGCACTGCAGGCCGCCCGATTTACGGACAACTGCTATCAAAAGATGTCACCAACATATTGCTGGTAGTTATCCGATATTTCGGCGGCATTAAGTTAGGCGTCAGTGGCCTGATTAACGCCTATAAGACAGCAGCCAAAGACGCACTTGACAACAACACCATCATCGAGAAGACGATTGATGAAAAGTATCGCGTCACCTTTGATTATACCGAGATGAATAGCGTAATGCAGATATTGAAAGACCCGTTTGTGCAAATCAATAACCAAAGCTACGAAGAGCGGTATCTCATCGACTACACCATCCGCCGGCGCGAAGCCGACCGCATTAACGACGCACTGCGCAAACTACGCGAGGTGAAAGTGGAGACGATGCATAATCATAATTAAGAACAAAGAACAAAGAACAAATTCAGAATTCAAAGAAGTTTTTAGTTGTTAGTTTTTAGATTTTAGTTCTATAATTCTATAACTCTATAATTCTTCACTTCTCACTTAATACTTCATAACCTTAACTCCTTAGTTTCTTAACTTCTTAACTTTCCCCCTCACTGTTTACTTCTCACTCCTCACTAATTACATCTCTACATATCAAACTATTGTGTATATTTGCAGACTGATTTTAAAAACATTATGACAGCCACCAATCCAGAAAAAATCGTCAATGTTTTCATCCCCTGCGGGATGGACATGTTCAGTCCAAACGTTGCCAATAGCACCCTCTCACTGATTGAAAAACTAGGATTTACTCCTTTCTACAATGAGAATCAAACCTGCTGTGGGCGCCGATTTTACATGGAAGGCAAAATGGATTATGCCAGAGAGTTGGGCGACAAGCTGATGAGCGAGTTTGACCCCAAGCATCCCATTGTGGTCCCCTCTTCGGCATGTGTGGGTTTTATTCGTAAATACTACAAGAAACTTCTTGAGAACACCCACGTTCCCATGGACTTGAAACTTTTCACAGATAATATTTTTGAAATCTCCGACTTCATTGTCAACCAATTGGGTATCACTAAGTTGAACAACTATTTCAACCAACGTGTATTCTACTTCAAATCGTGTTCGGCACGTAACTTGTACCGCTACAACAACGCACCCGAGGTGCTGTTGCAAAACACGGCTGGTTTGGAATTCCTTAGCGACTCGGACATGAACATGTGCTGCTCAGCCAATGGCAACTTTGCCCTTGCTTCGCCAGAGACTGCCAACAAGATGCTCGAACAGATTGTCACCAAGATCTATAGCATGGGTGCCCAATACATCACTTCGACCGACATCCATTGTTTGCAATATATTGATGCCTACATTCAAGAAAACGACATAGGCTTGGAGGTCATCCACCTCGTCGATATTTACAACGCTACCGCACCGACCAAATAGTATGGTCGTGACGAAACAAACGCGGCAGGTTAAACAAAGCCTGTTCTTTCTTGTCTAAACCACCATGAAACGTTTTTTAACCATTATTACCATATTGGCCATTGCTTTGTGCACACAGGCGCAAAATGCGCCCAATTGTCATCGGCTATACCTCATCGACAAGAAAGACTCCCCTTATAGCATTGATAAACCTGAGCAATTCCTTTCACCGCGAGCCATAGAGAAGCGCGCACGTTTCAACATCGCCATCACGGAGGAAGATCTGCCTGTCAACCCGACATATATCCAGCAGATTCTAAACATCGACAGCACCATACAGATTATCTCGCAGTCGAAATGGACCAACACCCTTGTCGTTTATTGCCCGAAAGGCACCGTACCCGATTCCGTACTGAACTTAAGATTCGTCAATTACAGCAAGCCCGTAGGCCATTACCAGCCTTATATCGACACCATTTCCATTACACCTTACACTCATCCTTTCCCTACAAGCACTAAGAAAAAAACACAGGAAGTATGGACTCCCGAGCAATATGGCAACTCCTATGCACAAATTGCCATCCATAACGGCGACCAGTTACATGCGGCCGGCTTCAAAGGCGAAGGTATGCTCATTGCCGTCATCGATGCTGGCTGGGGCTTTTTCGACACGCTATCCTGTTTCAAATCGCTCTACGACAACGGGCAAATCAAAGGATACAGAAATCTGGTTCCTGACCACCACGGGTTATATGACACCACCGAATTGCACGGCTCCTATGTCACCTCTATCATGGCCACCACTTGGCCCGACTCACTGATAGGTACGGCTCCCGAAGCTGACTATTATTTCATCCGTTCGGAAAATGCCGACATCGAAGAGCCGCTTGAGGAGGACCTCTGGATGATGGCTGTAGAACTTGCCGACAGTCTGGGTGCCGATGTCATCAACTCGTCGTTGGGATACACAACTTTTGACGACTCAATACGATTCCCCTCCGACTACTGCGACTGCAACGGCAACAGTTTGATATCGCAAGTGGCCGCCAAGGCTGTTGAAAAGGGCATCATTGTCTGCGTCAGTGCAGGCAACTCCGGCGACAAACCGTGGCATTTCGTCGGCAGGCCAGCCGACGCCCGCAACGTACTGTCTATAGGTGCCATAGATGTTGACGCTCAGATAGCTCCATTTTCATCTGTAGGGCCCAGTTTCGACGGCCGCACCAAGCCAGATGTGGTCTCTGTAGGCTGGAACACCTTTGTGGTCAACCAATACGGCTGTACGGCACAGGGCAATGGCACCTCCTTCTCATCGCCGATGATGGCGGGGTTGTCGGCCTGCCTCTGGCAATCGTTACCCGACAAGAGTGCGGCCGAACTCATCCAAATTATCAAGGAGAGCAGCCATAACTACAGCACACCCAACAACTACATTGGCTACGGCATCCCTGACGTTTATCAAGCCTATTTGAGCCATACGACAGGCATTCGCACACCCCAAATGGACGAAAGCCAAGTAACGATTTTCCCCAATCCATGTGAAAACCACTGCACACTTTTCAGCCAAACGCCTCTAAATCAAGTGCAAATCAATCTTTACAACACTACGGGACAACTCATACAACACACTAGTGGCATCACCATAAGAGCCTCGCACCAACTGGATGTAAGCCGATTAAAATCAGGTATTTACCTATTACAAATTACAGGATACAACCAGAAAGGCGAACGACTCAGCACGTTCCAAAAAATCATCAAACAATAAACGGCTATATCTTTCTAAAATACAGATAATGAACATCGTCCAAAATCAACTTATCCGCTGGATTGAAACTCACACGGTTTCTGATATCGTCATCCTGACCGATGCGAAAATCAGCCAACTCTACCCCGACTATTTCAACCAGCTTAAAGAGACTTACTCCACCCACACGATTCTGCTTCCCGAAGGCGAGAAGTCGAAGAACATCGACGTTTGTCGAGAAACATGGGAGAAAATGTTGTCTCTTCCCATCGACCGCAACGCTCTGATTATCAACTGGGGCGGCGGTTCTATCAGCGACACAGGCGGTTATATTGCAGGATGTTACAAGCGTGGCATCCGCTACATCAACATCCCCACCACGCTGCTGGCCATGATTGATGCTGCCATCGGCGGCAAGACGGGCATCAACTTTGCAGGTGTAAAGAATGCCGTCGGCTTGATATACTTACCCGAGACCGTGCTCACCGACGCGTCGTTCCTAAACACCCTACCCTACGAAGAACTGCGCAGCGGTTATGGCGAACTCATCAAATATGCCATGATTGACGATGATAACCTTTGGGAAGAGATCAAAGGCAACACTGCCATCTCACCCGAAACGATTGACCCATGCTGGATCCAACGCTGCAGCACACTCAAAAAGAAAATCACATCGCAGGATTTGTACGACCACGATTTGCGACGCGTACTCAATTTCGGTCATACAGTGGGCCACGCCATTGAAAGTTATTGCATGACACAGGGCACGCCCATCAACCACGGACATGCGGTGGCGTTGGGCATCATCTGCGAAAGCCACATATCCTGGCAACTGCACCGCATCAGCAAATGCCAGTTGGACGAAATCTCACAGTACATCAAGCAGTTGTACCCGCTTCCCGCACTACCCCAAGAGGCCAACGAGAAGATGTTAGAGTTCTGCCTTAACGACAAGAAAAACAACGGCAAATGCCTCAACATCACTTTGTTGGACGAGCCTGGACATGCCACGCCCAACTACGAAATCTCGACCGACGAAGTGCTAGCCTCGTTGCACCATTTGCGCACCATCTACCACTAACATCCACCCCTCATGCCTATTCAGACCATCCCCTTATCGAACCATATAAAACTCATACACAAAGAGGTAGCATCGCCTGTATCGCACTTTGGCATCCTCGTCAATGCGGGCACACGCGACGAGCCGACGGACAAGATGGGACTGGCACATTTTGTGGAACACACCATCTTCAAAGGCACCACACATCGCAACGGCTATCAGATTCTGCGGCGGCTGGAGGATGTGGGCGGCGACCTGAACGCCAGCACATCGAAAGAAGAGACCTACTTCCACGCTTCGTTCCTCTCGGGCGACTACCCACGCGCCCTGGAACTGCTTTCGGACATCTTCTTCAACTCCACCTTTCCCAAAAAGGAGCTGGAAAAAGAAAAAGACGTCGTGCTCGAAGAAATCAACTACTACCAGGACACGCCAGCAGAACTTATCTTCGACGAATTCGAAGACTTGGTCTTTGCACAACACCCATTAGGACGCAATATTTTAGGCAACAAAAAGACTGTCAAGAAGTTGCAGCGCGAAGACATCCTTCAATTCATGAGAGAAAGCTACTGTGCGCAAGACATTGTTCTCGCCTCGGTAGGCAATATCTCCACGAACAAGCTATTGGCACTCTGCAACAAATACTTTGCCCAGCACCAGATTAACGAAACTCCCAAGCAGCGCACGCCGTTCAACAACTATACGCCAACCACCAAGCAGGTGCACAAAAACACCTATCAGGCGCATATTCTCACTGGCAACACCGCTTACGCCATTACCGACGACAAGCGACTGCCGTTCACCCTGCTCACCAACCTGCTGGGCGGTCAAGGCTTGAACACCCGCCTCAACATGAGCATCCGCGAAAAACTGGGCTTAGCCTATGCCGTGGAAGCCAATTACTCGGCCTTTTCCGACACGGGACTTTTCAGCATCTATATCGGCTGTGACACCAGCGAGGCACAGCATTGTATAGAACTGGCTCACAAAGAGATGCAAAAGCTCAAGCAAAACAAATTGGGCACCATCCAGTTGCACAAAGCCAAACGACAGTTTATTGGCCAGACCGCCATCAACTGCGAATCGAAGCTCAACGAAATGCTTTCCATTGGTCGTAGCGCATTCTACGACAACGAAATAGAGACCACCGAAGAGTTGTACGAGAAAATCGAGGAGATTACCGCCAGCGAACTGCTCGAGACCGCTAACGAGATTTTCATTCCCGACCAATTCTCGACATTAATTTACGCCAAACAACATATCTGACACACTATGAACCTTGCACAAAAAATCATCATCACCCTTGTAATCTGCACTATTGCAGTTGCTTGCGGGCATAAAAAGCAGACCGAGACACCTGAAGAGAGTATCATTCTCAACGAAGAGACTGTCAGTGCGTTCGCCCTGAAAATTGAAAATGCGGTACTGAACGACAACCCCGTCATGCTGAACCAAGCATTTGACGAAGTCGCCATCCGCGATTCAATCAGCAGCAACTCCATAGTACTAAGCAGTTTAGACACCGATTTCGGGAAGACTTTTTGGCGTGAGAACTTCAAAATCGGCAACTATTGCGTGACCATGGTCAACCAAGGCGGCGATTTCAAGTTTACCCGCTATTACGAGAAGGACGGAGAGCACCATATCGTCTTCCGCACCTACTGCGACTACGGATTACGCATTGATGACTATGTGGTTCATGTTGCCGACAGCGTGTTGAAAATCAAAGAAGGATTCATCTACAACCTCTCCTCCTCCCTCACGCACCAGATAGAGTACGACATGCTCTATCGCATCATGCAACGCACTGACCCAGAAGGCATAACAAGCCATCTCACCCAAGCCGCCGACCTGCTTGACCGCGATGAGAGCAAGCAGGCGTTCCGTCTTTTAAACGAACATCGCGCCATGCTCAAAGAGTACCCTTACTTTTGGCAACTCTATATCCGCGCCCTGTTTGAGACTGTACCAGGCAAATTCATCGAAGGGTTGGAGCAACTGGCCGACGAGGGCTTTGACGAGCGTGCCATTCTCACGCACAAACTGCTCTATTTCGCCAACATGGGCGATGTGAAGGCCACCGAAGAGGTTATCACCAAACTGATAGACTACACGGGCGACGACCCCATCTACCTCCTCTTTTACGGTCGCAGCAACTATATGGCCGGCTACTACAAGGACGCCCTCACCTGCTATGAAAACGCGGCGCAGAACTTGCCGTTGATTTGGGATATCTGGTACGGCCTGCTGGAATGCTATGCCGAGCTCAACGACAAAGCAAAATTTGACCAAACCGTCGCCTTGGCTGAAAGCAATTTCGGCATGACACAAGATGAAATTAAAGAACTGATAGAAAAGGACTTCCTACCTAAAATAACCCGATAACGGCGGCATCTACAGGCTCAGCCGCCGAAGCGTTGTAAGAATGAACGATTGGGACTGTTACAGCCGTTGCGAAATTCTGGGGATAATCTCGTTTTTCCACTGGGCGAACACACCTTCTTCAATTTTCTGGCGGGCGGTGCGCACAAGGTCGAGATAGAAATGGAGGTTGTGGATACTGCCAATCATGGGGCCAAGCATCTCATCGGCAACATATAAGTGACGCAGGTAGGCGCGCGAGTACTCACGATCGGCGAACAGGTCGCTATGGGCATCTATCGGTGTAAAGTCTCTTTTCCATTTCTCGTTACGCATATTCATAATGCCATCCCAAGTGAATATCATGCCATGGCGGGCGTGGCGTGTCGGCATTACACAGTCGAACATATCGACACCCATAGCTATATTTTCCAGGATGTTGGCGGGTGTGCCCACGCCCATCAGGTAGCGCGGCTTGTCCTTGGGCAGAATACTGCAGCAAATCTCGGCCATCTCGTACATCAGCTCGGTAGGTTCGCCCACCGACACGCCGCCGATGGCGTTTCCTTCACGATTCATCGAGGCGACAAACTCGGCCGACTTCACGCGTAAATCGCGGAAGGTGCTGCCTTGCACGATGGGGAACAGCGTTTGCGAGTAGCCGTACTTAGGCTCCGTATTGTCGAAATGCTCACAGCAGCGTTTCAGCCATGTGTGGGTAATATTCATCGACTGTTCGGCATACTCATGGTCGCACGGATAGGGCGTACACTCGTCCAGCGCCATCACGATGTCGGCACCGATGGAGCGCTCGATGTCCATCACCCGCTCAGGACTGAACAGGTGGCGCGAGCCGTCGATATGCGACTGGAACCACACCCCTTCTTCGGGCTTGATTTTGCGTCGCTGGCTCAACGAAAACACCTGATATCCACCACTATCTGTCAGAATTGGGCGGTCCCAGCCGTTGAACTTGTGCAAGCCTCCAACCTCTTCCAGAACATCTGTCCCCGGACGCAGGTAGAGATGGTAGGTATTGCCCAGAATAATCTCTGCCTGAATATCTTCCCTTAATTCTTTTATGTGAACAGCCTTGACAGAGCCCACGGTTCCCACGGGCATAAAAATCGGGGTATGAATATCACCATGGTCGGTTTTGATAAGGCCGGCGCGCGCATTGCTCTTTGGGTCAGTGTGGTTAATTATAAACTCCATCGTGTTAGTAATTTTTGCAAAGGTATGATTTTTTGTTGTAAAGAATACGATATTTTTGTTAATCTAATTAGAAAAATGTGATGTTGAATCTGGTAGTTGCACTTCCCAACCCCCTCCTAATCCGAATCTCGGTCTTTCTTTTTGCCGCATTAACGCTGTGCCTGCTGGGCTACTATTTAGGGGTCTTTTTACGATTAATTGTCTATAAATCAAAGCGTCCTCCGCTCATGAACGTACCTGTGTCGGTCATCGTTTACGCCAAGAACGATGCCATATCGCTTGAGCAGACGCTGCCCGACATCATGGCTCAGGAATACGAGAACTTTGAGGTTATCGTGGTGGATGACCACTCGTGCGACAATACCGCTGTGGTGATGGAAGAGTTCCAAAAAAAGTATGCCAATTTGAAGTTTTTGGACATGAGTTCGTCGGTCACCAACATCAAGGGGCGCAAATATCCCCTGTCGCTGGCCATCAAGGTGTCGGCCTACGAGCATCTTTTGTTCACCCAGGCCGACTGCATGCCCACCTCCAAATACTGGCTGCAGCGGATGGTATCGCGTTTTTCGAGCAAGAAGCAGATTGTACTCGGCCACACCACTTACCCACAAGGCCGCGGCCTGTTCAACTTCCTCCTTCACTTCGACGCTTTTCAGGTGGCCATGCAGTACTTCTCTTACGCGATTGCCCGCGTTCCATTCATGGGATTGGGACAGAACCTGGCCTACACCAAGACGTTATTCCTCAAGAACCAGGGTTTTTCGACGCACTATCACCTGCGCTATGGCGAGGACGACCTCTTCATCAACCAAGTGGCCACCAAGAACAACTGTGCTGTAGAATATTCAGCCGAAGCGCAGACTGTTTCCACTGCCATTGTAACGCCAGCCTCGTGGCTTTGGGACAAGCGGCATCACTACACCACGCGCCGCACCTACAAGGGGAAGCACCGCTTTTTACTGGACTTCTATGGAATACTCAACCCTCTGTTTTACTTGTCGTTGGCATTTGCCATCTGGATGTCATGGGGCAATCTGCTCTGGCTGCTCATTGCCATTGGCATTTTTGTTGTCAAAACCGCGGTGATGTATATCATCTTTGGACTTTCGGCCAAGAAAATCAACGAAAAAGGCGTTATACCCTACATTTTGGCTGGCGACATCCTCTTTGCCTTCCTCAATCCTGCCTTGTACATTGGATCCCTATTTACAAAAAACAAATAAAAAACCAACATGGAATCTCCGGAACTTTTGACCGAGAAATCGAAACGGGACTTAATACTTGTCAAAGAAGCCCTCGACAATGGCAACCAGAAAGCCTATGCGGAGCTTATGGGCTACTATCGCGACTCGATCTACTACATGATGCTGAAGATGTGCCACAACCCGTACGATGCCGAAGATCTCACCATTGAAGCCTTTGGCAAGGCTTTCCGCTACTTGGACCGTTACTCGGGCGACTTCGCCTTCTCGACCTGGCTGTTTCGCATCGCCGCCAACAACTGCATCGACTTTCTGCGCCGCAAGAACACCTCGCCGATGTGCGTGGATGACGACCTCGAAACCTGCGAACAGAAAGCCGTCTCGCTGACCAGCGCTATTGAACACAAAACACCCGAGGACTTCTGTATGGAAAAGCAGCGCATAGCAATGATGCGTATGGCAGTCGGCCAGATGCGCGACAACTACCGCAAACTCATTGAGTTGCGCTACTTCAACGAACTCTCGTACGAAGAGATTTCCCAAGAACTGGGCATCAGCCTCGCCAATGTCAAAATCAAGTTGTTCAGAGCCAAAGACATGCTGGCCAACATCATGCGGAATATGAAACACAATATCTGATTCCAATCAGACGTTACATAGAAACCATTACCAAAAACAAAAATATTTATGAAAAGCGCAAAACTTATTGGTTTAATTATCAGCATCTTACTTATTGTCGCATCCTGCAACAAAGAGGATGTTTACAAACACAAGAGACTTGACAAAATCACCATCCAGATGGAGTGCGTCATTGACGGCGAAACTGTCAGCTACCCCGAAGTGAACCACATGGTCTTTTTTTGGGACGGGAAGCTGTTGTCAAGTATTGACTATTACGATGAAGGAGAATACTGGTGGTCGGACGTGTACAGTTACGATGACCAGAAAAGAGTCACCTCAATAGAAAGCCACGGTATGCATAGAAAAACTGACTTTTTATACGAAGGCGACAAATTAAAACAAGCTATTGTCAAAGAAAACAAAAACACCGAGAACTGCTACTACACATGGGAAGACAACAAACTGAGCCAGATGACTGTTATCTATCAATCAGGCGACACATCTTCTGTAGTACGTTTTTACTGGAACGGTAACAATGTATCAAAAAGCATCCACAACACTATAGCTCCCGCAACTTACAGCTTGGAATATGAATATGACAACTACCTAAACCCATTTCACAACCTCTTCCCTTTCAGCAGTTTAACCGCAAGAACATCGTACAACGAGCACGACTATGGATTTAACCAAAACAACGTCATTCGCGCACTTACAATCCTTGACACAGAAGAAGATCTCCATATCTATACCTATACTTACAAAGGGAAATACCCCGACACACGAACTGAGACCGTCCGCAATGGAGAGGATGTGATTAAGTACATTTACAGGTACTACTATAAGTAATTCACAATTCACAATTCACGATGCACAATTAAGGACAAAGAACAGAGAACAAAAGATTTCGCTGCGCTGTGCTTGCGGAATGGAGAACAATGTAGAGACGCAGCGTGCTGCGTCTGAAATTCAGAATTCAGAATTCAAAATTCAAAGTTCAGAGAACAAAGAACAAAGGACGGAAAAAAATAAAAAAAATTGCATTATTCATATTTAATTGTATATTTGCAAATTAATATCAGAATTGAAAATCTTTTTATTAACCAAAATTTCATCATCATGAAAAACATCAAATTTTTATTCATGCTTGTAATAGCAAGCGCATTGGTATTTGTAGGCTGCCAGAAAGAAGGCGCTTACAAACCTTCGAAAAAAATTGACCACACCACCATTTCCGTCGACAACAGCGGTGAGCTTACCGACATGAAGTTCACATGGGATGGCAACTTGCTCTCGAAAATTGAATACTACGATGAAGGCGAATATTATTGGACCGCTCAATACACTTATGACAGCAAAAAGCGTGTAACTAAGATTGAAGACGTGCAATACGGAGAGAAAGCGGAGTTCACCTACGATGGCAGCAAACTCGTCAAAATGGTTTTCTATGACAACAATGTCATTGAATGCACAGCTGATGTGGAACACAACGGCTCCAAAATTTCCCGCATTGTATATAATGTTGTTGATGCAGGCAAAGCAGCCAAAGCCAAAATCAATCCTTTCACCTGTTATCTTGATGTAGAAACTTCTGCCACTTTACAAAAAGATATTCAACAATTAATTAGCAACAACCAGACCAAGGCCAATATGGTTGTCAATGCCGATTTCACATGGAAAGGCAACAATACTGAAAAAATTGTTTTCTCCAATCCTGCCTATCCAGGTCAAGACATCACCTTCACTGCACAATTCGACAATAAAATCAATCCTTTAAAAGGCCTATTCACTCTTTATTCTCCTATCTATCTGGAAGATGAGTCTATTTTAAACTATGACAAAAACAATGCTACAAGCATAACCTTATCAAATGTTTCAAGAACTACAACCACATTGTACACTTACACTTACGACGGCAGTTATCCTGCAACACGCAGTTACAATAACGATGGATCAACCATAACCTCACACTATTATTACAAATAATCCTTTATAGGATAAAGATAAAAAAGAGGCTGCTTCGTTGAAGCAGCCTCTTTTTTTGGGGAATGCCTCCAGCATTCTCAACATTGCAACAGTCTCTCAACAATCATTGTTTGTTGTTCCTCGTCCAGTTCAGTGTGCATAGGCAGCGAAAGAACGGTGGCACACAGTTTTTCGGCCACGGGGAAATCGCCTGCACGGAAGCCCAGTTGTGCGAAGGCCTTTTGCAGATGGAGCGGCACAGGATAATAAACCATGGCTGGAATGCCGGCTGCTTTCAGCTTTTCGATGAGTGCAGTGCGGTCAACACCGGCGGCCAACTGCAGCGTGTATTGGTGGAACACATGCGTGGTGAAAGGCGCGATGTGAGGCACGGTCACCTTATCGCAGGCGGCGAGCAGCTCGTTGTAGCGGGCGGCGGCCTGCTGGCGGGCGGCGATATAGTCGTTGAGGTATTTCAGTTTCACATCCAAAATGGCGGCCTGCAGCGTGTCGAGGCGCGAGTTAACGCCCACCATATCGTGGTAATAGCGCGTGAACATGCCATGGTTGACAATGCCGCGCAGCGTGTGGGCCAGTTCATCGTCGTTGGTGAAGATGGCGCCGCCGTCGCCGTAGCAGCCCAGATTTTTGGACGGGAAGAAGGAGGTGCAACCGATAGTGCCAATGGTGCCAGCTTTGCGCACCGAGCCGTCGCTGAAGCGGTACTCAGCACCAATAGCCTGGCAGGCATCTTCCACAATGTGCAGGTTATGCTTGGCAGCCAGCGCCATCAGCGGCTCCATATCGCAGCATTGGCCGAACAGATGTACGGGCACGATAGCGCGTGTGCGGGGTGTGATAGCCGCTTCCACCTTGCTAATGTCAAGGTTGAAGGTGCGCGGGTCCACATCCACAAAGACAGGGGTCAAACGAAGCAGGGCAATCACTTCAGCCGTTGCAATGAAGGTAAATGGCGAGGTGATGACTTCATCGCCGGGCTGCAGCCCCAGCGCCATCATCGACACTTGCAGGGCATCGGTACCGTTGCCACAAGTAATCACGTGACGCACATTGAGATACGAAGCCAAGTGCTCTTCAAAAGCCTTCACGGCAGGACCTTTTACAAAGGCGCACGAATCAATCACCGACTGTATTGCCGCATCTATCTCGGGTTTTATCTTCTCGTACTGACTTTTCAAGTCAACCATTTGAATGTTTTTCATGATTGCAAAATTTTCCCGCAAAAATATAAAAAAAGCAGAGACGCGGCATGCCGCGTCTCTGCATAATTACTAATTATCCATTGTTAACGTACATTCATTAGAATGCGTATCTAACACTGAGGCTCAGATTCCAATCGAAGTGATTCCAACCGGGATCATCAGTGAACAGGAGACCGTAGCCAGGACGGAAGTCCAACTGCAATGCCAAGGGGATGTTGAACTTATATTCCAAACCCATGATGGCATTCACACCAAACTTACCGATCTCTCTAACATCACGACGACCAACACGAAAATCATCAATATAAAGATAAGGTCCCCAGTTCCATCCCAGAGAAACACCGCCACCTACCAAGCCATAAAGGCCGGCAACGAAGTGACCTTGGTACATCAAATTGGGATTCAGTTGTAAAGTGTAGAGGTCGATATTACTTACGTGCTCACCAGCAGTAACAATGAATGAATTACCCAAATCAACTGACAAAGCCAAGTGATCGGTGAAGAATGTTTTGTAAGTAAAACCATTAAACGAGCCTACCATACCACCAATACCGTGTTTGTAGGGAGCTTGAGCCTGCAGCGAGCCGCAAATCATGGCCACTGCCACCATTAATAATAAAACTTTCTTTTTCATAATCAGATAGTTTAAATTGTTAGTATGATTTTTTGTGCAAAAATACATTTTTTATATTTTGATTCGGAATGCAAAATTCAAAAAAATTATTGCTAAGAGCAGAATGCAACGATTAAACAAACGGATGCATTCAATGCGTCCCTACAACAATTCAACATTGCAACAATTCAACAATATTTTGTATCTTTGCAAGTTCAAAAAATTCAACCTACTAAACAACATACCGATGAAAATCTCCTATCAGTGGTTAAGTCAATATTTCCATTTCGACTTGTCGCCAGAAGAAGCGGCCAAGTATCTCACATCAAGCGGATTGGAAGTCGAAGGCATTGAATTGTACCAAAGCATTCGCGGTGGACTCCGCGGTTTGGTTATTGGCGAGGTGCTCACTTGCGAGCCCCACCCCGACTCTGACCATTTGCATCTGACCACTGTCAATGTTGGTGGTGACACCCCGCTGAACGTGGTTTGCGGCGCTGCCAACGTGGCTGCCGGCCAAAAGGTGATTGTAGCCACCATCGGCACTACTTTATACAACGGCGACGAGTCGTTCACCATCAAGAAGTCTAAAATCCGCGGCGCCGTTTCCGAAGGCATGATCTGCGCAGAAGACGAGATTGGCGTTGGCACCTCACACGACGGCATCATGGTGCTTGACGACAGTGCAGTGCCTGGCACACCTGCCGCCGAGTATTTCAAAATTGAAGACGACTACATTTTCGAGATCGGCCTTACGCCCAACCGCAGCGATGCCATTTCGCACTACGGCGTAGCCCGCGATCTGTACGCCATGTTGAAAACCAACAACATACCGTGCTCGCCGCTGTTGCTGCCCAACAACTTCAACATGACTCCCATCGCCAAGACGCGCAAGATAGACATCGTCATCGACAACCGCACCGCTTGTCCGCGTTACACGGGCTTGACGTTAGGCAATGTCAAGGTGAAAGAGTCGCCCGAATGGCTGAAGACGCGCCTGCGCTCCATCGGCGTGCGCCCTGTTAACAACGTGGTGGATATCACCCAATTTGTCATGTTCGAGATTGGCCAGCCCATGCACGCCTTTGACGCCGACAAAATCAAAGGCGACAAGGTGGTTATCAAGAATTTGCCCGAAGGCACGCCTTTTGTCACCCTCGACGGCAACAAAATCAAGTTGTCGGCCGACGACCTGATGATTTGCAACGCCGAAGAGCCCATGTGTATCGCCGGTGTTTATGGCGGTTTGGACTCCGGCATCACAGAAAACACTTGCAATGTTTTCCTCGAGAGCGCCTACTTCAATCCTGTATCGGTAAGAAAGACCTCGAAGCGCCATAATTTGAAGACTGACGCCGCTTTCCGCTTCGAACGCGGCTGCGACCCCGACATTACCACCTACGCCATCAAGCGAGCAGCCCAACTGCTTACTGAGTTGGCCGACGCCATGATCACTTCAGAGATTGTGGATGTTTATCCCACGCCCATCGAGCACAAGAAAATCACCATCAGCCTGGACGAGATCAACCGTCTGGCAGGCAAAGAGCTCAACAAGCACACGGTATCTTCCATCCTGTTGGCATTAGGTATGGAGGTGGAAGCCTGCGGCGAAGAGACCTTTGTCGTTGACGTGCCCCTCTTCAGAGCCGACGTGACACGCCCCGTGGACTTGGTGGAAGAGATACTCCGCATCTACGGATACAACAACATCGAGATTCCCACCGACATGACCTACGACCTCTCCTCCGTCGGAGTTGCCGCTCCCAGTCGCCGACTCAAGAACATCATTTCCACTTATTTAGCCGACAACGGCTTCTTTGAAGTGATGAACAACTCGCTGACCAAGGCCGCTTACGCCGAGAAGTTCGACTTCCTCAATGCGGATGAGACCATCAAGTTGCTCAACCCGCTAAGCTCAGACCTCAACGCCTTGAGACAGTCTGTCATGATCTCGGGGTTGGAAAACATTGCCCACAACCTCAAAAACAAGACCACCAACCTGCGACTGTTTGAGTTTGGCAAACATTACATCAAAAACACCGAAGCCAAACGCGAGGATGACGTAACCACACGCTTCAAGGAAGAGACGAAGTTGTCGCTTTTCGTTACGGGCAAATTCCACGACGACATCTGGAACGACCATGCCACCGAGATGGACTTCTTCTACTTGAAAAACATCGTTTTCAACATTTTAAAGAAAACCAACTATCCTATCCATACGCTCACCTCAACGTGCGAGCCGGCATCGCAATTCATCGACCACATCGCATACCAATGCAACGGACAGACGCTGGTACAGATGGGACAGTTACATCCGCGCATGCTCAAAGAATTCGACATCAAGAAGCCTGTTTTCTACGCTGAGATAGACCTGGCCACTTTGTATTGCGCCTGTGGGCAATCGCCGATTTGCTTCACTGCCATCCCCGTACATCCGGCAGTAAAACGCGACCTTGCGCTGGTAGTTGACAAGAACATCTCCTACGAGATGCTGGAAGCCATCGCCACCAAATTTGGAGGCAAGTTGCTCAAGAGCGTCTCCCTGTTCGACGTATATGAAGGCGACAAGATTGAGAACGGCAAGAAATCGTATGCTTTGAACTTCGTGCTGCAACATGCCGAGAAGACGCTGACCGACGAAGAAATAAACAAGGTCATGAACAAACTGATAGCCGCTTTCGAGCGCGAAGTCGGCGCCAAGTTGCGATAATGTCTTAAACATCGCACCATGCAGTACGTCATCAATCCCGACCAATTTCCGGATGTCGACGGCACCATTGTCACCATCGGCGCCTTCGATGGCGTACATTTAGGTCATCGCGCCATTTTCAAGCAACTGCAACAAGAGGCACAAGCACGACAACTCAAAAGTGTCATCATCACCTTTTCGCCTCACCCTCAGCAGGTTCTGTATCCTGAAAGACCTTTTGAACTGATTAATACCGTTGAACAGAGAATCGAGTTGTTAAGCAAGGAAGATATTGATTACTTGCTCATTATACATTTTACGCTCGATTTTGCCTCTTGGACACCCGAACGGTTCATTCAAGAAATTCTGATAAAACGTCTGCACACCCGCGCCATTGTTATGGGACCGAACCACGCCTTTGGCCACAACCGCAGCGGCAACCATCAAAGCATTCAGCAGTTCTGTCTTGACAATCACATCGACATTATTGAAATCCCAGAAGTGATTCTCCACGACAATGCCGTCCGCTCCTCCCAAATACGCCGATTCATCCAAGCCAAAGAATACGACAAGGCATCGGAACTATTGGGCTATGAAATTTACAATGTATAATTAACAATGTATAATGTATAATTCTTAATTGTAAATTGTAAATTACTTATAACTAAAGGAGCTGCCGCCGACAAATTCGCGCAGGATGGATGTGCCGGGGAGGTTGTCTTCAGAAATTGTACAGAAATAAGACAAGAATTTCTTCAAGCGGATGGCTTCGGAATATTCGGGTTCGGTTTCAGGAACTTCATCCAAAATAGCTGTAGCATAAGGTTTTAGAATACCCATTTCGATAATCAGCGATGTATTGAACATCACATCGGCATTCTCCTGATACGGGAAGATATTGCGATCCTCACCGTCGCGCACGCTCTGCCAACGACGCAGGGTTTCCAGAGCCGAGTAGCCACGATAGCGATAATCGCGTATAATTCTTCTAACCAGTCGGTTATCGGTCGTAGGAATGGGATTCTGCGAATCCAAGGAGATGGAAGTCAATGCAGAGGCAAAAATCTTATACTTAATGGCATCATCAAAATCAGCCGTCAGGCGCGGGTTGAGGCAATGAATACCTTCGAGCAGGAGTATGGAATTAGGTTGCAGTTGGATAGTCTTCCCTTTCCATTCTTTTTTGCCCAATGCAAAGTTGAAAGTGGGGATCTCCACCTTCTCCCCTTTCAGCAGCCGATCCATACATTGCGCAAACAACTTAAGGTCAAGAGCTTCGAGTGCTTCGAAATCGTAATTGCCTTTGGCATCACGGGGTGTTTCCTCCCTTTCCACAAAAAAGTCGTCCATCGAAATCTGTATAGGATGATAGCCCAACACACTCAGTTGCACCGACAGACGTTTGCAAGTGGTGGTTTTTCCGGAGCTTGAAGGACCACTGATGAGCACCATCTTCACCGTTCCGCGATGATGAATCTCGTCGGCGATATTGGCAATGACTTTTTCGTGATAAGCCTCCGAAATGGCGATGAAGTCCTGCACTTTGCCCTGCTCCACCAGATTGTTCAAATCGCCCACGTAAGGCACACCAATCAGATTCACCCAATCCTTGTACTGTTTGTAAACCGCAGCCAGCTTGGGCATGTGACGCGTCACGCTAATGGATTCGGGATGCTTGCGGGTGGGCAGTTTCAGCAGAAAGCCCTGGCCGTACATCTGCAGGTCGAACAAAGTCAAATAGCCCGTTGAAGGCACCAGATAACCATAATAGTAGTTCACCATGTCATCCAAATAATATACAGACGTATAGATGCGGGTGCGGTTCTTAAAAAGATAGGTTTTGTCGGTAAGACCGTGTTTGATATACTCTTCCATCGCTTCGGCTGTCGGCATCTCGGTGCGTCTAAAAGGCAGATTCATCTTCACCAGCTGCTGCATACGTTCTTTCAGCCGGTTCAGCAGATGCTCGGTCAGCGGCTCGTCCAGATTACGCAACTCGCAGAACTTGCCGCCGGCAATAGAATGCAGAATATGGAGTTTGGCATCAGGATAAAGGTCACGGACAGCCTTGAACATCAGGAAATAGAGCGAACGGAGATACATGGCATTGCCCGGCAAGGAGGAGATGTCGAAAAACTGCACCTGACAAGGCTTGTATAGCATTGAATCCAGCTCGTGCACTTTATTGTTGACCAGAGCACCCAAAATGGGCAATGGCAGTTTGACATTCTCCACCTCGGCCAACTCACTCAGCCTAATTCCTTGATTATAACTCTTTTTAGTATTAGTATTCAGACAAACTATCGTGATTTTCTTTTCCATCAGTTCAAAATTTAAACATTCTTCTATTCTTGACCTATAACATAATTATAATGATAATGCTCGCCATCAACGGTCATATCCAGCAAATCATATTTTTTACCTTTCAAAAGCGCGGGCATTTTCAAATGAAGGATATTGTCACCATCTGCCAACGAAAATGACTTCTTGACATGCTTGTGCGTCGTGCGGGAGGTCACCGTTATCGTAACTTTCTTTTCGGCATTGCCCAAGTTGACCACTTTCACAGGAAAATCCTTCGGGTTGGTGGTCACATACGAGTCGAAATGAACTGTAAACAGATCGAGGTCGTTCTTTTTCACCTGGTTGTTCAGCAGCAAGTTGTAGGCTTTCAACATATCGGGAATGCCGTAGCCCATCAACGTGTCGGGGGCCGAGGCTTTTGAGCCGCTAAAGCGCACAGCGTTCAGAATCTCGTAGCTGCTCTTGTCGGGGAAGGCCTGGCGCAGGCATACCACCATGCCAGCCATCAACGGGGCGGCGAAGGAGGTGCCGTTGCTCGTTCTCACCTTGCCTTTCACATCGCCGATATAGGTTCTACCACCCACAGCGCACACATCGGGCTTAATGCGGCCACCCACAGCGGGGCCTTTAGAGCTGAACGGAGCACGCTTGCCGTGAACATCCACAGCACCCACCGACAGCACATCGTAGGCTTCGGCGGGGAAACCAATCTTGCTCCAGTCTTTGCGCATACCGGCATTACCAGCGCTATTCACCACGATGAGGCCTTTCTTGACAGCCATCGTAGCCACGCGCGAAGCACGACTCACGCGGCCGGTCAGGTCGCTGTACTTGCGCACCATATTGGAATCGTCGAAGATGAAATAGCCCAGAGAGGCGCTCAGCACGTCGCAGCCCAAGCTGTCGGCCCATTCACAGCCGGCGGCCCAGTTGTCCTCCTCAATGAAGAACTCGGTACGACCGTCCTCCGTCTTGGCCAGATAGAGCGACACCATGGGGGCGGTGCCGATAATTTCGCCAGGCACGTAGGAAGCGATGCACGAGAGCACCATTTCGCCGTGCGTATCATCGGTGAAGACGCAAGCGCCGGGCTGCACGAAGTTGCGAACGCCCAGCAGGCGGTTCTCATCGCGCAGTGTCTGATAGAAGCGCAGCGAATCGACTTTGTCGAAGCCGCCGTCCATCACAGTCAGATAGACGTCTTGGCCCTTGAAGCCTAGACGGTGCAGCCAATGGGCATTGTTGCACCGCACTTGAGCCGTTGCCAAGCCGTAGTCCAAATCATTCTCACTGATAATGTTATGACGTTCGTCGCCACCAAAGCGGTAGGCATTGTCGCAATACATCTTGATAGAATCCTCTTTGGCAATCACCTCTTTCATCACGGCTGTTTTCTGGCAATCCACCACAAACGGCAGCGCCTTGAAGGCCTCGAGAGCATCCTCACGCTCGGCATAGACGGTCACGCCGTTCAGCCATTTCGATTTGGTGAGCACGACAGCATGCTCGTCCACATCTTTCAATTTGTCAATATAGTACTGACTCACTGGCAGGTCGGTTTCGTCCACGCCGATGTTGAAGCGGCTGCGGCGTTCGAGCGCGCGTGGCGACAGGAACTCTTCGGGATGAGCCACGGAGTATGCCGAGTGGGCTTTATCTTTAAACTGCACCCAATACTTGGCAGGCGACTGGGCATGAGACGAAAACAGACATACGCTTAAAAGCAGGGAAAATAAAAAGAGGCGTTTCATACAATATAATAATTTACAATTTACAATTTACAATTTACAATTGAAATAGAGAGAGCATCTTTGTTCTTTGAATTTTGAAATTCGCTCTTGCAGATGCGATATGCACATCTGCAAGAGCGTGCAAAGATAACAATAATATTCCAAAAGATAGAGCAAAAACGCACTTATAGAAACGGGCGGTGAGGTGCAGAAAAATTGCAAAATGCGAAGCGATTTCTTCTTAATTTTATAAAGGGGAAACATTCAGGTCTGCCAAAACGAATGTGGATAACTAAAAAAAACTTTCCTTTCGAGGGCTTTATACTCCTTTGTCATAGGGGCAAAACACATTATTATCGGATTTTTTTTAATTTTTTTTCGTCAGAGGTGGTATCATATTGAAAAAATTCCTATTTTTGCCGCCAATTTGAATTAAAAACAAGAAGAAAATTATAGTAAAAATAAAGGTTTGAAAATCAAAAACTAAAACCACAAAACAACAAGACTAACAATGGGTGCAAGAAAAAGATTAGCAGCAGAAGCTCGCAAAGAAGAACGGAAGAACTTATATATGGCCAGACTGGTCGACAATCCGACTTCACCGAGAAAAACGAGAATTATGGCAGATCTTATCAGAGGAAAGAATGTTGATTATGCCATGAATGTACTGAAGTACAGCAAGAGAGAGGCCGCAGAAAAGCTGTTGAAGCTTCTCAAGTCAGCCGTAGCCAACTGGCAGGTTAAGAACGAAGGCGTAAGATTGGAGAACGCTGACTTATACGTTAAGTCGATCGTTGTTGACGGTGGCCGCATGCTGAAGAGAATCCGCACGGCTCCTCAAGGCAGAGCTCACCGCGTAAGAAAACGTTCCAACCACGTAACCATCGTGATTGACGACAGAAATGCAAATAATAATAACAAAATAGAAGAAACACAAAACATTGAATAAGTATGGGTCAGAAAGTTAATCCTGTAGGTTTACGGTTAGGAATTATCAGAGGATGGGATTCCAATTGGTTTGGCGGCAAAAATTTCGCCAATAAGATCGTTGAAGACGACAAAATCAGACGTTATTTGAACGCTCGTCTGTTTAAAGCCGGAATCGCAAAGATTTATATCGAGAGAACCCTCAAGTTGGTCACGGTGACTATCAACACCGCACGCCCGGGTTTGATTATCGGTAAAGGCGGCACAGAAGTTGACAAGCTGAAAGAAGAATTGAAGAAGATTACCAACAAGGACATCCAGATTAACATTTCAGAAGTTAAGCGCCCTGATTTGGATGCCGTACTGGTAGCTCAAAATATTGCCAAACAGATTGAAGGAAGATCGTCATACAGAAAAGCCGTGAAGACTGCCATCGCTTCGACCATGCGTGCCAACGCTGAAGGCATCAAGGTTTCCGTATCAGGTCGTCTGGGCGGTGCCGAAATGGCCAGAACCGAGCACTTCAAAGAAGGACGTACTCCTCTGCACACCTTGAGAGCTGACATCGACTATGCAGCAGCCGAGGCACACACCACTTACGGCCGTATTGGTCTGAAGGTTTGGATCTGCAAAGGTATCGTTTACGGTAAGAGAGACCTTTTCAATCTGAACGCAGCCAACAAGGAAACCAAAGGCGCAGCTAAGAGAGCTCCCCGCAACACGGGCAGAAAGAAATAATTGAATTGGAAATATTATAAAGTATAAGAGTCATGTTACAACCTAAAAAGACAAAATACAGAAGACCGCAAAAAGGGAGAATGAAAAGCATCACCAAGAGAGGTGCCGAGATCGCTTTCGGTTCATTTGCCCTTAAGACCCTTGAAGAACATTGGTTAACTGCTCGTCAGATCGAAGCTGCCCGTCAGGCCATCAACCTTCACATGAAACGTGAAGGCCAGTTGTGGATCCGCGTATTCCCTGACAAGCCCGTAACCAAGAAACCTGCTGAAGTACGTATGGGTAAAGGTAAAGGTACCCCCGAATACTTCGCCGCACGTATCAGCCCGGGCAGAATTCTGTTCGAAGCCGATGGTATTCCTTTCGAAGTAGCAAAAGAAGCTATGCGTCTTGGCGCACAAAAGCTCCCCGTTGCCACCAAATTTATTGTTAGAAGAGATTATTCAGAAGAAACAAAATAACGATGAAACAAAAAGTAATACAAGAACTTTCGACCCCCGAACTCGTTGAAAGATTAGTTGAAGAAAAGCAACAGCTCATCAAGCTGAAGCTGAATCATGCGGTTTCTCCTATCGAAAATCCCCAAAAGATTAAAGAACAGAGAAGAACCATCGCACGTATGCACACTGAAATACGCAAACGCCAAATTAACGAAGCAAAATAATTGGACATGGAAAGAAATTTAAGAAAAGTCAGAGAGGGTATAGTTACGAGCAATAAGATGGAGAAATCCATTGTTATCAGCGTTGAGCGTAGATTAAAACACCCCAAGTACGGTAAATTCCTCAAACGTACCACCAAGCTGATGGCTCAGGACGACAAGAACGAATGCAACATCGGCGACCGAGTAAGAGTAATGGAAACCAGACCCTTGAGCAAGAACAAGTGCTGGCGATTAGTAGAAATCATTGAAAGAGCTAAATAGTTATGATACAACAAGAATCAAGATTAGCAGTAGCAGACAACAGCGGAGCAAAGGAAGTTTTGTGTATCCGCGTATTAGGTGGAACCAAAAAGCGTTACGCCAGTGTTGGCGACAAGGTGGTGGTAGCTGTTAAGAGCGCCATTCCTTCCGGCAACGTGAAGAAAGGTAGCGTTTCCAAGGCTGTGGTCGTTAGAACCAAATCGCACGTTCGCAGAAACGACGGTTCTTACATCGGTTTCGACGACAACGCCGTGGTTCTTCTCACCGCTTCAGACGAGCTTCGCGGCACCCGTATCTTCGGACCCGTTGCCCGTGAGCTGAGAGAGAAACAATTCATGAAGATCGTTTCTCTGGCACCCGAGGTGCTCTAAAAAAAAACAAAAGAGAATAAGAGACCTCTCTCCCACCCGGGCAAGAACCTTATTCTCTGATGTATTTTACAACATCTTCTCTCAGAGACAACTAAAAAATTAATATTAACATCAATTGACAACGACCAATTGAACTAAAAAAAGAAAAACAATGAAAATTCACATCAAAAAAGGCGACATCGTGAAGGTCATTGCTGGCGACTCAAAAGGATCGCAAGGCAAGGTGCTGGAAGTCGATGTAGAAAAGTACAGAGCCTTGGTTGAAGGTGTTAACATGGTATCGAAACATACCAAGGCTAACGCCAAGAACCCCAACGGCGGTATTGTAAAGAAAGAAGCCCCTATTCACATTTCCAACCTGATGGTTATCGACGCCAAAGGTAATGCCACCCGTATTGGCAGAAGAATGGGCGAGAATGGAAAATTAGTTAGATATTCAAAGAAATCAGGGGAGGAGATTAAGTAATGTACACACCGAGATTCAAAGAGAAATATGACAAGGAAGTCATTCCGGCATTAAAAGAGCAATTCGGTTTCAAATCGATTATGCGCGTGCCGAAGTTGAAAAAGATATGTTTAAACCAAGGTTTGGGTAAATTTGGCATTGCCGACAAGAAACTCATCGACATGGGTGTTCAGGAAATGACCATGATCAGCGGCCAAAAGGCTGTTGCCACCAAATCAAGAAAAGATATTTCAAACTTCAAGTTAAGAAGAGGAATGCCCATCGGCGTTCGCGTGACTTTACGTGGAGAGAGAATGTACGAATTCTTAGACCGTCTTATTTCCGTATCCATCCCCCGTATCAGAGACTTCAGAGGTATCAACGAGAAGGGCTTTGACGGAAAAGGCAATTACACTTTAGGTATCCCCGAACAGATTATCTTCCCCGAAATCGACATCGACAAGGTGGCTAAGATCAACGGTATGGATATCACCTTTGTAACCACGGCACAAAACGACAAAGAGTGTCTGGCATTATTGAAAGAATTTGGATTACCATTTAAAAATCAGAAGTAAGATATGGCAAAAGAATCGTTAAAAGCAAGAGAAATCAAGAGAGCCAAGTTGACTGCAAAATATGCTGCCAAACGTGCTGAGCTGAAGAAAATCATCAACGGTGAAGATTACGAGGCAAAACAAGCTGCCATCGTTGCTTTGCAGAAACTTCCTCCCAACTCTAATCCTATCAGATTACACAATCGTTGTAAATTAACCGGTCGTCCCAAAGGCTACATGCGCCAATTCGGCATTTCCCGTATCAACTTCAGAGAAATGGCATTATCAGGACAAATTCCGGGTGTTAAGAAAGCAAGCTGGTAATAATTTAAAAGAAAGAAAGTAAAGTTATGAATACCGATCCCATTTCAGATTATTTGACACGAGTAAGAAATGCCATCCGCGCAAATCACAAGATCGTGGAAATTCCTAGCTCAAAGGTAAAGAAAGAAATCACCAAGATTTTGTTTGAGAAAGGATACATACTTAATTACAAATTTGTTGACGATGTTCACCCTGGCATCATCAAGATCGCGTTGAAATATCATCCCGTAACCAAACAATCTGCCATCACCAGCCTGCAGAGAGTCAGCTCTCCCGGCTTGCGCAGATATGTAGGTGTTGATGAGATGCCTACCGTACTCAACGGTCTGGGTATTGCCATCATCTCCACATCTCACGGCATGATGACCGACAAAGAGGCCAGAAACCAGAAAATCGGCGGCGAAGTTATTTGTTACATTAGCTAATAAGGAGGAATAGAAATGTCAAGAATAGGAAAATTACCGATTGTCCTCCCCAAAGGAGTTGAAATATCAAGAGACGAAAAATCAAATATCGTTACTGTAAAAGGGCCATTGGGCGAATTAAAACAATATGTTGACGGTGACATTACCTTCTCAATCGAAGACGGTCATCTTCAGCTGGCTCGTCCAACCGAACAAAAACGCCACAAAGCCATGCACGGACTTTACAGAGCCCTGCTGCACAACATGGTGGAAGGTGTTTCCAAAGGATTTGAAATCCGTCAGGAAGTGGTCGGCGTTGGATACAAGGCTGAAGCCAAGGGACAACAGTTGGAGCTGAGCTTAGGCTACTCTCACAACATCCTTTTCGATTTCCCGTCAGAGATCAAAGTTGAGACCATCAACGAAAAAGGTAAAAACCCCATCATCATCCTCAAAGGTATCGACAAACAATTGCTGGGCCAAGTTGCCAACAAGATTCGTTCATACAGAAAACCTGAACCTTACAAAGGAAAAGGTATCAGATTCGTAGGCGAAGAAGTTAGAAAGAAAGTTGGTAAATCAGCAGAAAAATAACCTTAAATTTTAATTACCATGGCTTATAATAAAAAAGAATACAGAAGAAGCAGGATTAAAATGAGAGTCCGCAAAACCATCAGCGGCACTCCCACCCGCCCCAGAATGTCGGTTTTCAGAAGCAACCGCGACATATATGTTCAAATTATTGACGACACCGCTGGCAGAACTTTAGTTTCCGCATCATCGGCAGTGGCAGAAATCCGTGACCAGAAGATTACCAAGACCGAGAAATCGGCTCTCGTGGGCAAGGCTATCGCTGAAAAAGCCATCGCCGCCGGCATCACTACGGTTGTTTTCGACAGAAACGGATATTTGTATCACGGAAGAGTAAAATCTTTAGCAGACGCAGCTAGAGAAGGTGGTTTAATTTTCTAAAAGAAGTAATCATGACAAACGCAAACGTAAAAAAGATAAAATCAACCGAAATCGAATTCAAAGATCGTTTGGTTGCAGTTAACAGAGTTACCAAAGTTACCAAGGGTGGTCGTACTTTCAGTTTTTCTGCCATCGTAGTTATCGGTAACGAAAACGGCGTTGTTGGTTACGGACTTGGAAAAGCAAAGGAAGTTTCAGCCGCCATCCAAAAAGGTATCGATGATGCTAAGAAGAACCTCATTAAGGTGCCCGTACTGAAAGGCACTATTCCCCACGCACAAGAAGGCCGCTACAGCGGTTCGCTCGTGTTCATGAAACCCGCAGCTCCTGGTACCGGTGTTATCGCTGGTGGTGCTATGCGTGCCGTTTTGGAAAGCGTCGGCATTAAAGACGTGCTGGCTAAATCAAAAGGCTCATCGAACCCCCACAGCGTGGTTAAAGCCACTATCAACGCCCTCGCCCAAATGAGAGACCCCTACACCGTGGCTCAAGTGAGAGGCATCGGCCTTGATAAGGTTTTCAATGGATAATTGACAATTTGTAATTGACAATAATGAAAAAGTCCTTCCGGGAACGGAAGGACTTTTTCAATTCACAATTCACGATTTATAATTTATAATTGACAATTTACAATGCATAAGTAAGAACAAAGAACAAATTCAAAATTCAAAGAGATTCCGAGACGGTGTTTTCGACAGGCTCAACCACCGTCTCGGAATGACACCAACAATTAAACAATCAACAATTCTTAACTCCTTAGTTCCTTAGTTTCTTAACTTCTCACTATTCACTTCTCACTATTCACTTTTCACTTTTCTCTCCCATGGCTTCATCAAATCAAGAAAAAATCTTTTCCAAAGAATGGTTTTACGCATACGCGCTCATTATCTTCGGTAGTTTCCTATATGCTGTCGGCGATGTCATGTTTGTCAACCCCTACCTGCTCGCCCCTGGCGGCACCTACGGTCTGGCTAACGTATTCAACACCCTATGGCCTTGGAAAATCAGTTACTACGCCATTTGTATGGATATTCCGCTCCTGCTGATAGGAACCCTCATTTTAGGCCCAAAATTTGGCCGGAAAACGGTTATTTCGACCGTCTTGATATTCGTGTTTGTCTTCATACTCGAAAGCACCTGGGGCTACGCGCCTGTGATTCACGACGGCCTGATTCCCGACGCCGCCGAAGGCGAACTGGGCTTCATTCCCGACTATTTCCTCAACACCCTCATAGCCGGCCTTATCTACGGCGTCGCCATCGGCCTCATCTTCAAATCGGGCGCCACCTCCGGCGGCAGCGACATCATCTCAATGATTCTGAACAAGTACACCAAAATTTCGTTAGGCACGCTGGTCATGATTGTCGATTCGGCCATCACACTCACCACCTTTGTCGCCTTCCACCAGGTACGTCTGCCCATCTACTCCATTCTGCTCATCGCCATCGAGAGCAAAATCATCGACCTTGTGATTGAAGGTGTGAAGAGCTACAAAACCCTCTTCATCATCACCGATAAGGAAGAGGAGATTCGCGAGGCTATCATCAACGACATCAAGCGCGGCGGCACCTGCTTTAGCGGCATCGGCTTGTACGCAGGACAGGAACGCAAGATGATCTACACCACCGTTTCGCGAACAGAAATGATCCGACTGAAGACGCACATCTACCATATCGACCCCAACGCCTTTATCAACATCATCGACAGTAACGAAATTATGGGACAAGGCTTCAAGCAACTGACAGGAGAGTAACCAACCTGCTGTTTGCGTAAGGCACAGAGAGGTTAGCTAACAATATTGGTTTCGTGTCTATTTTTTACTATCTTTGCACCGCAAAACAAAAACATTCAAATCCTTATGAAAAAATTATTCTTCCTTTTAGCTGGGCTGTTAATCATCATCACCAGCTGCACCAACACACAAGCTGTTGAAACGTTATTGCCCGCAGAAAGTATTGATGTTGCCGGCAACGCCTTCCAAGCATTCAAACTGAACGGTAATGTGAAACTGTTGGCCACTCCCACCCCGAACAGTTCATCGAAATACACCATTAAGGCCACGGCGCCGTTGCAAGCAACCACCACTGTGACCGGTCCTGTGCAACTGCAACTGACACTGCTCGACGAGAACGGCATCAGCATAGGCAACGGCTTGATTTTGGAAGCCGAAGATATGGAGAACATCCTGCCCGTACTTAACGCCTCTCGCGAAGCCGAAAAGACCGTTGTTTTCTCGGTGGTAGGCGACAACAAGGATTACTCCCAGAAAGAGGCCAACGACCTGATCAGCAAAGTGAAGAAAATAAGAATGACCGTCCTCACTGAAGAGCCCGTTGCGCCCGTTGCACCCGTTGATACGACCACCATCGCTGAAGACGAAAACCAACCTCTGACATTAGACAAATTACTCAAGGAAAACAATGTCTATAATCTGTTGGGACAATATGACTACTGGCTTAAAAAAGACGAGAAGAAAAAAGCCAGAAAAGTGGAAGACCA
The DNA here is from genome assembly GCA_017454945.1 of Bacteroidales bacterium. Classification (GTDB taxonomy): domain Bacteria; phylum Bacteroidota; class Bacteroidia; order Bacteroidales; family WCHB1-69; genus JAFTCA01. Next base: position 38,239 of record JAFTCA010000095.1, read on the forward strand.
ACTTTACGATATCACAAAAAAGATAAAGAAAGATGAGACTATTCCCGAATGGCTACGCGACAAATTCGAAGAATACATCGAGAACCGCGAAGACGCCATCGAGGATAAGTACTAAGCCAATGATGGTGCCTTCGACAAGCTCAGGCGCCACGACAAGCTCAGGCACCACAACTTCTTTCCATAACCATAATAGCCCGCATAATGCGGGCTATTTCCATATTCTCCTACCCTATTTCCACATAAATCGGAAAATGAGCAGAATAAGATGGTTTTTTGTATCTTTGCGGTGGAATACATTTGAATATTGACATGTTAGAACTTACCATAGCCAAGTCTTTAAACAAAGCCTATCAGCAAATCTCTGTTGACCGCACAACCCTCGAATCTTTTAAGAATCAATTAAACAAACTTTACGAGCAGATTTCTTCCATTAACACTGAAGAAAAGCTCAAGGGAGACCTCATGGATTTCCTGAAGCTGACTTTCTATGGACAAAACTATAAGGTGTCGCCCAATGGCGATATTGATTGCGCAATCCATCTTGGTAATAGCATTGACGACCCCGTGGGAGTTATCTTCGAAGTAAAAAAGCCGACCAATGTGTCTGAGATGATTACACGTGACGACCTCAATCGGAAAGCCTTGCAGGAACTACTTCTTTATTACCTACGGGAACGCCATACAAAGAAAAATTTTCAACTCAAACAACTTGTGGTCACCAATATTAATGAATTCTTCGTTTTTGACGCCCAAGAGTTTGAACGCCTTTTCTACTCCAATAAAAAGCTCATCAAACGTTTTGAAGAGTTCAATGCCGGAGAACTAACTTCCGAGAAAACCGACTTTTTCTACAAAGAGATAGCAGCAGATTTTATTACCCAAGTGCTGGATCAATTAACCTTCACTTGGTTTGACCTTCGTAAATACAAAGTCCATCTCGACTCTGACAACAACAAACGCCTCATCGAGTTGTTTAAGTTTTTCAGTCCAGAACATCTTTTGAAGAAACGCTTCCAAAATGACAGCAACTCACTCAACACAAAATTCTATAGCGAGCTATTGTATATCATCGGCCTAGAAGAGGTGGAAGAGAAGGACAGCCACAAACGTATCATCACCCGCCGAAACAAGAGCGAGCGACACCAAGCATCCATTCTGGAAAACGCCCTCAACATTCTTGATAACGAAGACTGGATTGACAATGTGGAGAAACGCTATTCTTACGGAAAAACACGCGATGAACAATTATTTGGTATTGCTCTTGCACTGACTATCAATTGGGTAAACCGTGTGCTGTTCCTAAAACTTTTGGAAGCGCAACTCGTCAAATATCATAAAGGAGACCACAATTACGCTTTTATGGGGCCTACCGTTATTCCAGACTACGATGAGCTTAACAAACTCTTTTTCCAAGTTCTTGCTAAACGTATTTCAGAACGCTCCGAAAGCATCAATACAAAATATGCTAAAGTTCCATATTTGAATAGCTCTTTGTTTGAAATTAATTCACTGGAACGCCAGACTATCCGAATTAGTAGCCTTGACAATAGTGAACTTCCTCTCTTTGCCGGAACCGTTCTAAAAGAGGGCAACAAACCTCGATACAAGCAACTTCCAACACTTCGCTATTTGCTGGAATTTCTTGATGCCTACGATTTCGCAAGCGAAGGCTTCGAAGAAGTCCAAGAGCAGTCAAAGACACTTATCAACGCCTCCGTTCTCGGTTTAATTTTTGAAAAAATAAACGGCCACAAAGATGGCTCTGTGTTTACTCCTGGGGCAATTACCATGTATATGAGTCACGAAGCCATCCAGCAAACTGTGGTTCGCCGTTTTAATGAAGAATTGAATTGGAACTGTCACGATTACAATGCTCTTAAGAACAAGGATATTGATGATATTTATCAAGCTAATGCAATCATTGATTCCCTACATATTTGCGACCCAGCTGTCGGTTCTGGCCACTTTTTGGTATCTGTTCTTAATGAAATTATCCGAACTAAATACGACCTCGGCATTTTGGTTGACAGTTCTGGGAATCGTATCAAGAAACAAGAATACATTATCAACATTGAAAATGATGAACTCCTGGTTTCCTATGAAGACGGCAATCTCTTCTCTTATACTCCTGGAAACCCTGAAAGCCAACGCATTCAAGAAACACTCTTCAACGAAAAACGCAAAATTATTGAAAATTGTCTTTTTGGTGTAGACTTAAATCCCAACGCCGTAAACATCTGCCGTCTTCGACTTTGGATTGAGTTACTGAAGAATGCCTATTACACGAAGGAAAGTGGTTTTACCGAACTGGAAACACTTCCTAACATTGACATCAATATCAAGATTGGCAACTCCTTGTTACACCGTTTCGATTTAAATCAGGACATCTCCGAAATTCTTCGTAAAAACAAAATTTCTATTAGCGAATACTATCAAGCGGTCAACAAATACAAAAACGCTCATAATAAGGATGAAAAACGAGAACTTGTGGAGTATTTGAAGCAGATTAAGGGAAATCTTCGCACCCAAATTGGACTAAATGACCCCAAACAAGTCCGCAAGCGTCTGCTAGGTAAAGAATTGGCCAATCTACAGGCACCTCAACTTTTTGAAATAAGTAAAAAAGAACAAGCAGAGCGCGACAAAAAAGCAAAGGATTTGCAGAATAAAATTGACAAACTTCAAAAAGAAATTGATGAAATTCAGGAAAACAAAGTATTTGTAGACGCGTTTGAGTGGCGGATTGAGTTTCCTGAAGTGTTAGACGAAAACGGCAAATTCATCGGTTTTGATTGCATCATTGGCAATCCACCGTACATCCAACTTCAAAAGATGGGTGCAGATGCTGATGCTCTCCAAAAGATGAACTACCAGACATACGAGCGCACTGGCGACATTTATTGTCTATTCTACGAAATGGGTATGGCATTGTTAAAGCCAAATGCCTTGTTATCGTTCATCACATCAAACAAATGGATGAGGGCTGGGTACGGTGAATCTCTGCGCAAATATTTTTCTGAAAAGCAAGATGTTATTCAACTCGTGGATTTTGCTGGTTATAAAATTTTCAGTTCGGCTACTGTAGATGTAAACATTCTTACAGCTCTTAAAAGATCTCCTCAATATAAGACACAAGCATGCTCTACAAACAACAAGGCAGATTTTGACATAACAAAATTGAGCGATTTTGTGCGGCAACAGAATAACACCTGCGATTTCAAAACCGCTGATGGTTGGGTGATTCTCTCTCCTATTGAGCAAAGTATCAAGCGCAAGATTGAGGCTGTGGGTACACCACTCAAGGATTGGGATATCCAAA
>JAFTCA010000096.1 GCA_017454945.1 Bacteroidales bacterium
GACAATAGCGTCGGGGCGCACCTCTTCCCATTCCGAACAGAGAAGTTAAGCCCGACCGCGCCGATGGTACTGCCCTGACCGGTGGAAGAGTAGGTCGTCGCCCAATACCACAGCCCCTTCAATCCGAAGGGGCTTTTTTTTTGCTATCAATGATGATGCTATCGGCAAGTTTCAGGCTTAATAATTTGCAAGCCAAAGACCGAAAAAACGATCATAGACACAATAATTGCCGTTGTTTTCCAAAAGCAATTCCTTATCGGTAAGAGCCTGTACAGCACTTCTTACGGTGCTGTTTGCCCCCAATTTGTATTTTTGCAAAAACTTGATATTTCCAAGTTCTTTCACATAACCTTCAGCAGCAATGGCTCTTAATACATCGTTTTGCCGTTGTGTAAGTAACTGACAATAAGTTTGATATACTGGTTCGTTTTCGATAAGGATTGTTTGGAGAATTTTATTAACGGTCTCTGGTGTAATATTGGTTGTGCCATCTTGGTACAAACGGTTTAACAAAGTCTGTACATACCAAGTGTGACCATGTACAAGCGAATATAGAACATGGAATGCGTCGTTGGTCAGGGTCTGTCCGTGCTTCTCTAGATGTGTTTGTGCAAATTGGGCATACTTAGTTTCATCAATTTCTTCCACCATCATTATTTGGGTACTTTGGTAAAATGGTCTATTGGCCGAAGAGAAAAGCTGCACCATGGTGTGTTTTTTACTTCCTGCAAATATAAAGTGGGTGTTGTGGAGGTGTTGGATATAAGAACGTAGCACGGCTTCCATCTGACAACCATCATAGTCGGCTATTACCTGAAATTCATCGAAAGCCACATAGCAAGGCAAATTTGCATTTTCTAAGTATTCGAATAGTTGCTGGAGAGTGGCTTCTTCGTTTTGTGGTTGGATATCCACTCTACATTGAGGTGTTCCAGTTATAGAATCTATCGAAAAAGTAGGGCGTAAAGAGGCAAAAATTTGCGTTATCTTCTTCCAAATTCGAGTGGAAAATGGGGTTATTTGGTGTGTTAGAATAGCTTCTGCAAATGTTTGTGTGAAGTCAGCCAAACATCGAGTCTTGTAAATATCCACATAGATACAGGTTGCCTCCTGCGGTGGAATGGAATCGAAAAGGTGGCGGATTATCCCGGTTTTACCAATTTTTCTTGGACTTATTAATGTAATATTCCGGTTGTTAGACAATGCGTTGTGCAGAGCTTGTGTTTCGTTTTCTCTATCGCAGAAATATTCGTTTCCCAGATAGGACGTTACCGAAAAGGGATTTCCAATTTGATTTTTTTTCTTCATGGCTGTAAAATATTTGACGAAATTTTCGTGACGAACTTTTCGTCACAACTTTTTCGTGGCAAAAATACGACTTTTGTTGGAATCTCAAAATTTATTTCGTAAATTATGTACGAAATCTCAAAATTTATTTCGCCATTTTTGTATGAAATCTCACATTTTTAAATAATAATCTACTTTGTGAATGCCGAAATTTCCTGCATAGAAATGGCTGTTGGAGTACTAATGGCTTTTCAGACGAATTGGTGACGAACTTTTCGTCACGAAAAGTTCGTCACAGGCACACGTGAAAGTTATTATTTAAAATTTTTCTGTATATTTGCGCCGTTGTTCGTACCGAAGCTCGGACGGGCGGAAGGCGGGCGACAGACATATATAAAAGGCGTTGAGTCAACGTTTATCTGCGGCGTATCGAACTTCGCAAATTCAATATCCTGCTGCACGATAAGGCAATGTTCAATGACCATGGGTTATGTTATTGATTTCTTTCAATATACATACAGCGTGGGCTTCGGCATTGCTTATCCTCAGCAGGAAGGCAATGCGAAGGCCTGATACGCGGGATAAGTGATGAGTTCAGATTCCCGCGCTTTTTTATGTGTTTTCCTTAATAATAATGTTAAAGGATCCGGTTGGGGAATCGCTGGAAGACTTGTTTTATGAAAAACAGAACCCAAAAGATTCTCTTCACTATTGTTTTCATTGTTTCGATAGTGGGCCGTTCTCAAGCCCAGAATGCCATAGTGCCTACAGGCGGTGAGGCCAGCAGCAATGCCGGCAGCGTGAGCTATACCATCGGACAGTTAGCTGTGCAGTCGGTGGTAAACGGGTCTGCCACGCTGACGGAAGGTGTACAACAGCCGTTTGAAATACAAACCATCGGGGTGGACAATTATCCCGATATCGTGTTGGATGCGAAGGTTTTTCCCAATCCGACTGACAACCGACTGACATTGAAAATCAACAATGTAGAGACGTTTCATGAAACGTCTCTACAGGTGACATTGTTTACCACTCTCGGCCAGCCCATTCATACCATGGATGTTGCAGGAGAACACACCGACATTGACATGACCGCATTGTCGGCAGGTACCTATTACCTGCGGATAACCGATGGTCAAACGATGCTAAAAACCTTTAAGGTGGTGAAAACCATGTAGAAACGATGTGTGCATCGTTTCTGTGAAGTACAAAAAACAAAGAACAAAATTCGGAATTTATAAACACTAAAATCTAATCCTATGAAAAAAATCCTTGCAACATTAGTATGGGGCAGTAAACAAAATGTGCATCTCGGCGTAATGTAATTTTGCCGCGAAAAACATTTAAAATCAGTGTTTTATATGTAAAATTGCCGATTTGGCGGTGTAAAACAAATTGTACATTTGCTTTAATTTTGGTTTAATTTTTGCCGCTGGCCGCGAACTGTTTCTTTAAATTTGCTTTAATCGGCTGCGATATTTGTTATATTTTGACGCTAAAATGCCCGTAAAACCGCTAAAAATGGCTGTTTGCGGGCTTTTTTGTTGCTGATTGCGGTTGTGCGGATCTTTGCAGATCTGTGGAGTGAAGTGATGTGTTGAAAGGCCGTTTTTGGGGTGTTGAAACGATGGTGAAAAAGTGCCTTTTTAGGTCAAAAAATGGGCTTGTTAGGACACTTGTTAGGACACTTGTTAGGACAAAAACACGATTTTGACATACTTGGGTTAACCCCCTATATTTTTGGTTTTTGTCGTGAGTTGGCTGTTTTTATGCGTGAGTTGACCCGATAATTTACGGCCTTTTGCAGCGTTGATTTGGTGTTAATTTGCTATATTTCAGTGTTTTGTGGTGTTTTTGGCGGTTTTTTTGATGCACAAAAAGTGTGCGTGCGCCAAAATGTGTGCGCCGCGTGCGTGCCGTGTGTGCCTGTGTGCTACTCCAGACGTATCACGCCGACAACGAGTGCGATGTGGTAGATCTTGGTGCGCGGCAGCTCGAAGGGCTCGTAACTGGGGTTGTCGCTGAAAATGGTGAGCGTGTCTTCGGTGGATCCTTTCTTCACGCGCTTGATGAGCGGGCCCTGTTCGGTATCGAGGACATAGACCTTGTTCCACTGGAAGAAGGTGTCGAGAGGCATGCGCTTGCAGGCTACAATATCACCGCTGTTGTACTTGGGAATCATTGAAGAGCCTTTGACTGTGATAAGAAACTCTGCGTCTTTGAATGCGGGGACAACATAGCGCTCGCATTCGAGCTCCAAAACCACCTGCTCGCCGGCGAATGCACCAGCCATTGCGTTGATTGGAATGAGCGGAATGCCTGTTTCTGAGCCTGTTGCGTGGTGTGCGGTAGCCATATCTGTCCTAAGCATAGGGCCCTCACCTGTTATCAACCAATCTAACGACAATTCCGGAAAATGTTTTAGGATTGTTTCTAAATTTGTTGATGTCACGCTGCTTCCCTTATCCAAAAATCCATTTGAAAGACCAGTAATTTTATAAAATTCTGTCTTTGATAGATTTTTTTTCTGTATGAATGTCAGCAAATTAGACTTTGTATCCATAAAAATTAGAGTTTTTTCTCGAAAAATTATTTTTTGTTTAGATTTTTTTCTAACTTTGTCGCGTTGTTCAATGATTGATTAAGACCACAAAAATAATAAAAAATGGAACAGCCAAAAAAGGTAATGACAAAAAAGGGTACTGGCAAGCAGCTGGCAAGGAGATTCGGTGTGAGTGCCGAGTATGTGAGCCGCGTGCTTCGCGGACAAGGACAAAGCAGTACAGCCAAGAACATTCGTGTGGCAGCTGTTAAGGATTATGAAGGAATTGCAATCTACTAAACTATGCCATTATACTATAATAACATATTATGCGTGAGCAGCCGTGAGATGACGGACGGGATTGTGACCTACGCGAATCTGAACAAGATGATAACGCGTAAGAAGGTGGATGTGGTGAAGCGCGGCGGCGGGGAGGACAACCCGTCGCTGATCAGGTGGGACAATATGCCCGAGAGACTGAAGGATGCCTACATGGAGAAGTATGGCAATCCGAAAGCGACGGAGAAATATTCGGCTTTTACGTCACTGATAGAACCTGACTATGAGGCCGAGCAGTTCTTTGCTGAGTTTCAGTTTGATGATGGCAGCCATCTGACGCCTGATGTGCAGATGAAGTATGTGGCGAACGCACGTGTGCTGAATGCGGCTGTGAAGTGCCAGAACTGGCGCAAGCCCTTTATCAAGGCGCTTGGCGGCAACCTTGGCGTGAACGCCTACATAAGTTGTGCGGTTAACGCCATCAGGAACGATGTGAGGTATGCGCACACGCTGCCAGAGAGCGAGCGCAGACTGGCCAGCAAGGTGGCCGAGTACCGCAAAAACGGCTATGCCGCAGTGGTAACCGGCTACCATAAGAACCATAATGCCGCCAAGGTGGCCTGCAACGAGCAGGAAGCCACATTGAGGATGCTGCTGGGCAACTACCGCAATCTGGACAACGAACAAATAAAGGATCTTTATAATACAATGGCCGCCAAGTTGGGCTGGAAGACCATCAGCTCTTCGACGGTGGCACTGAAACGCGAGAAGTGGAACCTGTTCACTTTCGGTTTGAATGCCGGTGAAACGGCGTTTAACAACGCCAAGCAGATGCTGGTTAAGCGCAGCGCTCCCAGTGCGGGCATGATGTACTGGACCGCCGACGGTTGGGATGTGGAGCTTCTGTATCAGAAGACCTCCATTGACCGCAACGGTCACAGTGTGACGACCTACCACAACCGGTTGACAGTGGTGGTGGTTTTGGATCCGAGTGTGAAGTACCCAATCGGCTATGCCATCGGCGACCATGAGACAGCCGCGCTGATCCGCGAGGCCTTCCGCAATGCTATGCGTCACACCCAGGAACTGTTCGGACGGATGTACCGCCCTGCGCAGATACAGACCGACCACTACGGCAGAGGCACGCTGCAGTCGTTCTACGAGGCTGCCAGCGCAAGACACTACACGCCGGCACGCATCAAGAATGCCAAGGCAAAGGTGATAGAGCCGTATTTCAAATACCTGAACCATGAGTATTGCCAGATGGAGATGCCCAACTGGGCCGGTTACGGCGTGAAGAGCAAGAGCCAACCGAACCCGGACTACCTTGACAAGATCAAGAAGGATTTTCCGGATGAGGCGGGTTGCCGCAAACAGATAGAATATATCATTGCCTGCGAGCGAAGAGCCAAGTTGCAGGCCTATATGACAGCGTTCAACGCCCTTCCCGAGGCTGAACGCTACGAACTCTCAGAGGCCGACTACCTCTATTACCTTGGTGAGAGCACGGCACGCACCATCAAGTTGCAGCCGATGGGCATCTGCCCTGTAATTTCGGGAACCCAGTATTATTTTGATTGCTTCGACGCGAAGTTCAGACAGTACAACTATCTGGACTGGACGGTGAAGTACGACCCGCAGAACATGGAGCGTGTGCTTGTGACCGGTGATGATGACAAGGTGCGGTTTGTGTGCGAGCGGAAGCACGAGCAGCCGATGGCATTGGCCGACCGCCAGGCTGGCGACAGCGAGCAGCTGACCCGCGTGCGCCAGTACAACCGCGAGCTGAAGGAGATGGTGATGGAGCGCAACGAGGAGGATTACACGGCAGTGCGTTCGCTGATGGAGGAGGTTGGCAAGGACGAGCTCATGCTGACGAAGGTGCTGCTGACCGACAGCCAGGGTCGTCACAAAGACCGAAGAAACCAGGCACGGCTCGGAGGAAGTGAAAAGTTAAGAGTTGAGAGTGAAAAGTTGGCCAGGGCAGCCTTGGAGGAACACCGGCGTGAGAGTGAGGACTACCTGAACCGACGGGTGAATTTTGAGGAATTTATCAACTAAATCCTTATACATTATGAAATTACAACAAAAACAACAGATTGTAGAGGCCGCACGCACCTATGCGGCTGACCACGGATTGAGCCAGAACGACCTGGCACGCAAAGCTGACATCAGCGCCAAGTACATCAGCGACATGTTCAACGGCAAGACCTTCACGGTGGCCAACGCCGCCACGGGCAAGACGGTTGAGATTGCCGACAAGTACTGGCAGAAATTAGCCGATTACGTGGGCTATTCGTTGAAGAAGGAATACTGGAAGACGGTGGTGACACCCCAGATGGAGCGCATACTGGTGAGTCTGAAGGTGGCCAAGGAGAACGGCGAGACCAACATCATTATCGGCGAGACCGGCTGCGGCAAGAGCTATGTGTGCGACCTGTTCCGCCGCAAGTATCCGGCTGACACCTACATTGTGACTGTGAGCCAGACCGACAACATCGGCGACATCATCGAGAAGATTATCACGGCGCTGAAAATCAATGTGAGCGCGAAGACCCGAAGCGGCAAGATCAGCGAGATTATACGCTACCTGGCCGACCGTCGTGCCGACGGACAGGAGCCGCAGATCATCTTCGACGAGAGCGAGTACATGAAGCAGCCGGCACTGTGCGCCATGAAGAGTTTGTATGACAATCTGAACAGCGTATGCTCCATCATTCTGGTTGGCACAGACCAGCTGATGAGACATCTGGAGCAGATGAAGCGCAAGAACAAGGACGGCATTCCGCAGTTCTACCGCAGGGTGAAGTTCGGTGTGCGCAGGCTGGATCCCATAGACAGGCGTTTCCAAGGTTTTCTTGACGACATTGAAGACAGGGAGATTGTGCGATTCCTGACAGAGAACTGCGACAACTACGGCGAACTGCACGATGTGCTGGTTCCCGCCAAGCGCGAAGCAGACATCACCGGTGAGCCGTTGACCGTGGATTTCATCAAGACAGTTCTGAACCTTAGATAGTTAAAAGTTGAGAGTTAAAAGTTGAGAGTTAAAAGTTGAGAGTTGGTGAGTGGTAGGGACGCATGCAATGCGTCCGTTATCAAAACCAACCGAAAACAGAAGCATATATGAAACGAGCATTAACCATACAGAACATTATCGACAAGAAGTACGACAAGCTGGAACTGTCGGGTGCCTGGGCTGAGGCTTTCGGGCAGATGGAGAGCAGCGGCGTGTGGTTTGTGTGGGGACGCAGCGGCAATGGCAAGACACGGTTCGTGATGCAGCTGTGCAAGGAGCTGACCAAGCACGGAAGAGGTTTGTACGTTTCGTTGGAGGAAGGCAGCGGCCTGACCTTTGCGAACGCCTTGCGGCAGACCGGCATGATGGAGGTTGGACGGCGTATGCTGGTGACAGAGCCGGAGTACGGCGATGCCGACGGCCTGATTGCCGACCTGACAGCCAGGATGAGACGGCAGCGCAGCCCCAAA
>JAFTCA010000097.1 GCA_017454945.1 Bacteroidales bacterium
CCGTCATCGGCAATCTTCGCGCCGAGCAGCTCGCCATCCTTAGCCGTCAACACAGTGGAATACGGTTTGTCGAAATGCGGGACGGGGATGCATAGGAAGGCGATGAAAAGGCCTATGAAGGTCAACAGTGATATTTTGAGTTTTTTGTTCAAAACAAAGTCAACTACTCTTGCGTATGCTCACCCGATAATGGAAGGAGTTTTTGTGAGACATAATCAAGCCCAAGGATGGTTTGCAACTGTTTCTCTGCGGTTTCTCTCAGAAGTTCCAATCGTTCTCTTTGCGGCAAATTCTGTTTTATCAGGATAGCATTGTAACTTTCAAGATTTGCAAGTACAAGGAGATGGTGCAAATCAGCATAATCACGAATGTTGCCCTTCTTGCCAGGATTTTCCTCTCGCCACTCTTTTGCGGTCTTTCCAAACAAAGCTACATTCAACAAATCAGCTTCATCAGCATAGACATACGATTTCTGAGATTGTGTGAGTTCGGGAAGAATCAAATGCTCTTTGATGGCATCTGTGTGAATTTTGTAATTCAACTTGGAAATCTCGCGATTAAGATTCCAGTTAAGCGACAATCGTGAGTTCTCGTCCGTTTTGAGACGTTTATAATCTTTTACGATGTAGAGCTTGAACTCTGGCGAAATCCAACTGGCAAACTCAAGCGCAATATCAGAATGAGCAAAAATTCCACCACCATAACGGCCTGACTTCGTAATTATTCCAATCCCCAACAAATTTTCATTCCACTCCTTGATAGAAAAGGTGTAAGCATTTGTTCCTGCATCTTTTTTAAACGTATCGAATTCGGTACGTTTAAAATTCGGATTGTGCAGACTCTCCCATAGACCAAGAAACTCGACAATATCACGACTGCGAAGCCAACTATGGATAGTAATACGAGGGTCAGAGCTGCGGTAACGTGCAATGTCAGTAAGCGAAATATACTCGCTCCTGAAATCTTTCGTATAAACAGCAATGTCTATTCCGTTTGCATGGATGGTCTCTTTTATTGTTGCTTCCATTCTGAATCTATGGTTTGTTGTAAGGGCGGACACACGGGTCCGCCCCTACAATGTTCATTTCATTACAATTTATTTCACCACGCACCCACGTGCCGGGATGTTGTAGAAGATCTCGTTGTTGTACATGTCCTCGCAGCGGACGGCGGGGATCATGTAGTTGCCCTCGTAGGTGGCGTTGGCCTTGAGGGTGAAGGTCTTCTTCGAGCGTGGCATGAGGTCGAAGTAGAAGTAGGCGCGGTCGTCGCGGAGATCGATGTGCTTCGCGCCTTCGTTGCCCGTCATCTCACCGTTCACACGCTCGTTGACCAGCTCCCAGCCCGAAGGCAGGTAGTACGACAGCGCCAACTCCGTGACTTGGTATTCGCTCGGGTTGGTCACCGTCATCTGCACCTTCATATCGGTGCCCACGGCCAGGTTGGCGGGATTGATGGCGTTGCCGTTCTTGTCGAAGTAACTCACCGTCATGTTGATGAAGTTGCCGCTTTCGTTCATGTCGTACTCGGCGACCGAGGTCTTGGTGAACACGTTGGCAATCATCTTCTGGTTGGTGTTGTTC
>JAFTCA010000098.1 GCA_017454945.1 Bacteroidales bacterium
CAAAATTCAAAATTCAAAATTCAGATTCAATTCACAATGCACAATGCACGATGCACAATTAAGAACAAAGAACAAATTCAATAATCCTTAACTCCTTAACTTTTCACTATTCACTTCTCACTTAATACTTTATAATTTCACAACTTAATAATCCTTAACTCTTCTAACAACTATATTTCTATGAAAAAACTCATTATCAGCACTTTATGTCTTTTATTATGTGTAGCTGCTTTTTCGCAGAGCACGAAAAGCAAATCGGGTATTGATTACCGCTATTTGGACACAACTGTTAATCCCGGGGATGACTTTTTCAAGTATGCCACGGGCAACTGGATCAAATACAATCCTCAGCCGCCGATTTATCCCATGTGGGGTTCGTTCACCAAGTTGGACGATGACAACACCAAAGCCGTAGCCGGCCTCATTCAGGAGATTGCCGCCAAGAAGCACCCCAAGGGCAGTGTTGAGCAGAAAATCGGCGATTTGTACAATATGGCTATGGACAGCGTGCGTCGCAATGCGCTGGGTGCCGAGCCCGTCATGGCTGACGTTCGCAAAATCGAAGCCATACAAACTCGCGAAGAACTGATCAAATACATGGCCAAGGAACACGACGACCTGCTCTGGGGGCTCTACATCGGCGTGGACGACAAAGATGCCAGCAGTCACATCGTTTCCATCAACCAGGGCGGATTGTCGATGAGCCGCGACTATTACATCTCAAAGGACCCGCAGGTTGTGGCTATCCGTAATGCTGCCAAGGAGCACTTTGTGAACCTTTACAAACTGTGCGGTTACTCGGCCAAGGAAGCCAAGAAAAGAATGAAACTAACATGGAAGATGGAGACCCAATTAGCCAAGATCTCCTACTCTATCGAGCAGATGCGCGACCCTGAAGCCAACTACCACAAGATGAGCGTCGCCGAGTTGAACCAACAGAGCCACGGCTTCGACTGGGCTGCCTACCTGAAAGCATACGGCTACGACCAGACAACCGAGATTCTGCTCGGTCAGCCGGAGCCCGTAGCTATGGCTTGCCAGATGATGATGACCGAACCGCTGGAGAACCTGAAAATATTGTACGAATGGCAGATTATCTATTCGGGATCCAGCTACCTGTCGGACGACTTCACAGCCGAGAATTTCGCTTTCAGACAGAAGATTACAGGTTCCAAGGAGATGACACCCCGTTGGCAACGCTCCGTTGACCTCGTGAGCGGCATCATGGACGACGCCATTGGCCAGATGTATGTTAAAAAGTACTTCTCACCTGCCGCCAAAGCCCGCATGCTTGAGCTGATTAAAAACCTGCAAACAGTTTTAGGACAGCGTATTATGGCACAAACATGGATGAGCGACGCCACCAAGAAAGTGGCTATGGACAAGCTCAACGCCTACTATGTCAAAGTGGGTTATCCTGACAAGTGGGAGGATTTATCGGGCCTCACCATTGACCCGGCACTTTCGCTGTACGACAACTTAGTCAACGCTGGTAAGTTCTTCTTCGAATTGGACAAGCAGAAGCACTACAACAAGCCTGTTGACCGCACTGAGTGGCAGATGCCCGCCCAGATGGTCAACGCCTACTACAATCCCACCACCAACGAAATCTGCTTCCCTGCAGGCATTTTGCAGCCGCCGTTCTTCGACTTTGAAGCCGACGACGCCACCAACTACGGCGCAATCGGCGTGGTGATTGCCCATGAGATGACGCACGGCTTTGACGACCAGGGCCGCCAGTACGACAAAGAAGGCAACTTGCGTTCATGGTGGGCCGACAGCGACGTGACTGCCTTCACGGAGACCGCGAACCAGCTGGCCGTCTATTTCGACTCGCTGTGGGTAATTCCCGGCGAGTTGCGCAGCAAGGGACAACAATGCTTGGGCGAGAACATTGCCGACCACGGTGGCATCAACATTGCCTACAACGCACTACAATTAGCACAACAGAAGCACGGCCGTCTGCCCAACGAAAACGGATTCACGCCCGAGCAGCGCTTTTTCCTCTCGTTTGCCAATGTATGGGCAGGTGTCGCCTCCGACCAGATTCTGCGCTACCTCACCATCAACGACGTACACTCCGCTTCGCACTTGCGCGTCAACGGCGGTGTGGCCCAGATTGACGGCTGGTACAAGGCATTCAACATCAAGCCCAGCGACAAGTTGTATATTGCACCGAAGGACAGAGTGAAGATTTGGTAGGGACTCCCCCTCAAACGAAAAAAGCCTTGCATTTTTGCAAGGCTTTTTTCGTTTTTGCTCCCCCTCTTGGACTTGAACCAAGGACCCTCTGATTAACAGTCAGATGCTCTGACCAACTGAGCTAAGGAGGAATCTCGTTTAGAGGCTGCAAAAATACGGCTTTTTTTATTGCAAACAAACATTTTTTTCCTTTTTTTCAAAAAAATTTTTCGTCAAACAATATGATTTTGATTATCAATGGAATAAAGCAAGGGAAAGGTAGGATTATGAGAAGTGAGAAGTGAAAAGTTAAGAAGTTAAGGAACTAAGGAGTTAAGAGTTATTGAATTATAGAGTTATGGAATTCTGAATTTGTTCTCTGTTCTTTGTTCTTAATTATACATTATACATTGTAAATTGTAAATTATACACTATTTTTGCACTCTCAAACTACTTCATTATGGACAAGAAGAAAATCTGGAAAGAAATCCGCCAATGGTTTATGATTACCATAGGACTGGCCCTGTTCACTTTCGCATGGTCAGCTTTTCTGATTCCCAACCAAATGACAGGCGGCGGTGTCAGCGGTGTGGCAGCGGTTGTCTATTTCGCCACAGGTTTCATTCCCGTAGGCCTTACCACCCTCGTGCTAAATGTCATTCTGGTCATCATTGCCTGGAAAATACTCGGTCCCAAGTTTTGCATCAACACATTGATATGCACGGGCATTCTGGCGGTATTTTTCAGTATCTGGGAAAGCATCTTCACCCAGCCTCTGGTCAACGACACCTTCATGTGCGCCCTCATTGGCGCCGCTTTGGCCGGCGCAGGCATTGGCATAGCCCTTTCTAATGGCGGCAATACGGGCGGCACCGACATCATAGCTCTCATCATTGGCAAATACCGCAACATCTCCTTTGGCCGCATATCTCTTTACTCCAATATACTTATCGTTGCTTCCTCCTACCTCACCGTCCACTCAATAGAGAAACTGGTTTACAGTATGGTGGTGATGTTTGTCTCGGCCTATATCGTCGATGTGGTTATTGACGGCTACAAGCAGACTTTCCAGTTTTTCGTCTTCTCCTCAAAAAATGAAGAGATTGCCGAACGCATCAACAAGGACCTGCACCGTGGCGCCACTCTGCTCAAAGGCTACGGCTCGTACAGCAAGAACGACAGCGACATCCTGCTGGTCATCGCTCACCGCACCGACCGCGTGAACATCATCCGCATCATAAAAGAAATTGACGACACCGCATTCATCAGTGTCGTCAAAACCAATAGTGTATTCGGAAAAAATTTCGATCGTCTGAAATTATAGCAGGTCGATGCTACGCTTTACAAACTGACTCAACTTCTCTCCCGTCAGAATATTCTGCGACAGCAATGCCAAGTCAATAAGTTGTTGTGTCAGAGCGTCCTTCTTCTCCGCATCCTCTTCATTCAAAATTCTGGAAGCCAGCGGGTGGTTGCCATTGACTACGAGGTTGTAGTTCTCGAAATTGCCATAATAACCCTGTTGGCCTGACAATTTCTCCATATCCTTGAAACGACGCATAAACTCGTTCTGCGTAATCATCACGGGCAGATCGCTCTCGCTCAGACTTTCTACCAACACCGTGTATTTCTCCTTGGCGGGAACATTCTTTTCGAAGATTTCCTTCAAGCTATCACGCTCTTTATCAGAAAGTTTTGAAATTTGAGTTTCCTCTTTTTCAATCAACTTGTCAATAATATCGGAATCGACACGGGCAAAACGGCACTTCTCCATCTTCGGCTCTAGCATGTTCACAAAGTGCGTATCAAGCACACCGTCCATCAACAGCACATCATAGCCCTTTTCTTTGGCGGCCTGGATGTACAGATGCTGCTCATCGGTGTTGGCGGCATACAGATATACAAGCACGTCGTTCTTGTCCTTCTGCAGCGGCTCAATCTTTGCTTTGTATTCATCCAGCGTAAAATACTTGCCTTCCGTATTCTTCAGCAGCATGAACTTTGAAGCACGCTCGTAGAACTTCTCATCGGTGATGCAGCCGTACTGGATAAACACCTTTATGTCGTCCCACTTCTTCTCAAACTCCTCGCGGTTGTTTTTGAACATCTCCTCCAACTTGTCGGCCACTTTTTTGGTGATGTGCGTAGAAATCTTCTTCACGTTGGCGTCCGACTGCAGATACGAACGCGACACGTTTAACGGAATGTCGGGCGAATCGATAACGCCGTGCAGCAACATCATGAACTCAGGGATGATACCTTCCAGTTGGTCAGTAATAAACACCTGATTACAATAGAGTTGCACTTTATTCTTTTGCAATTCCAAATGGCTCTTCACCTTCGGGAAATAGAGAATACCCGTCAAGTTGAAAGGATAATCCACATTCAAATGAATATGGAACAGCGGCTCCTCGAAAGTGGCAGGATAAAGCTCACGGTAGAACTTCAGATAATCCTCGTCGGTAAGTTCGCTGGGCGACTGCTTCCATAACGGATTGGTATTATTGATGATACGCGGCTTCTCAACCTCTTTTTCCTTCTCCTCACCCTCGGGTTTTTCCCATGTTTTTTCCATACCGCAACGGATGGGCACAGGCAGGAAGCGGCAATACTTCTTCAGCAATCCAACAATCTTATACTCATCCAAAAACTCCTCGGCATCCTCCGCAATGTGAAGGATAATCTCCGTACCGCGATCTTCCTTCTCCGCCTCTGTCATCTGATACTCTGTCGAGCCGTCGCAGGTCCATTTCACAGCCTTGGCGCCTTCCTGATACGACTTGGTGATGATTTCAACATTCGAAGCCACCATAAAAGCCGAATAGAAGCCCAAACCGAAGTGACCGATGATATTGGCGGCATCCGTGCCTTTGTACTTCTCCAGGAACTCCTCTGCGCTCGAGAAGGCTATCTGGTTGATGTATTTGTCCACCTCTTCAGCTGTCATACCGATACCATGGTCGATAACATGCAACGTCTTGTTCTCCTTGTCCACCTTGACATCTATCGTTATGTCACCCAGCTCTGACTTGGTCTTGCTCTGACGCACCAGCACTTTCAGTTTCTGCGTGGCATCCACGGCGTTGGAAACCAATTCGCGCAAGAAAATATCGTGATCTGAATAAAGGAACTTCTTGATTACCGGGAAAATATTCTCGGTTTTAACATTAATATTACCTGTTTGCATAGTTTATGTTTTTATAAAATTATTTTCGTGACACATTATATTAAACAATAATTGTGCCAAAAGATAATTATGACATAATGGCAGAAAAAATATTTGGAAAATTGATTTTTTTCTTGACAAAAGAAAAAAAGTCGTATTCTTGCAACAAGAATTATAAATACATATAACATGAAACGCTCCATATTTTTTCTTTTAACTGCTTTATTGATAATGTGTACAGGCTGTCACAAATGCGAAAAGATTAAAATTGAAGGTTGGTTACTTCCCAAAGAATTAAACAAATACCTACCATACGAGGTTGGTCAAAATGTTGTTTTTATGAACGAAAAAGGCGACTCGATGGTATTTAAAGTTGCTTACACACAACTACTGGATTACGACACCGCTTATTTTAGCTACACAACTAACTCCTGTCGTCCAACAGGTGGAGTGTATCCAGATTACCCTGTTTCATTGGTTTACCAACCAGAAACGCCTCTCACATACGGTGTTAAAAGACTTACAATAAAGTTTAGTGGAACAGCATATGGTGAAAAAGGACAATACGCGCACGTTTCATTCTTTTTGATATCAGATTTATACGACAGACAAACGTTATTATCTTCTAAGGGTTTCGAAGGCGATATTGCCCTTCTATCTGATACAATCCCTTTATATTATCATATTGAATCCGGAACAGCAGCCATTGTTGTCAAAAACAAAGGTCTTACAAGTTTCTACGACACACAGACTGAGTGCAAATGGACTTTGCAAGAATAAATAAGTAACTTTCACGCTACCCAAGAACGTCTTATTCTCACTGATAAAACCTTCTATTAAGACATTTACAACGCTCTCTCTTCCAGCGGCGTGAAGCCCTCTCCAAGGGCTTCGGCCACATCCACAATTGAAATGAACGCCTCTGGGTCAATATGATGCACTTTGGTGACCAGCCCTGGTATCTCCTTACTGGTCAACGTAGTATAGATTATCTTCTTATCCCTTCCCGAGTACATGCCTTCGGCCTTCAAGTAAGTACCACCACGGTGCATCTTATTAAGAATCTCATCTTTAATCTGTTCGTGTTTATCCGATATGATAAGCAGCGCCTTGCCTGCCGTATAACCTGCAATCACCTTGTCGATAACCACGCCCGTAACATAGATGATGAGCCATGAATAGAGCGGCACTGTCCAGTCGTTGAAGGCTACCAAAGCAACCAGCACAATAACGGAATCGACAATCATCAGGATAGTTCCTATCGGAATGTGTTTCACATACTTAGCAATGATAGAAGCGATAATGTCGGTACCACCTGAGGTGGCGCGGCTCTTGAAGATAAGGCCGAGACCGATACCCAGCAGTACACCGCCACAGAGGGCGAAAATGAAGTTGGCCGACGGATCAGGCACGGAGGGCATATCGGGCGAAATAGGAATGAGCGGATTGTAGCCGTATGTGAACTCCAAAATGGAGATGAAACCAGAGAGGGTCACAATGCCGAACAGCGTTTTGGCGCCGAATTTCGGGCCCAGCCACAGGGTGCCAATCACCAGCAGCGGCAGGTCGAGGCAGATGCCCGACAAACCGATGGGGAAATTGAACAAGTGGTGCAGGATGATGGCAATACCATACACGCCGCCAGGAGCCAGTTTCAACGGCGAGATGAAAATGACAAAGCCAACGGCCATGATGAATGTACCCAAGGCTATCAGGCCGTACTCTTTCACAAGTCTTTTATAGTCAACGTGTTGAAAATCCTCTTTTTTAGGAATAAATTGTTCAATCCAGCTCATAATCAAGTTTTTTTAGTCGTATTGGATTTGCAGTTTCTTATGCCAGCGTTCGTAATCCTTCAGTTTAAAGGGGGCTTCGCCTGCCATATAGTGGTTATGATATGTTTTACCATCAACCGTGTAGTCGATGAGCCACATTGCCTGCTTGGATTGGGCGGCAATATAGCCTGCCGTCACCTTGCCGTTGGCGGGCACATTGAAGCTACCCTGATACAATATTTCGCCGCTATCAGCATCTTTCACCGTTATGTCGCCTCTTTCAGCTTCGCGCGTATCATTCACTGCCACAATTGGATGCAGACCATCAACAGCATCTCCAATCATGACACAGGTATTGGTCTGCACCTGACGGATGTAGTAATAGGCCAACTTCTTGTTGTTGTAATAATCCACCACCGCATCGGAGATGATTGGCCAGCCGTCGCGCACATTCCACCAGATGATGCCAGAAGTATTGAACTTGCGCATGCGCCACAACTCAATAAAGTACTTCATAGCCTCGCCCTGCACCACTTGAGAAGCGAAGATAAACTTGTCGAGATCGTTCAGTTTCTCGCCAAAGAGGACCTTCACCTGATTAATCATGAGATCATTACGGTCGTCCACACCTTTAAAAGCGGGCAGACAGCGCACGGCCTTGGTCATCCACTCGTCATTCCATTTTCCATCCTTGGTCCATGGATAGACGCACTTGGGCGACATCATCTTTTCGAGGCTGCTGCGGCTGGGGCAGCCATGGTAGCCTATTTCGGCCACAAAATGCGCCTGCGACTGCGTGTAGAACGGGGTTTTGTAATAGCCGCGCGGCCCCCACAGGTGCACTTGCGGCATCACATTGCGGGCGCCCAGTTCGTGGGCAAAGCTCTCAGGACTGATATACGGGCAGCTGGGCAGAAACTCGCGCAGCGGGTCGTATTCCCACACGGCACGAGTAAGTATGTCGCGACTAATGAGGTCCATATTGGGGTCAACAGGCTTGGTGAAATTCCAACCGATGGAGATGTCAATCTCGTTGTTGCCCGACCACAGGACCAAACAGGGGTTATTGCGCAGGCGGACAATAACCTGAATAGCTTCCTCTCTCATTTTCTGAGCAAAGTCCAGATCTTGCGTATAGGCAGTGCCTGCCAAGCCGAAGTCCTGCCATATCATGATGCCGTTTTCGTTACACAGTTTATAGAACTCATCGGTCTCATAAACATTACCGCCCCAGCAGCGTATCAAGTTGCAGTTCAGGTCAATAACCATATCAATGGTGCTCTGCAAAAACTGATGGTCGCGGCTGTGCAGGGCATCGAGTGGCACCCAATTGGTACCGCGGACGAATATTTTCTCACCATTGACCAAGAAATAGAAATAGCCAGGATTCTCTTTGGTAGTCAGTTCACTACGTTTCAGCTGCACGGTACGCACACCCAACACCGCCTCACGCTCATCCAACACTTTATTGTCCTTATCTATCAGACGCACTTTGGTGTCGTACAGAGAAGGCTCTCCGTAGCCGCGCGGCCACCAATAGTCAACATTCTCCAACGTCATGCGCTGGCGGCCACAGAACGAATAGATGGCCTCCTTGCGCGAGAATACCTGCTTGCCGTCTTTCAAAATCTCATACTCCAGATACATGCTATCGATATTGAGATGATCGGTGGTAATCTGCCAGTCGAGCAGCAGGTCGGCCGTTTTCTTCTCCATATCGATTTTGTCGGTCATCCAGAAGATATTGTCCAGTTGGTTGGCTTTCTTCACCACCAGTGTCACGTCACGCCAAAGGCCGGCGCTGACAATACGGGGCAGGATATCCCAGCCATACATGTGGCCGGCTTTGCGGATATGCTCATACTCCACTCTCACAAACTTGCGCGAGCCAATCGAACCGTTGACATACTTTCGGGCTTCGAGCACCACAGGGTCGATGCGTACATCGAGCGTGTTGCTTCCTGACGGGTTCAGTACATCGGTCACATCTATCGTATGCGATATGAGCATGTTGTCGGTTTCGGCCACCAGCTGGTTGTTCACCCAAATCTTAGCGATACAGTCGATACCATCGAATACCAACAAAGCACGCTCGTTTTTGCCCAATTTAGGCGTTTCGAAAGTTCTCTGATACCACCAGCGATAGACCTCATACTCACGCAGTTTATAGACATTGCTACCCAGTTCTATATCGTAATCTATCTTGCCTGCGGCCACCAAGTCCAATTCCACATTGCCGGGCACCGTCGCCGTGATGGACTCCCAGCCACTGGCTTTCAGCTCATCGGGCGTGGCAGGCGCGTTCTTGTCGCACAGACCGTACGTCAAGTTCCACTGGCCATTCAACGACACGATTTCGTTTTGCGCCGACATAGACAGAGTTGCAAAAATTATCAGGAAAAACAAAAATAGTTTCTTCATACTTGTGATTTAATTTATAATTGATAATTGACAATTTACAATTAAAAAAAATTATAACAATCTATATTCCAAATAATTATACATTATAAATTGTTAATTATACATTATTTCTCTCTCGGTACATTTAACTTACTGAACCAGCGTTCGTAATCGGTTACTTTAAAGGGTGGCTGGCCTACCAGATAGTGGTTCATCAACTTATCTTTCTGACCATCAACAGTATATTCGATAATCCACATCGTCTGTTGTTCTTGATCGGGCAAATAACCAACGGTGAGGTTGCTGTTGGCGGGCACATGGAACGAACCGTTATAGATTTCCTTGTTTGTCTCGGCATCGCGGATAGTGATTTTGCCGGATTGGGGCTCCAGCGTTTCATTATCCACCACCACGGGATGCATGCCGTTCACCGGCTCACCCACCATCACGCAGGTGTTCTGATAAACACGGGTGATGTAATAGAAGCAGGGCTTCTTCTGGAAGTAATAGTCAACCAGCGCTTCTGAGAAGGTGGGCCAGCCTTCGCGCAAGTTCCAAAGGATAATACCGCTCTTGTCGGGCCGTCCCATGCGGAAAGTCTCCACGAAGAACTTCATAGCCTCGCCGTGGGTGAACTGCGAGCGGGCGATAAACTCGTCCAAATCTTTGGTATTCGGTTCTCCGAAGAGGTGGGTAGGCTGTGTCAGCATCCAGTCGTTGCGACCGTCGGCACCGTGGAAGTCGGGATGGGGACGCACACTGTGAATCATCCATTGCTCGTTCCACTTACCGTCTGCGGTCCACGGATAGACGTACTCGGCATCCACCGTCTTCTCTAAAGTGCTGCGGCTCGGGCAGCCGTGATAGCCGATTTCAGCACAGAAATGAGCCTGTGTATTAGCATAATACGGAGCTTTGTACCAACCACGTTCGCCCCAGAGGTGAGTCTGTGGCATAGAGCCGTTGGGATCGAGTTTGAAGCCCTCGGGACTGATATAGGGACTGCTGGGTAGGTAATCGCGAATAGGGTCATACTCCCACACGGCGCGGCGCAGGATATCGCGACTGATAACATCCACATTGGGGTCCATCGACTTTTTGAAGTTGGCCTCAATGGATATATCATTCTCATTATTACCACAATACAGCACCAGAGAAGGATTATTACGCAGACGGATAATGGTTTGGATAGCCTCTTCGCGCACCTTCTGAGCAAAGTCCTTGTCTTGCGGATAGGCGGTGCAAGCGAACGAGAAGTCCTGCCAAACCATCACGCCGTTTTCGTTGCACAAGCGATAGAACTCGTCGGAGCCGTAAACGCTTCCGCCCCAGAGGCGTATCATATTACAGTTGAGGGCCAGCACCAAATCGAAGGTCTGCGGAAGCATTTTCAGATCCTGACTATGGAAGATAGAGGTCGGCGACCAGTTGACACCACGCACGAAAATGGGTTCTCCATTGATTTTAAAATAGAAGCAGCCCGGATTCTCGTGTGTGGAAGTCTCGGTTCTGACCAGCTCCGCGGTGCGGATACCCAGTTTGGATTCTCTTTCATCGAGCACATTGTTCTTGTCGTCAATTAGGCGAATCTTGGTATCGTAGAGGACAGGATCACCATAGCCGCGGGGCCACCAATACTCGACATTATCCAAAGTAAGGCGCTGGCGACCGCAGAAAGCGTAAATGGCTTCCTTGCGTGAGAATACCTTCTTGCCATCCTTGGCGATTTCGATTTCGATAGAAAGGCCGTCAATATTCAGATAATCAGTGTTTATCTGCCAGTCGAGCAGCAGGTCGGCGGTTTTCTTCTCGCGGTCAATCTTGTCGGTCATCCAGAAGATATTGTCGAACTGGTTGGCCTTCTTCACCACCAGAGAAACGCTACGCCAGAAGCCGGCGCTCACCGCACGAGGCATGATGTCCCAACCGTACATGTGCGGGGCTTTGCGGATATACTCCTGCTCGGCGCGCATGTAGCGTCGTTTGCCTACGGCGCTGTTGAAAATCTTGCGGGCCTCAAGCACTGCGGGATTGATGCGCACGTAGATGTCGTTATTGCCTGACGCATTCAGCGCATCGGTGATGTCGAAGCGATAAGGACGCAGCATATTGTCCGTCTCTGCAATCAACTGATTATTAACCCATATCTTCGAAAAGCAGTCGATACCCTCAAAGAGAATCTCCACGCGCTCGCCATCTTTGTATTCCGGAGTGGCAAAGCTGCGATGGAACCACCATTGGTAGGCTTCATATTCGCGAAGTTTATAAATGCCGTCGCCTTTCTCCCAATCGGCCTGCAGTTTGCCTGCGGCAATCATATCCAACTCCACGTTGCCCGGTACGGTGGCGGTGATGGTGGGCCAGCCAGCCGATTTCAACTCATCGGGAGTCTGCGGAGCCTTGTCATCGCACCAACCGTACGAGAGGTCCCAGCTACCGTCCAACGAAACCGTCTGATTTTGAGCCATTCCCACCGAAAGAATCGTCATCAAAGCGGTGGCAAGAAGTAACAAATGCTTTTTCATACAATGATATTTTTTTGTGGTTAACAGAGGGCAAATATACGAAAAAAGGCTGTCACTTTGTGGCAGCCTTCGCATATTTATCAAATAGTATGTTTAATTGCGCACACAACGAACAGAATAACCGTTTGCCTTGTAAATACGCTCGCTTCTCGGGGAATCAAAGTTGTTAGAAATGATCTGAGACAATGCTTCAGAACCATCATAACTATCAGAATTCCAAAAGTATGCATTATCTCCAAAACCGATATAGCTGCCATCGTAGCCTCCTGCGGGAACAGCAGAAAATCCGGAGAAGTTATTCTCTGAAGGTTCGCAGCCTGGCCTACCACTATTAAAGTTCATATCCCACCCTTTCGTTGATGACAACGCTTTGATGACCGAAGTATGGGTAAGTTCATCTGCTTCAATTTGCATTTCCACACAATGAACCATATTGAGCCATTCCGTATCGCTCGGCAGATGCCAACCGTCGGGACAAATACCCTGCACACCACTGGGGAAATCATTACTACCTGTTGAACCATGCATGGCAGCCAACCAATCGTACAGATAACCATACTGCTTCACATTAGAAGCTTCGCCATTAGGATAAAAACGATGACCGCCGTTGCTCGGACCAGAGCCAACCAATGGGATTTCCGTACCATCGGGATATTTTGTGGTTCGCAAGTTTTCTGCCATCCACACCTGGCCGCCTATCTTCACGGCATCGTATTTATTGCCATCCACATCTTTGACAGCATTTTTTATAATCTCACTGTGAATATTGCCATCCTCCTTGTGGCATGAAACAAACATAAAAGGCACTATCAAACAGGCTATTACACAAAGTTTCAATAGAAGAGTTGTCTTTTTCATAGTATTTGTATTTGAGATTAATGATTCTCTTATTTCAACAGCGCACACGTGGCGGCCACATCATGCACCCGCAATATGTTGGCGCCGTTGGCGATGGCGCGCTTCGTAGCCTCTAAGGTGGCAGGCAACGCCTCCTCGGGTGTTATTCCCAACGGCTTGTATATCATTGATTTTCGCGACAGGCCGACCAGCACGGGCAGGTTAAAAGTGGTAAAAAGTTTCAGATTATCCAAAATCAGCCAGTTCTGCTCGACGGTTTTGCCAAAGCCGAAGCCTGGGTCGATGATAACATCGTTGGCACCCATCTGACGCAAGGTGGCGAGCTGCTTGCCAAAGAACTGCATCATCTCGGCCAGAATATTCTCATAATGCGTCTTTTGCTGCATCACGGCGGGCTTGGCCGATGTATGCATCAAGCAATAAGGCACTTGCGCCTCGGCGACCACTTCCAGCATCTTCGGATCGAAAGTGCCGCCCGACACATCGTTAATCATAGCGGCACCTGCAGCGATGGCTTCACGGGCCACTTGTGCACGCCAAGTGTCTATCGAGACCAGCGCTTCGGGGTAAGCGTCCAGTATCCACTCCAGCGCCTCCAGCACGCGATGGCATTCCGTCCCCTCGTCCACATCGGCAGCCCCCGGTCGCGTAGAAACCGCCCCCAAGTCGATGATAGCGGCCCCCTCGTCGAGAATCTGCTTGGCACGTGTCAACACTTTGTCGCGCGAGGTGTATCGGCCTCCGTCGTAAAAAGAATCCTCCGTATAATTCAAAATACCCATCACCACCGGGGATGAGAGTGACAACAAATGTGATTTAAGATTAATATACATACTTGACAAACCAAAGTGCAAAAATAGCCTTTTTTCATCATAAGAACTGCAAGAAAAATCATTACTTTTGTAAACCATTAACTTTGTAGAACATGAAAAGAATTTTCCTGCTTACAGTCATCCTGATAAGTTCCTTTTATTGTGCAGCACAACGTTTTACAGCTTTCTCGCCCGACCCGTCGCAAACGATTGACGACATGAAGGAGTTCTCACTCACCGTACCAAAAGAGAAGCAAAAAGAGGCCGCCCTGCTAGTGGAGGAATTCACCGCCTTTTGGAATAGTCCCGAATTGGACTACGAATTGCAGGAAAACTTCATCAAGGTGGCTAACCAGATGCTCAAAAAACATTTGCGCTTCTTCCCGCATTTCAAATCATATATCCATGCTTATCAAGCATTTCTGAATAGCGACCTGATCGACAATAACAAAGAGTGGGACAAAATCATCAAGTACCACATTGTGAACGACGGCAACACTTTCCACAACAAGATGGACAACTACACGGCGCTGTTCACCGCCAACATGCTCGTAACCTCGACCAACTCGCGATGGCGCTGTGAAAACCCTGTTGATGCCTTAGGTTTTGATAAAGAGCCCTTTGTAGAATTCAAAAAGACCGACCTCACCGGCTGCTCCAAACAAGACAGCCTGATTATCTACGGCACTTCGGGGCGCTACTTTCCCTCATCGCTGCGTTGGGAAGGCCAAGGTGGTGAAGTATATTGGGACCGCGCCGGCATCGGCAACGATGTGAAAGCCGTCATCGCCGACTACAACATCGACTTGCGACAACCGCGCTTTACTGCCGAGAATGCCCTGCTGCACTACCCCGCCCTCTTCGGCTATCCGCTGAAAGGCCGCCTGGAAGACAAGGCAGGGCTGCTCACTGCGGAAGAAAAAGCCTCCTACCCGCGTTTTAAAAGTTACGATAACAATATTGTTATCAAGGATATATACAAGAACGTGGACTATATGGGCGGCTTTGAGCTACAAGGAGCCTCCATTCTCGGTTCTTCTGACGGTGCCAACCTCGGTAAGTTGCTGATTTACAAAGATGGCAAAATCATCATCCGAGTTGAAGCCCGCAGCTACCTGTTCAAAGAAGACATCGTCCTCTCGAACGATTCGAGAGTAAGCATCTATATTGAAGAGGACTCGATTTACCACCCCGGCGCCAACTTCCGCTACAACGAAGCCACCGACGAGCTACTCATCAGCCGCACCCACAACGGCATCGGCCGCACTCCCTTCTTCGATTCGTACCACCGCATGGACATTACCGTGGAGAGTATCTACTGGAAAACAACCGAGGAAACCATTGAGTTCAAAGCACTTGTAGGACAAGCCTCACAATCGCCTGCCATCTTTGAGTCGCAAAACTTCTTCGACCACCATACCATGGGCAAGATTCAGGGTTACAATGAAGAAAATCCGCTTTTTACCCTATGGAAAATTTTCAGAGCACACGACTACGGACGCGTAAAATTCAAAACCGTAGTCAACTACTTCAGAAAAGACGATGCCGACATTCGCGCCCTACTCATCGAGCTGGCCGCCATGGGCTTCATCGAATATGACATCAACACCGACGAGATTCTCTACCGCAAGAAAATCGCCCAATACCTGAACAACGATGTGGGTCGTAAGGATTACGACAATATCGTGTTGGAATCGAAAACACACTACGCCTCCATGAGCCTGTTAAACAACGAATTGCGCGTCACTGGCTGTGAGTTCTTCGTCCTCAGCGACACGCAAATCGTCAATGTCTATCCGCGTGGCGAAAAGGTAACTGTGAAGAAAAACCGCGACATGAACTTCTCGGGCCGCATTGTGGCCGGCCTCTTCGACTTTGTGCCGCACAACTGCGAATTCAAGTACGACGAGTTCAAGGTAGAGATGGACATCATCGACTCGATGATTATGTATGTGGAAGACAAAAATTCGAAGCAGAACATGTACGGTGAGTATCGCCTGCGCGAAGTCACCAGCCGCATTGAAGAGCTTAGTGGCACACTCTACATTGACATGCCCGAGAACAAGTCGGGCCTGGTCAACTACCCCGACTACCCCATCTTCGAAAGCCGCAAAGGCGGCAAAGTATTCTACGACCAGAAATACGTACAGA
This sequence comes from Bacteroidales bacterium, assembly GCA_017454945.1. Lineage (GTDB taxonomy): Bacteria > Bacteroidota > Bacteroidia > Bacteroidales > WCHB1-69 > JAFTCA01. The sequence continues at coordinate 15,869 of JAFTCA010000098.1, forward strand.
ACGGCGCCTACAAGCGCGACCGCTTCTACTACCTTGTGGATGTCTTCAGGCTCAAAAACTTGGACAACTTCGACACCGACTCCATCCACTTTACCGGCGAACTGGTTTCCGGTGGCATTTTCCCCAACATACGGGAACCGCTCAAGGTGCGTCCCGACTTCTCGCTGGGCTTTGTGCACCGCTCAACCGGCATCGACATGTACGGTGGCAAGGCCAATTATCGGAATGTTATCGACTTAAGCAACAGAGGATTGCGAGGAAACGGACACATCAACTACCTAACCTCTGTCTCTTACTCTGACGACTATGTATTCTTCTTTGACAAGACCTTTGGCGATGTGAAGTCGCATGTGGTGAACGAACAGATAGCCGGCACCGAATTCCCGCCCGCCTCGGTGGAGAACGCCCGCCTGCAATGGTTCCCCTACAAAGACGCCATGTATGTGTACACACAAAAGACTCCCATGTCCGTTTTCAACGAAGTGGAACTGACCGGAAACTCGAAGCTGACACCCAACGGCATGTTCGGCACGGGCGTCGCCAAGTTCAAACGCGCCGACCTCACTTCCAACCTGTTCAGTTTCAAGCACCACGAGTTGCTGGCCGACACCGCCGACCTGCGCATCTTCTCGCTGGAATCGACCGACGAGTTTGTCTTCACCACCGACAACTACAACTCGCACATCGACTTCAAGACCCGCAAAGGACATTTTGTTTCCAACGGCGAGGCTTCGGAGATCATCTTCGTCAAGAACGAGTTTAAGGCCAACGCCTCCGTATTCGATTGGGATCCCATTGACGACGACATCCTGCGTTTCCGCTGGGATGACGACCCCTACAAGGATGTGGACATTCAGAACACGCCAGTTAGAGACCTTGTTGAGATGGAAAGTCGCGGCAACGAGCTGATTGCCACCAATCCTGAAAAGAGACGGCTCCGTTTCACCGCCCTCACCGCCGAGTTTAACTTCGCCAAGAATATTATCAACGCCCATGGTGTTCGCTTCATCCATGTAGCGGATGCGGCAGTCTTCCCCTACGAAGGCGAGGTGACCATTCTGGAGCACGCCGAAATCGTGCCGCTGGACAAAGCACGCCTGCTTGCCGGTCGCTACAACAAATACCACGAACTGCACGACTGCCACATCGAGGTTGAATCGCGCGACCACTTTATCGGTTATGGCGATTACGACTACATGAACAAGGAACTCGGCTATGCGCAAGTTATCCACTTCGACACACTGTGGACTTTGAAGCGCACCCACGGCGAAGGTAAGATTCCACTAACGCAAAACTTCCTCTTCTCGCCTCACTTTGCCTTCGACGGCCGCGTACAACTTTATAGCGAAGAGCAGTTGCTGAAATTCATCGGCGGCGTTGAAATCGTACAGAATTGCGACACCATCAAGCATGCCCGACTGCGTATCAGCCAGCAGATTAACCCTGACAGCATCTTCGTTGAAGTGCACGACAGAAGCAAGGATGTCACCGACCGCAAAGTTGTCATTGCCGTGGCCTCCTCTAACCGCACCGGCCGCATTTACACCGCTTTCGGTACCGCCAAGGACCAATTCAACGACTCGGAATACATCTCCGTCTTCGGCCATATCATGTACGACAATGAAGAGCGTCTCTTCAAGGCCGCCTCGCTCGACAAACTGCTCGACCCTGAGATTCCGGGCAACATGATCACCCTCGACCCTGAGGAATGTATTGCCAAAGGTATCGGCGCCATCGACATGGGAGCCAAGTTGGGGCGTGTTGAGTTTAACACCAACGGTACCATCACCAACTACATGAAAGCCGACTCGGCCGTGATGAACCTCACCACCTCCATCAACTTCTTCTTCAACGACAACTCGATGAAGACCTTGTACGACTACATCGAAAGCTCCTCCAATCTGGAATTCGTTGATTTCTCGGATGATGACTCCTACGAGATGGCCCTAATCAACATGCTCGGCCAGGATGAATACAAGAAATACCAACGCGATGTAGCCCTGCGCGGACAGGTGAAGAAGCTGCCCAAGAACCTGCAAGTGCAGTTCCTTTTCGGCAATATCGACTTCGTATGGGACCGCGTCAACAAGGCCTTCACCTCGCAATATGAGCTGCCCGTGCTGATCTGCGGTGCCCGAGAAGTGAACAAGATGGTGCCCGGCCGCATCGTCATCGAGAAGCGCGGCTCGCGCAACCGACTGTTCATCTACTTCGAGTTCGACGAGAGCTTCTTCTTCTTCCAATTTGAAAACAACAATATGTACGGCTACTCCTCCGACAAGAAGTTCAACAACGCCATCTCCGACCTGCCCGCCAAGAAGAGAATGCTGCAGTCGGGCAATGGTCTGCCGTCGTTCACCTACAAACTCGGCAACAAGTCGCAGAAGAACAAGTTCACGAAAAAATACTACTACGTTCCCGAACCGGAAGACGAATACTAATTGATAATGTACAATTTATAATGTACAATTGGAATCTTAGTTTCCCCCAAAAAAATGGCTGCCAATTTTATGACAGCCACTTGTTTATACAAAATATGTTTATTAATCCTTCAAGCAACGTACTGATATGCCATCACTCGAAGTATCTCTAGAAATGTCTTGACTATTACTGTCGAGGTAACGCATCATTGCCGCGTTATCGCTACCAGTAGCGCTCCAAAAGTAAGCAGCGCTACCAAACCCGTCATAGTAGAGAAGTCGGTCCTCATCAATGCTGATCAACAACTTGCCCGCAGGTAATGCAAAAAAGCCCATATAATTATTGGAAGAAGGGTCATTGCCTGGTGCGCCTACATTGTCACTCGTCATCCACCCCTCAGCTGAGGCCAACCCCTTTGCGATTGTTTGATACTGTTTACCTGGGTCTAACTGACTTAGCACATAACTCTCCAGTTCCTGCCATTCGGCATCGCTGGGAACATGCCAACCTTGGGGACAAATGCCCTGCACTCCACTCGGATTGGTTTCGCTGCCGTGTGCACCGTTCATCACAGCACGAAAATTGTACAGATAGCCGTATTTCTTCACGTTTGCAGCATTACCATTAGGACAATAACGTGACGGGACACCAACAGTATCTAACGGAATAGGAGTGCCATCTTCGTACTTCGTCGTGCGCAAATTCTCAGTCATCCACACTTGGTTGCCTATTTTCACCACATCATACATGTTGCTGTCAGCATCCATAACCGCATCTCTTGTAATGTTCTCTTCAGGAACACTTTCTTTGCCTTTATCTTTATCGCACGAAACTAAAAACAAAGGAACTAACATACAGGCAATTAAATAAACAAATTGTTTTTTCATAAGAGTTTTATTATAAAAGGTTTAACTATATTATTTTAATCTTTGACACAGCGAACCGATATGGCCCGGTAATTGTAATGCTGCCCAAAGATTTAGTCGCGAAGGCAGCGGACAGAACCGGCACCCATTAACATTTCGTTTCGCAATTCAGAACCCATATAGTCGAGCCACCAACTCTTCCCATAGTAAAATTGTTCACTTACAATATCATAATCAGAACTCCAAAAGTATGCATAATGACCCATATAACTAATTTCGAGAATTATATTTTCATCGGAGATGACTGCGATACCGGCAGGTAATGCCGAAAATCCCGTAGAATTATTTTTTGAAGGATCACAACCAGGCGAACCATCATTACTGCTCGGCAACCATCCTTCGGTTGATGCCAACGCCTTGGCGGGTTTATCATAGGCTTTATTCGGGTTCACTTGAGTCCACACATAATCCAACAACTCCTGCCATTCGACATCACTGGGCACATGCCAGCCTGTAGGACAAATGCCCTGTACTCTACCATGAAGAGTGTCCAACTCACCATTCATGACAGCTTCCCAATTGTATAAATAGCCGTATTTTTCAACGTTTGCAGCATTATTATCAGGATAATAGCGGGAAGGGACAACAACAGTATCTAACGGAATTTCAGTACCATCCGCATACTTTGTAGTACGCAAATTCTCAGCCATCCACACCTGATTGCCGATTCGCACCGCATCATACTTATTACCATCCACATCCGTTACGGCATCCTTTATGATGTTTTCTTCAGCAGATTTCTCTTTATGACAGGAAGATAATCCCAAAGAGATTAACACACAAACAAATACATAAATTAATGTTTTTTTCATAAGATAGATATTTAAAAAGTTGTATAAATTTTGATATTTGTTCTCTGTTCTTTGTTCTTTATAACTTCTAACGTTCTATCTCCGCACAAACTTAACAAACACATCGGCGATGGAATCAACACCCATCTCCGCCTTGATGTCGGCGGGCTTGCCAATGATTTTAAGCTGGCCGCTTTCCATAATGGAAATACGCTCACAATACTCAGCTTCATCCATATAGTGTGTTGTAACAAAGATAGTTACACCTTGCGATGCAGCATGGTAAATCATATTCCAAAACTCACGACGCACAATCGGGTCCACACCGCTGGTGGGCTCATCCAAGAATACTATCTGCGGCCGGTGCAACATGGCCGTAGCAAACGCCAACTTCTGCTTCCACCCCAACGGAATGGAATAGACCAAGGTATTGGCCTTATCATCCATTTGCAACTCCTTTAAACTTTGATGGATACGGTCTTTTAACTCAGCTTTAGGAATGCCGTATACCGTACCAAAAAGCTGCATATTCTCAAATAGAGTCAAGTCGTTGTAGAGCGAGAAGCGTTGGCTCATATAGCCGATGTGGCGCTTGACGAACTTGGCTTGCGTCTTCACATCGTAGCCCGCCACAGTAGCCACCCCCGACGTGGGGCGCAGCAGCCCGCACAACATGCGGATGGCCGTTGTTTTCCCCGCTCCGTTGGCCCCTAAAAAGCCAAAAATCTCCCCTTGCTTCACCTGGAAGTTGATATGGTCAACCGAAGTGAAGTCGCCAAACTTCTTAGTCAGATTCTCCGCTACAATGCTGTACATTTCCTACTTCGGTTTAACAAGTTCGATAAAACAGTCTTCAATATTCGGCGCGATGCGTTTCATATTCCTGAATTCTATCTGATGCTCTTGCAAAAACTGTTGGAAAGCACTCGCCATCGTTGCCGCATCCTCGTAAAAGACAATGTGCAGCTGATCGCCATTGGGATAATAGTTGCAATGCAAAGTGCACTGTTTCATAATCTCTAGCAAACCAAAGATATTGTCGGTGGTCAACGTGTACAAGGAGCCCTCAAAATTATCGATAATCTGGCTGGGCGTAGCCACTTCGATAATGCGACCATCCTGAATGAGTGCGATACGGTCGCAGAGGGTTGCCTCATCCATATAAGGCGTGGAGACAACCACCGTAATATCCTGTTGCTGAATACCTTTCAATATCTCCCAGAACTCCTTGCGCGACACAGGGTCCACGCCGGTGGTCGGCTCGTCAAGAAAGAGAATGGTCGGTTTGTGGATGAGCGCACAGCAGAGCGCCAGCTTCTGCTTCATACCGCCCGACAGCTTGCCAGCACGCCTTTTCTTGAACGGCAGCAACTGTCGCCAGATGGGCTTGATGATGGACATATTCTCGCTGATTTTGCTCTTATACATCGTAGCAAAGAAAATCAGGTTTTCTTCCACTGTCAGGTCGGGATAGAGCGAAAAGACGCCAGGCAGATAGCCGATGGTGCTCCGTACCTTCTTGTAGTCGGCAATCACATCCATACCGAGCACGGTCACATGACCAGAGTCGGGCAACAGCAAGGTAGTCAGGATATTGAATAATGTAGATTTGCCAGCGCCGTCTGGACCGACAAGGCCAAAAAGTTCATTCGGTTTCACGGCAATGCTGACATCATCCAGCGCAGTCACATGGTTTTCGGGATATGTCTTGTTAAGATGCTCTATTTCAACAGCCCAATCCATGGCTTCTATTTAAAAATCACGTCACCGGGCATGCCGATTTTGGCGCTACCATCGTTAATGAAGCTGACTTTCACAGCATAAACAAGGTTAACACGCTCATTCTTAGTCTGTATCATCTTAGGCGTAAATTCGGCCTTAGGCGAAATCCAGCATATTTTGCCGGTGAATTGTTTGGTTGGCTCGTTATCTTTACGTTTATTCTTCCGTTTGTTCTTCTTAGCCTGTTTGGAGATATCCCCCGACGTATCCAAATTGATAGTTACCTCCTGATTCAGGCGCAACGACGAGAGCATATCTTCCGACACATAGACTTTGATGAACATATTGGTCAGGTCGGCAATCTTGAAGAGCGGCTTGCCTTGGAATGCCAACTCATTGGGTTCTATGTATTTCTTGAGCACAGTGCCAGTGATGGGCGCCTTGATACGGCAAGTGGCGATAGAGGCTTCAAGCTGCATTTTCTGGAAACGGAGGGCTTCCACCTCTTCCGACAGGGATTGCGACTGGATACTCAGTGTGGACTCGGTGGCTGCCATCTGGCTCTTGGTGATGTTTATCTGAGCCACGATGTCGTCTAACTGCTTGGCGGTAGCGGCATTGGCTTGCACCAAGTTCTCCACGCGGGCACGCTCTTTTTCCAGGGTTTCCAACTGTTTCTTCAACACTTGTATCTGCGACTTGGAGTCGGGGCGACGAGCCATAACAGCCTTGATAGAGGCTTCCAACTGCTTAAGCTGCAAACATAACTGCAAAGTATCGATACAACCTACCACTTCACCGGCTTGGTAGGTTTGCCCCTCTTCCACCGAAAACTCCAGCAGGCGGCCATTATTCTCAGACGAAACAATAATTTCCGTTGCCTCAAAATTTCCGTAGGCGTCGGCATTCCCTTTATTGCGGTGACAGGCGGTCAGCAGCGACAAGACTGCGACAATCCATAAAAATCTTTTCATCAACAATTATTTGTGTTTTCCGTGGCAAAGATAAGAAATATTCTGCAGAAAATCACAGAAAAAAAGGAGCATATTGTCACATGCTCCTTGAAATTCTCATCTGCGGAAAGTGAGGGATTCGAACCCCCGGAACCCCGGAGGGTTCAACAGATTTCGAGTCTGCCCCATTCGACCACTCTGGCAACTTTCCGCGGCAAAGTTACATCTTTTTTTTGGATTACAAATTAAATTTTATTTCTTTGATTGTCAGAAAATTACATTTTATCTACAATCAAAAACAACTACGGGCACTTATGAAAGTTGGGAGAAAAAAGTTCATTTGTACGCAAAGGAAAAAACTCTTCTTGATAGTCGCCCGCGGCCGCGACAGGGAGCTGTAATTCCTCTCCTACCTATTGTTGCGTACCTTCGGCACGCAGTTATGCGTATTGCTTCCGCTACCCCAGACTGCACTGCGTTTGTCTGGGGTTAATAGGATTTCGTGCCGTCGGCACGCCTCTCCTAATCCTTCACGCACCGTACCGACATGGCAGCGCATTTCTTGAAGCCGTATCTGAA
>JAFTCA010000009.1 GCA_017454945.1 Bacteroidales bacterium
AGAGAATGCTGAAGAGAACGTACAGAGCGATTGGAACGTAACGGATAATGCCAGCGACGCTTTCATTAAGAACAAACCCAACATTAAGGATAGTGTTAACGCAGTATTGACGGAGAACAACTATGTTACCCAAGATTATTTAGAGGATAAGCATTATCTGACCAAAGATAGCATTACCACTCTGAATCAAATCACTCAGAACTATCTGACCGAAAACAACTACATGACGAAAGATAGTTTGACAAAGAACAACTTCCTGACCAAGGACAGTGTAACTATCACCAACATGCAGACCGCTATCACCAATCTTGAAGGTGCTGAAGCTAACGTACAGGCCGACTGGAACGAGACCGATGCTACGAGCGATGCTTACATCAAGAACAAACCCAACATCAAGGACAGCGTAAATCAGGTTCTGACCACGAACAACTATATGACTGAAGGCGATGTGGCTAACTATCTGACCACGAACAAGTACATCAACGAGCAAGCTTTGATTGATTCGAACTACGTAACCGAGCAAGCTCTGATTGATTCGAACTATGTGAAGACCACAGAACTTCCCACTGAGCAATCTGCTAAGTTTACTGCTACGGCTGGCCAGACCGCGTTCACCATCTCTTCGACTCCTAACACTAATTATCTGGTTAAGATCTATATCAACGGTATTCTCATAGGTGACAACAACACTAGCGTAGTAACTGTATCAGGAACCACGGTAACCTATGTTCCTGCTGAGAATGAGGATTATGCTCTCGAAGCAGGTGATAAGATTCTCATTTACTGGTTCAAATAACACAGTTCGCATATAAATTTGTTTATAGTTGCGAACTATGAAAAGGGTGGTGATAATCATGTGGCTCTGTGCGTTGTGTATAAGCGTGCAAGCGCAAACCGACAAAGGCGTATCCTCGACGGGCCAATTGGGCTCGTCGGGGGATACTCGTTCCTTTGTGGACGAAAAGGGTCACATTGTCGCTAATCCACGACTGATGCGTGTAGGCAAGATCATCGATGTGACATTGCCTGCGGTCACTACATCAGCTGCGGGTAGCATCACCACCACCACTGCCGTATCAGGAGGTAACGTTACCGCTGATGGCGGTGCCGTTATCACTGCGCGCGGTGTGTGCTGGAGCACGAATCATTATCCTACCATAGCCGACAACCATACTACAGACGGCACAGGTACTGGTGAATACACTAGTACATTGACAGGGTTGCAAGGATGTACCCACTATTATGTGCGAGCTTACGCCACAAATAGCTTGGGCACATCGTATGGTGCGGAGGAGTTTTTCACTACCGAAGTTGCCGAACCAACTACCTGTCCGGGTGTGGCTACTGTTACCGATTATGAAGGTCATGTTTACAATACAGTGCAAATAGGAGAGCAATGCTGGATGAGAGAAAATCTCTACACCACCCACTATCCTAATGGATCTTCTATCGCGACATCCAATTTGCAAGTTCCCAATCACAATGACGCTTTAATACCGACTTTTGGCTATCTATACCAATGGTCGGCAGTGTTGAACGGCGCTACAAGCAGCGAGGCCAATCCCTCTGGTGTGCAAGGTATATGCCCTAATGGTTGGCATGTGCCTTCGTATGCCGAACTAACCCAACTGGTGAACTATGTAAAAGGAGTTCCCTGTTATAATCCATGTACAAATAAGGCTTTAGTTAGCCAAGAGGATTGGAATACTACTGCAACGGGGAGTTGTGTTGCTTCGGTAAATCCAGAGTTGAACAACAAGACAGGCTTTTCTTTAAAACCTGCAGGGCACACTTATGGTGCTTACAATGAAAACTTTGGTATTCAAGCCTTTTTGTGGTCTTGCACACAAGGCAAAATTGAAAACGGACTGCCGTATGTTCCTTATATGGTGGTGGAAAACAATATTTCTACTATAGATCTGACCAGAGAAGTAGCCAGCTCACAATATTTGTCGGTGCGCTGTATACTCGATTAGCGAAATATAACAAATTAGATAAAAATAATATTCAATATAATAACGAAGTATGAAAAAGGTATTCGTACTAATATGGTTTTGCGTAATGTTTGTTGCTGCGCAAGCTCAAGTTGAAAAAGGTGTATCCTCAACGGGCCAGTTAGGCACAACGGGAGATACCCGCAGTTTCGTGGACGAGAAGGGACACATTGTTACCCGCCCGCGACTGACAAGAACGGGTAAGATAATCAGAACGACGATTGCTTCTGTTATCACCTCTCCAACGGGCACGGTAACCACTATTACCGCTATCTCTGGTGGTAATGTCCTTTCGGACGGCGGTGCAGAAGTGACTGCCCGTGGTGTGTGCTGGAGCACGTCGCCCAACCCCACATTGGAAAATAGCATTGGCCATACCACCGATGGCATTGGAGTAGGCGAGTTTACCAGTGAATTGACAGGTCTGCTCGAATGTACTACCTATTACGTACGTGCATACGCCACCAACAGTGTGGGCACCACCTATGGTGAGCAAGAAACCTTTAACACTTTGCCCGACATGGAATATGCTATCAACTTCGGCTATTCCGTTGATTTTGGTAAAGTAACAATCGTTAGTACCTCAGCCACCAGTGCCGTGTGGAAAAATTCCAGCAATCAAACGGTGGGTGAATGGGTTAGCGGCACTACCCCTGTCCTGCCTGTAGGTACCTATACCGTAGAACTGACCTCGGAGGATTGTGGTACTAATACTATTTCGTTAAACATCCTTTCCAGCCCCATTTGTGCTGTCGAACTTGTTAATGTGAATGAGACCGCTTTCACACCAACTTATAGTGGCAAATATATAAATGCCCTGAAAGATATTGAGGAAAACACCTATAATGTGGTTCAGATAGGTGAACAATGCTGGATTAAAGAAAATTTGCGTTCTACAACATACGCTGATGGAATTGATTTGCCTTTGGGACCTTATGGCAGTCAAAGTGAGCCTTATCGTTATTACCCTAACAATGATGAGACTATTGTTCCGACATATGGTTATTTATATAACTGGACTGCGGTAATGCATGGAGCTTCAAGTAGCAATGCAAATCCCAGTGGTGTACAAGGTGTTTGTCCTAATGGCTGGCATTTGCCAAGTCAGGCCGAATTTGAGCAATTGACAGCATTTGTTGATAATCATAAAGACGACCCTGATTATGGATATCAAAATATTGGTAAAGCCTTGGTGACAACTGATGGCTGGACTAATCCAGGTGATCAAACTGTTATGCCGAACAATGCAATAGGTTTCTCTGCTCTTCCTGCTGGTTGTGCTTTTGGTACTAATCGTCCGGATTTTGGAACCATTGCAGCCTTTTTTTCCTCTACAATATTGGGAACAGGTGGTTCTGATAATGTTTATGCCCTCCAAGTTTCACCTGAAATTGCATCTCAATTATCCACATGGAAAAATTATTCATATTCCGTTCGTTGCGTACGTAACGAAGGTTGTGAACTTTCCATGGACTATACCATCAATCTTGGCAACAGCGACGATTTTGGCCGCGTGACCATCAACAGCACCAATGCTTCCGCTGCTTCTTGGAAAGATAGCAACGGCGTAGAGATTGGCACTTGGGTGAGTGGTAAGACCGATATCCTGCCCGTAGGCAAATATACAGTTGAACTGACTGGCGATTGCGGAACGAGAACCATTACAGGTATTCGTCTCGATGTCAGTCCCATCTGTTCGGTTGAGTCGATTAACGAGGATAACGAAATCGCTTTCGAGCCCACTTCTTATAGTCCTTCTTACACTGGCAAGTTCATCAGCAAAATGAAAGATATTGATGAAAATGAGTACAACGTACTGCAAATGGGTAAGATTTGCTGGATTAGAGAAAACCTGAAAACCAAAACATTCTCCAATGGTACTGCCATTCAGCATGGTGCAAACAAGGAAGTTAGCAATAATATTGCTTATTATGAGTATCCTGCCAACGATGAGGGCAATGTGTCAAAATATGGTCTTCTTTATAACTGGCCTGCCGCTATGTGTAATCAAGTCAATCTTGATCCCGCAAAAACCGTGCAAGGTGTTTGCCCCGACGGCTGGCATTTGTTGGGTGGCCCCGATATGGACCAACTAGGCGATGATTTCGACATATCGAAGTTTATTTGCGGTGGAGAAGAGGATTGGATGGCTAAGGCTTTGTCCACCACAACAGATTGGAATAGCAGTAGTGTAGAGTGTGCTGTTGGTAACGATCTTACGACTAACAATACAACAGGTGCAGCAATGTTGCCTGCTGGTTATCGTTCTGGAAACCATTACGAACCGCTAGGTAATAATGGCTTCTTATGGCTTGCTCTCGGCACCAATACAACTGGCGCTATTAATATGAAATTCTACTATGATAATCCGGAAGCTGATATTCCTTCCGTTGATAACCCGCGCAGCGATGCTTACTCGGTACGTTGTATCCGTGGAAAGATTTGTGATCCTGCTATTTTTGACTACACCATTAATATGGGTAATAGTGATGACTTTGGCAGAGTAACTATTAATAGTACCAACGCCATTTCCGCTTCATGGAAAGATTCCAATGGCGTGGTGATTGGTACTTGGATTGAAGGAAAGACAGACATCTTACCTGTAGGTACTTATACTATTGTTTTGTCATTGAATTGTGGAGGCACTCAAACGCTTTCATTTGATGTTCTTTCAAGCCCCATCTGTAGTTCCGTTTCAGAGTTGAATGACAATGAAATAAGTCATACTGCTTCTTATAGCGGCAGATATCTTAAAGCAATGAAAGATGTGGATGAAAATAGTTATAATGTAGTTCAAATTGGTAGCCAGTGCTGGATAACTGAGAATCTCCATGCTACTCACTTTGCTGATGGTACTGAAATTCCTCTTGGCAGCGGTACAGTATCTTATGACGTGCCCGTTCGTTATAAATCAGGACGCTTTGATACCGATAACGCATGCGGTTATTTGTATAACTGGAGTGCAGCTATGCATGGAGCAAGTTCTTCCTCTGCCAATCCAAGTAACATACAAGGTATCTGTCCTGTTGGTTGGCATATGCCGAGTTCGGCAGAATGGACTCAACTCACCGACTATGTATCTTCAAAAAGTGCATATTGGTGCGATGCCAGTGATAATACGAAAATTGGTAAGGCATTAGCATCTACTTTGTATTGGCCTGCAGTTTCAACGGAATGTGTTCCTGCTAACACTCTTTCTACGAACAATACCACGGGCTTCAATGCCATTCCTGCAGGTGTCTTTGATGATAACAACAATAAGGCCGCTGGAGTTGATAGTCTTGTTTATTATTGGAGTGCTACAGAAGTTGATGCACATCATGCAAATGTTGTTGGTGTTGTATATCTGCTTCCGAATGTTTATGTTCCCACTACCGGTAACGCGAAAAACAGTGTTGTTTCTGTTCGTTGTTTGCGTGGGGAAGGTGCTACACCTTGCGAGACATCAATGGATTACACCATCAATATGGGTAACAGTGCGGATTTTGGTCGTGTAACCATCAATAATACCAATGCTACTTCCGCTTCTTGGAAAGATTCCAATGATGTGGAGATTGGTACTTGGGTGAGTGGTAAGACCGATATTCTGCCTGTGGGCAAATATACAGTTGAGTTGACAGGTATTTCTTGCAACAAAACCCTTTCGTTCGAAATCCTCTCGAGCCCCATCTGTACAGTTGATGCTGTGAACAGCAATGAAACTGGCAGCAATGGCCAAATCAGCCAATTGAAAGATGTGGAGAACCACACTTACAATGTGGTGCAAATTGGCAGCCAATGCTGGACAAAAGAAAATATGAAGTCGAAGACTTACGCTGGCGGCGATACACTTGGTTATATGCATGAGGTTTCAGATTATCCTCATTACGATTATCCTAATGGCATTGCTGCCAATAGTGATACTTATGGCTTGCTTTACAACTGGTATGCCGCAGTACATAATGCCAACGTTAGCAATGCTAATCCTATAGGTGTTCAGGGTATTTGCCCCGAAGGGTGGCATGTGCCTAGTGCAGCTGAATTTACGACTCTTACTAATTATGTAAGCAGTAAAGAGTCATTCTTGTGTGGTGATGATGCCACCAAGATTGCCAAGGCATTGTCGGGCAATACTGGTTGGTTGGATAAATCGACTCTGGAAGCAATAGCAGCACAGGCAGGTGTGGAAGGTGAATTGAGTGAATGTATGGTCTCATACGACTTGACAACCAACAACACTACTGGATTCTCAATGACAGCTGCCGGTATATGTAGAGGAACGACGTATAATTATGATTTGCAACCAGGTCTTCCTTCATTTGGTTTGGCGGCCGTTTTATGGACTACTTCAAGTTCAGATGAAATTACAGCTGCTGCATTGAATTGGTACGGCTTTAGCGAAACAATAAGTTCTGCAGAATCAGGTTCGTATAAAGAAGGGTATTGGTCTGTCCGCTGTGTGCGTGGTGCAGGCAACAACACACCGTCTGTTACTACAGCAGCAATTAGTGATACTAATTGTACATCAATTATTTGCGGTGGTAATGTTATTTCTGATGGTGGTTCGGAAGTGACGGCTCGTGGTGTTTGCTGGTCATCTAACGGCGCTCTTAATTTGGATGTTGATCATAACCATACGACCGATGGAGTAGGTACGGGTGAGTTTACTAGTGAAATAACCGGATTGGAGGCTGGCAATACTTATTATATACGTGCCTATGCTACCAATGCCATGGGTACTTTCTACGGAGAGACGATTAAATACAAACATATCGTTGAGTTAGACTATACCGTTAATTTAGGTAATAGCCCCGATTTTGGTCGCGTGACTATTAATAATGCTGATGTTACCAGTGCTACTTGGAGAAACGCAAGCGACGAGGTGATAGGTACATGGACCACAAAGACAGATATCTTACCTGTTGGAACCTACTCTGTGGAAATTACTACCCCGTGTATTTCCACAACCATTTCGGGTATCGAAGTAAAATCGAGTCCTATTTGTACAGCCGACGCAGTAGGTACCAATGAAGGTGCTTTCACACCTTCCTATTCAGGCACCTATATTAACAAACTTACCGATGTTGATGGTAATGAATACCAGGTTGTTCAGGTTGGAACACAGTGTTGGTTGAAGGAAGATATGAGGACCAAGCATTATGCTGATGGCGTTGCAATCACTTCGGCTTACTCTGATAATGCGACGTCAGAACATGTGCCGCACTATATTAACCATTATGAGATTGAATCTGATGGTGAAAACATGCATGTTCATATATTAGACACTCCAGATTTGTTATACAATGGTTTTGCTGCCTTAAAAATGAATATTGATGGCAGTGATGCCAATCCTTCTGGTGTTCAAGGTCTTTGTCCCGATGGTTGGCATGTGCCAAGTATGACTGAAGTGACTGCGCTTTATACCTACGTAGGTCAGCAAGAGGAATATGCTTGTAATGGAGATGCCTCTAAACTGGGTAAGGCTTTGGCATCTAATACAGGCTGGACGTATGATGAGTCAGATGATGATTTCAAAGATTGTTCTATTGGAACAGATTTTAGTACCAATAATGCTACTGGCCTTTCATTATCTGCAGGGGGAATTTTAGCTATAATGCCTTTCCCGCAAGGTTTGGCTTCCGGTTATTGGACAACAAGTCCCAATCCTGATAAAGATGACAATAATGGTGGAGATGAAGGTCCAGGTATAATAGGTAAAGAACTGTTTATTGCAGCAACTTTCACTACTGGAGAAAATTATAGTCAAAATACCTGTGCTAAAATTGGTTTCATGGGTGTTCGCTGTGTGCGTGGTGCAGGTAACAACACGCCTTCAGTTACTACATCGGCAGTTAGTGCTGTTACGGGAACAACGGCTACTTGTGGCGGTAATGTAACTGCTGACGGAGGCTCAACTGTCACTGCACGTGGTGTTTGCTGGAAGAAGGATAATAATGGTCGTTATGACAAGTTCCCCACTGTTAACGATAGTAAAACCACCGATGGTACAGGTTTGGGTGCCTTCAGCAGCACTCTTACTGGTCTGGAAGCTGGTGCTAAGTACTATGTGCGCGCCTACGCTACCAACGCCTTAGGTACGTTCTATGGCGATACGGTAAGCTTCACAGCATCAACGGCGGAGGCTCCTACGGTAGATTTGTGGTTTGCAGGTGCAATTGCGGGTAATATAAGCATGTTCATTGGAAATGTAGTTGATTCGGGCGATGCACATGTAACAGATTGTGGTATTTGTTGGAGTACTGAACCTGGCGTTTCACTTTCCGATAATAAAATCGTTGCCCAGTCCGTTACAGACACGTTTACAGGAATGCTTTCGTCTTTAGACGCTTGTGTTAACTATTATCTTCGTGCCTATGCTACAAGCAGTGCGGGAACAGGATATAGTGACGAGGTATCTATTAGGGTATGGCCAAGTGGTAATGCTTCGTTTAATTCTAATTTCCAACGCTCAGGTTCAGATGGTAACTTTGGAAGATTGTCAATAAACGGTAATAGTAGCATTATAGCAAAATTTAACTTGGTTAATTCTGATAATGAAGTTGTCTATGAAACTACAGAAAAAACTTGGGAGTTGATACTTCCTGTTGGTGCTTATGAAACCAAGACATATATTGATTGTGGTGGCTCTTACGAGTCTTATGCAGATGTCCAATCAACTGTATATATCAAACCTTCTCAACAACAGTTCTTGGATTCGCTTTATTTCAAACCTTTAAGAGATCTCTTTGGCACAGAGCCTAAATATGACAAAAAGTCTTTTGCTAGTCCTATTTGTCGTGTTTCTAGTGTAAACACGATTAATGAAACAGAGTTCGAGTCTCCTATTACTGGTACTTATATCAACAAACTGACCGATATAGATGGTAATGAATATGATGTGGTACAAATAGGAAATCAATGCTGGATGCGTCAGAACTTACGCGTTACACAATTTGCAGATGGCACACCTATTGCACAGGGTACTTCTACCAGTTCTACTACAGCATACAGGTATTATCCTAATGATGATGTGAACAAGGTAGAATCTTATGGTTATTTATATAACTGGGCAGCCGCAATGAAAGGTGCTGATGGTAGTAATGCAAATCCTAGCAACTTACAGGGTGTTTGTCCTGAAGGATGGCATGTGCCAAGCAATGCAGAATGGCAGCAACTTACAGATTATCTGAGCACGACAATTGATACGTGTAACAGTGGTTCGTTTGATTATGAGGAGGTGAATTATTTTGCTTGTTCCAATGTTAGCGATTATATTGCTCGTTCAATGTGTCTGACTAATTTCTGGCCAGAATGTTCTACTTGCAATTGTGCTCCTAATAGTCCCATGACGACAACAGGAGATGTTTGTCATGATAGAGCAATTAATGACTTATCTGGTTTTAACGCAGTTCCCGCTGGCTATTATCAATCAAGCGGAGCACGTGGGTTTGGTGAAGATGCTAATTTCTGGAGTACAACCAATGGTTACAATTCGTTTATCTTAGCTTCAGAAAGTCCTGAAGTTATTCGTGATAACAACGATAAGTTCTTTGGTTTGTCTGTTCGCTGCGTGCGTGGTGACGCTGCCTCTCTGCCTACCGTTAAAATCTTATCAGCAGCATCTGGTATTGCATTAGGAGCAATCATGGCTGACGGAGGCTCAACTGTAACCGAAAAAGGTGTTTGCTGGTCAACAACGCCTGGTGCTTCGCTTTCATCCACTCATGCTGTTTCCACTTTAGAGATTGATACTTTTAATGTTCTTGGTTTTGCGACTCCCATCAGTGGTTTGGACACATGTATTAAATATTATGTGCGTGCCTACGCTACCAACAGTGTTGGTACTGCCTATAGTGATGAAGTTACAGTAACACAATTGCCTTCATCAGGCATTGGAGGTGGTTATTTTGGCTATTCTTCTAATTACGGAAATAGTCCAAGTTTCGCTAGTATTCGTATTGATCACGTGAATGTTGACAGTCTTGCATGGAAAACAAGAGCAGGTCAATATATGGGAAGTTGGAGAGGCCCCTCGGAAGTTTTGCCTGTGGGTGAGTATTTCATTCATGTTTACACCAATTGCAATGGTGATTGGTATGGCGATGGTGCAAATCAAGCCAGTTATACCTCTCCTGAATTGGCAGCTTTGCTCCCCGCCGATCCAGACCAAGGCCTTCATGTTATCCCCGCCAGCCCCATCTGTACGGTAACTTCCATTAATACTGCAAATGAGACTGCTTATTCAGCTTCTTACAGTGGAAAATATATCAATAAGTTGACGGACAAGAGCGGTAATGAGTACGATGTAGTTCAAATTGGTGAACAATGCTGGATGCGTGAGAATTTGCGAACAACTAAATTTGCTGATGGTACCGACATTGATGCGGCTAATTATCATGCAACTGATAATGTGGCAGTTCAAGGGTATGTTTACGATAAGGATGCTGTTACAAGTGCCGCCAATATTTGCCCTTCCGGCTGGCATGTGCCGAGTGATGATGAATGGACACAACTTACAGATTATTTGGGTGCTACCCAAGACCCACGTACCCCAACATTTGAAAGTAACTATCCTTATCGTTGTGATGAATCGGATGAGAATTCTATTGCCAAGTCTTTAGCTTCTACAGCAACCGACTGGCCGTATGAATCAGCAGATGCTTGTTCGATAGGTAATACCGACTCGTATACTGTTTGGAATGGTCCTGACGATCCTAGAACTTTATACAGATATAGTTATAATAACCGCACCGGTTTCAACGCTGTGCCTGTAGGTTATTGGCATAATGGTGGAATGGATAGCGTAGGTAAACAAGCTAACTATTGGACTTCAACGGGCCAAAAACACATGAATCTGGATTACCCCAGATCTACTATTGAACAAATTGATAGTGAAAGCGGGTCTCCTGCTTGCTCTATCCGTTGTCTCCGCGACTAAAGGTACCCCCCTTTTGATTATACGACAAGAGCAGAGCCGACGGCTCTGCTCTTTTTTTGTACGTGTGGGAAAAATAGTTGCTTGCAGGCTAAAGCCCTGCCATCCGTATAGTGTGTGTGATGGCGGTGGTTGAGCTTGTCGAAACCACCGCACGTTTTGTTGCAGGCTTGCAGACCATTATCGTTTTCGTGCGCAGTGAAAATGAAAGTTATGTCAGATAGTAGCTGCTAAATTGGTTGTTGTTATCCACGGGCTAATGTTGCGGATAATAAATTGTAAATTGCTTACATCACCTTGATAAACCCGATGTCGCTGCGCGTCATCTCGATATTGAGTTGGCGGCGGTCTTCGGAGAAGGTGATGTAGAGGTCTCCGTCAATTTCTACGGGGTAAACGTAGTGGATGCCGTAGGGACTGGTGATATCCCATGTCTTCCGCAACTGGCACTGGCGGCCGATGCGGGCTATACGCAGGCGGCTGCGCGAAACGAGTCCCCAATCGGTGTAGAGGGATGGGTTGGTATTATAGAAGGCGTATAAACGGCCTTTATAGACGATTAGAGCGGGTTTCACCTGCGCTTCGGTCAAATAGATGGGTTGGACCAGACAGCGGCCGTCGAGGCTGTATTTTGCCATGAACGTTCCTCTGCCGCCGCGCTCCACACCACTGTTGCGTTCCAATACGTAAACTTCGTCATGCCAGATGGCAACCGCCACCTCGCAGGAGCCAAAATTAAATTCTTTGCATACCATTACCACCTCGAAGTGGATGCCGTCGGTGGTTTTGATAATCACGGGTTTGGAGTGCTTTGGGAAAGCGTTGCCCAAGCCGGTGTACCACGCGCCTTTGTAATTTTGGAAGCGTGTGGACATAATCACGTCATTGGTGAATACCGAGCGGATGCCCATCTCTTCGAACATGGCAAAGGTGGATTTGGAGTCGAACGGCACGATTTTGCGGTCGTAGATGTTCGTGAGGCTTTCCACGTCATAGGCGAGCTTGCAGATTTCCACCTTGTCGTCCAGTTTGCCAGTGGCCACATTGTAGCGGCGCGCACAGAGGGTGACGATGCCATCGATGCAGCCCGTAAAATAGCAGAAGAGCGTGTCGCCAATCAGCAGTAGGTTGTTGTCGTACGGCGAACGAGTTGCACTTTGTGTGAAGTCGCCGACCGTAGCGCCGGCGCGCATGATTTCCACCTTCTCAAAAGAGTCCATCTCGGGGAAATGTGTCTTCATCAATACGGGAGAGATGGTCGTTGCGGAAGAGACCTCGTGCGTCTGTGTGGTGTCGCGCAGGTAGGCGATGAACA
This sequence comes from Bacteroidales bacterium, assembly GCA_017454945.1. Lineage (GTDB taxonomy): Bacteria > Bacteroidota > Bacteroidia > Bacteroidales > WCHB1-69 > JAFTCA01. Next base: position 12,224 of record JAFTCA010000009.1, read on the forward strand.
GCGTTCCGTCTTGTTGGGCGACGATGGTCGAAGCATGGGTCATCAACTCGTTCGGCGCAGATATTACTTTTGCCTCGGCAGGATTAAACGGCTGAGCCCATGCGTTCCAAGTCGCAGCAAAAAGTACTATGATGAGTATGAGGCGAGAACGCATAAGAATGTATAATTAAAAATGTATAATGTACAATTTAAAAGGTATGAAGAATCTTCTAAATCTCTAATTATCAATTGTTAATTGTAAATTATACATTGTTTATCTCTTCACCACCTTCTTCGTCTCGTTGCCCACTTTCAGCAGATACAGGCCATTGGAAACATCTGACAACGAAAGTGTTTGCGTTTCCTCGCCATTGTGTGTCCACGTTTTGAGCAAGCGGCCTTGCATATCATACAGATAGATAGGCTGGCCCGCGGTGAGGGCGTTTCCGTTGGTTTTGAGCATGATGTGGTTGTCAGTAGGATTGGGGTAAATGGCAATGTCATCATTGTCGAAATCCTCTATGGCGGTCATTGAGGCGCGGTAGGAGAGTTCCCAACCTTCGTCATTGTTCTTGTCATCGGTATCGAAGATAAAGAGCAGTCGCTTGGCGGGGAAACTGAAGTTGCGTCCGTCGAGGTTGCCCGAGAACTGTGCAATGAGCGAGTCGTTGTCCACATCGAAAACATAGAGGATATCTTTGTCCTTTTCAGTGCGGAAATAGTTGAAATGCAGGTCAATAAAGTCAGTCTTTGGCAGTACGATGCGGTATTGGCAGAAGGAGCAGTGATTATAGGGGCGGTCGCCGCTGCCGTCGGTAATGACACCGCTACTGCCGGTGCGGATGATTTGTGTGGTGCAGAACGGCATTTGAGAGGTGGTATAGTCGCCGTCGAACTGTCGGAGGGTGTCGCTGTTGCATGTGAGCAGTCGCACCGTGACGGGCCATTGGGTGAAGGTTTTCTGGTATTTGCTGCCTTCCATGGGCTGGCCGTTCACGAAAATCGTATCGCCCTGTGCCACTTGGCCTCGCAGGTTGAGTGAGATGGATTGCAGGTTGGTGGTGTCGGGCATAATCACCCACGAGTGGTCGTATTGGGCGGGGCATGTTGACATGAGGCCGCTGCCCACCACCAGTGAGCCGGCGGGAGCCGTCAGCGTGTCGGTGGTTGTGGCTGGCGGTGCGGGGTATGTGAAGCGTGTGGTGTCGGGGTATCCGTTGATGATGACTTCCTGTGCGAGGTTAAAATTGGAGCCGCTGACAAAGAGCGAGTCGGTGTAGAAGTAGCCGTCGGCGATGCCGCCCCAGCCGAAGTTGAAGTGGAAGTACAGGTTGCTGTCGGCATCCAGTTGGTAGCCGTCGCATATAAAGCCGTGGCCGTTGATGTTGGGCACGCTCCAGCCTGCGTAGTACATGGGTATGCGGCGGTCGAGGTGTGCTACCAATACGCTGTCCCAGTTGAGGTCAACGCTGTCGCGGTAGAGGTATTCCGTTTCGGGCGAATACTTGAAATAGGTGCGCATAGCGTAGGCTGCCTTGTGGTTGTACATGCCCGACGAGCCGGGGCCATAGACCATATCCACAGCCACTCCGCAGTGGTGTATCAATAGGCTGATGGCTGGGTTGACGCGCGTCGGCTCATCACACATGGCATTAAAGTCGTAGGTGGCTTTGCTGAAGTCAGCGCTGATGGTGCCGTATTTCTCGTGCTCGTACGAGTAGGAACCCTCGCCGGTGGCAGGGAATCGGAAGTAGTACATCAGCTGGCCCATGGCGGTGGCCACGCATCCGGTGACGGCGCGTTTGTTATAGCGGCCCTTGGGGTCTTTGGGACAGTAGAGGTTATAGTTTTCGCTTTGGTTCCATTTGGAGCGCAGCAGCGGAGCTATCTCTTTGGTGTCGCCACCCTTCACTGCGGTATGGGTTGTCAGCCGTTGCCATGATTCGGTTTTGGGCGCAATTAGTTCATTATGAGAGTCTTTTAGCGCTTTAAGCTGTCGTCCATAGTTGTCCAGCCACATCTGCAGCGGCGGGATGATGTCATCGCTGTCGAAGCTGGTCTGGTCGGAGTAGGCCAGTACGGGCACGCAGCGCTGGTCGCCCGAAATCACCACAAAGCGGTTGTCGGCATTGAAGATATAATACAATGTGTTGCTGCCGTCCTGTTCCATGTGGGCGCAGGTGGGCATCGCCTTCTGCTGGCAGTTCAGGAAATTAGCGGCTGCCTTTTGCGCGTCGGTAAAAGAAACCGGCTGTGCAAGGGTGGAGCATACGGTCCCCATGCACAGGATAAGAGCCAATAGTCTCTGTTTCATAAAGATGCGGATTTATTTTTTGTTTTTCTTTCTCAGAACGAACTTCTCTTCCTTGGTAACAGTGCCGCGGTCCCAGGCGTCGCCAGTTTTTTGTTGGTAATCCTTGCCTGTTATTTTCACATCGCGTACCTCGGTTTCAAAGTCGCCACGGTGCTTGCGACCGTCAATGTCGCTCACTTGCACTTTGTACACATGGTCGGTGGGGAACATGCTGGTAGAGTACTCAAAGCGGCCTTTGGCGTCGGTTTGCACCATATCGTTGGTGCCGTTGGCTTCGTTGGTCACGTTCACCTGGGCATCCTTGATGGGGCGGTTTCGCTGGTTGGTCACAACACCTTTCAGTTCAAAAGTGGCGCGCGGCACACCGTACTTGAGCATGGGACGATTGCCGTCATCTTGTGCGTATGCGGCCGAAAATCCTAATAGTGCTAACAGGAAAGGAACAATCTTTTTCATACAAGTGCTTTTTTAGTTTTCATTGCAAAAATATAAAATTATTGAACATTGTAAGAAGAAGATTAAAAAGAACAGAGAACAAAGAACAGAGAATAAATAAAATTCAAATTTCAGAATTCAAAGAGATTCCTTCGACGGTGTTTTCGACAAGCTCAACCACCGCCTCGGAATGACACCAACAATTAAACAATTAAACAATCAACACCCCAACAACTCTTAACTCCTTAGTTCCTTAACTTCTTAACTTTTTCACCTCTCACTATTCCCTACTCACTAAAAACTCTTATATTTGCATCTTCATTTTCAAAACCTTTTAAACCTAAATATCATTATGTCAGAAAGAATTTCCAATAGAGTAAAACCCGGTGTAGTTACCGGTAAAGATTTGCAGACCATTTTCGAAATGGCCAAAGCTGCCAACTTTGCATTGCCCGCAGTGAATGTGGTAGGTACCGACTCGGTGAATGCCGTGATGGAAGCCGCCAAGGCTGTCAATTCACCCGTGATGATTCAGTTCTCGAACGGCGGTGCCCACTTTTTCGCAGGCAAGTCGCTGAAGAATGACGGTGAGAAGGTGGCTATCGCAGGTGCCGTTTCTGGCGCAATGCACATTCACAATGTGGCCGAGATGTATGGCATTCCCGTTATTATCCATACCGACCATGCTGCCAAGAAGTTGCTGCCTTGGATCGACGGTCTGCTTGATGCCGGTGAGGCTTATTACAAAGTGCACGGCAAACCTCTGTTCAGCTCGCACATGCTCGACTTGTCGGAAGAGCCGCTGAAAGAGAACATCGAAATCTGCAAGAAATACTTAGCTCGCATGGCCAAGATTGACATGACGCTCGAAATCGAGTTGGGTATCACCGGTGGTGAGGAAGATGGCGTGGACAACAGCGGCATCGAGAGCTCGCGCCTCTACACGCAACCCGAAGACGTTTGCTACGCCTACGAAGAACTGAGCAAAATCAGCCCTAACTTCACTATCGCCGCTTCGTTCGGCAATGTGCACGGCGTTTACAAACCCGGCAACGTGAAACTGGAACCCATCATCCTGCACAATTCACAGGAATATATCCAAAAGAAACTCGGTACCAAGGCCAATCCTGTTAACTTCGTATTCCATGGCGGTTCGGGTTCTGAGCCTGCCAAAATCAAAGAAGCTATCTCTTACGGCGTAGTGAAGATGAATATTGACACCGACACGCAATGGGCTTTCTGGCAGGGCGTTATGAATTATTACAAAGAAAAGAAAGACTACCTGCAATCGCAAATCGGCAACCCCGAAGGCGAGGACAAGCCTAATAAGAAGTACTACGATCCCCGCAAGGTATTGCGCGAAGGCGAGATGTCGATGGTGGAACGCCTGAAGGTGGCCTTCTCCGACCTGAATGCTGTTGACCGCTACTAAAATATGAGCCGAAAAATATATGTCATCTATACGGGTGGCACCATCGGTATGATAAAAAATCCTGAAACCGGAGGGCTTGAGCCTTTCCGGTTCAGTGATATTTATATACACCTGCCTATGCTGCGACTGATTGACGCAGAGGTGGATTTCTACGAAATGACGCCGCTCATCGACTCGTCGGACACCAATCCCGACTTCTGGATACGGCTGGCACGCCTCATTTACGAAAAGTACGACCAGTACGACGGTTTCGTTATCTTGCACGGCACCGACACGATGTCTTACACGGCGTCGGCGCTCTGCTACCTGCTCGAAAACCTTGGCAAACCAGTCATCCTTACGGGCTCGCAGCTGCCGCTGGGTGTGATGCGCACCGACGGCCGCGAGAACATCCTCAACTCAATAGAGATTGCCGCCGACTACAAGAACGGCAAGCCGCGTGTGCCCGAGGTGTGCCTCTATTTCGAGAACTCGCTCTATCGCGGCAACCGCACCTACAAGGACAATGCCGAGCACTTTAATGCGTTCGTGTCGGCCAACTATCCCAATTTGGCGGAAGTGGGTGTCAAGATAAAGTATAATACACCTTATATCAGAGAGATACCGAAAGAGAAGTTGATTCTTCATACTCGCATGGACGACAATATTGCCATCTTGAAACTCTATCCGGGCATCACGCCGCAGATGATATCATCGGTGTTGGGCACGCCGGGACTCAAGGCGGTCATTATGGAGACATTCGGGTCGGGCAATGCGCCCACCAACCAGGAGTTCCTCTCGCTGCTGAAGGAGGCCGTTGACCGTGGCATCATCATCGTCAGCGTCACGCAGTGCAAGGGTGGCGGCAGCGTTGAGCAGGGCAGGTACGGCTCCAGCGTCCGGTTGGGAGAGATGGGTGTCATCAGCGGTCGCGACATCACCACCGAGGCGGCCGTCGCCAAGCTGATGTACCTGCTGGGCGAGGGCCTCAGTACCGACGAGGTGAAGTGCTGGATGAGCGTTCCGCTCCGCGGAGAGATTGATTCCGAAGACGACAATGCGTAAGGATGTTTTTTTAAACATCCTTTTTTATATATTCAACTTTCTTTTTCGGGCAAAAAAAGAAAACTGCGAATAAGTGAACAAAATGCGAACTTGTTAGCATTTTTGAACGAGAGCAGTTTATTTAAAGTTGCAAAGAAAAGTTGCCTTCGCCGCTGCATTTTATTTTGCTAAAAAACGGCCACCGTACGCTAAAAATCTGAACTTGCAGTTCGTCACTGCGTTCCTCACTGCTTCAAACAAGCAGATTTTTTTAACGCTTAACGTTGTCGCGTTTTTTGCAAGCCGCTTCGCGTCTTCCACGCAAAATACAATGAGGCGGCATTATGGGGGGGGTACGACAAATGAACCCCGTCAGGGGTTCACCCTTGGAGGCAACGGTAAATGTCAATCCGCAATCCCGAACCCCGTTAGGGGTTCCCCCTTGGTAGCAACGGAATGCCCCGATGATGTGTGCGCGGCGCTGTTGATTAATATTAGTTCAACTTTCTTTTTCGGGCAAAAAAAGAAAGTTGCAAAGAAAAGTTGCCTTCGCCGCTGGCATTTCATTTTGCTAAAAAACGGGCAGCGCCGCTGAAAAATCGAAACTCACACCGTTTCGCTGCGCTCACGGTGTTCAAACAGGCGATTTTTCTTGCCGCTACACGCTGCCTCGTATTTTGCAAGCCGCGTGCGGCTTCCACGCAAAATGAAATGAGGCGGCATTATTGGGTGCACGACAAATGAACCCCGTCAGGGGTTCACCTTTGGAGGCAACGGTAAATGTCAATTCGCATTCCCGAACCCCGTTAGGGGTTCCCTCTTGGTAGCAACGGAATGCCCCGACAATTCCCGCGCGGCGCCGGTATGATGGTTCAATGGAAAAAGGTGGAAATGCGCCGCGGGTAGGGGAAAAGGAGAAACGGAGGATGTTGCTGCGCTAACGATGTTCATATACAGGCGGAATAGGGCAGACCTTTGATATAGTCTTCTATCCATTGCCAGTCGGGTTAGGATATTGGTTCTGTTTATAATTCTCTTATTATGTCTAGAAAACTCTCCTTAGTGTATGCACCATCAATTCTCGTATTATCAAATACCATAAAATAGCGATATTTGTCTCCTGCTTTGTTCGCCCATGCAGATCCGAGTTCGAGTTTAAGTCGGCTATCGGTGTTGTCACGGTCATCGCCTTTGGTTTCAAGCAAAATGGTATTTCCTTTGTGAGTGTAGATGATGAAATCAGGATAGTGATTCAAATAGCCGTTGATGCAAAACCCTTGTCCGCGTTCAGGGTTGCGGTGCCAAAATAGGATGTTGTCAAGATTAGCGACATGAGTAATTACTTGATACTCGAAATTATTCATATCGCCCTCTTCTGTATAAAGCCCTTTCGATAATCCTACAACTTTGTGAGCAAGAGTCAGTTCCTTTGGAAAAATGTATTGTTCCTCACATTTGATTTGTCCTTTGTCAAGAAGCGTTTTGAAATTTTGATATTGGTAATCAGCCACAAGAGAATCGATTTTGCGCTTGAAGGCACGCTCTACTACGATGTCTCTGTTAAACAAATCCATCAGTTCCTCATCGTTTTTGTTTGACAAAACACTTCTGATATAGTTGCTTATGTGAGGTTCGTTCACTTCATCAAAGTGAAGTCGTTTTGCAATTTTACCTGTTAATTGGTTTCGTTTGGATTCAACACCGTAGCCAGCAAAGAGTTTCCGAACAGCTTGCAATTGTCTTTCGTCCATCTTGTATTGTTTTGGAACATATTCTCCTTCGCTGCGTTTTTCGAGATCGATACGGACGGCTTCTTGTAATGTATCTTCAAAGGTTATATTTTTATCAGCGTTTTCCAAAATGAATCCTTCTGTCAACATAGCTTTAGTTAATAGTGTCATTTCGCCCTCCTCGTGGAAGATAGATGCTGAAGCTATTTTTTTTACAAATCGCGGCAATTTTATTTGTTTTGCAATGCTTTTAAAGTCCTCTTTTATAGAGTATATCATGATTTTGTCTTTTATATCTGTAGGTATTGAACTGTCAAAAGACTCCCTGTTCTCTTCTTCATATTGTGTGTTAGCAGTGTGTGCTTGTTGGAGTATATTGTCGGTTGATGTTTTATTATTATTATTCGATTCAGTTGGTTCATCCTGCTTTTCTAAGCGCGTTTTTAGTGACGTTTCATCAAATTCAATATTCTCGGTTGTTGAATCGCTGTTCGTTGTAATAACATCGTCAGTATTGCTAAACAATGTGGTTTCAGGCTGTTGTATGGAGCCTGTCATTTCAGATTCTGCACTTGAAGTATCTGCTACGCGCGTATCTTTTGATGAAAAACCAGCATTATTCAATCCTTTGATAACAGATTCGATAGTTTGTCGAAAATCATTTGAAGAAGTAAAAACATAGGATAAATTCAGAAATTCATCAGCATGCTTTGTGGTGTAAGGTAGTCGTAATACACGTCCAACAATCTGTTCTACATCTATTTGTGAAGTTTTGTTTGCAAGAGATGCTAAGATATAAGCGAACGGACAATCCCAACCTTCTTTCAATGCGTTTACGGTAATGATATAACGCACTTGGCATTCTTCATCCATTAAGTCATGATTTTTTAATTCATCTTTTTCGGCAGTTTTTATCTTTATGAAATTTTCCGGAATGCCCGCAGCTACAAGTTTCTGTTTTACTTTATCAAATGTTTCATTGTCTTTATCACTCTTGGGCTGCGCTTGAAAAAGGACAATGGGGCGGATATATCTACCTCCCTTTTCGCGCATCTGTATTGCTCTTTTCTCTAAAGTGAGTTGCAATTGTATGGCATCAAACAGTACATCCTCAGTTGATTCGCGATTATAAAGAACTATAGGTAGTTTTACCATATTGGCATCTTTCAGTTTTTTTGCATCGACAAAACTGATAATGTTGCTTTTTTCACGCGGTGTGGCTGTGAGGTCGAGGATGAAACACGGATTAATTTGTGTAAGAGCATCGATGCGCATATCAGAACCAAAATTGTGACTTTCATCAACAATTACAACAGGGTTTAAACAAGCAATTGCTTGTAGCAAAGATGTTTCGTCAGCATTATCGACCTTGTTGTTTTCATTTACAAAGTTGGCATAAGCTGCTAAACTTGAATTTTCTCGCAAAGATCGTAATCCTTCGTTGGTTAATTCCCCTTTCTTGTTTTTTTGAGGAATAAACGACTGTACGCTTAATACGAAAATGGTAAGTTGTTCATTGATTTGATTAGGTTGAATACCTATGCCAGCTAAAGCCATTTCTTTATCAACTATCACAACATGATTGTTGAAGTGTGTGTTAATACGTTGTCGATATGGGTGTTGTGGATTGCTTAAATTTTTGACTGTTTGTTTTAAAATGCTGTCACTGGGCACAAACCAGGCAACTACACGAGGATGTTCGGAAGGAAGGTGGTCAAAGATGACTTTTAATGCATTAGCGGCAATAAATGTCTTTCCTCCTGCAGTAGGCACTTTGAACATCACGCGAGGAACTCCTGGAACAGTGCTGTTATCGTAGCTGTGTATAAAGCGATTGCCTTCGATACTACTGATGTCAATTCCTTTCTTGAGCCAGAAATTAGTATAGGCCTTCTGCAAATTATTGTCATTAGCAACTTGCTCCATATAGGCTGCAAGGTCATTAAGTGTATCTTGTTGATATTGTTTTAGTTCCATAATTAAAATCTTCTTATATCGCGTGGTATTTTTTTGAAAATAATGTTGTGTGCTGACAGCCATTCGCTGTCAATCACACATTGGTCGGCGTAAACGACGTATGTTTCGGCTTTCTGGCTAATGACGTTTAATGTTTCGTGACTGAGTGTGGTTATTTTTTCTCTTTCGTAGTAGAAATAGTACGCCGTGCCGTTATGTTGACCTAGCAGGTATTGTGTTTTGTTTTTTGCCCCCACATAGGGTGTGTGTGTTTCCGAATACCAGATATATTCCTTGATTTTTTCAGTTCCGACGGATTCATTCAGATAACCATTTTCATCGAAAACCGTTTCGCCTAATTCGTAGAAGGTGAATGAACCGCCCGTGCCTTCTACCGCGTTTTTGCCATTGCCATAACCGTTCATCACGCGCCGCACCCGTTCGGCGGTGATGGTTTCGGCATAATCCTCCATTTCCACGAGGATGAATTTGCGGTGGCCGCCGTCCTGCTGATTCAAATTTAAAACCGCGTGGGCGGTGGTGCCTGAGCCTGCGAAACTATCGAGGATAATGGCGTTTTTATCTTCTCTAAATTGGAGCAAATATTCTATTAATGAAGGGTGTTTGGGAAAATCAAAAACACCTTCTTTACCAAAAATATTAGTAAGCATTTTACCTGCTTCTTCTGTTGTATTTACTCCGACTTCCTTATCTATAAGGTTTCTAGGAATCTCATTGTCATAT
>JAFTCA010000099.1 GCA_017454945.1 Bacteroidales bacterium
AACAACAAAATCAAAAAAAATCTGCATATTTTTCACATAAAATCATAATGCTTTGATAATCAATTTATTATTTTTTGATTTTTTTGAATAAAAAAGCCCTAAATCGCTGCATAATCAAGCTTTTTAGCGCATTTTGCCTTTCAAATAGAAAAAAAGTGGTGATTTTTTGGCAACAAAAATGGCCGTAAAGTTTGAATAATCAAGCAAAAAAAGCATATCGAAAATCAAAGCCTATTATCCCCTATTTTTTGTTGCTTTTCGTCCAAAAAAAATCACTAATTTTGCCCTCAACATGTTAGCTTCCAAAATCAGGTTGATTTGTTAAAAATATTCTAAAAATATCTCAACAAAAACAAAATGAATAAGCGATTTTTTATCTATACAATTATTTTTATAGCCATTTTATCTGGTGCTTGCAAGCATAAAAACAGCAAAGATTACGCTAACCTCGACCCCACTTTGGCAACCCTTTGCCAACAGATTGACAAGCACCCCGACGACCCGGAACTGTACTTCCAAAGAGCCAACTACTACTATGGTAAAGCAGTCATAGACAGTGCTTTACAAGATATCATGCAGAGCATCAAGCTCGACTCGACGCAAGCCAAGTATTGGCTCACTTTGTCGGATTTGTACTTCGCTCAGCGCGAAACCGACCTGACGGAAGAGACCTTGGAGAAGGTCATCACCATGGACCCCGACAACAACGAGGCGCGACTGAAGCTGGCCGAGCTGTACTACCACCTCAAAATGTATCCGCAATGCAACGAAACGTTGGATGAAGCCATCGCCAAAAGAAACCACAACCCCAGAGCACACCTCATCCGCGCCTTCTGTCTGAAGGACCAGGCCGACACGGTAGGAGCCATCCGCATGCTGCAGCTGGTCATCGACCAAGACCCGACGGAGGTGAAAGCCTTTTTGGAGCTGGGATATCTTTACCAACTGAAAAAGAATCCATTGGCCGCCACCTACTACCAAAACGCCCTGCAAGTTGACCCGAACAACATCGAAATCAACTACAACTTAGCGATGCTGTACCAAGAATTGGGAGAATACGAAAAAGCCATCGAGCAGTACAAAATCCTGCTCTCCATCGATGCTAAGAACAAACATGCGCTGCACAACATCGGCTACATATATCTCAACTACTTAGGCAATTACGAAGAGGCTGTCAACTTCTTCAGCAAAGCCATCGAGGCGGACCCCAACTTCATCAACGCCATCTGCAACCGCGGCGTAGCCTACGAGAACCTCGGTCGCAACGAGGAGGCACGCAGGGACTATTTGCGCTGCAAAGAGATTTCGGCCAACTTTGAGCCGGCAGTGGCAGGACTGAACAGGTTGGATCGGAGATAATTCACGATTCACAATTCACAATGCACGATTAAAAGAACAGAGAACAAAGAACAAATAAAGATTTATGTTCAAGACGTACAATGCATCGGCAGGTTCGGGGAAGACCACTTCACTGGTTATAGAATACCTGTCTCTGTGCCTGCTCCACATTGAGCAATACAGGCACATCTTGGCCATCACCTTTACCAACAACGCCACGGCCGAGATGAAAGAGCGTATCATCCTCTATCTGAAACTGTTTGCCCATACACCCGTTGACCAGTACAGCGTTGGGGAGAAGAATGTGTACGACAAGATTGCCGAGCGCTGTCGGCACAAGCGCCCCGAATTGAACGACGCCGGCAAGAGAGAGACCTTCATGAGGGAGAAGTCGCAGCAACTGTTGGAAGCTATCCTATACGACTACAACAACTTTTCTATCAGTACTATAGACAGTTTTTTCCAACGCATCATACGATCGTTTGCCTACGAGCTGCACCTTAACATGAACTTCAATGTGGAGATATCGTTAGACGAACTCTACGAACAGGCCATTGACTTGTTAATCAACAAGATGTCGCAAGAGAACAGAGATCTGTCGCAGCGCATTTTGTCACTCATTGACAAGCAGATGGAAGATAGTGGCAAATGGAAGATAGAGAACAGCCTGACGAACATTCTCTCGGAATACATCTACAAAGAACAGAACTATCAAGCCATTAGAGCTTTAGAAGGACTTGACAGAGCCGAATTCCTGCAGGCATGCGACACCTTACGTCAAGACACAGCCCAACGGATGAGCCAATGCCGCAATCAGGCTATGGAAGCGGCTCAACGTGGCAACGAACTGGTCAACACCATCGGAAATGAAACTGTGTTCTTTCAGGGCAAGAGGGGACTTTATGATTGGTTTGCCAAAGTACCGAAAAATTTTCCCGATTTAAAACTCAACACTTACATAGAAAAAGGGATGGAGAACGGCTCCTTCACCAAAAAGGGAGAAGACGCAGCCCACTTTGATGAACTATGCGCACTGCTTGACACCATCATGCACAACAGGGATGAGTATGTGAAGTGCGCAAAAATGAGCCAATCGTTAACACCTTTAATGTTACTCTTTGACTTAAAGGAGATTATGGACGATATCAAGTTGCGCGACAACCTGTTCTATTTGTCTGAGACCAACGCCAAGATTTACGAAGAGATAAAAGACGAAGAGGCGCCCTACATCTACGAAAAGATAGGCAACAAATACCGCCACTTTTTCATTGACGAATTTCAGGACACCTCGCAAATGCAATGGACCAACCTGCTGCCGCTCATCCGCAATGCGCTATCCGAAGGCGGAGAGACCATCATCTTCGGTGACCTGAAGCAGGCCATTTACCGATTCCGCGGTGGCGACGCCGAGCTGTTGGCTTCCTTATCGAGTGACGAAGAGTTCAAGAAGCAAAACATCCCGACGGATACTTTTGATGTGGTTGCCTTGGACACCAACCACCGATCGGCACGCTACATCATCGAGTTCAACAACAACTGTTTCAAGATGTTGGAGAACGAGATTCCTTTCTACAAAGAGACCCAAAAGACCGACGAGCGTAATCAACTGACGGGCTTCGTATCCATTCATTTCAAGCCCAAGGAGGAGAATTCGGGCGAGTTTTTGAGCAAGATGACTCTGCAGATGGTAGAAGATGCGCTCAAGCGAGGATTTCAATATCGCGACATGGCCGTGCTAACACGCAACAGGAACAAGAGTTCGGAATTGGCACAGGACCTTGCGGCGGCGGGGCATCCTGTCATTTCGGAAGACTCTCTCCTACTCTCCGCATCGTGCGAAGTCAACTTCATTGTCAATGTGCTGCAATACCTCAGCAACCCTCTTGACACATTAGCCAAATTTCAGATTATCAATTGTTTGAGACAACACAAAGGCAGCAAAGAGACCTTCAACCACGAGATGGACCAAATAAGCGATACCAACGACGTCTCGTTCCGCACGCTGCTACAAAGTTATGGGGTAGACCTCCAGTGCGAGCGACTCACCACTCTGCCCCTGTTCACACTGGTCAAGGAGCTCATCCAAATCTTTTATCTCACCAGTAGTGATGCTTACCTCATCCGCTTTATGGACACGCTGCTCGATTTCAGCAGCAAGCAGACCGACAGCATTTCACAATTCCTGACATGGTGGGAACAGAAACAGGGTTCCCTCTCTGTTGTGTCGAGCCGTGAAGACAACGCCATCACCGTGACCACCATACACAAATCGAAAGGATTGGGGTTCCCTGTTGTCATCATTCCTTTAAACAAATACCAGGAAGGAAAGCCAAGCACCCTTTGGTATCAGCCCGACAAAGAAGAGAGCACGCTACCCTATATTCCCGTTAAAATTGACAGCGAAGCGAGCAAACTTGAATGCTTTAAATCCTTTGCTGAGAAAGAGAAACAAGCCGCTTACATCGACAGTATCAACACGATATATGTTGCCCAGACCCGTGCGCGCGAAGCTCTGTACATCATCACAGGTGAGAAAGACAGCAAGGGCAATTACGCCAAGCTGATCAGCGGCTATCTGAACACCATCGAGAGCAACTTGACGAAAGTTGATGACAATGAATATCTGTTTGGCGATGCCGACTATCAACACACCCAAAGAGAGAGAGAAACAAAATGCTCGACTTCCATCGAACAAATAGAGACCAGCTCGTTTACGCCGGCGAGTCTGCTTCCCCCTACCCCAACGCCCAGTGAGGAGCAGCAACAAGGTATTGCCGTGCACGACTACCTCGCCTCGCTAACTCATTTTCCGCAAAGCGAGCAAGAATTGGCTGAGATGGAAATTGCTATTGACAAGCAGTTTGAGCCCAAGGCACGAGAAATTCTGCACCGCATCCTAACCGACGAGCAACTAAAGCCCTACTTCAGTCCCGAGGTGCAAGCACTCAACGAAGTGACCATCACTGACAGCCAAGGCCACGACCACCGCCCCGACAGAGTGGTTATCAATGGGAACGAAGTGATGGTGATAGACTACAAGACAGGGCAGCAACACGACGAGTACCAGCAGCAGATTGACAGCTATGTGGCTCTGCTGAAAGAGATGGGGTACGAAAAGGTGAAGGGACAGTTGGTGTACCTGGATTGAGAAATTCACAATTCACAATGCACAATGCACAATTAAGAACAGAGAACAAATTCAGATTTTTTGAATTTTGAATTTTGAATTTTGTTCTTTGAACTTCTTTGTCGAAGACACGACTACTTGAATGTCAGCATTCGTTCGATGGGGATACGAGCCTTTTCGATGGTTTCGGCATCCAGCAACAGTTCTGGGGTCTCGTCGGTAAGCACCTGGATCATATTGTCCAGATTATTCATCTTCATGTACTTACATTCGAGGCAATCGACACAACCGATATGTTGTGGCTCCGGTTCAGAGAGGGCATGCAATATTTTGTCAGGGTTCTGTTTGCGCATTTCGTAGAGGATACCCTCTTCTGTCAGCACGACGAACTCCTTATGATCACTATTCTTGACATATTTGAGCATGGCGGCAGTAGAACCGACAAAGTCAACATTCTGCTGCACTTCGGGGCGGCACTCGGGATGCGCCAGCACGAGGGCGTTGGGGTAACGCTTTTTCATACGGAGCACATCGTCGGCTGTCAGCTGATCGTGCACATGGCAAGCACCGTCCCACAGAATCATGTGGCGGTCCAGTTCGCGATTAATGAAGCTGCCGAGCCAGCGGTCGGGAGCGAAGATGATCTTAGCATCTTTGGGCATCGAATCGACCACACGGAGCGCATTGCCAGAAGTGACGATGCAATACGACATTGCCTTCACCGCAGCCGAGCAGTTGATATAGCTCAGCAGCAGGTGGTCGGGGTGCTGTTGCATAAAGGCAGCCAGCTTATCGGCCGGACAACTGTCGGCTAAAGAGCAGCCGGCGGAAAACTCGGGCAGAAGCACCTTCTTCGTCGGGTTCAATATCTTGGCCGTCTCAGCCATGAAATGCACACCGGCAAAGAGGATGATATCGGCATCCGTTTGGGCGGCGGCCTGTGCCAAAGCGAGACTATCGCCCACAAAATCGGCTGCAGCTTGCACTTCAGGCATCGTGTAATAGTGAGCCAGGATGACGGCATTCTTTTTCGCCTTCAACTGTTGAAGCAAAGACAACTTATCGGCTTGCGTACTCATAACTATTTGCTAAACATTTCTTTTTCAATCAATTCGCAAATAATGTGGCCTATCAGGATATGGCTTTCCTGAATGCGCGGCGTCACTTTCGAAGGCACATTGAGCAGCACATCAGCCATTTGCATCTTACCACCCGCCTCGCCGGTCATGGCTACCGTAGCCACACCCATCTCACGAGCCTTCTCGAAAGCCTCCACAATATTCTCGGAGTTGCCCGATGTGGAGATGCCGATGACCACATCGCCAGCCTTGGCGGTTCCTTCCACCAAGCGCGAGAAGATATGCACATAACCGAAGTCGTTGGCCACGGCTGTCAAATAGGAGGTGTTGCAATGCAGTGCCTCGGCGTTCAAGGCAGGGCGATTGATGTAGAAACGGCCCGACAGCTCTGCAGCCAGATGCTGTGCGTCGGCTGCGCTGCCACCATTGCCACAGAAGTGAATCTTACCACCTGCTCGCAGCGACTTGACGCAAATGTCAACCACTTGCTCAATCTTACTGATTATCCCGGCATCTTCCAAGATAGCCTGTTTGACAGCGATGCTCTGCTGAATAGACTCACGGATATTACTCATCGCCTACTCCTCCTTGTCCTTCTTTGAAGACATCATCTTCACCTTGTATTCCAAATCCTTAATTTCGCGTTTAGCCGCCTCAATCTTCTTTACAAACTCTTCCTTAAGCAAATCTGCATTCTTCGAATTGGCGAAGAATCCCAGGTTGTTCTCCCAAAGAGCCACATCTTCTTTCAACTGTGTCAACTTGTTGGAGAGGAAACGTTTCTCCTTATCCAACAGGCGGTCGGCATCAGGATTACTTAATATAGTGTCGATTTTGTTTTTGAAACTGTCGCGTTTGAACTCTTCGGCGCTCACCTTCATATCGGCGAAACGTTTGTTCACGGCTTCACGATAGGCGGTATAGATGCGGTCTTTGTCTTTTCTTGGCACATGGCCCAGTTCGGTCCATTCACGCTGGAAGGCCTTCATCACATCCATATTGGCATTGCGGTCATCGCCAAATTCATATTCCAGGATGCGCTTGATGAGATCTTCCTTCTTTTGCAAATTCTCTTGTTCAATATCTTGGATATTAGCAAAATAGTGCGATTTATTCTCAAAGAACTTGTCGCAAGCCGAGCGGAAGCGTTTCCAGATGGTTTCGGAGTGTTTGCGCGGCACGGGGCCGATTTCTTTCCACTCTTTCTGCAGAGCCAGAATATCCTCTGTTGCCTTTTTCCAATCGGTGCGAAGGGCAATTGCTTCGGCTTGGATGGCGAGGTTCAATTTCTGGTTGTAGTTCTGCATCTGCGTGTCTTTCAGCTGCTGGAAATACTCCTTCTTGGCCTGGAAGAACTTGTTCAGTGTCGATTTGAAGCGTTCCCAAATCTCATCATTCAGCTTGGCGGGAGCGGGTCCCAAGGTTTTCCAAACCTTGAGCAGCTCAGTCAACTTCTCGCTCACAGCATTCGACTCCTTAACATTCTTCGGCTCCGAAGCCACCAGATCTTCTGCCTGCTCGCAAAGAACCACTTTGGCATTGTAGTTGTTCTGCTGTTCGGCATACAACTTCTCGTAATGCTCGCGGCGACGTTGGTTAATCTGGTCGGAAGCATTTTTGAATCTTTCCCAAATCTCCTCTTTCTTATCCTCAACCACGGGACCGATTTCCTTCCACTCGTTGTGCAACTGTTGCAGCACTTTGAACGACTTATTGATGGAATCATCGAGCAACAATGACTCAGCGGTTTCGCAGAGTTTGATTTTCTGTTCAAGGTTCTTCTTGAGATCAAGCGAGCGCAGTTCCTTGTTTATTCTAATAATGTCGAAGAACTTCTCCATATAATAATGGTAGTTCTGCCACAAGTTGGTCGACTCGTTTTGAGGCACAGGACCTACCGCTTTCCATTGAGCCTGATACTCTTTGAACTTATCGTTGAGGATTTTCAGGTCTGATTCGTTTTCAATCAGGTTTTTCAATCCCTCGATAATCGACTGCTTGGTTTCCAGATTCTGCTGTTTCTCGGCTTCCAGTTTTTCGATGAACTTATCTTTATTCTCCTTAAAGAGTTTCATTGCAGCGTCGAATTGGTTTTCCAACTCGTCGGGAGTATGTACGAACTCTTCCTTATTGCCGCCAGCCTCGATAAAGGCTGCCAATTCTGCTTGTTTGGCTTTCTTGATGCAATCCAGAATTTTCGATTTCAGAATGCCAACACGAGGTTTCCCTTCGGTATAGGACATATTGTTCAGTACATTCTGAAGTTCTTCAACCAACTTGGGGAAGTCCATTTCGGCATACTCGGCTTCAATCTTTTCAGTCGAAGCAACCTCGTCTTGTTCTTCCGTAGCCTCATCAGCCACTTCTTCGGGCTCCTGAGCGTTGGCATTTTCAATTTCGGCCACCATATCCTCCACTGATGCGGCGGGTGTTTCTACGGGTTCTGCCACAGGTTCCTCGACGGGAGCTTGTGTTTCTGCAGGTTCTACAGGTTGCTCGGGCTCGATAGTCTCTGCCGTTACCTGAGGTTCTTCCGTGGTGGCTGTTTCCTTAGTTTCGATGGGTTCTTCTGCATTTTCAGCAGGATTGCATTCATTGTCATTCGCATGATTTTGGACTTCATCAGAAGTGCCGGCATTCACCTCAAGATTTTGATTTTCATCAAGTTCAGGGTGTAGAAGGTCCTTTGATTCCATAAATTGTAATCGTTTTTAATGGTTATTAGTATTGTTCCGATTAAGGGCAGCAAAGATAACAAAAAAGCAATCACAAAGAGGAAAATTATTGGAGTGTGAAGTGAGAAGTGAATAGTGAGAAGTGAAGGAACTAAGAAACTAAGGAATTAAGGTGTATTGAGTTATTGAATTATGGAATTATGGAAATTTTGAGTTCTAAAGTCTATTTGAATTTTGAATTCTGAATTTTAAAATCAGTGTTTTTTTGTTTGACTATAATATTTTTTTGTAATTTTGCAAGATTATAATATAGTTGAACGAAGTTATCATCTAGCGAGAAAATAAATAACCATAAATTACAAATTATGAAAAAGCTCTGTTTATTATTAGCCGCCACGCTGTTCTTCGCATGTGCACCTATGCTTACTATGGCACAGGAAGATGCTACTGTTGAGGAAGACAACACCATTTACTCTGCCTACGATGAGGCTCCCGTCTTCAAGGGTGGCACTGTCGGCATTTCCCAATTTGTCGGCACCAACCTCAAATTCCCCAAGAAGGCAAGAAAAGAAAATGTGACTGGCGACGTAGTTGTTGAGTTTGTCATTGAGAAGGACGGCAGCGTAGGTGATGTCAACATTACCACCTCCCTCACTCCTGAATGCGACCAGGCTGTTGTTGACATGGTTAAAAAGATGCCCAAATGGACACCCGCCCGTAAAGACAACAAGGATGTGCGCTCGCTCTACACCATGCCCGTATCCTTCAAGTTTGACGATGGTAGCACTCCCGCTGCACCGCAACAATAGAGGAAATCACACTAACTCAATATGCTAGAATATCTTTCGAATAAACATTTTATTCGAAGGATGTTTTATTATGTCAACCCAAGCAACTAGCCTCTAACTATCAACTTATGAAATATTATATAGTAGCAGGAGAAGCCTCTGGTGATTTACATGCTTCCAATTTGATGAAAGCCCTCAAACGCAAGGACCCCGATGCCGACTTCCGTTGCTGGGGTGGAGACCTGATGGAACAACAAGGTGGCGAAATCATCAAGCACTATCGCGACCTGGCCTTCATGGGCTTCTTCGAAGTGTTCACCCACCTCAGAACCGTGCTTAACAACCTGGCTGTCTGCAAAGTGGACATACTGCTCTATGAACCCGATGTGTTGATTTTGGTTGACTTCCCTGGCTTCAATCTGCGCATTGCCGAATTTGCCAAAGAGAACGGCATCAAGGTGGCCTACTACATATCACCGCAGATTTGGGCTTGGAAGAAAAACCGCATACACAAAATCAAAGCTTGTGTGGATGCCATGATGGTCATCCTGCCTTTCGAGGAGGCCTTCTACACCCAATACAACTACCCCGTTCACTATGTGGGACATCCCCTACTGGATGCCTTACCCAAAGAGGAAGATGCTGAAGAGCAGTCGCGCCGTTTTAGAGAGGAGAACCACCTCGACGAGCGACCCATCATCGCCCTGCTGCCCGGCAGTCGCAAACAGGAGATCAAGGCCATGCTGCCACGCATGATTCGCATGCAAGAAAGGTTCCCCGATTACCAGTTTGTTGTATCGACTGTCAACTGGATTCCGCGCTCTTTCTACAACAAACTTATTGGAAAACAGAAAATTGCAACTGTCCTATCACAGACATACCCCCTACTCCACAATGCTACCGCCGCCTTAGTCACTTCAGGCACGGCCACGCTGGAGACAGCCTTGTTCAAAGTGCCGCAAGTGGTTTGCTATCGTGGCAACTGGATTTCCTACTTCATTGCAAAACATTTAATCAAAGGCATCAATTATATTTCTCTGGTCAACCTTATCAGCGATGCGCCTGTTGTGACGGAACTGATCCAGGCCGACTTCAACGACCAGCGGACCGCCAACGAGCTGGACGCCCTGTTGCACGACCCCGCCACCCAACAGAGAATCTCGCAAGGTTACGAAAAGATGATACAGAAATTGGGCCACAGCGGTGCCTCCGACAGAGCCGCCGAGGTGGTGTTGGACTTAATAAATAGAAAAGAGTCATGAGAAGTTTTGGAAGCGACAACAACTCAGGCGTGCATCCCAAGGTGATGAAGGCCCTGGAAGAAGCCAACCGCGACCACGCCATTGCCTACGGCGACGATCCGTGGACGGCAGCCGCCCGCCTTAAAATTAAAGAGGCCTTCGGCGAAGAGGCTGAACCCTTTTTCGTCTTCAATGGCACTGGCGCCAATGTCATCGCACTGCGTGCCTGCATCAGCAACTTCAACTCCATCATCTCTGCCACCACAGCCCATATCGCCGTTGACGAGTGCGGGGCTCCTGTCTTCATGACGGGCGCTGCACTGAAGGAGATTGCCACTCCCGACGGCAAACTCACACCCGAACTGATACGCCCCCAACTCTACAACTGGGGCTTTGAACACCACTCCCAACCCAAAGTGGTCTATATTTCGCAATGCACAGAACTGGGCACGGTTTACCAGCCTGAGGAAATCCGCCAGATTGCCGACTACATTCACCAATACGGCATGTACCTGCACCTCGACGGAGCACGCCTGGCCAACGCCGCCGCCGCATTGGGGCTATCGTTACGACAACTGACAACAGATTGCGGCGTGGATATCGTCAGCTTCGGCGGCACCAAAAACGGACTGATGATGGCCGAGTCGGTCATCACGCTCAGACCAGAACTGGCTGAAAATCTGAAATATCTGCGAAAACAGTCGGCACAACTCTACTCCAAGATGCGCTATGTGTCGGCACAGTTCATCGCCTACCTCGAAGATGACCTCTGGCTGCAAAACGCCACCCATGCCAACGCCATGGCCCGCCAACTGCGCCAAGGCATTGAGAGCCTCGACCGCTACGAGTTCACTCAATCCACCGACGCCAACATCCTGCTGGTAAAAATACCCAAGGAGACCTACCTCCGCCTGCAACAGAAATACTTCTTCTACGTCTGGAACGAGTTTAACGACGAAGTGCGCTTTGTCACCTCGTGGGACACGACGGAAGAGGATGTTGAAGGGTTGGTTAGGGAGATGAGAGATGAGAGATGAGAGATGAGAGATGAGAGATGAGAACTGAAAACTGAAAATTGTTGAGTTGTTAAAGTGAACAGTGAGAAGTGAGAAGTTAAGAAGTTAAGAAACTAAGGAGTTAAGACTTATTGTTGGTGTTGTCATTCCAAGGTTGCGTTAGCAACCGAAGGAATCTCTTTGAATTCTGAACTTTGAATTTGTTCTTTGTTATTTGTTCTTCTCCAGTACCATATTCAATCCCATGTAAAAGTGATGCTTGAGGAAGGGGCATCGCGTGGACAAGCGTTGTTCTTTGGCGATGACCTTGTCGGCTGGCTGATGGCGATAAGCCATGGGGGGCAGCAGGCGGATGTATTGCACCGAAGCGTCGTCAACTACAAAGCCCGTTTTTTGGAATAGCTGCCGCCATTGCTTTTCGGAGCGGATATTCTCGTTGCCCATCTGAATGTGTTTCTGCAGTCGCTCGTCATAAATCTCCACCACGCGGCGGTTACCTCTTTGCAAAAAAAGCATCAGCGATTTGAGCCACGAGCCACCATTCTCCTCTATCAGAATCAGTTTACCCGAAGGCTTCAGGGCTGTGCATAGAATTTCGAGACCTTTTTCCACCGGTTCGATATGGTGCAAAGTGTCTTGCAGGATGATATAGTCGTAACTATTGGCAGCCGGCGGCGTGTCGAAGATATTCTCGTAGGCATAGTCAAACAGCGACACATCGCCAAATTGGCTCCAGTATTGGCGACGGCGCTCAATCTGGTCGGCGTAAAACTCGAGCGTGGTGCCACGCGAGGCACACCCGTTCATCGCCAAAAAGAGGCCAGTCGTTCCGAAGCCGCAGCCACAATCCAAAATGGCGGGCGACGACGAAAAGTCGATGTACTTTTCGAGATACGACAGCCGTTGCATGAAATAGGCCTGGCGGAACTGGCGGCGGCTGTCAGTGCCATCCACCAATTTATAATAAGGATACAGAGCCCTGTTCTCCTTCAACTCCTCAAGGAACAACGACAAGAAACGCTCTTTATCCATCTTAATCATTCTTGGCAGCTCTTTTTCTTTCCAATTCGTCCAAAATTATTTTTCTGAGTCGCAATGACTTAGGTGTAATTTCGAGATATTCATCCTCACCGATGAACTCCATATTTTCCTCCAACGACATCTTGAGAGCCGGCGCGATTTTCATACGTTCATCGCTACCTGCAGCACGCATATTGGACAATTTCTTCGACTTGCACACATTCACCACAAGGTCGTCTTGACGGATATGCTCACCGATGACCTGACCGGCATAAACCTCTTCGCCAGGTTCGATGAAGAAGGTGCCACGGTCTTGCAGTTTGTCGATGGCGTAAGCATGCGATTGTCCCGTTTCCATAGCGATGAGCGCACCCGAACGACGCACGGCAATTTCACCTTTCCACGGTTGGAATTCCATGAAGCGATGCGACATCACAGCCTCACCTTCGGTGGCCGTCATAATTTGACTACGCAAACCGATGATGCCACGCGACGGAATGATGAAATCGAGGTGCACACGGTCGTTCACCGTCTCGATGGAAACCAGATCACCCTTCTTGCGCGAAACATAGTCTATTACTCGGCTCGAGAAAGCTTCGGGCACCAGGACGGTCAACTGCTCAACGGGCTCGCACTTCTGACCGTTTATCTCCTTTATAATCACCTGAGGTTGACCAACTTGCAACTCATACCCTTCTCTTCTCATCGTCTCAATCAAAATAGACAAATGCAGAATACCACGACCAAACACATTCAGTCGGTCGGGCGAGTCGGTCTCTTCCACCCTCATTGCCAGGTTTTTCTCCAATTCGAGGAACAGGCGGTCGCGCAAATGTCTGGAAGTAACATATTTACCCTCTTTTCCAAAGAAAGGCGAAGTGTTGATAGTGAACAGCATGCTCATTGTCGGCTCGTCAACCTTGATAGGCTTCAGCGGTTCGGGGTTCTCAATGTCGGCCACGGTGTCACCGATTTCGAAATCTTCCAGACCAAAGATGGCGCAAATCTCTCCGGGATATACCACCTCTTTCATTTTCTCCTTGCCGAGACCTTCAAACAGATAGAGCTCTTTCACTTTCGAGGGCACGATGGTGCCGTCACGTTTAACCAACGACACGGATTGTCCCCACTGCAAGGTGCCGCGTTTCAGACGGCCCACTGCAATACGACCTATATAGGAAGAGTAATCCAGTGACGAAATCATCATCTGCAAATTACCCTCTTCCACTTTCGGAGCAGGAATACATTCAATAATCTTATCTAACAGATAGCTAATATCTTGTGTAGGTGTTTTCCAGTCGGGGCCCATCCAGCCCTGTTTAGCGGAACCATATACTGTTTCAAAATCGAGCTGATCGTCAGATGCCCCCAGATTAAACATCAAATCAAACACGGCCTCTTGTGCCAACTCGGGATTGCAGTTGGGTTTATCCACCTTGTTGATCACCACAATAGGCTTCAGTCCCAACTCTATAGCCTTTTGAGTCACGAAGCGGGTTTGCGGCATAGGCCCCTCAAAGGCGTCCACAATCAGCAGCACGCCGTCGGCCATGTTAAGCACACGCTCCACCTCGCCACCAAAATCGCTGTGGCCGGGAGTGTCTATCACATTGATTTTATATCCTTTATAGCGAACCGAAACATTCTTCGAAAGGATGGTGATGCCACGTTCACGTTCCAAATCGTTGTTGTCGAGCAACAATTCTTGCACTTGTTGGTTTGCCCTAAAAAGATTAGCCTGGTACAAAATTCTATCCACCAAGGTCGTCTTGCCATGGTCAACGTGGGCGATGATTGCTATATTTCTAATATTCTGCATTTTACAAATCTTTTCTTAAGAAAAAACGAATTTGCAAAAATAGGAAAAAAAGTTAATTAGTAGGCGTAAAAAAGTGAGCAGTAATTCCCGCAGAGTGAACAAAAACAATCTTCACTTTTCACCGTTCACTATTCACTTCTCACTAAAAATTTTACTATTTTTGCAATGATAATTTTCACCATACACCCAACTTCAACCAATAAAAACATAACGCATAAAAAACATGGATGGCTCTGAAATTGTATCAATTATAATCGCGATTGGCGCCTACGTTTTCTTCACGATAAGAAAATACAAAAAGAAGGAAGAGGCTGAAGCGCAGCGACGCAGAAGGATGCAGCGTCCCGACATTTTTGAGGCTCCCCAACAACAACAGGAAGAGACGGAGCCCATATTTGAAACAGTCCGAAGACCAAAGACCTATTCCTCTGCGCCTCCACCCCGTGAAAATGTGCCAAAATCTGACGAATACTTCACCTACGAGGACTCATCGGCACCGATTGAAACAGAGGTGGCCGGCTCCACCCCTTCAACGGCGTCGACCTCCGTTCAAGAGGCTGACATAGAAGAGGAAATCGAGTCCAAATCATTGCCGTTAAAAGAAGAAATAGACAAAGCCATCCTCTATTCTGAAATATTAAAAAGACCTTATAATTAGTAAATTACCTATATTTTACGATGCAACTCAATTTTTTTGTTGGGTGCATTGGTATTTTTTATATTTTTACCGCCTAAAAAAATTGACGAAAAATAATGTTTAAATAAAATCAAAAGATATGTGTAAAAAGTTACTCTTGGTACTTGGATTTGCAATACTTTTCAGCGGTGTTGTATATTCACAAACAGGAACTATTAAGGGTGTGGTAAAAGACCATACCGGCGGAATTTTGGAATTCGCCAATGTCTTTTTGAAGAGAGAGGACAAAGTAGTCAACTACGCTATGACAAATGACAAAGGAGAGTACCAAATTTTCGGTATTGAAGCCGGTACGTATGATGTTGAAGTAGATGCAACTTTGACAGTCTGCAAGAAAAAACAGACCCAAAAAGGTGTAGGCGTAAGTGCTGACAAAGTAACCTTCCTTAACTTCAAGATCAACTGCTCACAAGACTTGGATGTAGTAGAAATCAGATGGGAAAGACCTGTATTTGAAGCCGATAACACGACTTCTTCTGCCAAACTGAGTGGTGCCGACGTGCGCAAGCAGCCTGGTCGTTCCATTACCAGAGCCCTTTCAAATATGGAAGGTGTAGCCAGTGTGGATGGTGCCGTAACCAGTGTGCGTGGTAACCGTGCCGATGGTCAGCAGACCATTATTGACGGTGTGAGAGTCCGCGGAGGTTCCTCAATATCAATGTCTTCAGTTGAAGAGTTGGAGTTAATCCAAGGTGGTATCCCCGCTGAATATGGTGATGGTACCAGCTTCACCGTTATCACAACCAAGGGTGTTTCCAAAGACTTCCACGGATCTTTTGAGGTGATGGGCTCCTTGGACGGCTACAACAACTTCCTGGCCGCCGCCTACGTTACCGGTCCCATCTTGAAAGGCGAGAAAAGAGACGATCCCGCTCGTATCGGTTTCACTCTTGCAGCAGAAGCCACCTACACTAAGGACGGCAGCCCTGCTCGTGGAGGCACATGGCGCGCTACTGACGAAATCATTGATTATCTGATTAAAAACCCCAACCGCTATGTTGACGGTGGTTCTATCCTTCCCGGTTTCAACAAGAGCGTTGACTATATTAATAAAAGCGACATGTATAAACAGCGTGTTAGAAAGAACGCTGATACATGGGGTTACTTCGCACAAGGCAAAATTGACTTTGTAACAGGTAAATACAAAAACGTAACAATCTCTATTAACGGTTCTTACCAATACTCACACAACAAAGGCTGGAGCATAGGCAACGCCCTTTTCAACAACAACAACTTCTCAGAAGGAAAATCCTCTACTGTACGTGTTTATGGCCGTTTGAACCACAGAGTCTTCACCGATACGGCAGCCAATGCCATCCTGAAGAACATCATGTACAATATTAATGTTAACTATACATATTACAAGTCAAACACTTACGACTCTCACCATCGTGACAAACTGTTCAACTACGGCCACATTGGTAAATTCAAAACCTACAAGGCCAACAGTTTCGCCGAAGGATCTGTGGAAGTGGATGGTATCAGATACTACAACATGCACATCATGAACAACATCTACGACTCATTGGTTGTATTTGACGGTTCTACCAGTTCCAACCCCGACTTGGCATGGTACACCTTGAATTTTGTAAACCAATATTCACCTGAGGACATTAACGACTTGTTCAAGGAAGACTTAGCTTCTGCAGGCCTTTCCTCCTACCCTTATAACAACACTTTGTACCAATCAATGGGTGCCCTGTTAAATGGTGACGCTCCCAGCTCTTCATACGGTTTGTTCTCTATTCCCGGTATGCCTACCACAGGCTTCAGCAAAGGCGAACAGACCTCTATCGGCGCCAAGGCAAACCTGTCGATGAACTTAGCTAACCACGAAATCAAATTAGGTTACGAGTTCGACCGTATCAGTTCCCGCGGCTGGAGCGTATCTCCTTACACCTTATGGACTTTGATGAGACAAAGTGCCAACAAACACATCAGCGACCTTGACCTCGAACACCCCATTTTCGTAGGACAAGACACCATCATGTACAACCGCTTGAATGCCGGTGGCCAAACCGTTTTCGACAGAAGCGTTCGTACCTCTTTAGGCTTGGATCCTGATGGTTTAGACTGGATTGACATTGACAACATGGATCCCAACCAATTCAATATCGGCATGTTCTCTGCTGAAGAGTTGCTGGTTGGTATCAGTGGTCCTCTGGTAAGCTACTATGGTTATGACTACACCGGAACCACGAGAAACAACAGAAAAACCTCTATCAAGGACTTCTTCACAGCTACCGACAAGAATGGTAACAAGACCTACAACATCGGTGCTTACCAACCTGTTTACATGGCTTTGTACATCCAAGATAAATTCTCTATCCAGAGTTTGTTGTTCAACGTTGGTTTGCGTATCGACCGTTTCGATGCCAACCAATCAGTACTCTCTGACCCCTACTTGTTCCGTCCTGCTTACACTGCCGGCGAGGTTAGAAACCTGTTCGTTGACAATCAAGGCAATAGCGTGGTTCCTGCCAACGCCACCGACGATTGGGTAGTATATGTAAGCCAAAAAGACAAGACCTTGGATCCCGACAACTCGACCATCATCGGTTACCGTAATGGTAACACATGGTATGACGCTAAAGGTCAAGAGGTTCTCAATGGAGAAGACCTCCTTGGTGCCAACGGTGGTCCTATCTTGAAAGAAGCCCTTGAAGAAGGTGCCATTTCAAAAGTACATTACGGCGCATTTGAAGACTACAAACCGCAATGGTCGTTCATGCCTCGTATCTCTTTCTCATTCCCAGTAAGCGACAAATCGTTGTTCTACGCTCACTACAACATCATCACCAAGAGACCTGGCAACCTGCAGTTATCGCCTATCAGCTATCTGTTCATCGAGAAGTTTGGTTCTTCAGCCAGCAACGTGGTTACCAACCCGAACATGTTGCCTGAAAAGAGCATCGACTATGAAATCGGTTTCCGTCAGAAAATCGGTGAAAGATCAGCTATCAGCTTGCAGGCCTACTATTCAGAAAAACGTGACCAGATCCAATCCTACAGATACACTGGAGCATATCCTAATACCTACTATTCATTCGCCAACATCGACTTCGGTACGGTACAAGGTTTCTCCGTATCTTACAACTTGAGACAAACCAAGAACCTGACCTTCCGTGCAAGCTACACTTTGCAGTTTGCCAAGGGTACCGGTTCATCAGAGACTTCAGGCTTGGCCATCATCTCTTCAGGTCAACCTAACTTGAGAACTCTGAACAACCTCTCCTTCGACCAAAGACACCGTTTGACCGCCAACATCGACTACCACTTTGGTTCGGACAGCGATTACAACGGACCTATCTCTAAGAGACAAAAGAAAGGCAGCTCAACCGTTTCGGAAGTTAGATGGCTGCAAGACGCTGGTATCAACATCCAGTTCTCGGCCGCTTCGGGTATGCCTTACAGCCGTTCAAGCACACCTTCATCCAACTACGCTTCTGGTACAGTTTCCCAGTTGAAGGGTTCTATCAACGGTTCGAACAGACCTTGGATTTTCCAATGCGACTTACGTCTTGACAAGAGCTTCACCTTTGACATGAACAAGAACAAAACCGATGCTGAAGGCAACAAGAAAGGCAAAAAGCCTGGTTTCGTGACAGTTTATCTCGATATTTTGAACTTATTCAACTTCAAGAACATCATTTCGGTTTACGAATACACCGGCAACCCGGATGATGATGGTTACCTTGCTGCAACCGAATACCAACAGCAAATCAACTCACAGGTTGACGTAGGTGCTTACATCGACCAATACATGATTAGAATGCAAACCCCCTACAACTACAGTGCTCCTATCAGAGCCCGTTTAGGTATCCAGTTCAATTTTTAACAGCAACATTGTCAAGCAATAAATAAAACACATTATAAAATGAAAAAAATCAGCAAGTTATTAGTTTTAGCGGTTCTTTTAGTAGCCTTAGCAACTAATTCATTGTATGCAGAAGTCTGGATAGGTGACAAAGGTGCCAAGACCAATCAGAAAGCATCTGCAACTTGTTTGCCTGCAACTAACTCGAATGAATTAACAGTGAATAACGTAAGAGCATATCTCGAAACCAACGGTACGATGTGGTTTAAAGAGATTGCCGAATATGAAGTTCCCAAAAACTCAGGTAAGACTTCCATGTTCTGTGCTGCTTTGTGGATTGGTGGTTTGGACGTTAACCGTCAGCTGAAATTGGCTGCCGTTCGTTTCCGCCAGATTGGTGATGACTACTGGACTGGTCCTCTGACCTTGGTGGGTGCCACCATTGACCAGGAGACGTGCAGCCAGTACGACAAGCACTTCCCCATGAGCCAGAAAATGGTACGCGAGCATATCAGCAACTGGGACAATCCCGAATACACAATGCCCGCTGCCATCCGTGACTGGCCCGCACACGGCGACCAATCGAAAGGCCAATCCTACTATTTGGCTCCTTTCTACGATGTGGACGGCGATGGTGAATACAACCCCTACAATGGTGACTATCCCTACTACGATTTTGAGAACGAACTCTGTCCTTGGACACAAGAAAACATTGAAAAGGCTGCTCAAGGCCTGCTGCCCAAGACTCCCGAGGAATTGTGGATGAACTCGCCCGCTCAGGCTTCTCTGCCTGTAAAGACTAACAACATGGTGTACGCCGACCACGTTTTGAAAGGTGACGAAACCCTGTTCTGGATTTTCAATGATAAAGGTGGTAACCACACCGAATCGAAAGGTGAACCCATTGGTTTGGAAATCCGTGGCCAGGCATTCGCCTTCACAACCAACGACCATATCAACAACATGACGTTCTACTCATACGAAATCATCAACCGTTCGACCTATACTTTGACCAACACCTACTTCTCACAATGGGTTGACCCCGACTTGGGTTACTCACACGATGACTATGTAGGTTGCGACGTTGCCAGAGGTTTGGGTTACTGCTACAACGGTTATGAAGTCGATGGTAGCGGTCAAACCCACCACTACGGCTCACAACCTCCTGCAGTGGGTGTTGACTTCTTCCAAGGACCTTATATGGACAAGGACGGCCGTGACAACCCCAAATTCTACAAAGACTCAGCTTCACAAGTTGGTTATTGCGACCGTTTCTTGAAGAGCGACTACGAATTAGACCAAATGGCCATCAACGGTGTGAACTTCGGTGATGACATCGTTGACAACGAGCGTTTCGGTATGAGACGTTTTGTATATCACAACAACGACCGTTCCGTAACCGGTGACCCCGAAGTGGCTTATCAATACTACTATATGCTGCAAGGTATCTGGAGAGACGGTACAAAAATGAAATATGGTGCCAACGCTCACCAATCGAATGGTGCATCCGGTCCCGACTGCGACTTCATGGTCCCCGGCTTGACCGACCCGTGTAACTGGGGTACTGCAGGCGTTGATCCCGGAATCGCCTTCACCGGTGGCGAAGGATGGACCGAGGTAGCCGTAGGCAATGCTCCTAACGACCGTCGTTTCATGCAGTCTGCAGGTCCCTTCACCTTGGAACCTGGTGCTGTTAACTACATTACGGTAGGTATTCCGTGGGCACGCGCCACTGCCGGTGGTCGTATGGCCTCTGTAAACCTCCTGAAGATTGCCGACGACCAGTGCCAGTCGCTGTTCGAAAACTGCTTCAAGGTATTGGACGGTCCCGACGCTCCCGATATCACCATCAGAGAGCTTGACCAAGAGCTGATTCTGATGCTCTCGAATGACGAAATGAGCAACAACTTCAACGAGCAATATGCCGAAAGAGACCAAACTATTCCCGAAGGCAGAAGCAAAGAGGTGACCACCGTTGTTACCGACTCAATGACCCTGACCTTAGACGGCGGCAAAGACACCACTATCTACACACAGAAATACAACACCACTACCGAATTCGTTGAATACGACAGAATATATAGATTTGAAGGTTACCAGATTTATCAATTGGCCAACAGTGAAGTCAGCGTTACCGACTTGGATGACCCCGACAAGGCACAATTGATTGCCCAATGCGACATTGAGAACTACAGAAAAGACGGTTCCGCCATCGGCCAGTTGATCAACTGGATTTATGACGACGCTTTGGGAACATCAGTAGCCACTGAGATGGTAAATGGTGCCAACAAGGGTATCTTCCACTCAGTTCAAGTTACCGAAGACAAATTTGCAAGCACAGCCAGCCGTTTGGTCAACCACAAGACCTACTATTTCATGGCCATCGCTTACGCATACAACGAATATGAGAAATACTCTGTAGAACCCGAAGATGACGGTCTGTACGGACAAAAAACCGTTTATTTGGCCGGTCGTAAGAATATCAAGAGCTACTCGGGTATTCCTCACAACGTACAACCCCAATACGGCGGTACCCAACTCAACGCACAATATGGCACACAACCTCAAATCACCCGACTGGAAGGTCAGGGCAACGGAGGTTTTGCACTTGAGCTGACCAAAGCCACCCGTGATGAAATCATGAAGGGTGCTCCTTGGAAAGTGGATGCTGTTGAATATGAAAAGAACGCCGGTCCTATCGACGTTCGCGTAGTTGACCCGTTGAAGGTTAAACCCTACGATTTCATCCTGAAGATTCAAAACACAGATGAAAGTGCAGAAGAAGTAACTGACACAGCCATTTGGGTACTGGATGTTATTGACGAATACGGTTCTGTAATTGAGACAATCTCGGCAGACAGTGGCGTGACCATCAACGACATCAACGAACAGATTCTGTTTGACTACGGTATCAGCATTAATATTAAAGACGCTCCCTTCGTAATTAACCAAACCGAAATTTCCAACTGGATTAACGAATTCCAAGGCGGCATGACCTTCACCAACCAGATGAGATACGCACAAGTGAACGCCATCACTTCATCCATCACCTATTCGGGCGATGACAGATGGCTGTCGGGCGTTCAAGATGTGGAAGGTGACAATGCAGCCAACTGGATCAGGTCAGGACAACAGACCGCCGGAGCATGGGAATCGGTAAGCAGCGACGGCAAGGGTGTTAAGGACGAATTCTCACAATGGCGTACAGAAGACTATTTCTACCCTGTGAAAAATACCGTTTTGAATCCCTCTGGCTGGACCACCCGTGCGTGGAAAGACCCATCGGGCCAATTTGAAATGCTGATTGGCGGCACATGGGCTCCCTACGTTCTGGCATCGGCTTACGACGGAGGTCCTCAAGCCAAGTACATCGCCCACGACGGTGTAACAGCAGAGCCTTCACCTGCTTACTACGACTTCACCTTGCTTGCATCAGCACTCTACACACCTGGTTTCAACCAGACCATGACCAACCTCTATTCAGTAGATATCGTGCTGACACCTAACAAAGACCTATGGACACGTGCCATCGTTCTTGAAGCATGCGATGACCCATCACAGTCTGTTGGAGGAGCCTTGAGACACGAGCCCAGACGCTCGCCTTCGGTTGACAAGAACGGACAACCCGATGGTACTGGTAACGGTATGGGTTGGTTCCCCGGCTACGCTATCAACGTTGAAACCGGTGAACGTTTGAACATCATGTTCTCTGAAAACTCAGCTGACCCGGCCAACAACGGTGCCGACATGCTCTTCAACCCCACCAGCGCTGAGTACCTGCTGGATGAAGAAGGACAATTCGTATATGAAGAGATTCCCAACACACAGATTAGAAAACCTATTCCTGTATGGGGTGGAAAACACTACGTATATGTATGCGGAAGCACGGGTAACACCAATTCAAACTACTACAGACTGACCACCATCACAAAACGTACGAGCGACAACTCGTTCGACTGCGGTGCATACGATGAATGTGCATGGTTGATGAACAAGTTCAACAGCTTTGTTGGTCAGGATGGTGCCGGTCCCAGAAGATTGAAGATGCAATTGTTCAACAACGTGATGTGGACGAGCATTGCCATGCCTGTCAGACTGAAAGAAGACAAATGGTTGAGCAACGAGGCTACTATCAAGATCAGAGTGACCAGACCTTACATGAGATACTCCTCAAAATGGGGTGCTGAACCGACAGCATACGCTGCTGAAAACAACAACTTCCCAAGATTCAGCTTCACTACGCGCAACATTGCTGTAGAGAACAACAAACTGGAAAGAGCTGAAAACGCATTAGACATGATTAATATCGTTCCCAACCCGTACTACGGATTCTCCACTTACGAATCGACAGCATTGGAGAACTACATTAAGATTGTCAACCTGCCCAAGAATTGTACCATCTCCATCTTCACGGTAAACGGAACCCTGATCAGAAAGCTTACCAAGGGTGATGAAGGTACCACATTCGTAAATTGGGATTTGAAGAACAGTGCCAATATACCTATCTCAAGCGGTATGTATATCATTCATGTTGCCGTACCTGGCGTAGGTGAAAGAACTTTGAAATTCTTCGCTGCAATGCGACCCACCGACTTGAATGCATTTTAAAATTGATTCGTGAATTATAAAAAAGGAAAACACTATGAATAAAAGTTTTAGAGTTTTAGTCATCTGCACTTTGGTTGGTCTGTTCACAGCCATGTCAGCCGGTGTGTATGCAGGTAACAAGGACCGTTCGGGCCAGGCAGGTGCACAACACTTATTGATAGACCCATGGGCCAGATCCAATGGTTGGGGTACGGCAGGTGTTGCTGAAATACGCGGCCTTGAAGCCATCCACTCCAATATTGCAGGTATGGCCTTCACTAATAGAACACAAGTGGGATTCTCACGAGTTCAATATCTGTCAGGTTCAGGTGCTGGCATTGCCATCAACACATTCGCATTAAGCCAGGCTTTGTTCTCAAAAGACAAAGAGACTGGTCGCCGTTTGAAAGATTTTGGCGTGCTGGGTGTATCGGCCTTCATCATGAAATTCGGTGATATTCCAATCACGACCACCGACCAGCCCGAAGGAAATATGGGTACCTTCTCCCCTTCTATGAACTATATCGGTATCCACTATGCCAAGTCGTTCAACAACTTTATCCACGGTGGTGTGTCTATCAAGGTGGTAACCGAAACCGGTTCTTCCGACTGCCGTGCAACGGGTATCGCTATTGACGCTGGAGTTCAATACCTTTCAGGTGCATACGAGAACTTCAAGATTGGTTTGACCATGAAGAACATTGGTCTGCCTATGAGATACAGAGGCGACGGTATGTCAGTGAGAGGTGTGGTTAACAACACTTCACATGAGCTGACCCTTGAACAACGCTCGGCAGATTATGAGCTTCCCTCTTTGCTGACCATCGGCTTATCGTACGACTTTCTCATTTGGACTGGTGAATACAAGAACATGACGAAGGATGATCGTATTGACGAAGGTCTGACCAGAGACGATGCCGAACACAGAATCACGCTGGCAGGTTCATTCACCGCCAACTCCTTCTCGAGAGACATCTTCTCATTCGGTATTGAGTACGGTTTCCGCAAATTCTTCATGATTCGCGCCGGCTATGCCATTGAAGGCGGCATGTGGAAAGAAAGCACCTGCACCACCTGGTACACAGGTCCTTCTGCTGGTGTAACCTTTGCCATTCCAATTAAGAACACCCGTCTGCTGTTAGATTACGCTTACAGATTCACCAACAAGTGGAAAGGTAATCACTACATCGGACTCAAATTTGAAATGTAGTAATCAGCTATCCTTTTTTATTATACACAAACTAAGGAGGCTTTCTCAAGCCTCTTTTAGTTTTATAAATACGAACACAAAAATTGACTTTCGAGTCAGCCATTAACCATAAAAACAGACAGAGATGAATGAAATTAAGTATTACACAGAAGCCGGTTTAGCCGCATTGAAAGAAGAACTGGTACAACTTGAATCCGTTGAAAGACCGAAGATTTCGGCCATGATTGCAGAAGCAAGAGACAAGGGCGACTTATCGGAAAATGCAGAATACGATGCTGCCAAAGAGGCGCAGGGCCATCTGGAACTTAAGATTGCCAAGTTGCGCAACCTGATAGCCAACGCCAGAATTTTGGACGACTCGAAGCTCGACAAATCCAAGGTGCTCATCTACTCAACGGTCAAGATTAAGAACATGAAAAACAAGGCCGAGATGACCTACACGTTGGTACCCGAGTCGGAATCAGACCTCAAGGCAGGCAAAATTTCTGTCACCTCCCCTATTGCCAAAGGTTTGCTGGGCAACAAGGAGGGCGACATCGTTTCTGTACAGGCTCCCGCCGGTGTCATGGAATTTCAAATTTTGAGCATAACCAGAGAATAATATCATGGAAACCATATTCACAAAGATCATCAAGGGCGAAATACCCTGCTACAAAATTGACGAAAACGAGCAATTCATAGCTTTTCTCGACATCTCTCCCCTTGCTAAGGGTCACACCTTGGTTGTTCCCAAGCAACAGATAGACTATATCTTTGATATTGATGATGACACACTAGCTGCCATGACCCTCTACGCCAAAAAGATAGCCAAAGCCATTCAGAAGACGGTTCCCTGCGAACGTATTGGAGTGGCCGTCATTGGCCTGGAAGTGCCTCACACCCACATCCATCTTGTGCCCATCAGCCACGTTGGGGACCTGAACTTCCAGAACCCCAGAGTAGAGCTCACCAAAGAAGAATTCATGGCCATTGCCGAAGGCATCGCCCAGAATTTGGAAAAATAGTCTTTCAAGACAGATTATCCTATCACTAAGGCATCGGCCACAATTTCGGCCACCGACTTAATCTCCACACCTAACTTATAGGTGTGGTTTATTTGTGTCAGCTGGTCAACGCAGTTGTGGCAGGGCGAGATAACCACATCGGCACCTGTAGCGCGAATCTGTTCGGCTTTAATCTCACCTACTTTCAGTCGGCGTTCGTTGAACTCGCTCATGGCCAGCAGTCCACCGCCGCCACCGCAGCAGAAATTGTCGCTGCCATACGGGTCCATCTCAATCAGTTCGGGCACCGCTTCCTTCACCACAAAGCGGAGCGAATTGTAGAGGCCACCGTTGCGCACGAGATTGCACGGATCGTGAATAGTGTATTTCTTTTTATTGAGGGTTTTATCGAGCTTGATTCTACCCGACTTGATATATTGTTCAATTAATTCGACAATGGTAATCATCTCGAAATCGGGTTTCTCCTTCAAATAATTGGGAGATTCCCATCGCAGTGCACGGGAGCCGTGGCCACACTCGCCCAAAACAAGGGTTTTGCAGCCCAACTTATGCACTTCGTCGAACATGCGCTGGGCTATGGCGGTTGCCTCGGCATCGTTGCCCGAGAAGTAGCCATAGTTGGTCACATCATACATTTTTGAAGAGAGCGTCCAACTCTCGCCAGCGGCATAAAATATCTTAGCAGCGGCAGCTATCGACAAAGGGAAAAACTTAGGCTCGCGGGGATTGACCGTATAGAGCATGTCGCGGCCTTCCTGATTAAGCGGAATGCAGGCCTTCTCATCACCAACCTCATCTTGCAAGTCTTCTTCCATCCACTGGATGGTATCCACGAACTCATCCTCGGCGATGCCCATATTGTTGCCCGTATTGATGGCTGCATCAACGGTCGATTGCAGCGTAGCGGGCACATAGCCCATGGCAGCGAGCATACGTCGGCCTGTACGCACCACAAATGGGATATCCACTCCAATAGAGCAGTGTTTCACGCAGCGACCGCACATGGAGCACGCTCCGTAGAGCGAATCGACCATCTCCTCCACCAGTTCGTCGGTCAGCTCGCGCGCATGCGACAAGTGGGGAGCCACCTTCCCGGTAAACGTACAATACCTGCGATAGATGGAAGCCACCAAATCGACTTTCTTGCCAGGGATGAACTTAGGGTCTTGCATCTTCTTGTAAAAGAGGCAGCTGGTGCCGCACAAGCCACAATGAACGCAGGCGTTGAGATGTGTAATCAGCTTACTATCAGTATTCTTACTCAGAATGTCGATAGCTTTTTCAGATAAATCAGGAGACAGTTTTCCCATTGCAATAAATTTTTGCAAATATAGGAAAAAGAAAGGCACGAATTCCTTATCGGATAAGGAACGGGAATTTGTCGAAATTCTTAAGGGCGATACCTGTGCCGCGAGCCACAGCCTTCAGCGGGTCATCCACCACGTGCACCTTGAGCTGGGTGCGCTTG
Organism: Bacteroidales bacterium; assembly: GCA_017454945.1. Taxonomy (GTDB): domain Bacteria; phylum Bacteroidota; class Bacteroidia; order Bacteroidales; family WCHB1-69; genus JAFTCA01. Next base: position 26,887 of record JAFTCA010000099.1, read on the forward strand.
GAGATACGCTTGTCGAGGCCGCGCAGCAATGCGCCACCTCCGGCGAGGTAAATACCGTTCTTGTAGATATCTGACGACAGCTCGGGAGCGGTTTCCTCGAGGGCGTTGATGACTGCCGTCTCAATCTTAGACACTGAAGCCTCGAGTGCGTCGGCAATCTCACAATAGTTTACTTTCACAGCGGTAGGAATACCTTTCACCAAGTCGCGACCTTGGAACTCGTAATCTTCTGGCGGGTTTTCGAGGTCGGAGATGGCGGCACCCACCATAATCTTAATCTTCTCGGCGGTAGGTTCGCCAATGGCGATATTATGACGACGACGCATGTAGTCGATGATGTCCTGGTTGAACTCATCGCCGGCGGTCTTAATAGACTTGCTATTGGCAATACCACCCAGCGACACAACGGCGATTTCGCTTGTACCGCCGCCTATATCAATAATCATATTACCGTTCGGGTCGAGCACGTCGATACCACTACCGATGGCGGCGGCCATAGGTTCGTGAATTAAGCGAACCTCCTTAGCGCCAGCCTGTTCGGCCGAGTTGCGCACAGCACTTTCTTCCACGTCGGTGATGCCCGAAGGGATACAGATGACCATTTTCAATGCGGGGGGAAAGAGATACCCCTTGATGCCCGTCATCTTGATGAACTCACGCAGCATCGCTTCGGTGGATTTGAAATCTGCAATCACACCATCCTTCAACGGACGGATGGTCTGAATGTTCTTATGGGTTTTGCCATGCATCATCTCCGCTTTCTTGCCCACAGCCTCAATCTTTTGACTGACAACATTGAAGGCGATGATGGAAGGCTCGTCAACCACCACTTTATCATTAAGCAGAATGACCGTGTTGGCGGTGCCCAAATCTATTGCAATTTCTTTCGTAAATATTGAAAATAAAGCCATTTGTGTATTTTTTTTTGAAGTTTGCAAATATACAAATAATTACATCTCTTTACGGCAAAAGCATTTTTTTGTTTCAAAAAAGTGGCGTGTCTCCGACGCGCCTATTCTGGCAGCCATTTGCAACCCCACACTGCGTTGACGCGGAATCTCACTCGAGACGCAACACATGAGACACGGCACGCCGCATCTCAACTGAATTTTGATTTTTTAATTTTGATTTTTCATATTTTTGCACCCACAAAACCATCCTTCATGAAACAAACCCTTTCACTATTGACACTGATTGTCCTATTCTGCGCTTCTTCGTGGGCCCAACACAACGTGCGCTACGATGCCGACCCAAGGGTTGGACTCATTGAGCAGGCGCACACGGCGGCGTGGAACAAAATCAACGAGGTGGAGGGCTATCGCATACAGATTTTCTCTTTGTCGGGCAACAACTCACGCAAGAACGCGCAGGCCGCCATGGACGAATTTGCCGCAAACAATCCCGACATGCCAGTCTATATCTCCTACCACGAGCCCAACTTCATAGTGCGTGTGGGCGATTACTTTGAAAAGATAGACGCCGCCCGCGACCTGACCATCATCAAGAAAACCTATCCAGGCGCCTTTATCGTGAGGGATCAGGTTCGTTACCGTTAGTTTTTCTTTACGGATTCAGCCATTTGTGGCGCATTCAGTTCCTCTTTCAGCATCTGCTCGAGCACCAGCGGCGAGAGGTCGCGAATGATGTTGCCCTCCTTGCAGAGCGAAATCTGGCCAGTCTGCTCCGACACGACGATAGCAATGGCGTCGGTCATGCTGGTGACACCGATGGCCGAGCGGTGGCGCAGGCCAAGGTCTGTGGGCAGATCCTCGCGTTTGGAGACGGGCAGGATGCAGCGGGCAGCCACAATGCGGTTGTCCTTGATGATGACGCCGCCATCGTGCAGCGGGCTGTTTTTGAAGAAAATGTTCTCGAGCAGGTCGCGCGACACCAGGGCGTCGAGCTTTTCGCCCGTTTCGACAACATCTTGCATGGGCGTCTCCCGGGCCAGGATAATCAGCGCACCGGTCTTCGAGTTTGACATGCGGCGGCAGGCGCGAACAATAGAATTTATTTCTTCGTTATAGTCTTTTTGGTTAAATCGCTTATGGAACTTGCCCCCAATAATTTTGAGGAAACGCCGGTTGCCGATATAGAGCAGGAACTTGCGCACTTCGGGCTGGAAGATGACGATAAGCGCAATAAGACCGATATTGATAACCTTACTGCTGATGGCGGAAAGCAACGGCAGATGGCAGAGGATGGCCAATTTCCAAACGATAAAAATGCCGACAACAAGCCATACCACACGCATAGCGGCAGTACCTTTCAGCCAACGGTACAACTCGAAAAAGAGAAAGCCGACCAGCAGAAGGTCAATTACATCCGTCAATTTTATATCTTTAAAAAAATCCAAAATGGCAAAAAGTGTCATACGCTCAAATTTTATTGCAAAGATAAAGGATTTTTTTTGATTGGGGAACGGTGGTTGGGAGGGAAGGAGGTTCCGCTGCGCTGCGCTTACGGAATGGAGTTAAGGATGCTAACGTCTAAAGTCTATTGGAATTCTGAATTTTTGTGTACTTTTGCACATCAAGAAATAACACCGTGAACGACAATCCATCCCACAAGCTCATTATCATCTCCGCTCCTTCTGGCGCGGGTAAAACATCCATTGTCAAGCATTTGCTGCAACAAGACCTCAAGCTGGCATTCTCCATTTCGGTGACCAGTCGCCCAATGCGTCCGGGCGAGGTGGACAAGAAAGACTACTACTTTTACACTGTAGAAGAGTTCAAGGCCAAGCTCGAGGCCGGCGAGTTCTTGGAGTGGCAGGAAGTTTACGCTAACCAATACTACGGCACGCTCAAATCGGAGATTGAGCGCATCTGGGCCACAGGGCACCATGTGCTTTTCGATGTGGACGTGCTGGGCGGCATCAACATCAAGAAATACTACGGCGACAAGGCTCTGTCGATATTCATCAAGCCTCCGTCACCTGAAGTGCTCGCCCAGCGTCTTGCCGGTCGTGGCACCGAAACGCCCGAGTCGCTCGCCAAGCGGCTGGCCAAAGCCGACTACGAGCTGTCGTTTGAGGACCAGTTTGACAAAGTGGTGGTGAACGACAACCTGCAGGTTGCGCAAGAGGAGACCATACAGCTTATCAGGGACTTTTTACAGCAAGAATAGACATATATGAACAAAATCGGACTCTTTTTCGGCTCCTTCAACCCCATCCATATCGGCCACTTGATCATTGCCGAATACATGGCTGAGAACAGCGACCTGAAAGAGGTGTGGTTTGTCGTATCGCCTAACAACCCTTTCAAGAAGAGGGAGAACCTGCTGGAGGCGCACCACCGGCTGTACATGGTGAACCTGGCGGTGGAGAACGACCCCCGTTTCAGAGTGAGCGATGTGGAGTTTCACCTCCCCTACCCGTCCTACACGGTACACACGCTGCTGAAGCTGGAAGAGATGTATCCCAACAAGAAGTTCTGCATCATCATGGGCGAGGATAACCTGACCAATATCACCAAGTGGAAGAATGCCGAGTTCATCCTCCAGAACTACCCGTTGTACGTCTATCCGCGTGCCGGCAACGACACAGCGGCCCTTAAACTGCCGGGCGACATCCATCTGGTCAACGCCCCCCACATTGACATTTCGGCCACCCTCATCCGCAGCAGCATCCATGCAGGCAAGCGCGTGCAATACATGCTGCCGCCAGCGGTGGACAAACATATTGACGAAATGGGATTTTACAAGTAACACCCTGCCGTATGCAACACTATACTATTGAAAACCTTGAAATTACAGATGCCGGTGCCGAAGGCAAGGCCGTCGGTCGCCACAACGGAATGATTGTTTTTGTACCCTACGCCGTCCCTGGCGATGTGGTTGATGTGCTGGTTTTCAAAAAGAAGCGCGGTTATGCCGAAGCCCGCATCACCGCCATCAAGCAGACCTCGCCCTACAGGGTGGAGCCCTTATGCCCTCACTTTGGCCTGTGCGGCGGCTGCAAATGGCAGAACCTACAATATGACAAGCAGTTGTATTACAAGCAGAAACAGGTGGATGACAACTTCCGCCATCTGGGCAAATTCGACTATCCCGAGGTGCGCCCCATTCTCGCCTCCGACCAGCAAAGCTTCTACCGCAACAAGTTGGAGTTCACCTTCTCCAATCTGCGCTGGCTGGACGAGGAGGACATGGCCCATCGTGAAGAGCCCGGCTTCGACACACGCGGGTTGGGGTTCCACATTCCCGGCAAATTCGACAAAGTGCTGGATATCAAGCACTGCTACCTGCAAGCCGACCCCAGCAATGCCATCCGCACTGCTATCAAGGCGTATGCAACGGAGCACAACCTGCCGTTCTACAACATTAGAGACCACGAAGGGCTGCTCCGCAATCTGATTATCCGCAACACCAGCACTGGCGAGCTGATGGTGATTCTGATTGTCACCGACTTCAACGCCGAGGTGAAGGCGCTGTTAGACTTTTTGAGCGAGAAATTCCCTGAAATCACCTCATTGCAATATGCGGTCAACACGAAGCTCAACGACGCCGTGACCGACCTGCCCGTAGAGCTTTACAAAGGCAAGCCCTACATTACCGAGCAGATGGAGGATTTGAAGTTCAACATCGGTCCCGTGTCGTTCTATCAGACCAACAGCGGGCAGGCATACAAGCTTTACAGCACGGCGCGCGACTTTGCGCAGCTCACGCCCGACAAAGTAGTATATGACCTCTACACGGGTACGGGCACCATTGCCAACTTTGTGGCCCGCAGTGCCAAGAAAGTAGTTGGTATAGAATACGTTGACGCTGCCATCAGGGATGCCGTCAGCAACTCGCAGCTCAACGGCATCACCAACACCGAGTTCTGTGTGGGCGACATGGCCAAGGTTTTCACCGACGAATTCATAGCCCAGCATGGCCGTCCCGACATAGTGATTACCGACCCGCCACGCGCCGGCATGCACCAGAAGGTGGTGGAGCAGTTGCTCAAAATCCATCCCGAAAGGATAGTCTATGTAAGCTGCAACCCGGCCACACAGGCCCGCGACCTCACGCAGCTGTGCACACAATACAAAGTGATGGCCGTACAGCCCGTGGACATGTTCCCGCACACGCACCATGTGGAAAATGTGGTGGTGTTAGAGCGGTAAACGGGGTTCGAACCCGCGACCTGCGGCTTGGGAAGCCGCCGCTCTACCAACTGAGCTACTACCGCAATCATGTTTCGGCAATAAAAGTCGAAACTGGGGTGCAAAGATACGATAATTTTTGTATTTTTGCACCCTCAAAAAACACGAACGCCACTTTAGCTCAGTTGGTAGAGCAACGCATTCGTAATGCGTAGGTCTGCGGTTCGAGTCCGCAAAGTGGCTCAGAGAAGACGCCAAAGAGTAAAATAACTCCCGGCGTCTTTTTTTTGAATTCAACTTAAGATTGCAGTCGGACGTTTTTCAACAGGACACAGACTGCAGACTTAAAATAACACTCTGACGAAAGTGTAGGATTAAGGTCTTTGGTATATAATGACATTGAAAAATTATTCCCAAAACTTCCAAAAAGTTCCGAAAAAATTCTCCATCTGTGAAGAAAAACTATACAGTGTAACTTGTATGCGGCTCAATTCACTTCTATAATTATCCCTACAATCAATAGCGTATATATTTAAATGTCATAAAATTATAGTATTCTTCAAAAAAAATTGGTACAGCAGATTTTTATTTCGCGCGTTAAAAAAAAAAAAACAGCATTTTAATTATTTATTTTATTTTTGCAGGATTATACTGCTCAAATTATGTATAATAATACCCTTTTGAAGAAGAAAAACTAAAAAACTTTATAATTATGGAACATTTTTACGAAAAAATGACGAGATTATGTCCTAATAAAGGGAATATCCGTAATCTCTTTGTGTTAATGACGGCCTTGGTGCTGACCATTGGCAGTGCGACCGCACAAAACGTGGCCAAAATTGGCACCACCGAGTATGCCACCCTGCAGGCTGCCGTAGATGCGGCCTACGCCACAACTGGCGATGTGACGATTGAAATGACAGCTTCTTTTGAAGAACACGTGCTTGTGTTGCAGAAAGCCGGTTTGAACCTCACCATTGATGGCAAAAACAACACCCTTACAGGACAAATTGTTGTGGATGGTGTAGGCAGAAGTACCGGTACAGAGACATTAACCATTACCAACATCAATTTTGTGCTTGCTTCTGACCAATTGACAGGAACATGGAAAGGAGCTACCGCTTTTGTAAGTATGCCCAGCCCCAAAACGAGCGGAACACCATGGTATTATGGTACTACAGGCACCAGCAACCACTACAACTACGCACACAATGTAACAGTGAGCAACTGTACCATGGATGCAACGGGGGGAGGAGAGACAAAGATCGTTGGCGTGCAATGCCCGTCCCAAGCTGCATACAACGTTACTCTTGACAACGTAACCATTAGCAATGCCCACTCTTTGGCACAATTCACCTCTACAGAAGGCATAACCATCCAAAATTGCACGGCTACAACCAATATGTACCACGGTATCAGTGTGACAGGCGGAAGCAACCATAATGTGACAATCAGTGGTAATAATATTACCGCTTACGATGATTACGGCATCCGTGTGAAAGGAGCTGGCGTTAAGTATATAACCCTGTCCGACAACAATGTTGAGGCTCCCAACGCTCTTATCTTCAACAGCAACCCTGCCGGTACCACGATTGACATCACCTCAGGAACCTATAAAGGTGATATTATAAAAAATGGATCCACCTATGAGGATAATACGATAACTGATAATTCTGAAATCACCATTACCGGTGGCACCTACTCAAGTGATGTGACATCAGAATGCGCAGAAGGATATTATGCTATTGACAATGGAGACGGCACCTGGACGGTGACCAAACTTGTTGTTGCCAAGATTGGCACAGAAGAATATCCCTCTTTGCAAGCCGCACTGGACTATGCTAACGCAAATCTGACTGGTGACGTGACCATCGAACTGGTGAAGAACACTTCCAGCTACTCTGTCGTTCACCAGAAGGCAGGATTGAACCTCACCATCGAAGGTAACAACGACACCATCGCCGGACAGATTTTCATTGATGGAGACGGCAGAGCCGCTGGCACAGAAACTCTGACGATACAGAACGTTGTCTTCTATGACGACAACACCAATTTCTACTCGGGCACCAATGCTTTCATCATGGTACCAAGCACCAAAACATCAGGTACCCCTTATTACACCAACAAATATAATTATGCTCACAATATCACCATTAGCAACTGTGCCTTCATCAGCACATCCACCGAAACTCCCGACAATGGCATTGTAGCCATTACTGTTGCATCCGCAGCCGGCGCTTATAACCTTACGGTGGAAAGCTGTACTGGCGACAACCTGCACAGCTTGGCCCAGCTTACCGGTACAACGGGAGCCACTTTTGTCAGCGACACCTTGACTGGCAGCGAAAGTTTCCTCAACGTGAACGGTGGTACTGGCGACTATGTGGTAGATAAATGTCAGCATATCTCCACCCTCACCTCAGGTTACGGTATCCGTCTGAAAAGCAACTCCTCTGCCGAGATGACCCTTACAGACAACAAGTTCACAGCAGGTGACGCCCTGACCTTAGGCAAGGGAGGCAGCAACGACGTTTCGGGCCATATCAACGTGGAGAGCGGCTGGTACGAGGGTGCCATCACCAACAACCAGTCAGCTTCTGCTACTGGCAGTTTCGTCTTCACCGGCGGTACGTTCAACCAGGATGCCGTCACGATTCAGCAATATTGCAAGGCTCCAGACTACTCAGCCATTGCCAATGATCCCGAAGCAGGCTACTGCACGGTACGCAAGATGGAAGTAGCAAAGATTGGCGATGTTACATTCCCGACCTTACAGTTGGCACTGGATTCAGCATACAAGACCACCGGCGACGTAACCATAGAGTTGATAGACAACATTTCCGGCTACTCTATTGTACGTCAAAAAGCTGGTCTCAACCTCACCATCGAGGGTAATAAAGACACCATCGCCGGACAGATTATCGTTCACGGTGATGGCCGCCTCAACGGCACGGAAACGCTGACCATTCAGAACGTCGTTTTTGAAGGAGACAAAACAAACTTCTATTCGGGCACGGATGCCTTCATTACCGCTCCGAAGACCACGACCTTGCCCAGTCCGTTTACTGGAACCGGCAATGGCTACAATTATTGCCACAATATTACAATAGATGGTTGTACGTTCAATAGCACCTCGGAAAACGCATCCGACTATGATGTAGTGGCATTCAAAGCATCGAGTGGCAAAAACATTGTCATTGAGAACTGTCAGGGCGACAACCTGCACAGCTTGGCCCAATTCACAGGTACCACCAATGCAACCCTTACAAACGACACTATTACGAACAGCCAAAGTTTTGCCAATGTGAGCGGCGGTGCCGGCGAATTCACCATCTCTAACTGCGAATTTGTTGGAGCCCAGACAGATGACGGATATGCCATCCGTGAAAACGGGACCTCTTCAGCAAATATCACATTGACCGACAACAATTTCACTGCATACAAAGTATTAGTATTAGGCAAGGGTGGTGCCCAAAATCCAAGCGGCACCATTTATGTTGAAAGTGGCAACTACAATGGTATTATCTCTAAGGAAACCGTTGAAGCAAGCACTTCCACCTTCAGCTTCACCGGCGGTACGTTCAACCAGGATGCCATCACTGTACAAGAATGGTGCGCCGAAGGGTAGTTTGCCATTGCCAACAATCCTGAAGCAGGCTACTGCACGGTATTGCCAGGTTTCTTGGTTCACTTTGACTCCAACGGAGGTGCAGGAACCATGCAAGACACGATTGTAACCGAATTCCCCTTCTACGTTCCCGATTGTGAATTCACTCATAGCAGTTTGGCCTTTGCAAACTGGAACACCCTGGCCGATGGTACAGGAACCACTTTGGCTGTAGGCAGTGAAATCACTTCCCTTACTTCTGATACCACCCTCTACGCCCAGTGGGCCGCCGTACTGAACGCCACTACTGGTAACTACTATAACGACCTTCAGGCTGCCATAGATGATGCCACCGCAGGTGACTCTATCGTTGTGCTGACCAATCTCAACACCAACGCCACCTACAGTGTGACGAAGGATTTGATTATCAATGGTGGAAAACACCAAATAAACAGCACAGCCAACCGCGGATTGTGGGTGGATGCCGCTGGAGTAAGCCTGACCCTGCGCAATTTCTACATCAGCGTGACAGGTACAGGAAGCTACCCAAGAGGAATCCAAATCAATGAACCCAACGTCACTTTGGTGATGGATAGCTGCCGTGTAACAGATGTTTCGCACTATGCCATCAATATCATAGGAGGTGCTGACAACGCAAACCTCACCGTCACCAACTCTTACATCCACGGTTGGGCCGCCTTGAACAACTGGGGCAGCAACTCAACCTTCACCTTTGTCAATGACACATTATACGGCCTTAACGACAAAACATACAACGCTAACGGATGGAATAACTTTGGCGTCATTGTAATGAATGGCGACGGCACCAACAATGCCCTTTCCAACACCATCACACTGACAGAATGCGTTGTTATTGCCGAGCAGACCACAGGCAACAAGCAAAATTGGGCCAATCTCCAAGGACAATCCAACAGCAACCAAATTATTGTTGATGACGCCACCCAAATTATTGACGGAAGTAAAAATGACATAAGAGATAGCTTGTTGATTGTAACCGAAAACGCCATTACACTGCCTCTTACTGAAGCACAGGTGAAAAATCTACAAAAGACCTATACCGTAAAAGATAAAGAAGACGGCACCTATACCGTTTATTTCAACACATTGTACTCATGGCCCGATCCCGCCGGTTCAGTTTACACCGACTTCCACGCACCCTTCAAACAGGGATGGATTGACAACACAGAAAGCCTCAAGCTTTTGGACGATGTAATTCTGCACGACACGTTACAACTGAGTGACAACGATACCATTACTATTGACTTTAACGGCCATAGCATCGACAAAGACAACTACACCATCCAACTGGGACCCACCAACGCAGTGAACACGAACGCACAGACCGACATCTTCTCCGCTTTGCTTGAACAAAGTGAGGTAGTGGAAACTGACAACGGTGGCGGCTCCTACACTTACTCTATAAGACAATACAACCTCATTTCGTACAACGCTAATGGTGGACAGGGTGTGATTGACACCTTGAAGAAATACTATGACGAGACAGTTACCCTTTCCGACGGCACTGGCTTTACCAGAACCGACAGCACGCTCTATCGCTGGAATACCGCTGCCGATGAAAGTGGCGATGACTACGCTCTAGGTGCAAACTACAGCGACAACGAAAATCTCGACCTCTATGCTGTATGGCGCCTGACTCTGGATATGACCATGAGCTCTTCCGACGTGGTATGCTACGGACAAAACAATGGTACCGACACCGTTAACATTATCGGCGGCGAGGCTCCTTATCAGATTGTTCTTGCATGCACCGAGTTGGCTGTAAACGACACTGTGTTAATCGAGGCTACGCAACACATCTTCACTGACCTGAAACCTGGTGATTATGAAGTGAAACTGACCGATGTATTGACCAAAGACACCATCGTAGGAACCTTCACGATCAGCCAACCCGACACATTGGAGATTTTAACCATGAACGTTGTTGACGCTGTTTGCCCGAACCAACCGAGCTATGCAGTAGAGATGACCACCTCTGGCGGCAACGGCGGCAACCATTACACCTGGTACAACACTATTAGCGACGGTGCCACGGTTGAGGAAGCCGACGCACTGAACACTACGGTTGATAAGATTGACGGTAACGACTGCGGTCACACCTACGCTATTGGCGTGAAAGTTGTGGACAGCAAGAACTGCACAGCCTCCGACACACTGGAATTCACCATGATTGACGCAGAGGCACCGACCTACACTGTTCCCGAACCGCTGACCGTTTACATGGATGAAACCTGCAATTACAGCGCCGACACAAATGTTACCCACTCCGTACCGACAGAACTTGCCGACAACTGCTCGGCAGCAGCCGACCTCACGGTAAGCTACCGCGATGAAGAACCGGTTGCAGACTGCGGTAACACATTCCACTTCGACCGTATCTGGAAAGTGGTTGACGTTTGCGGCAATGTTTCTCTCAGCGACTCCGTTCAGACCATCACGGTGAGCGACACCATCAAGCCCACCTTCACCGCTCCTGAAGACATCACCATCTACACTGACGAAAACTGCAATTATGTAGCTACCGTTGACAAGACCGGCGATGTGACCGACGAAGCAGACAACTGCTCCACCGAAATCGAAGCAACGTATGAAGACGTGGTTGAAGACGGCGACTGCGAAGGCTCGAAAGTCATCACACGTACTTGGAGTTTGGTTGACAACTGCGGTAATGCCGCTGCTGACCAAATCCAGACTATCACGGTTCTCGATACCATCAAACCCACCTTCACCAAACCCGATGACATCATTATCTACACCGACGAAAACTGCAATTATGTAGCTACCGTTGACAAGACCGGCGATGTGACCGACGAGGCCGACAACTGCTCAAACAACATCAACGCCACCTTCGTTGATGAGACTGAAGACGGCGACTGCGAAGGCGAGAAGGTCATCACACGTACCTGGAGCCTGGTTGACGACTGCGGTAACAAGGCTGCTGACCAGATTCAGACCATCACCGTGAAGGATACCATCAAACCCACCTTCACCAAACCCGATGACATCATTATCTACACCGACGAAAACTGCAATTATGTAGCTACCGTTGACAAGACCGGCGATGTGACCGACGAGGCAGACAACTGCTCAACCAACATCAACGCCACCTTCGTTGATGAGACTGAAGACGGCGACTGCGAAGGCGAGAAGATCATCACACGTACTTGGAGCCTGGTTGACAACTGCGGTAACGCCGCCGCCGACCAGAAGCAGACCATCACCGTGAAGGACACTATCAAGCCTACCTTCACCAAGCCCAACGACTTCACCATCTACTCCGACGAGCAATGCGGCTATGACGCATCCGTTGAAGTGACCGGCGATGTGACCGACGAGGCAGACAACTGCTCCACCGAGCTCGAAGCCACCTTCGTTGACGATGTTGCAGACGGCGACTGCGAGGGCGAGAAGATCATCACACGTACTTGGAGCCTGGTTGACGACTGCGGTAACAAGGCCGACGACCAGAAGCAGATCATTACGGTTCTCGACACCATCCGTCCCACCTACATCGTGCCCGAACCCTACACCGCTTACACAGACGACAACTGCGCGGCTGTGACCACGCCTGATGTGGCCGGTGAGCCTACCGAGGTAAGAGACAACTGCACCGAGAAACCGACCGTGACCTACCGCGACGAGGATCCTGTGGAGGACTGCGAAGGCGCTTACCACTTCAACCGTATCTGGAAGGTGGTTGACGACTGCGGCAACATCTCGCTCAGCGACTCCGTACAGCTCATCACCGTGAAGGACACCATCCGTCCCACATTTGTGGTTCCTGTTGACACCACCGTCTTCAGAGACGCCGACTGCAACTATGACGCTTCTCCCGAAATCACAGGTACCGTATCCAATGTTTGGGATAACTGCTCAACCTCCTTCGACACCAACTATGTTGACCAGGATGTCACCGAAAGATACATCACCTGCGAAGGACACATGGTTATTGAGAGAACCTGGACGATAACCGACAACTGCGGCAACGTTTCGCTGCCTCAGATCCAGATCATCGCCGTTAGAGACTCCATCAAGCCGACCTTCACCGCTCCTAAGGACACCACCATCTATAAGGATGAGAACTGCGAATACGACATCACCGTCGAAAACGTGGGCGACGTGCTCGACGAGGCCGACAACTGCTCCACCATGCTGGAGGCCACCTACCGCGACTCCGTCATCACTCCTGACGACGCCTGCGAAGGCCTGCTGGTTATCCAGAGAATCTGGAGCCTGGTTGACGACTGCGGCAACAAGGCTGAGGAACAGAACCAGATAATCACCATCGAGGATACCCTGGCGCCCGTCTTCACCGTGCCTGAGGACATCACCCTCTGCCGCGACGACAACGGCGATATCGCCGCTGACACCACTGTGGCCGGCACCATCACCGACGCAGCCGACAACTGCTCCGCCGACGTCACCATCGAATGGAACGACACCGACACCACCGGCACCGACGCCGAGGACCGTGTCATCACCAGAACATGGTCGGTGAGCGACGCCTGCGGCAACGTGGCAACGGCTGAACAGCTCATCACCGTCCGTCCTTCTGTCCTCACCGAAGGCAACTTCGACTTGGTTTGCAAGGACACCACTATCGTGCTTCCTTACAACACCGACAGCAAGAAGCTTGCGCTGAACGCTCCCGACACCGCCAACCACATGACGGGCATGGAGGTGACACTCACCAACAACTACCCCGCCGACAGCGTGTTCACCGTTGGCACAACCACCATCACATGGACCGCTACCGACGAGTGCGGACACAGCATCAGCTGCTCGTTCAATGTCAACGTTGAGTATCCTCCCTGCGACTCAGCCGTTGTTGACGGAAAAACCTATCCTGCCCTGCGTATCGGCACCCAGTGCTGGCTGGGCGAGAACATCCGCAGCACTCACTATGCCGACGGCACCGAAGTGGCTGTTGTAAAAGACTACAACGACGATGCTTCGAATACCGAGACCTACGGCAAGCTCTACTCATGGTACTCGGCCGTGAGAGTCGCTGAAGGCGACGACAGCGCTGAGCCCGAGAAGAGCACCGTGCCGCAGACACGCAACCACGGCAGAAGACTTCTGTTTGCTGCACCTCCCACAGATGCCACTCCGGGCTCACAGTTCGTTCAGGGCATCTGTCCCGAAGGCTGGGCCGTACCCACCAGCGGCGACTTCATGCAGCTCTTTGATGCCGCAGGCACCACCGACAAGGTTAAAGATAGCAGCGAAGGCTGGCTGCCCGGCTACGAAGGCACCGAACCCACTTCCGGCTTCAACGCCCGCGGTGCCGGCTACTACGACAACGCCACCGAACGCTTCCTGAACCTGCTCGGCGAAACCTACTTCTGGACCAGCGATTCCGCCGCAAACAGTAGCGATGGCACCTGCATCAGCATCAGCTACCACTGCGCCGATGGCATGGTACAAGAAAAAGACAAGGGACGCTGCCACAGCGTAAGATGTATCAAAGTGTACTAATATCAAAAAACGCTCCCGACTGTGAGCGTTTTTTTTAAAGTTCAGAATTCAAATTTCAAAGTAGAGCCGCGATTAATCGCGGCTTTTTTTTTCGGTGTCTTCGACAAGCTCGACACCGCCCATGGGTGGTTGATGTCATCTGTTATTTCAAATAATGCGATTTTCATTGCATATTTATATGTAAATATTTCATACTTTTGCATTTGTAAGTATAGAAGGCATATTTTATATGCAACATATTTATTATTAGTCAATTAAACCTATTCATAGAACAATATAACTGCACATTCTGATAAAAAATTTATATGAAGAAATTACTATTTTTACTTGTTTCCATGTTTTGTATGGCAACGTATGCCCAAAACTGCCCCTTTAAAGTTAGATTCGAAAAGACCGATGCCACTTGTTACAACAACGGTCGAGTGGAATTCATTTTGCTTGACGATAACGACAACGAGATTGAGATTGACCTGACCAATCGAAAACCCGTTGAAACAAGCATCAACCTGATGAATATCAAATACTACTATCGAAACATGGGAGATACGACCACCCACTATACGCCCAGCAATATCATCTCTTCTTTTGAGCCTGGGCAATATGTAGTAGGTGTGCAGGCAATATGCGCAACTGGTGAGCAAGGAAGTGCGGCTTACCGGTCGTTAGACACGAACACCATTGTTACCATAACTTCAAGTTATGTTACTCCATCTATTTCGCCCATGGCCAACATCGCCACCGACTCAACCATGTACGGTAATCGCCCCACCCTGCCATGCTTGACTACAGGTCGTATCCAGCTGAACATTACAGGCGGAACCTTCCCCTATACCATCAGGATAGAGAACGAAGAAAACCACGAAACCATAAGGACAGTGGTTTTTAACGGACCACAATATACTGGCACCAATCCCAGAAACTACAATTATGTCAACTATTTCAGTTTCGACAGTTTAGCCAAGGGCAACTATCGGTTCTACTTCACCGACGGTTGCGGTTTCAGTTACAACGTGGCTATGGAGGTAAGAGATTTGGAAATACCTGTAATTGAGGTAGATAAATCGAGAATATATGCAGGATTTGGCGGATACTACTCCAACTATAATCTTTCGCCCACTGATAGTAACAAGGTTCTTTTCCGCTTCTACTTCAAAGGTGAATCGTACAATTACTACTACAAAGAGTTAGGCAACTTGCTACAATACAGGTTCGTCAACAACATTGCAGGCGGCACTACTTATACCTCGCCGTGGTACCCATTCCCGCTCGACAAGGCTGCCAGCGACTACTACTATCTCAACTCTGCCGAAATTTATATCATAGATACGGTTAAAACTGTCAACCAATATTGCGCCCTTTACAATCAAGACATTCTCTGGGAGGGGCGAAACACCTCTTGCGAAAGTACAACCTACTCGAAAACTTTCCGACTTGACCGCACTTCTACACCATCCTACATGGACTATCACACCAAAACCACTCACCTAAGCGAAGTGCATTACGACCCTTGCCAATTCACCGCAAACGACTTGGTTCATATTCCTGACTACTACTTCCAAACAAGTTGGAACAGCAACGAATGGTCAACATCAAGCACAACCACTTACTATTGGACCTATCCTCTGCACTACTGTTTCATTGACAATGACACGCACGACACCATCAAAACCATAGATGCCACTACCGACAACACCGTTTATCTATACGACACAGATATTGAAAACAAATATGGCTCTTTCGAGGTGAATGACCGCAATATTAACCTACACTGGACGGTAACCGACGATCAAGGCTGCGTACTGAAAGATGCTGTCGAGGTGGTTACGTTCTACCATGACACCATGGACAATGTATATAATTCATCTCGAAATGGGAACTATGGTAATAGCGGCGGTTTTTATTATGAAGGCGAATGGTATCCGGATTGTTGCTGCCAATCCACACGAAGCGTGGGCTTTTATG
The DNA here is from genome assembly GCA_017454945.1 of Bacteroidales bacterium. Classification (GTDB taxonomy): domain Bacteria; phylum Bacteroidota; class Bacteroidia; order Bacteroidales; family WCHB1-69; genus JAFTCA01. Next base: position 43,066 of record JAFTCA010000099.1, read on the forward strand.
AACATTTCACCATGGATAGACGAGCCATCTATCCTGAAGCCATGCGCCTCTTGCGCGATGGCTGCCAGTTCAAGATTACATCCAGTCCGAATGACAACCTGTACAACATGACCGCCACTTATAATTACGACCAAAACAAGTGGATTGTACAGCGTGAAAACCTCAACAATGCCGTTGAAGTCACGGGCGAGATTAGCGAGTACGAATTACACATTTATATCAATGATTATTGCCTCCCTTCTGGAAAATATAAATACGAGTTCATCACAGGATGCGATACCTTGCGGGATGCGATTAATGCTCATTTCTACGACAGTCATAGCATCAGAGTGGCACAGAAGCCTAAATACACCTTAACCCAAACCTGCGATGATGCCTATATTACCCCCGTGGAGGGTCGATACGACTTGGTGGTTTCCAACCATCGTACTTCTGAACCTGTTAACGAATACTACGAAAACATCACACCAGGAGAGGCCTATTTCAAAATCATCTCCGGTCCCGAAGGCGGATATCCCACCAATCTGTTCACATTGAACAGTCCCATTCGACTTTCCAAACCAGGGACCTACACACTGCGAATGTTGTCGGCTGACACAATATTTTATTGCGAAGCAGAAACTTTCGACACGACTTTCACCTATACAGGCGGAGCCGTAGAATTCAAGAGCGTCGCCGCTTACCTGTGCGAAGCCGCTTCGAGCACAGGTAACGTGATAGCCAGTGCCCAATACGGCACAGCTCCCTATACCTTCAAAGTATATAGCGAACCCGATATGCAAGGCACTTTGCTTGCTACCAACAACACTGGCAAATTCTCCGGACTGCCCATATCTGCAGGTCAGACGATTTCGATAGAGCTGACGGATGCCTGCGGCTATAACTTCTCTGTTAACCTTGACGTAACCGACATGTCAACAAGTCAGATAGCCTGGTTTGACGGAGGTCTGCAACTCAAGGAGTCGTGCGAAGGAAGCACCATCGAAGTATATGCTCTCATGCTAGGCGAGGATGCCTCCTACCACTGGACGGGACCCAATGGATACGATGAATATACAACCAACGGCACCATCAACCTGCCAAGAGGTTCGGCCAGCGGATACTACCATATTGAGTTATCGGCTCCCGGATGTAGCGCAACCCTTCGTGACAGCGTCTATTTGCGTGTCATCACCTCTCCGTCCGTCACCATCAGCGAAGGCCCCACCGTATGTCCTGGCGAGGAAGTCACCATGACCTTCACCCCCTCGGGAACCAACGGCACCATCCACTATGTCATTGGACAAGAAGAGAACTCAATGATAACCTATCACGAATTCTCGGGAGATAATGGACAGAGCGAATCTCTAACCTTTAATGCCTTCGCTAGCAATACCTTATGGGTAAACAGCGTAAAAGATGACATCTGTTCATTCTCACTTCGCGAAGGAGATAAGGTTGTCACCGTACGCGACGACGTGGTGTCTGCTTGCAACATCACCACCTCATCCGAAACCATCTGCTACAATACCGCTGTTGACCTGACTGCCAGCGCCAGCGGGCTCAGCTATCCCTACACCATCAAGTGGTACGCTGATGCCGACAAAAAAGACTTATTGCAAACAGAAGAGATTTACGAAGGAGAACACTCAACTTATCATGTCAACGCCTTGACACAAGATACAACATTCTATGTAACAGCCTTAGATGCAAATACTTGCGAAACGCAATACGGTTTTGTAAACTCATGGATGAACATGGAGCCTGGCACAACCACCCTTGCCTGTGGCCAATCCAAACGTTTGTTTGACTCGGGCGGTAGCGGCAGTGAATATTCTCCCAATGAGAACATCAGCCACACCTTCACCACCACCTCGGGGCACATCACCATCGACTTCACCATGTTTAACACCCTTAACGAAGACGTGTTAAAAGTGATTTCGGGACCCATTGCCAGCGCCACCTCCGACTCAGTCCTCGCTGAATTGAAAGGCAACATAAACGGAGCCACTTACACATCAAAAGGCAACACCCTTTCGTTGCTGTTCATCTCCAAGCGTAATGCCGGCTATCCGGGCTGGGATGCCATCGTAAGTTGCGATGCCAAACCTGCCCAATCAACCGTCAAGGTACTTGCCCCTGTCACGGTTGACTTAACAACCAGTCCCGAGTTGCCGTTGCACTACAACAGCGATGTGGCGGTAACTGCCACAGCCCACGGCGGCAAAGAAGAGACCTATCAGTTCACTTGGTACACCAGCACCGACGATGGCAGCAGCTGGACGCAAGTCCAACAAAACAACGCCACCTCATCGGATGTACTCAACTTATCGTCTCTCACCACCACCACCTTAGTGAAAGTGGAAGTGGCTGACAACGCCGCCACAGAACCCTGTCTTGACATAGCTCAAGAGCAGTTGACCATTCACATTGCTGACATCGCCTTGGATTTGACGATGAACTGTCTGCAAGAAAAGACCTGTGTGGGGAACTTCTCAGTAGGTCTCACCGTAACGAACGGCGGCACCGAAACGGCCACCAATATTGTCTGCAAACTGAACTTCCCATCCTACATCAGTTACGTCAATAGCGACGACGACCCGATAGACTTCGGCTATCTTGGCGCCAACGAGAGCAAGACCGTGACGGTTGATCTCTACAACGCCGGTTCTTTCAACACACCCACCACCGTCAACATACAAGGCCAAATCTGGTCGGCCGACCAAGGCGATTCCCGACTCGCCGTTGAATACGGAGACTGGGATTGGCAGCGCACGCCATTACAGGCCGACGAAGCCACGACTTCAATCCTGATACCTGCCGCCGCAAGAGCTGAAGACTACATCATCACGATTCCCGAGCAAGCAGTATGCTACGGAGCCACCGCTGTATTTGAGGCTTCTCCCAACATGATTCCCGCCACCATCCGTTGGTACGAAGACAAGGGTCTTAGCACCCTGTTGCATTCCGACGTGCTTAACAATGCTGGCGATGTGTCAACTTACGCCATGACCAATGTCACCTCCTACAAATCATACTATCTCACCATTGAAAATGAGAATGTGTGCCCCATCACCGCCTCGGTGGACTACAGCGACAAGTTGAACTACTACCGCGTGACCGATAATGTGAACATGCAGAATGGCACCATAACCATCAGCAACAGCGACCATATCCGATTCTACGACAGCGGCGGTCCCAACCACCCCAACAGTGCTAACGAAAACTACACCCTCACCTTTAAGGCCATTGATGGTTCTCCCATGGCCTTACTATTAGATTACACCAATTATAACGGATCGTTTAGCGTATATAACGGACCCGACATTCTCCAATCGTTGCCCATCACCTCCACTGAAACCACTTTTGGAAGACTATACACATCGGCTACCGGCTACATAACCATCCGATACAAAAATAATGAAAGCACAAGTGACGGCTGGCAAGGACATGTGTTCACCTTGCGTAATACCGCCTACAATGAAGCCAAGGCCACTGTCAAGTCGCCGCTGGCGGCAGGTCACCTCACAACGGAGAGCTCGGAAGTATGCTTTGGAGCCACCGCCACACTGATCGCCTCATCAGACATTGCCTATCCGCAGAATTACACATGGTATGCTTCCGACATGAGCAAAGTGGTGAAAGAAGAGACCATAAACTCAGGACACTCGACATTGCAAATAGAAAATGCCACCACAGCACAACCCTACTATGTGACTGTGGGTAACGAAAGCGAATGTCCGGTTAAGATGCCTTTCTTCTACTCCACCGTTTTGATGAACAGAAGCAACAACGGGAAAACCACTACCCTGCACGACAAAGAGGTGGTCAATTTCTATGACGAAGGTGGTCCCAACAACAACTATCCCGGTTATACAGCCAAAACATACACCCACACCTTTACCACCGAGCACGGGCAAGTTGCTATGGAGTTTGACAGATACATGTATTTATGTCAGGAATGGAGCAACGAACAACAAAAATATTTCAGAGGAGACACCCTTTACCTATACGACGGCACCGATGAGTCGGCTCCTCTGCTCGACTTTATTACAGGAGACCATTACGAATCAGCTTCCTATGCCTCCACCAGTGGAAGCATCACAGCCAAGTTTGTGAGCATTGAAACCAGCTGGGGACACCAAGGCTGGAAGGCCAAAGTAACCAACAGTGCCACGGCACCGGTTCAAAGTATCGTATTGCTCAATAGCGAAAGCCACAACCAGACCTCCATCCTCACCCCGTCCGACAGTGTTCTCTTCTACGATGAAGGCGGATCCTTCATGAACTACCAAACCAATCGCGACTACACCCATACTTTTACGGCCATGCAAGGCAACGTAAAAATGTCGTTCATTGATTGCATCAATTTCACTTCCGAATGGGATTCGGAAAAACAACAATACAGATACACGGACACCTTGTTCCTCTACGATGGTGCCAGCACATCTGCACCCATACTAACCAAACTTACAACAGGTTGCAACCAGATTTGCACTTCCACAGGCAACAGTCTGACAGTGAGATTCGTATCTGCAGGCACATATACAGGCAGTGGCTGGAAAGCCTCCGTTACCACCACCAATCCTCAGGCAAGCATGGCTGAAGCGCATATCAGTTTCAAGTCGCCGCTCACAGCATCTGATATCACCACTTCCGATGTAGAGGTTTGCTATGGCAGTGAAGCTACCTTAACGGCATCTTCCTCTATCGACTTCCCGCAATACTACATCTGGTATTCGTCGGATTTGAGCAGCGTACTCAAACGCGACACCATCACAAGCGGCGGATCCACTTTGAAAATAGCCGCAGCCAACAGTGCTCAGCCTTATTACGTAAGCGTTGGAAACGCAGCCAACTGCCCCGTGATAACCAACGAATACAACATATCCACCATCCTGCTGAATGAGTTTGCAAACGGAGCCACCACCACCCTGCACGAAAAAGACATGGTGAATTTCTACGATGAAGGCGGTCCCAACAACAGCTATCATAGCAACGGCAACCTCATTCATACTTTCACGACAGATGAAGGGCAAGTCATCATCGACTTCAATGATCCAAACGACTGCATAAACTTATGCTCGCATTGGGATGAAGCATCGCAAAAGTCCCTATACGACAGTCTCTATTTCTACGACGGTACTGATGATTCGGCTCCATTGCTTGCACAATACGGCAGCACTTGCGAACGACCAGTCATCAAATCCACCACGAACAGCTTGACCGTGAAACTTGTTACGCCAAGACCTGATAACAATAGCAACAGTGGTTGGCGAGCCAAAGTATATAACAGTGCCACCGCTACTGTGCCCAACACCGTAATGTTATCCGCAGCCAACAGTAGTAAGACAACCACCATTACGCCCACCGACAGCATCCTCTTCTACGACGAGGGCGGAGAGCAAGGTTCTTACCTGCCCAACAGCGATTACACGCATACCTTCACGGCACTGCAAGGCAACGTAAAGATGACATTCCTCAACTGCATCAATTTTTCTTACGATTGGGATTCTGAAAAACAACAAAACAGATACTTAGACACCTTGTTCCTCTACGATGGTGCCAACACATCCGCACCCGTACTGGCCAAGCTGACAGAGGGCTGTGAAAAGAGCTACACTTCCACTGGCAACAGTCTGACAGTGAGATTTATATCAGGCACTTACTCCAATAATGGCTGGAAAGCATCTGTAACCGATGCCAATCCGAAAGCCAACATGGCCGAAGCTCACATTACTTTCAAGACCCCTCTGGATGCTTCCAGCATCACCACCACCAGTGAAGAGGTTTGTTATGGCAGTGAAGCCACCTTGACGGCATCTTCCACCATCGGCTTCCCGCAATACTTCACTTGGTATTCCTCCGACCTTAACAAAATACTCAAACAGGATACCATCAATTCGGGTGTATCCTCCTTCAAGATTGACAGTGCCATCAGTGCCCAACCATACTATGTGACTGTAGGAAACGAAACGGAATGTCCCGTAATGATTCTCAATTCCTCACTACCAACCACTGAAAACATTCTGCTCAATGCCAACAATAACAATGGCACAACCACCCTTACAGCCGAAGACATTGTTGGAGTTTATGATGATGGCGGATTAAGCAACAAATACAGCAACAACATCAACTCCACCCACACTTTCGAGATTGCTGAAGGAACTCTGACCGCAGTGATAAACTCCTTCCGTTCAGAGGAGTGTTGCGACAACCTGTCCATCTATGATGGAACATCACTTGTGAGAGAATTGAAAGGTGATGAAGTTTGTCCCATCACCATTAACTCCTCAAGCAACAGTCTTCGCTTCTACTGGCACACCGACGGTTCCTCGACATACGACGGCTTTGAAGCCTTTGTCTTCTCCAGTGAAAACAATCTCGACCTCGCCATTCCATCCGCATCGTCGACAACCGTATTGCTCAATGCGGCCGCTAATGGTAATACCACGTACATAACACCGTCCGACAATGTTATGTTCTACGATGAAGGCGGCAGCAAGAACAACTACCAATACCAAGCAGGAAGCGACTACAGTCATACATTCACAGCCTTCCAGGGTAATGTGCAAATCAACTTCAGGAATTGTATCAACTTATCTCAAATTTGGGATAACGATAAAAACGAATACCTTTACGACAGTCTCTACTTTTACGATGGAGCCTCCACAGACGCCCCCTTACTCGCAAAAATTGCCAGCACTTGCAACAATCCCTCTATAGTCTCCTCGGGAGCAAGTTTGACGGTACGCCTGAAGTGCATTACAAATTATTCCAACAGTGGTTGGGAGGCCCAAGTAACGACCACCAACGCCGATAAGTCGATGGCCGAAGCCCGTGTAACATTCCGCTCCCCCATAGACCCCTCAGGCACTACAACCACCAACGATGAGATTTGCTACGGACAAGACGCCACCTTAACCGCACAAAACACCCACATTGCCTATCCGCAATACTTTACATGGTACGATAAAGATGGCGCCACCATACTCAAACGCGACACGCTTACCGGCGAAGGTATCACCACATTGGAGCTAACCGACCAGACTTCGACCACTAACTATTACGTAAATGTGACCAATGACACCGCATGCGCTTTCGCGGCTTCCTCATCGCAAAAGTTTGCCTCCACCCTATTGCTGAATGCGGCAAACAACGGTAAAACCTCCTATGTCTCACCTGCCGACCTGATACAACTGTTTGACGATGGCGGCGATGATAAGAACTATTCATCCCCCCAAGACCGCTCTTATACCTTCACGGCAACGCAAGGAAATATCACGGCAACTCTTAAGGAATTCGAAATCAGAGAAGAAGATACTGTATTTTTCTATAACGGAACCACCATTGACAATGCCCATTTGATTACAACTTTAAGTGATTATCAAAACAATGGTCGCATTTCATCTGACGATGCCTCCATGACTATCCGTTTTGTAGTGAAGAGTGAGTATCCACGAGACGGCTTTGACATCAGATTTACTTCCGGCGACGATCCGAAATCGGGCAAGGCTGCCGCGAAAGTAAGCATCAAAGCACCTGAAGTTGACAATGGTCTGACGACGACCTCATCCACAGAAGTATGCTACGGCAGCGATGTTACCTTGTCGGCGACCTCTACACTTGCCACACCGCAATATTTCACATGGTACGATAACACATTCACGACCGTCATCGGCCGCGACACTGTAACGACTGATGGTGCTGCGGGTGAATTACTGCTGACCAATCAGACAGAAGGAAGCACTTACTATGTAACCGTTGAAAATGCGACTGCTTGTCCTATGGTTAATTATGCAGCAGGTCAAGATTCTATCATCAATTTCAATTTGGATGCATCCAAAGATGGTAAGACAACTTACCTTAATGAGGGCGATGTTCTCTATTTCTACGATGCAGGTGGTCCTGATGGCGATTACTCACCCAATTTGGATGTTACCCATACTATTACTGCACCCGAAGGAAGTAATTTCACGCTTACATTCCCCTCTGACCTTATTTCATTAGCTATGGGAAGTTCCTTTTTATGTCTGTATCCAGGCACTGAAGTTACTTCAGACGATGACATGTGTCTGAGTGGAGATCTGGATCCTGTTGAAGAAGGAATGGCTGGGTTCTCTATCTCACCTGAGATGTTGGGCGGTAGCAGCAATAGTTTCACCATTCGTTTCGTTTCTGGCGAAGAAGTAAAATCAGGCTTCTTTTTCATATTCAAGGTAGCACCTGGTCCTACGACTTCCGTATCATTAAGTTCGGCAACCAACGGACAAACCACCATCGTTTCACCTACCGATATAGTAGCTGTTTACGATGAAGGCGGTGCAACAGGCTCGTATAAAACGAAAGGTGAATTCATTCATACCTTTACAGCCACACAAGGAACGCTTGCTGGCGATTTTATCAAAGATGGCGAAAATCGAGTAGATATTGACAGTGAAGACACTATTTATATTTACGATGGAGCCGTTGTTGATGCTACTCACTTAATTGCCACAATAGATAGGTATGGCGAAAGTGGTCCGACAGAATTTGCCTCTACAGGCAAGTCTCTCACCTTCCGATTCAAAGTTAATGACGGCGGAAGAAGTGGTTTTGAGGCTCACATACACAACGTATTCAGCCTTGAAGACGTTCCCTCCTCCAAAGTTACCGTCAAGGCTTTGAGTCATGGCGTGGGTGAACTGACCATTTGCGACAACGACCTCCCCTACACCCTTGGCGACACCACCTTTAAAGTTGGAACGGTCAGCGGCACCTACCAAGTCACGTTCCCCGAAGCAAGCGCCAACGGCTGCGATAGTATTGCCACCGTCGACCTGACAGTAAATGAGGGCTACACACTGGAGGAAGAAGACACCATCTATGCTTACCAACTGCCCTATACTTGGAAAGATACCACCTTCCTGCCTGGAACCGTCAGCGGCATCTACACATTAACAAGAAAATGCGTCAATGGCTGCGACAGCACGCTTACCCTCGACTTGACCGTCATCCAGTGTGTTGATACTGTGGAAAAAGTGACTTTGCAAGTTAACTACACCGAACTTCCCTACACATGGCGTGATACCATATTCGAAACCAACTCGGTAAGCGGCACATTCACCTTCTACGAAAAGACCTTCGACGGATGTGACAGCACTGTCATCTTAACACTTACTATTCTTGACAACTTGGCTCCTGTGGCCACACCTACTTCCATCACTGCCACGACGGTAGTATGCTGCGCAGATACCACAGCAGCTGTTTCGACAATGGAAGCATTGAATGCCCTGGGCTTCACCTTTAGCGACAACGACAGCGAAGTCTTCTTCAAAGGTATAAAGAGCAGCACCTATACAGGCACAGCCTGTCAAGGTACTCGCACGACAATCTACGAGGTTGAGGACGATAGCCACAATGTCACCGAAGTAACCTACATACAGAAGGTGAACGACAGCATCGCTCCTGCTCTTACTGGCACATGGCCTGCCAACATTACTGGTATCAACAGCCAATTGGTAGACTCGTTGGTTAACAAATTGTACACAAACAACCAAGTGAAAGACCTCTACAACGATTGCCACGAAATCACTGTAACCTCCACGGATGCTACAGTTGGTAGCGACTGCGGCTGGACCATCACCCGTACCTATACCATTGAGGATGCCTGTGGTAACACAGCAGAGACAAAGAGTATGCGTGTCAGCGGATTTGACATGAGCGCGCTGCCTCAAGCCGAAAAGGGTGTATCTAGAACAGGTCAGATAGGTACAGCGGCCGACAACCTCAACTTTGTAAACGAGAAAGGTGGCAAGGTTACTCTGCCTCGCGTGACACGAACAGGACGTCTCATCAAGGCAACTGTGCCCACTGTAAGCACTGCTGCCGTTAGCGACACCACCACCACCACCGCCCTGTGTGGAGGAGAGATTGTTTCTGACGGAGGTGCCGACCTGATGGCACGTGGCGTATGCTGGAGCACTCAACCCAATCCTACATTGACCGATAATGTAGGTTTCACCAACGACGGCTTCTGCACTGGCACCTTCTCAAGCGAACTGACAGGCTTGACGAGTGGAACCACTTACTACGTACGCGCATACGCCACCAACGGCATGGGTACAAGCTATGGCGAAGTAATCAGCTTCACTACCAAATAACGCCTGTAGGGGCGTAGCGTGCTACGCCCCTACAGACACATATTGGAAACCGAAATCTCTGAATTTTATTTCATCATCAACCCGTCTGCGCTGTGGGTGACAAACGTCTTGTAACGGTCGCTGAGCGCTGGGAAAACCTTTAGATACTGCTCGCTAACAGTCCGTATGACTGATTCCTCGTAAGCAGGGTCGATAAGGGCGAGGCAACAACCTTTGAAGCCAGCCCCTGCAAAACGGCCACCATAAATGCCTTCGGTGCGTGTCATGATGTCGTAGAGCGTTTTTAGCTCAGGACAGCCCGTTTCCCAGTTCTCAATAGAGGACTTTCCACTTTCGAACGAAAGACGGCCGTATGCCTCAATATCACCATTACGCCATGCTTCCACTGCCTTCTCTACGCGTTCTTGCTCCGTGTACCAATGCTCGGCACGACGGCGCCACGTTTCGGGCAGGTGGCTTTTATACTGCTCGTATATCTCGCGTGGCACATCGCGCAAGTTGGTCTCGTTGAATTTGCCATACTCCATACCAGCGTATGCCTTCAAAGCGTAAGCTGCACTGCGGGCTTCATCCACACGCATGTTGAGTTTGGTACCTGCCAACGAGCGTTCCAATCCGCTGAAGAATATCACAATCTCGTAGGGTTTCATCTTCTCGCTGGTCGGAATCAGCTCATGACTGCCATCACGCGTATCCACAAACAATAGCTTCCCCTTCTTGGCATATACCTCGCACGATTGGTCGGTAATGCCCACATTCACACCCACATAGTTACGCTCGGCAAACAAAGCGGCCTCTATCAGCTCGGCTTGCGTCAATTTAATGCCATTGACAGCACAAAGAGCCGACAGGAAGGTAATCGTCACGGCGGCTGATGAGGAGAGCCCGCCAATAGGCAAGCTGCCTTCTATGACGCCACACAGTCCATAACGCAGTGAATACTTGCGCGACAAGGCGATGGTGGCTCCACGCAGATAGTCGGCCCAGTCGTTGCGACGGCTCTCGGGCGTATCCAAAATATGCCACTGGGCGCGCTTGTCGAACTGCAGCGACATAACCTCAATCACACCGTTCAACTTGAGATGGTAGGCCATGTGAATGCCCTTGTCGAGCGCCAGGCCTGTAATTTTACCTAACCCATAATCGGAATGGGCGCCTACAGGCACAACGCGCAGGGGACAAAAAGCCACATCATCAGGATCATGGCGATATATTTCCCGAAATTTATCTTCACACAACATAACTAATTGATAATTTATAATTTACAATTAATAATTAATAGAGGGTGATGCCTTTAAAAACTCTTTGAACCTCCTCGTAGCTGGCCAGATTGCCGATATCGTAACGAGAGCCGGGCATAGCCATGGCATGCACAGGCGAACGGCTACACAACCATGCTAAGAAACTGCCAGGTGCATCCACACCACAACCCTCATCTATCGCCTGCTGAATCAGCTTTGCATCCTGACGCAGATAAAAATAGAACGGCGGACAAATCCAGCGGGTCTCGGGATTAGGCGACTTTTCCGTCATACGGATAACGCGGTCGTGCTCATCCACCGTAACTACGCCGGCCTTAAGCAGTTTCTGCCGGTCGGGCTGCTCAAATCGCATCACACACGAAGTTCCTTTCTCTTTGATATAGCGCAAAAAGATACCCAGCGAAAAATCAAGCACATTATCGCCTGCAATTACCAACAAATCATCATCAATATGATGCTGGTTAATAGCAAATTGCATATCACAAACAGCACCCAAACGCGTTTCATTGGTCATCGTACCATCATCCACAACCTTAATCGACTGCGGCTTGGTAGCGGCCCACTGCTCAAAATGAGCGGCAAACTTATGGTTAGTAATCACATAATAACTATCAATAACATGTTGGCTATCAATATCATCTACCATCCAATCAAGAATCGTCTTCTCCCCTACTTTTAGCAGAGGCTTCGGAAAATTCTCCGTCAGCGGATAAAGTCGTGTGGCATAGCCGGCGGCCAGGATAAGGCACTTCATAAGTTATCTCAAAAATTAAGAGTGCAAAAATAAGAATATTATTCCATTACACCTTCATCCGTCCAAAATTCTCCCATTTTCGGCTGGCGGGTGTGTCATTTTTCGGAAGGCTATATGACCTGTTTTGAAGGCTATTGTCACTTTAGCCTTACAAAAGTGATTTTTAGCCTTGCAAATCGACGTTTTATCATCCTTATTTTTTATTAAAAATGATTGATTTTCACTTGTTTATAAAATAAAGACGGCTTAACTTTGCCCAACCAAGAGACCAAATTTAAGCTCCGGGAAGCACCACACCATGAAAATGAAGGTTACGAACAAATGGACAAAGCATGGGGGTCGGCCCGTCCATGTCGGGGGCTGGCGAGTAACAATGGTTAACGCTGTAGAAAAACATGAGTAAGAGAATCCCATTTTACCGTCAGCTCGACGCCATGGATTGCGGTCCTGCCTGCCTTCGGATGATTTGCAGGCTCTATGGTCGACGGTTTGCGCCTGAGCGCTTGCGGCAGCTCTGCAATGCGGGGCGCGAGGGTGTCAGCATGCTGGGAATCAGTGCGGCGGCAGAGCAACTCCATCTCCATACGCAAGGGGTACATCTCAACTTTGAGCAGCTGTGCCAAGCTCCCCTGCCCTGCATTGTCCACTGGCAGCAGAACCACTTTGTCGTGGTTTACGCTGTCAGTCGCCGCGTTGGTCGGTTGCGCATCAGCGTGGCCGACCCTGCGACGGGCAAAGTCACTTACAGCCGTGAGGAGTTCTTACGCCACTGGTGTCCCAACGGCACACAATCGGGCATTGCCCTACTTCTGAAGCCGACGCCGGCCTTCAACGAACAGCCCAACGATGCCGCCGACCGATGGAGTTGGACCGCTATGTTAGGCTACCTCAAACCCTACAAGAAATTGATAGGCCAACTGATGCTGGGCATGCTGCTCGGCTCATTGCTGCAACTGGTCTTCCCATTTCTCACGCAAAGCATTGTCGATTACGGCATTGGCCAACGTCAGCTGCACTTCGTGACACTGGTGTTAGTGGCTCAACTTATACTCAGTGCCACCGAAACCGCCGTCGGCTTCATCCGCTCATGGATACTGTTCTTTATTAGCTCGCGCATCAACATCTCCATCATCGCCGACTTTCTCGTCAAGTTGATGAAACTGCCCATCCGCTTCTTCGACACTCGCATGACAGGCGACATCCTGCAGCGCATTGGCGACCATGACCGCATAGAAACCTTTCTCACCTCTTCTACGCTTAATGTCATCTTTTCGTTAGTCAACTTTTTCATTTTCAGCATTGTACTGGCTTTATATAGTCTAAAATTCTTCATCGTCTTTCTCATCGCCAGCCTTCTTTATATTGTATGGGTGACGCTTTTCCTCAAAAAACGAAAGTTGCTCGATTACAAGCGCTTTGACGAAGCCGCAAAAGAGCAAAGCACGCTATATCAGCTTATTTCAGGCATGCAGGAAATTAAACTCAACAACTGCGAGCAACAAAAGCGGCAAGAGTGGGAAGAGATTCAGGTGCGACTGTTCAAGATTGGCTTTAAAAGTCTGTCGTTGAGCCAGTACCAGCAGTCGGGGGCCTTTTTCATCAGCGAAACCAAAAACATCATTATCTCTTTCCTTGCCGCCACATCTGTCATCAGCGGCGACATCACCTTGGGCATGATGACGGCCATACAATACATTATTGGGCAGCTCAATGCACCTATCAATCAGATGATTGCCTTCATCCGCTCGGCACAGGACGCCCACATCAGCATGGAGCGACTCAACGAGATTCACCATCGGCGCGACGAGATGCAAGCGGCGGCTGGCACATTGAGCGAGTTGCCCGCCAACCACGACCTACGACTACACGACCTCAGTTTCCGTTACGATGGTGGCACGCAACCCGTGCTTGCAGAACTCAACCTTACCATTCCCGCTGGCAAAGTGACCGCCATTGTGGGCACTAGCGGCAGCGGCAAGACGACGCTAATAAAGTTATTGTTAGGGTTTTACGAACCGACGGAGGGAGAGATTTTCGTCGGCGACAGTCCGCTGCGACAAATCAACATGCGCTACTGGCGCGACCATTGCGGCACGGTAATGCAAGACGGCTACATCTTTTCGGACACTATTGCCGGCAACATCGCTGTGGGGGCTGAGCAGATCAACCAAGCGCGGCTGTTGTTAGCCGCCGACATCGCCAATGTGAAAGAGATGACCGAGCGGCTACCATTGGGATTCCGCACACTCATCGGACAGGAGGGCAAGGGCTTGAGTCAGGGGCAGAAGCAGCGCATACTGATCGCCCGCGCTGTCTATAAAAATCCCGATTTTCTCTTTTTCGACGAAGCCACCAATGCTCTGGATGCCCACAACGAGCGCGCCATCATGGAGCATTTGCAGCAATTCTTCAAGGGGCGCACCGTTGTGGTGGCTGCCCACCGACTGAGCACTGTGAGGAATGCCGACCAAATTGTGGTGCTACGCCATGGGCGCATTGCCGAAATTGGCACCCACGAGCAGCTAATACAACAGCGTGGGGAGTATTATGAGCTGGTAAAGAACCAGTTGGAACTGGGAGGGGGTTGAGAGATGAGAGATGAGAGTGGAGAACAAAAAACAATTCACAATTCATAATTTACAATGCATAATGAAGAACAAAGAACAGAGAACAAATAAAATTCAAAGAGATTCCTTCGCACGCTTTGCGTGCTCGGAATGACGGCGATTCACTATGGTCATTTGCGGCGGCAAAACGCATTGTCATTTTGCACTTGAGTGGTGCCGCCGCTTTATTCCTATCAACAGTAAATCGTCATTCCGAGGCTGCGTAGCAGCCGAAGGAAACCAATAACAAATTCAAAATCCAAAATTCAAATAACTCATCAACGCTTAACTTCTAAACTTCTTAGTTTCTTATCTCCTTAGTTCCTTAACTTCTCACTTTTCACTTCTCACTTCATAACCTTAACTCTCATGAGCCAAAAGAAAACCAAAAATAATGATGTGCAGGATTTACTGCGAACAAGGCCGCGTTGGCTGATCAGACATGGCATATCACTGCTGTTTGGGTTGGTGCTCTTGCTGTTCACCGGCAGCTATTTCGTGCACTTGCCTAACATCACGACAGCCGGCGCCGTGCTGCTGGCCAACCCCAACAACCCTACTGTATGGCGACTGCGATTGCCCCAATCTCTCCACTCGTTCCTTTCTTCTGGGCAATCGCTTCGTCTGCAGTTTACAGAACCGTACGCAGCTAACTGGTTAGTTTCGGTGGTGGAAACAGTCACACCAGACACCACTGTAACAGGCTATTGCGAAGTCGAGATACACGGCGACGGTCGTCCGCCAGTGGCCTTCGAAAGCAACAACGAGGTTCCCTGCTATGTAGAAATTTCAACCGGAAGCTATCGCCTCAGCGACAAGCTATTCGGTCCGTTTGGAGGAGGATTTAAGGCCGCGGATTACACGGATTTACACGAATAAAAAAGGCGTTGAAAGAGTTCTTTCAACGCCTTGATATGACTACCAGCTGCAACTTAGTCCTTTACGCAACGGAGTGTTGACTGTCGATACAAGTTCTGATTCATCGTGCTAGGATTAGCAGTATCATTAGTATACAAACTTACAGCCAAATACCAAGAGGTCGGCTTGGAAGACGGAGTAGTTGTTCCCATAACGGCATTGGTTTCAAAAAATACATTAGAAGAAGTACGATTACCTACAGGATATAAATTAATTCCACTAGTATTGTTCTTTTCTGGCTCAAGTGCTGGTGCTCCCTCCTTAGGTGCATTGAGTCCAGTTTGTACTTTCCAACCCACTGTAGAAGCTATCGCTTTTGCCACACTACCAGGCGTTTCAGAATGAGTCAAATTGTGGTTTATTATATATTCATACATCTGATTATACTCTGCCAAACTGGGCACATGCCAACCTGCAGGACACGGACCTTGAACACCACTCGGATTGGCCGAAGAGTGTCCTTCTCCGCCACTGACCACTCCTCTTACAATACAAGCAAATGAATAGCCATAGCCAAATTCCGGTGAATCGGGATTGGAACTAACAGGATCAGCATAGGCAATTCGGTCAGTAGTGGTGGCAGATTGACTTGAATTGAGTTTTTTAGGAATTTCTTCGCCATCAGAATAGTGGGTTACACGCAAGTTGCTACCCATCCAGCACTGCGAACCCAAAGCAACGGTAGGATACTTGTTGCCGTCGTAGTCTTCTACTGCAGACTCACCGCAAACGAAGGTTGAAGGATTATTGCGAGTGGTAAAGCTGTATTCCTCACCATAGGCTGTACCATCGCCGTTGGTAGCATAGGCGCGTACATAATAGGTGGTGTTGGGGGTTAAATTTTCAGCCGTGGCCACAAACCAACCCGTACCCGTGCCTCTTGTTACTTTCGTATCCGCAATGGTCGGAGTGGTGTGAGTAGCAAAGCAAATACCACGCTCGGTAACTGTGGTACCACCATCATACGAAACAATACCGCCGATAATGGCACTGAACGGTGAGATGCTGGCGGGCTTAACAGTAGAAATCTCTGCGAGGTCAAGTCCCAGCGTGGTGAACGAAAGTTCGTCACCGTATGCAACACCCTTCTCATTGGTAGCGTAGGCGCGTACATAATAGGTAACACCTGCTTCCAGACCGGTCATCACAGCAGCATAAGAGCCAATATAGCCATAGGCCTCAATTTTTTTAACGGTCTCTTTCTCCAAGTTTACACTTGGCTCGGAATCCCAGCAAATACCTCTTTTACTGAGAGTTCCGCCACCATCAGTTAAAACCGAATAGTAACATTTAGCTTGAAGTGCCTCAATGCTGTTTACTGAATCGGTGGTCACTGTGGGTAATTCAACATCCAAAGTAGTGAAGGAATAGAGCTCGCCATAACCTATACCACACTCATTCTCAGCCCAAGCTCTGACATAATAGGTAGTGCTGGGTTCCAAAAATTTGAAAACAGACAAATTACTGGTCCAAGTTTCCACTCTGCCATGCCTAATCGTTGATGATGATTCATCATCTACAATAGGCTCATTATGTTTGGCATATACGATACCCACATCGCTAATACGTGCACCGCCATCACTTTCGATCATACCGCCACTGTATGCACCTTTGGTGGTAATACCGTATGGTTCCGTAGTTTTAACGGTCGGAGGAACGCACGATACGGTAGTAAAGCTCTTGATTTCGCTATATACCGTATCCGCTTCATTAATAGCAAAAGCACGAACATAATAGGTAACTCCAGATTCCAAATCAGTTATTTGAATATTGGAAACACCTGTGCCATATCCCTCATGCCGCACAATGGGGCTCTCCAAAGTGGGATCAGGCAGTGTGTCCAAGCAGAGACCGCGGTCCCAAACATACACTTCATCGTCACATGTCACTGTGTAATTAAAGTATGCCGAGAAGCGTGTAATGCTGTAAATATTATTCAGTCTAACTCTCGGGGGCGTAATGGTGTCAGTAGTGAAGGTGAGCTGCTGTCCGTAGGAAGTACCCGTTTCGTTGGTGGCGTATGCACGCACATAATAGGTGGTGGCAGGGGTCAGGAATGTCAGTGTGTCTGAGAATTCTCCTATGCCAGCACCATTCGTCGTATGAATGCCCTTATAGAGCGACGGATTCTCTTCGGTGTCGTAGCAGAGACCACGGGCAGACACTTCCAGACCGGCATCGTCAACCACCTCACCGCCACAAACGGCAGTACGGCGGGTGACCTTAGTGGCAGGCTTAGTCACCACCGAGGCAAACGGCAGGGCGGGCGTGTTGAACTCGCGATGTTCGCCGTATGCGAGCCCCTTTTCGTTCATGGCGTATGCTCTTGCGTAATAATGGGTTGAAGGTTTCAACTCCGTCATCTGAAGGGTAAATTCGGTCACTCCGGCAGCTGCGGTCACATGCGAACTATCTGTGGTGGGCATCGCTGTGGTGGCCCAGCAGATACCTGCTTCGGTAATGGGGGCACCGCCATCGTCGGTGATGGTGCCGCTGCAGAAGGCAGAGTTGAGCGAGATACTGCTCACCTCGCCCGTCACAACGGTCGGCATGACGGGAGCCAGCGTCGTGAACGAATACTCGTTCCCGTATGAAGTGCCTGCCGTATTGGTGGCGTAGGCTCTCACATAATAAACCGTCTCTGGCTGCAGGTTCTCCATCTTCAACGTGAACTTGCCATCGGCAAGGTCGCCCATGGCGGTATTGCTGCTCTTGTCGGGATGCTCGGTAGTGCCCCAGCAGAGACCGCAGTCGTAAACGGGTGCACCGCCGTTCTGGGTCACTTCACCTCCCGATACGGCAGAGGTGAGTGTGATGTCGGTCACGGCCGTCGTGTTGACAACGGGCAGGCCGTAGGCGATGGTGGTGAAGGATTTCTCCTCGCCATAGTAGGTTCCGCGTGAGGTCGTGACATAAGCTTTCACATAGTATGTCTTGCCCGATTCGAGGTCGGTCAGGTCCACCTTGAACGCACCCAGCTCGTTGCCTGCTGCCAGTTTGGTGTTGGCAACCGTAGGGTTGGCCGTGGTGGCGTAGCAGATACCCTTCTCGGTGATCGGGAAGCCCGACGTGGTCACCAGCTCGCCTTCGCAAGAGGCTGATGTATAGGTAATGTCGGTGATGTTACCCGTCACGATAGTCGTCTTCGAGTGGAACATCAGGGTGATCTCCTCTGACTCCATCTGCTTCTGGGCGATATTGTCGCTCGTGAATTCCATGCCGGCGATGGTGGCATAGCCTGTATAGGACATGCTGTCGCCACGGGCGAAAACATTGTCGCTCTGTCCCTTAGACTTGAGCGTGTAGGATATCGAGCCGTTGGCACCCACATACTGGATGCTGTTGTTGCCGCCCGACTTGAGGTTCACCATCTTGATGGCGGCCTTCTGCCATTTGGTCCGCACCATCATCAGGTAGGTCTGCGGCACACTAAGGTGAAGACGGAAAGTGTGGGTGCCGGCAGGCAGCTGCTGCTTGTGCGACAACACCGACTTGCCGTGGATGTCGTACACGTCGAGTGCAACCCTCTCCCCTTCTGACAGGCGGATGGTCACGTCCGTCTCGCCATCAAAGGGATTTGGCACATTTTGGAACAGAAAGTTCTCTTCCTTGTTGAAATCGCGCAAACCAACCTCGGTCATGCCGAAGACGGTGTCAGGGTAGGTGATGATCTCCTGCCACTCGCGCGACAGGTTCTCAATCACCACTCTGTTCAGTTTTACCCATTGATTTTCATCAGATTGACCAGTGAATGTCAAGGTGATGCTCTGTCCGAATACCAGCACCGATGCCAGCAGACAGATCATTAAAAGCCCAAGTCTTTTCATATTTTTATGGATTAATAGTTTTTAAACGGCAAAGATATAAAAAATATCGCCCAATTCGGATTGAATCAGGCGATATTTTGTGGTCCCACTTGGGCTCGAACCAAGGACCCTCTGATTATGAGTCAGATGCTCTAACCAACTGAGCTATGGGACCCTAACTTTTCCTTGCGGAAGAATTAGGCTGCAAAAATACACATTTTTTTTGAATTCTGAACTTTGAATTTTGAATTTTAGACGCGGCACGCCGCGTCTCTACTTTGTTCTTTGCTCTTTGTTCTTTCTTTACGCATTCTGCCACAACATCGACGCAATGGTCTTGGCGGCGTGGCCATGACCGTAAAAATGTTGGTCGAACGACGGCTGAGTGCGCAACGACTTTACTTTGTGATAAGCGGCTATAATGTCCGATAACTCAGTGCCTGCCAACACATTGCAGCCAGCATCCACCAGTTCCACCCACTCGGTCTCTTCGCGCAACGTGATACACATCTTGCGAAAGAAATAGGCCTCTTTCTGCAAGCCGCCGCTGTCGGTCATCACCATCGAACAGTGTGACAAAAGCCACAACATCTCAAGATAGCCCACCGGCGGCAAGAAGTGGATGGGCGAATTGGCAAAGTTGTACGACTGCTCTTCCAACTTGCGACGCGTCCGCGGATGCAGGGGCATCACCACAGGCTGCTCGGCAGCAATGGTGTCCAGCGCCTCGAACATCTCGCTCAGATGCTTGGCATTGTCGGTAGTCTGCGCACGATGTACAGTGGCCAGAATGAAATTGTCGGGAATCTCCCCCGCCGGCTGCTTGGCCTGCGGCTCAAACATCATGGCGGCATCCAACATCACATCACCGATATTGATGCGCTCGATGGGGAACGACTCATAACCCTCCTTCTCCAAATTGGCCATCGCCGTGGCTGTAGGACAAAACAGAATATCGGAAATGCGGTCGGTGAGCAGACGGTTAATCTCTTCGGGCATCGCCATGTTGAACGAGCGGAGCCCTGCCTCCACATGCGCCACTTTGATATGCAACTTCTTGGCAGCCAAAGCACCAGCCAGTGTAGAGTTGGTATCACCGAATACCAGCACCCAATCGGGCTTCTCGACCAGCAACACCTCCTCTATCTTCTCCATCATCTGCCCTGTCATCGCCCCATGATTCAAGCCATTGACATGAATGTTGTACTTGGGCTGGGGCAAGCCCATCTCCGTAAAGAAGATGTCCGACATGTCGGCATCATAGTGCTGTCCCGTGTGCAGGATAACCTCCTCCACGTCAGGATAAGTCTGCAGCACACGACTCACAGCCGCCGCCTTGATGAACTGGGGACGTGCCCCGATAACCGTCAACATCTTCATGATTGCATCCGTTTTGAGCGACAAAAATACGGCAATTTTTGGAATCAACGGCAACCGACAAAATTATTCTGCGGCCCCCTCCGACACTTCCTCTGGCGGAGCTGGTTTGTCATACTGCTCTATCTTGAAATACTTCTTCCTGATAAGCCACTCGTACAAAAGCCACAAAACCAGATACCCATTAGTAAAAATCTGATAAATAACATTATACGGATGTGGAAGCGTAAAGAAGAAGTCGGCACACCATAGAATAATATCGACGACAAAAAGGATATCCCACCACTTCTCGCGGTCTTTATAAACCATATAGTGCTCCAATCCATCCTGTAAATGGACCAAAGTGGAAGCAAAGATAAACGGGAACATGCTCTGTATCGTTATCTTAAAGGATCCTGCAGGCATCTTCAAGGTCACCTCTGGCAATTTGGTAATGCCTATCAGCTGGTCGTTGATAAGGATGCGATGCGGCAACGCCGGCATCAGTTTCGATTTGTGTTGTATGATGTGTAGAAGAGGCATGGGAAACGGAGAGTTGAGGAGTGAGAAGTGATTAGTGAGAAGTGATTAGTGAAAAAAGTTAAGAAGTTAAGGAACTAAGGAGTTAAGGAGGTAAGAATTATGGAGTTATGGAGTTTTGAATTTTGAATTTGTTCTTTGTTCTCTGTGCTTTGTTCTCTGTTCTTTGTTCTTTGTTCTTTTATATTTCAGACCATCATTCCCACCAGTTCCTGTTCCGTCATATTGCAAATATAATCTCCAACAGGCACATTATGCAAGGCGGCAACAATGGCTTCGTGCCGATAAGGCACTCCTTTCAGTTGGGCTTCGAGTTCTTCTATATTTCTGCGAGAAAAGAAGTCGCCATAGATTTTCACCTCATCAATCACGCCTTTGCTCACATTAACACACACCTGAACATGGCCGCCACTGGTTTTGGCTTCGTTGGTATAGGTATAGCGCGGTGAGGCGCCGAAGTTCCAGTTCCACGTATCGTACTTACTGGTTTTCAGTTCATTGATGGCTCGCAAATCCTCCTCTGTAAAGTCATATTGCTCTCCTTGGCTGCCATGCTGTACCACAAAGTCCATGAGATAGTCGCTGAACTCGCCGATAGTCATGGGCTGCGGCAGATGCTCACTGATGTTGGTCACGCGCTTGCGCACCGACTTGACAGCCTTGTCGCTGAACTTCAACGGGTTGACTTTCAAGGCATCAGCCAGGTTATTCATCATCACCGAGAAGAGCAGCGTGCCATGGTGCAACATTCGTCCATTATGTACGCACTGGGCGTTGCCAGAGATCTTCTGTCCATTGATAGCCAGGTCATTGCGGCCCTGAAATTCAGCATCCACGCCTAAAGCACATAGGGCTTCGAGTATCGGCTTGGTGAAACTGTGAAAATCACCTTCCGTGCCATTTTGGACAAAAGTGAAGTTAAGGTTGCCAAGGTCGTGAAAAACCGCGCCACCTCCAGTCATACGGCGCACCACCATGATATCGTGCTCTTTCACATAGTCGGCATTGATTTCGGCCTGCGTGTTCTGGTAACGTCCGATGATAATGGAAGGGGCATTGCGCCACAACATAAACACCTCTTCTTGAAAATGGGTAAGCACATACTCCTCAGCAGCGAGGTTGAAATGGGGATCTGTATTATTATTCCTGATATAGAGCATCTTATCTTTTTATGAATTTACGTGTGATGATTCCTTCGTCGGTGTCGGCCTTGAGAATATAGACGCCGGCAGGCAGACTTCCCACACTGAGCGAAGTGCCACTGGCAGTCATCACCTGCTGACCGAACATATTGAAAACTGCCACTTGTTTGATAGCACATTCCGTATTGATATTCAGCACATTGTCGGCTGGATTAGGATAGATGCGGAAGTTTACACCAGAGGTTGACGCCTCTTCACCAATGCCCGTAGCGCCACCTTCGTTGTAGCCAGCCTGCAGCACTTCCTTGGTAGCATAGTTCTGCACCCAATAGACAACAGCCACATTGTT
Organism: Bacteroidales bacterium; assembly: GCA_017454945.1. Taxonomy (GTDB): domain Bacteria; phylum Bacteroidota; class Bacteroidia; order Bacteroidales; family WCHB1-69; genus JAFTCA01. The sequence goes on from JAFTCA010000099.1 coordinate 65,920, forward strand.
GAAATTCTCTACAGAGTGCTCTTTGGTGTAATCAATGGGGTTGGAAGCATCGTTAGGAAGGCGGTAATTGCCTACAAACTGGAACTCAAAATTTTGTGTTTGAGTCTGATCTGCAGCCGTCAACGTGATGGGCGTGCCTGTAGCCGGTGTGAGGAATTTCTTCATCACATAGTGGAAAAGGGTATCGAAGTTGTAGGAGAATGTCGGTTCGCCGTATTGTCTAAGATACTCATCCGCAATATTTTTACGTGTCTCTTTCTCCACAAGGGCAGCAAACAGGCGGATATTGCCGCTGATGGCCTCCAGTGGGCGGGCGGTTATGGAGACATTGAACTTCTTGTCGCCATTATATCTGAACGTGGAACCCATCTCCACCAGCGCAGGACGGGCAATCTCATGCTCGAGCGCATCGGCGGTGAAGAGGCCCGTATTGCCGTTGAAAACAGTGCCATCCACACGCAAAGAGGGCACCGACATCACATTGTAGTATATGCGGCGCGTTTCGCCTTCCGATGTGTAGTATGGGTCGCCGGCACCAGGGAAGTTCATCTGATACTTGATACAAGTCACATTGTGGTGCGACTCGAGAAGTTCTTGCAAAACGGCATTGCCCGCTTTGCAGGGATGACAGGAGGCCGAGGTAAAGCCCTCATGCAGCACCGTGCGCTGCACGCCGTGTTCGTAAACCGTAAAGGTATGTGTCAGCGTATCGGAGTTAAGTCCTTCATAACCATTTATATCCGACAACCATAGTTTGAGGGTGTAATCGCCAGTGGCCGTGGGCGTAAAAGGCTCTCCATGCGACAGGGCAAAGCCACCCACATAGTCGCGATAATTGCCCGTAAAGGCGGCGGTCACAGGTTCGCCGCCATTGACACTGTAGTTGAACGTGCCCGAGGTCAGCGCTTCGGCGGCGGTGCATACAAAGCGGGCGGTGACATTGAGTGGCGTATTGATACGATGGTAAGGAATCATATCGCTACCCACAAGGCGTACACCGGCCGAATCGAGATGGTTGACCGTGGCAAAGTCGTAGCCTACATGATAGCGCGACATGTAGAACGCTGCCAGTGTGGTTTTGCCGGCAACCACCTTGTCAGAAATGTAGAGGCCATAGACGTACTTGGTCTCCCAAGCGGGAAAATCACTGGTAATATTATGCAACGGGGCATCTATTTTTTTGGAAGCCAAATGAATACGTGCAATATTCTGCGGATAGCGCTCCAGCGTATAGAGATAAGGACCGCCAGCAGTCAGCGTATCGACGGCCAGTCCCCAGTAGTCGCCCGCATAGTTCAAATCTTCGGCAGTAATGGTGTTGAGCAGTTCGCCGTTGCGCGAAAACAGCTTGATGTCAGACTTTTGCAAAACTGTCCAAAAACCACCTTTGCCATTATCAGCGGTGGGGTCATAGGCCAGTGCGCCAGCCGTGGTTCCTGCGGGCAGCGTGATAGTATTAACCACCTCATCCATAGTACTATTAAGCTGATAGATGGCCGCATCACCATTGGCAATGAAGAGCGACTTGCCATCCCAGGCAAAGCCCAAAAAGAAAGTGCCCAACGACGACTTCGGAAGCCCCTTCACCGTCACCGAATCTATTATTTTGCTCGAATCGAAACTGAGACGGAACAACACCGCCTTCGATGCACTGCCCGTGTACAGACAAGTGTCTCCTGCCGTCATACCCATAGGCGAAGTGCAGGCCGGCACCGTCTTGTTGAACAAAATATTCCACGAATTGCTCTGCGCCGATGCAGGCAACCAACAGGAAATCAAAAATACAATAACAATTAAAGAAGCAATCTTTTTCATATAAACAATTCTATATCAGTTAATTACTCTGTAAATATTTGTCTAAATCAATTTAGCAAAGGTACAACAAATTTTGAAGTGAGAAGTGAAAAGTGAGGAGATTCCGCTGCGCTACGCTTGCGGAATGGAGTTAAGAAGTTAAGGAACTAAGAAGTTAAGTGTTGTAGGAGTGTTGAATTTCATTTGGGTTTCCTTCGGCTGCTGCGCAGCCTCGGAATGACGATTTACTGTTGACAGAAATAAAGCGGCGGCACCACTCAAGTACAAATATGATAATGCGTTTTGCCGCCGCAAATGACCATAGTGAATCGCTGTCATTCCGAGCACGCAAAGCGTGCGAAGGAATCTCATTTGAATTTTGAATTCTGAACTTTGAATTTCATTTGTTCTTTGTTCTCTGTTCTTTGCTCTCTGTTCTTTGAATTCTGAACTTTGAATTCTGAATTTTTCTCTATCTTTGTATTTTAAACAACGTGTTATGGATTACGCATTAGTCACAGGAGGCTGTTCGGGTATCGGTTTTGCCTATGCCTCTGTTTTAGCAGAAAGGGGATATAACCTTATCATTGTCAGCAACCAGGAAGAGGCCAATGAGACGGCGGCAGTGCAACTGCGCGAGAAATACGCCGTGGATGTGCGCACCCTATATGCCGACTTGTCGCATACAGATTCGGCGCAGCAGGTCTTCGACTTCTGCCAACGTGAGGGCTGCCGCGTGGAGGTGCTGGTCAACAATGCCGGCATGTTCTACTTCGATATGATTACGCAGCAGCCGCTGGCACGCACCAACGCCATGGTGCAGCTTCACATGGCCACTCCCACCTTGTTGTGCGCATTGTTTGGCAAAGAGATGAAAGAGCGCGGGAAGGGATATATTCTCAACGCTTCGTCCATATCGGCATGGATTTCGTATCCCGGATTGGCTGTTTATGCCAACTCAAAGCTCTATGTCAAAGGGTTTTCGCGTTCTTTAGCCTCAGAGCTCAACGACTATGGCGTGAAAGTGTGCGCCGTCTGTCCTGGGGCAGTCGATACGACCCTCTACAACCTGTCGCCCGAATTGCGGCGCAAATGCCGCCGCTGGGGCATCATGCTGTCGCCCGAAGCGGTGGCCCGCAAAGGTGTCAAAGCCCTGTTCAGAGGGAAAGTGTGCTACATCCCTGGCGGCATCAACTACTTTTTCATCTTCCTCACCATGCTGGTACCGCACCGCTTTGTCAACTTCCTGAAACGTAAGCTGAAACTGTTCACAAAGCCTTCCTGATGTCAGCCAGCACCTTCTCGGTCTGTTGGTGCAGCCACTGGCGACGCGGGTTGTTCAACACCTTAGGCGAGATGGCCACTGGCTTTTCCGAGGCGAAGCACTGACCCGTCAGGTCCTTCGTATCTTCCGAAAGCGCCAGACGGAGCAACGAAGCGGCCCCTTTCAGCGGCGTGCGTATGATGGGGCGGAAGAAGATGTCGCAGAGTGTGTCAATCACCTTGTTGCCCATGGTGATGATTTCGGTATCAACAATGCCAGGATCGGCACAATTGACCCTGATGCCCTTCTCTTTCCACTCCTCAGCCGCATCAAGCGTGAAGTAGAGCAATGCCAGCTTCGAATCCGAATAAGTGGAGAAACGATTGAAATTGGCCTTGGTGCGAGGCGTAAACAGCGTGTCGCGAATCACGCCATAGCGGTAGGTCAGCGACACCATATTCACCACTCTGGTTCCCTCGCCCATCAACGGCAACAGCGCATGCGAGAGCACGTAATGGCCGAAATAGTTCACCCCAACGGTATATTCCAGATGGTCGGCAGTCTCCTTCGGAAAGTGACACAGCGTGCCGGCATTGTTCAACAGCAAGTCTATATGGTCATATCGCTGTTTCACCTGCTCGGCAAACTGCAGCACCGAAGCCACAGACGCCAAGTCCATCTCCAGCAGCTCAATGGTGGCACCCGTCTCCTTTTCCAGTTTTTCCTTTACTTTGGCAGCGCGTTCCATACGGCAGCTGGCCATAACCGCATGAAAACCAGCCCCCACCACCGTTTTGGTAATGGCTGTGCCCATGCCGCCGTCGGCACCTGTAATAATGGCTATCTTTTGTTCCATATTCCAATCGTATTTATTTCTTGTGTCCTCAAAATCGTCAGCGTTTCCGTGGTTGCGAAGGCCTGTAATTATTCTGCGGGTACAACTGCCGTATAAGCCCCACCTCTCCTCGCTGTCGCAACAATTTACAAATCAATTCTTTGTTTTCTTTATGGTGATAAAAGAACAGGAGGTGCTGCGCCTTCTTGTCGTCGATTTTGCGGGCCACCTCCACCTTCTCCATCGTGTAGGGGTCATAACCCAAATAATACATGGCTGTGGAGTAGGTCATGGGCGTGGGCGTAAAGTCCTGTACCTGATCGGTTTGCAGGTGGCACTTCTTGGCCTCCACGGCCAAACGCCCCATGTCGGTAAGCGAGCAGCCCGGATGCGACGAAATAAAGTAAGGTATCAGCTGCTGGTTCTTGCCCGACTGGCGATTCATCTCGTTAAATTTTCTTAAAAAGAGCATGAAACGGTCGAAATGGGGTTTGCGCATCTTGTCGAGCACCGCCGCTTCGGTATGCTCGGGAGCCACTTTCAACCGACCCGACACGTGGTGATTGACCACCTGCCGCAAATAGTCGGTGAGTCCGTTCTGACGGTCCACTGCAGGGTCATCGTTGAGCAACAGGTCGTAACGAATGCCGCTGCCGATGGTAATCTGCTTTACACCAGCAATTTGCGAAGCCTTCTTATACAATGCCGTGATGGGCTTGTGCGAGAACTGAAGGTTGCGACACACCGACGGAAAGATGCACGACGGACGCGTGCAACGTTGGCACAGCCGCTCATCCCTGCCACCCATCTTGTACATGTTGGCCGACGGTCCGCCCAAGTCGGAGATGTGCCCTTTGAAGTAGGGCTGGTGCACCAAATGCTCAACCTCGGCAAGTACCGACTGCTCAGAGCGCGAACAGATGAACTTGCCCTGATGGGCGGCAATGGCGCAGAAACTGCAACCTCCAAAGCAACCGCGATGGATGTTGATGGAGTTCTTAATCATCTCAAAGGCAGGCACTTCGCCGCGCTTGTCATACTTGGGATGCGGACGATACATCATATCGCCAAACAACGCCTGCTGGTCCATCTCCTCCGTGGTTACTGGCGGAAAGGGCGGATTGACCACCACACAACGGTCGCCGTAGGGCTGTATCATCGTGCGTTGCTGCTTTTTATTGGTCTCCTTCTCAAACGCTACAAAATTCTCGCCGTACAATCGCTTGTCCTTGAGTTCTTTTTCGTAGGCGTGAAGAAGCAGCATATCTTTATTCTTAACATCTTGATTATCAAATTTATCAAGATAGGCAATCTGCGGTATCTCGCTCCGTCTGTCACGCCACTCGCCTGCTTCAAAAGCCTTCGCCAGCTCCACGATAGGTCGCTCGCCCATGCCGTAAATCAGGGCATCGGCTCCACTGTCCACCAAAATAGACGGCTTGAGCGTGTCGCTCCAGTAGTCGTAGTGCGACAACCGCCGCATCGAGGCTTCCACTCCGCCGATGACAATGGGCACGTCAGGATAGAGCGAACGGACAATCTTGGAATAGACCACCGTGGCATAATCAGGGCGGAAACTGGCCTTGCCACCGGGCGTGTAAGCATCGTCACTGCGCAGACGGCGATTGGCGGTGTAGTGGTTCACCATCGAATCCATGTTGCCCGCCGTGATGCCGAAAAAGAGCCGCGGCTTGCCCAGTTTCTTGAAGTCGCGCAGGTCGTCGCGCCAGTTGGGCTGCGGCAAAATGGCCACCTTCAGGCCCTGACGCTCCAGCGTGCGACCGATGACAGCCGTACAAAACGAGGGATGATCCACGTAGGCATCCCCACTGATGAGGATGACATCGGCCTCGGTCCAGCCCAACTGCTGGAATTCCTTTTGTGTTATGGGCAGAAAATGGTCCATCAGTCTTTGATATAGATACGCGGCACCCGCTTCGAGATGGCGGTCAGCAGTTCATAGGGCGTCTTGCCAATGGCAGCAGCCATCTCCGACACGGGATTCTCATCGCCATACACCACCACAGGTTCGCCTTCTTCCACGGCCAATCCCGTCAAGTCGATCATGCACATGTCCATACATATCTTGCCAATAATGGGCACTTTACGTCCTCGCACCGACACACAGCCAACACCGTTGCTGAACTCGCGGAAGAAGCCGTCGGCATAACCGATGGGGATGATGCCGATGGTCATGTCGTGGGCGGCGCGGTAAGTGCGGTTGTAGCCAACCGTCTCGCCAGCGGCAATGCGCTTGATCTGAGTTACTACTGTCTGCAAAGAGACCGTATTCTGCAAGTAGGGCAAATCCTTCTCAACATACGAAAATCCATACAAGCCCAAACCTAATCGCACCATATCAAACTGGTATTGCGAAAAACGCGAAATGCCAGCCGAGTTGAGTATATGCCTCATTATCGGATAGTTGAAGTGGCCAAGCAGCTGTTGCGACATCTCATCAAAGCGGCGAATTTGCGACAGCGTGAATTCATCCTCAGCGGGGTCTTCGGCGGCAGCCAGATGCGAGAAGACCGAAGCCACCTTCAACGCAGGATGCTCGTTGATAAGTTGTGCCAGCGGCTCAATATCGTCGGCCACAAAGCCCAAACGATGCATGCCCGTGTCGAGTTTGATATGGATTTTAAATTCGGTGATTTCGGGATGCAAAGCCAATGTGTTTATCAACTCTCTCAAATAGTGGAAGTTGAAGATCTCTGGCTCCAAGCGATGGTGGATCATCATCTCGAAACTGTGCGCCTCGGCACCCAACACGATTATCGGATTCTTGATTTTGCGTTTACGCAAGTTAACGCCTTCATCAGTGTAGGCAACTGCCAGATAATCAATATTATGATACTGCAATTCATTAATCAGCTCGGCATCGCCCAAACCATAGGACAAAGCCTTCACCATCGCCGTCATCTTGGTCTCGGGCTTCAACAGACTGCGGTAGTAGTTGAGGTTGTGGATGATGGCGGGCAGGCTGACTTGCAACACGGTGCAATGTGTCTTAAAATGCAGTTGGTCAACAAATTGCTCAAAGCGGAACTTACGGGCACCCTTGATGAGGATGGCCTCCTGCTGGAAGATGATTTCGGGCAGATGCTGCAAGGCCTCTTCGGTGGTTTGGAAGAAATACTGCTCGTCGATATGGAACACATTGCGGTGCTCGAAAAGGGCGGGCCCCACTGCAATCAGCTTTGTTATCTGATTATTAATCAGAAGATTATTTAACTCTTCGTAATTCTCGCGGGTCAGAATACCAGCCTGGTCGAAGTCGGACAGGAAGAGCGTGCGGCGCACATACTGTCGCTGCGAAGCGAGGAAATCAAGGGCGATGTTGAGCGAATTGCGGTCGAGACTGTAAGTATCGTTAATCAGAATCGACTGATTAATAGCCTCTTTGATTTCCAGACGCATACTGAGCGAGGTGAGCCGTGCCAACTTGCGATTGATCTGAGCCGCCGAAAAGTCGAGCAACCTCATCAGCATGATGGTCTGCAAGGCATTTTCCACCGATGCACTATCGGTGAACGGGATATTGTAGGTTTCACCGTCTATTTCCACCAAAGTGTGATGTCCATCAACATGTTGCGATTTGATTTGATGGCGGGCACTTGAGGATACACCCCACGATATTTTCTGCAAATGGTGATAGAGAGGTTTTTGTAATTCCTCTTCAATTAATTGATTATCACAACAATATATCAATTTTTCGGCATGAGCGAAAAGTTTCAGCTTCTCCGTAAGCTTCTCACGGTCATCGGTAAAATACTGCGCATGGGCCGCACCAATGTTGGTCAAAATGCCGATGGTGGGTTGGATAATCTCTTCCAGTCGCGCCATCTCGCCGGGCTTGGAAATGCCGGCTTCGAAGATGGCCATATCGTGGTGCTGCCTCATCTGCCATACCGAGCAGGGTACGCCAATCTGCGAGTTGTAGCTGTTGGGATTCTTCACCACATGGTAATCATCGGCCAGCATGAGCGACAGCCACTCCTTGACGATGGTCTTGCCATTGCTGCCCGTAATGCCGATGACGGGAATGGAAAAACGGCGGCGGTGTTCAGCGGCAATATGCTGCAACGCGGCCACGGCATCCTTTACCTGAATGAAGTTACAGTCAGCAAATTGACTATAACTTTCGATGCCATCGGTGATGACGAAGTTGCGCACGCCACTCTCCACCAGCGAGGCAATGTAGCGGTGGCCGTCGTTTTTCTCGGTGCGGATAGCGAAGAAAAGCGACTGCTCGGGCAGCGCAATCCTCCGGCTGTCGAACGCCAGCTCGGCAATGCGATCGGCAGGGCGCGGCAGCACGGAATGGGCATCAGCCAGATAGGAAGCTATTTCTCCAATGGTGAACATAATGAATCTATTCTTCTGTAAGTCTTTGTCGGTTACGTAAAACATCTATAGCCAGATAGATGGCGTTGCGGAACGACTGTCCGTCGGCCATGTTCTTGCCGGCAATGTCGTAGGCGGTGCCGTGCGCCGGAGAGGTGCGCACCACAGGCAGACCAGCGGTGTAATTGACGCCTTCGCCATGCGACAGAAGCTTGAACGGGATCATGCCCTGATCGTGATACATGGCCAACACGGCATCAAATTGGCGGTACTTCTCGGCAGCAAAGAAGCCGTCGGCGGGGAAAGGACCGAAAGCATTGATCTTGTTGTCGAACGCCTTTTGGATGGCCGGATGAATCAACTCTTTTTCCTCCTTGCCTATCAGTCCGTTATCACCGGCGTGCGGGTTGAGTGCCAACACGGCAATACGTGGATTGGTGCAGGCAAAGTCGGTCTTCAAAGTCTTATTCAGCAAAGCTAACTTATTGTAAATCAAATCTACACTAAGCACTGCCGACACCTCCTGCAACGGCAAATGGTGTGTCACGAATGCCAACCGCAAATTGTCGGCCACCATCATCATCATCACGTTGGAAGCCTTGAACTGATGGGCAAAATATTCGGTATGGCCATGAAACTTGAACGTTTCCGACTGGATGTTGTCCTTGTTGATGGGGGCCGTTACAATGGCATCTATCTTATTATCCTTCAAATCTTTGCAAGCCATATTCAAAGACAACTCAGATAACCGGCCTGCCATCGCATTATTGGTACCGAAATCGAATTGGACTTCTTTTTCGCTGATATTCAACAAATTGACCTTTTTCACACTCAACTGCTCAACACTTTTGACCAACTGAAAGTTGAAGTCACCGGCATCAATCAGCTTTTTGTTCTGCACGGCCACCTTCGACAAACCGTAAATCAGCGGGGTGCAAAGTTCCAACATCTTGTTGTCTGCCAAGGCTTTCATGATGACCTCGTAACCGATGCCACCGATGTCGCCATGAGTTATTCCAATTTTATATAATCTATCCATATCGTTATCTCTAAATACTTTAATGTCTTAATATTTAATATCTTAATAAAATACCCTTACAAACTCTCATCTCTCCACCTCTTAACTCCTTAGTTTCTTAACTCCATTCCGCAAGCTGTGCCTGAGCTTGCCGAAGGCAGCGCAGCGGAACCTCCCCTCTATCCTTCCATTATTTCTTCCTCTTTCTTATTGATATACAATGTATTGCAAACAACTATCAAAGCAAAGGCAGCCCAAAACGGGAACGACAACTTCTCGGTATCGAGAAAATTGTTCATCGAGCCATGAATGTAATAGGAAATGAGCGCCAGCACCGCACCGAGCACAAGTGTGCGCACCGTGCGACTTTGCGCTTGTATGTAAGTATGTATGCCATAGTAAATTATCAGCACCATAAGTACCAGTACCGTCAACAGGCCAGGGAATCCCGTCTCAGCCCATGGGCCGATAAACTCACTGTGGGCATTGCCGCGGTCGCCAAAGTTGGTACTGATGATGGTCTTATACTTGCCCTTCTGGAATGGCGCGTACTCAAACTGATACGTGCCCGGTCCCCAGCCCACCAGCGGCTTCTCCTTGATCATACCGAAAGCCGACACCCAGCGGTTGAGTCGCTCCACATTGGAGGCGTCGGTCGAAATGTTGGAAATGGATTGCAGATGTTCCACCAACTTGCCCGACGAGTCCTGCGAATTGCGGCTCATCTTGTAAAGAATGTCGTCGGCAAAATAGTAGAAAGTGCCAAAAATGACAGCGGCGCCCACCACCACCCACGAGAACTTGATACGCAGCTTGAGGATGATGAACACAGCGGCACTGCCTATCAGGCTGAGCCAAGCGGCGCGACTGAACGACAAGTAGAAGCCGATCAGGAAAACAACCAGCATGGCAATGTAGCCTACCCGCTGCAAACGGGTGGTCTTGGGCAGAAACAGAAAGCTGAAGGTAATGGGAATGAAAAAGGCAAGAATGGCACCGTAGGCGGTGTGGTCGTTGTAAAAGGGCGCCATAATCCAGTGACTGCCATGCTCGGCAAAGCCCGTCATGGCGTGCCTGATGGTGGTGATGATGACCACACACGCCAAACTGAAGGCATAGCAGTTGAAAACGCGCACCCAATTTTTAAGATTATTCTTAATAAGCTGAATAACAATAAAATATGAAGATACAATAAACCATATTTTAGAAGCCAAAAACTTGAAGGAGACAATGGGCAACTGGCTGGTGATGCAGGTGATGAACATCCACAGCAGATAGACATAGATGGCTATAGACACGGGATGCCGCGCAATGCGGCGGTCCACCGACAGGTCGTAGATGATGCGGCAGAGAAAGAGAAAGGTAAGGGCCACCATGATGATTTCGGAAGGCACCGACAGACCCAGATTCACCTTTTCGTTACGGATGACGATGGAGAAGGGAATACTCAGCGCAAGCAGATAGACCAGCGTGTCGGCGTGGAAAAACAGCAAATAGACCAGCAGGGCTGCCAGCGACAGCAGCGGCACCATGAAAAACTCCCTGGTTAGGGCATAGCAGTTAACCAGAATAAACAGGGCCGCACAACCAAACAGGATGTATTTTGTGTTTTTCATCATCTTCACCTGTTAAGCTGTTATTCGTCCTCTTTGGGTTTGGCGGCGTTCTTTACGTTTTCGATAATGAGAAGGATGATGAAGGCAAGGATGAATGCGGAGACAGTTGATACCAGCGTGATGATAGACTTCTTGGGATAGGCCTTCTTGTCGGCGGGTACGGCCTTTTCAACGACAAACTTGACGGGCATGTTGCTTTCCATGTCCACCTTGGCATTCATCATCTTGCTTTTGCAAAGGAACTCATACTCGCGGAAGTTGTACTGATGGTCGCGCAACTCGACATACAGGGGTCCCCAAGTGGCCAGCTTCTCCAACTCTTTCTCCAGACGCTGAACAGCGGCATTGTTGCCTTGTCCCACCGCAATGGCGTATTGCTGCATCACACGCTCCGACTGGCTTTCATAGTCGAAGATGCCGTGCGACATGACCACAGCCAGAGAATCGTCAATACGGAGCAATTCCGCTTCAATCTCAGAGAGTTGTTTTTTCAGAATCTCGTAGGCGGCCGTGGCGCGCTCATGTTCAATACGGTTCTTGGTGATGTCCAACTGGGCCGTAATCTCATTGGCCATATTGGCGGCCATCTCCGGCTCCCATGCTGCCACATGGATGGCAATGGCACCAAACTCGGTGCGCTTGATGGCCACATTGTTCTCGATAGTCTTGTACAACTTGCTCTTCCACGCTTTTTTAGTCGTGTCAATGCCGTAATAGTCAATCAGATTGAACTTCTTGACCAGCGCATCCTTGATGTCGCGTGAGTTGAGAATCTGCATCATCTGCTCGGTCTCCTCCTCAATGGCATAAGCCTTGATGTCGAGACGCTCGTTGTAGTTCTCTTCATTCAACAAAATCTTGGAAAGCGAGTTGGTTCGCGGTGCGTAGATGACTGCCGTTGATTTGAAACGCGGACGTATGAACCAGCGGGTGGAAAATCCGAAGGAGAGCACAGCGGCAGCTAAACATACAATAATGAGCGGCTTACGCCACTTCCATGCAAAAAGAATAAGGTTAAAAGAATTGTACTCTTTTTTGGTTTCTTCCATATCTTGGTTGGTTTAAATAAAGCGTAAAATGAAATAACGCAGCCGGCACGGAATAATTGTGCCGGCATGGTATTTTTGTCTCTAAAAAGCTAATTTATCGGTTGATATGCGGGGTAACGATATCGTCGCAATACTCGCAACGATAGGTTCTCTTCTCCTCGTCAACCAAATGGAACACATGGTCGCAGTAGCTTTCAACAGAGGTGATGCAGCGCGGGTTCTTGCACTTGATGACATTGACCACTCTGGTGGGCACCTTCAGTTTTACTTTTTCCTTAATCTTGCCATTCTCAATCACATTGATGGTAATGTTGGGGTCGAGCAGGCCGAGAAAATTATAGTCTATATCAATCTCATTATTGATTTTGATGATGTCTTTTCTACCCTGCTTCTTACTGAAGGCATTGATAATCAGAGCTACATTATACTCCGCATTATCGAGTTTAAGATAATTGAACAGTTGGATGCCAAAGCCAGCCTTGATATGGTCGATGACAATGCCTTTTTCTATACTGGTAACTTCTAACATGATATTTTAATGCTTAGTAAATTCCTAAAAGTTTTAATATTAATGCCATACGAACATACATACCGTTCTTGGCCTGTGCGAAATACTGGGCACGCGGGTCTTTATCCACCTCAATGCTGATTTCGTTCACGCGCGGCAGCGGGTGCAGGATGTAGGTGTCCTCGCGGGCGTATTTCATCTTCTCCATATCGAGGATAAAACGGTCTTTCAAGCGGATGTAGTCCTCTTCGTTGAAGAATCTTTCTCTCTGAACACGAGTCATATACAGGAAATCGAGCTGGTTCATGTAAGGCTCAATCTGCTGCACTTCCTCAAAGGGGATGCCTTTCTTGCGGATGACCTCCTCGCGGATATACTCGGGCACGCGCAGCTCTTCGGGCGAAATGAGGATGAACTTCACTCCTTCATAATTGCTGAGAAACTTGATGAGAGAGTGTACGGTACGTCCGAATTTCAAGTCACCGCAGAAGCCGTAGGTCTTGTTTTCCACCGATCCTTTCAGGCGCTCGATGGTCAGGATGTCGGTCAGCGTCTGCGTGGGGTGCTGGTGACCGCCGTCGCCGGCGTTGATGAGCGGCATGGTGGTCAGGTACTGGCTGGCCACACGAGGAGCGCCCTCCTTGGGGTGGCGCATCACGGCGATGTCGGCGTAGCACTCAATGGTACGGATGGTGTCGGCAACACTCTCGCCCTTAGCCACCGAGCTGGAGTTAGGCTCCGAAAAGCCGATAACCTTGCCACCTAAACGGAGCATGGCAGCCTCGAAGCTGAAACGGGTACGTGTGCTCGGTTCATAAAAAAGAGTTGCCAAGATTTTACCTTCACAACTCTTACTGTATTTCTCAGGATTGGCAACAATCTGATGAGCCAAATCAAACAGTTCGCGAAATTCTTCACGAGTAAAGTCCGCGGGATCAATTAAACATCTGCCTTTTAACAATGTATGGTCCTCCTTAATTTTTTAATGAATTATGATTAGTTAACGACAATATTCACTTCTGCAAAGTATGTTGCAAAAATAAGAAAAAAGAAAAAGTAAATGCAGTCGGGAAACATTTTTTTTAATATAATTTTGGCACGACTTTTTTCGTTATTATTGCAAGGCTTTTTTGGAAAAACAATGAATTATTCATTCATTGATGTCTATACTTGTGGGTGCGTAGCGCGCTACGCACCCACGGACAAGAAACAAGCAACAAACGTTGAATTATACAAAAATCACAAACCATGAGAAAATTATCCTTTTTCCTTTTGATGGCCGCCATCATTCTCATCGGCGGCTCCTGCAAGCGCACCAGCAGCTTCGGCTCTGTCAAGAGCGACAACTTCTCGAACGGCAAGGCCGGCGAAATCATCCTCGTGCTCGACTCCTCGAAATGGACCGTCGCCCAAATTGACGAACTGCGCAACTTCTTCAACCAGCCGCAGCCTGCCATCAACCAGATTGAGCCCATGTTCGACATCCTCACCTTCAGCAACCGCGACTTCACGGCCTACTTCCAGCGGCACCGCAACATTATCCGCTTCGACATCAATCCCGACTATGCGGCCAACCACTTCCAGATTATCGAGAACAACTGGTCCTCGCCGCAGATATACGCCTACTTCAAAGGCAACAACGCCGACACCTGCATGGCCCTGTTCCGCGCCAACGACTCGCTCATCCTGCAACGCTTCTACGAAAACGACTTGAAACGCTCGCAGACCTATTTCGCTCGTATTCAAGAAGAAAGCATCTCCAAACTCATCAAGGCCAAGTTCAATATCCAACTGACCGTGCCCAACCATTACTTTGTGGCCGCCGACTATGAGGACTTCCTCTGGCTACGTTTCCGCACCGAGAAAAACGACCGCTTTATCATGATATACCGCACGCCCGCCACAGAGTTGACGCAGGAAAACCTCATCGCCGCCCGCAACGAGATGACACAAAAATATGTGCCAGGAGCCGTGAAAGGCGCCTACCCCATCGTGGCCGAGAAGCTGGGATTCCCTATCGTAAAGCCCTTGAGCAAAGGCAATAAGGAAGGCATGGAGATGCGCGGACTGTGGGAAAGCGTGAACGACAAGATGGGCGGACCGTTCTACAGCTTCACCTTCCCCTCAACCGACGGACAATACAACATCACCGTTGACGGCTTCGTCTATGCCCCACAAGAACCCAAACGCGACTACCTCCGCGAAGTGGAAGCCATCGTGAAGACGGTGAGGTAAAACAATTCACGATTCACAATGCATAATTCACGATTCAATTTATAATTTATAATTTACAATTAATATTACTTCATTATTTCATAACTTAATAATACTTAACTCCTTAGTTTCTTAACTTCTTAACTCCATTCCGCAAGCGTAGCGCAGCGGAATCTTCTCACTCCTCACTTCTCACTTAACCTCTTAACTCTAATCACATGAAGTCTCCCTCCCACAAACGCCTCCTCAAGCCCAGTTCCATCCTGAACCCCGTGCCAGTGGTGATGGTCAGCTGCGGCGAAACCATGGACGAGTACAATATCATCACAGTAGCATGGACAGGCACCGTCTGCTCCAATCCTCCCATGTGCTACATCTCGCTCCGCAAGGAACGCCACTCCTACGACATCATCAAGCGGACGGGCCAGTTTGTCATCAACCTCGTCACTACCGACCTGGTGAGTCGCACCGACTGGTGTGGCGTGCGCTCGGGCAAGAAGTTCAACAAATTTCTCGAAACCGACCTCACGCCCATGAAGGCCAGCAAGGTGAAGGCACCGCTCATCTACGAGTGCCCCGTCAACATCGAGTGCGAAGTAAAACAGATTATTCCGCTGGGTACCCACGACATGTTCCTCGCAGAAGTGGTGGCCATACACGCCGACGAGCGCCTCTTCGACCGCAAAACCGACGAACTACAACTCTACAAAGCCAACCTCGCCGCCTACTCGCACGGCCAATATTTCGGCCTCGGCAAGATATTGGGCAAATTCGGGTTCTCGGTACAAAAGAAAACAAAATGAAATTCAGAATTCAGAAAAAATCCCTGAATTTTGAATTTTGAACTTTGAATTTATAAATCCATAAATATGAAACGCTTTTTTTCACTCATCATCTTAATAATGAGCATCTTATCATTTTCTTTCGCCCAACAGACTCCTAAAGAGATTAATCAGGACCTGCTGCAACTGCAAAAAATGCAACTGAAAGAGGACAACTACTTTGATTCGGCGTACGCCTTCATCCAAAAGAGGCTGGACAACATCGGCACAAAGGAGCTCATCCACGAATCGGACCTCAACCGCTTCCACCAAACCATTGCCAACCAAGCCATTTGGAATAACTGCATGGCCAACCTGCTGGCCAGCTACCTGGAAGACAATCAATACGCCATTACCAGTCGCACACCCATTACAAGCGAGCGACCCGCCGACATAAACACTTGGGATACAAAGACTTTCGTGGAAGCCATTTTGGAATATTACCATAACTCATTGGCATCTATAAACATACTTCAGCAGCAGAAACTCAGCGACTACGGCGACCTGCTGAAGATGGGCAACGACCAAAAGGATTACGAGCCGACGCTGTATGACTTTCTGGTGCGCGACTTCCTGGCGTTTCTCAAGCAAACCTCCTGGGAACTGCCCCAGCCCCTGACTCCCTTCCACTGCGATCAACCCGAACTGCTGGCTGACAATGTCACCTTCACCAACCTGCCGCTCAGCTCGACCGACCCGCTGTCGTTTGAATATCAATCACTGCTACAATACCAGGAACTGACCCGCTTTCACATGCAGAGCGGCCATACCAAAGCCCTCGCCATCATCACCTGCGAACGACTGCAATATGCGTTTGACCACTGCACCGTTGGCCACAAAGAAGAATTGCTAATCAGCACTTTGCAAGACATGGCGCAAACATGGACGGGGCAGTCGGGCTATGAGGACATCTGCTATGCATTGGCCGACCGTTACCACCAACGCGCCGACCTCTACGACCGCGACACCCATCCCGAAGGCTTCGACGACAACAAAACAGCCATTGAGTGGTGCAACAAAGCCATACAGGCAGCCCAAAACTCCATCGCCGCCAACAATGCTAAATTACTCAAAGCCAGCATTCAACAACCAAGAGTGACATTCTATAACGCCAGTCACCTTCTACCCAATCAGCCCAACCTCATCACTTACGAATACAAGAATTGTAATAAACTTTATTGTAGAATCATTCCTTTCAAAACTCCTATAAGTGTTGGGAAACAAAACTATAACGACATCATAAACAAGCATTTCATCAAAGAGTGGACCGTCAATGCCCGCACCCGTGGCGACTACCGCACAGTGGTGCAACCCGACGTGCTGCCCGCCCTACCTATTGGCTCGTACGTTCTCCTCGTGTCGCCCACACCCTTTAGCAGCTCAAATGCTGAAGGTATCTCCAGCGACTGGTTTCAAGTGACCGACTTGGACTACACCAGTCGCTACAACGACAGCGAACACTATGCCGAATTCCTTTTTTTCCGCCGCTCGACGGGCGAGCCGCTGGCGCATCGCAGCATAACCACCTGGTACACAAAAAATCGCAAAGACAAAACGGGTGTTACTACTCGCAAGACCGACGAACGCGGCATGGTGCGCATACCGGCCCGCAAAGACTTTGAGATTGTCTGCAAACTGGCCGAAGGCCAAGACGCCATTACCGCCGACGAGTGGCACTGGTGGCGCGGATTAGACGAAGATGACGACAACAACGCCACCACCCGGATGCATTTTTTCACCGACAGGGCCATCTACCGACCTGGGCAAACGGTTCATTTCAAGTGTATTATGGTCAAATCTTCCTACAAGAACAACCACACCGTGGCCGACAAGGAAGTGGTAATCATACTCCGCGATGCCAACTGGAAAGAAATTGACAAACAGACACTTATCACCAACCACTATGGCTCCGTGTCGGGCGAGTTCCAACTGCCCGAAAACACACGGACCGGCAATTTCACCATCTTCTGCAAGGGATTGGGCAGTCATAGTTTCAGAGTGGAAGAGTACAAGCGACCCCAATTTGAAGTGACAATTGAGAAGCCCAAAGACACCTATCGTATGGGAGATGAAATAAATATGGTTGGCAAGGCCATGGCCTACGCCGGCTATCCCATCGACGGGGCCACAGTGCGATACAGGGTAGTGAGGATGGCCTCCTATCCCTACTGGAACTGGTGGTGGCGGCCGCTGCCACCGTCGCCGGGACAAGAAATTGCCCAAGGCGAGACCACAACCGACGCCAACGGCCAGTTTACCTTCACCTTTACAGCCAGCGCCAATACCAACGACAATCCCGCCTACGCTCCCGTTTACCACTACCAGATGTCGGCCACCGTCACCGACCTCAACGGCGAAACACACAGCGTGAACGCCACCGTCTGCGTGGGACAGAAGAACCTGCTGCTCGACCTCGACCTGCCGCAGCAGATCTGCGCCGACGAAGCAGCATCGTCGTATAGCCTCAAGGCCACCAACCTCAGCGGCGTGCCCCAACAGGTGGATGTAGCCTACCGCATTGAGCGACTGGCCACGCCCGCCGTTTTCAAGCACAATCGACCCTACAACACACGCCCCGACGGCGACCTCTTCGACCTAACCCAAGTGGAACAACAGATTCCCTACTTTGAACTCGACAACGAGGCCCATCCCGAAGCGTGGACGACGCTGGAAGAGGTTTGCCACGTGTTGCTCAACACACAAGATGCCGACCGTATCGAGATTCCCAACCTCAGCCACTACAAAGACGGCTACTACAAACTGACATTATCCGCTAAAGATAAAGATGGACAAGAAGTTACAAAAGAAAAAATCTTCTTCGTCTTCCATCAGAAAAACAAAAAATGTACCGCTTACGAGCCCGTGTGGCTCTACTGCGACAAGAGCACTGCCGAAGTGGGCGAGACCGTCACCATCTATGTGGGCAGCTATCTCGACAATGCCCATATCTTCCTCGAAATGAGCAACAACGACACACTGCTGAAATCAGAGTGGCTCACTTTGAAACAGGGCGTAACCAAGTTCATCCTGCCCATCAAAGAGAACCATCGCGGCACCATCACCCTCAAGGCCATCACCTGCCACCAGGGCGTCCACTGCGCGAAAAGTCTGACACTGCAAGTGCCCTTCACTAACAAACAGATAGAGACAACCTTCGAGACTTTCCGCGACCTGGCCTACCCGGGTGCCGACGAAGAGTGGCGCATCACCCTGAAAGGGAAGAACGGGGATGCCATAGCCGCCGAGCTGCTATGCGCCATGTACGACGCCTCGCTCGATGTATTCGCCCAAAACTCTTTCCGCCTGCCCATTGACCATCTCAACCTGCGACAGGTTTTTCCACTCTTCAACCTCTATTACTACGCCTTCAGCAAATCCTCTTTCTCCAATTTTAACACAATAAAACCATATAAATCATATATTTACACAGAATACAAAAACGGATTAACCTATTACAGTCCCTACTTAATCAGGTCCAGATCAAACAGATTATACGCCAAAGGTATTGCTTTTAACGAAGCTGTGGATATAAATACGGATATGGTGGAAGAAGAAGCACTGGACGCTCCTGCATCATTTGCGCAAAAAGAAGTGGTTCTGAACGTGGTGGAAGACAACATCAAAGTGGAAACCGCCCTGGACTTGGGTGCCGAAGCAAGCGAAACTGGCGGCACAGGCATGACAGCCGAGCCCGAAGTGCAGGTGCGCTCCAACTTTGCCGAAACCGCCTTCTTCTATCCGCACCTGTCAACCAACGAGAACGGCGAAGTGGTTATCAAGTGCAAATTACCCGAAAGTCTCACACAATGGAAAATGCTGGGCTTGGCGCACACCACCGACCTCAGGACTGGCCTCTTCGAAAAGCTGCTGCGCACACGCAAAGAGCTGATGGTGGTGCCCAATGTGCCACGCTTCTTCCGCGAGGGCGACACTATCTGGTTCACCGCCAAGGTGGTCAGCACGGGCGACCCAAGTCAGCGCCTCAGCGGCCAAGTGACCCTTACGCTCACCGACGCCATGACGGGTAAACCGCTCAACATCATCGACAACAGCGCCACACAGCCGTTTGTCATCGTCAATGGCGAGTCGGCATTAGTGCGCTTCCAACTGCACATTCCCCAGCAGCTGTCGGCCATCACCTACCGCATCGTGGCCACCTGCAATGAAACACCCTTCTCCGACGGCCAGGAAGCTACACTGCCCGTGTTGGCCAACCGCATGATGGTGACCGAAACATTGCCTTTCTATGTCAACGGAAACCAACAGAAAACCATGGTTTTCAAATCGTTGGAAGAAGCCTGCCAGCAGATGGGACAAGCGGGCAACACGCTCACGCACCACAAACTCACCTTAGAGTTCACCTCCAACCCCATCTGGTACGCCCTCGGCTCGCTACCTTATATGATAGAATATCCGTACGAATGCAACGAACAGATATTCAGCCGCTTGTATGGAAATGCCCTAGCTGCGCACATTGCCAACTCGTCGCCCGCCATCCAGCAAGTGTTCAACGAATGGCAGAAGAGTGCCCCCGATGCTTTCTGTTCCAACTTGGAGAAGAACGCCGAGCTGAAGAGCATCGTGCTGGAAGAGTCGCCGTGGGTGATGGACGCCGAGAACGAAAGCGCCCAGCGCCAACGTATGGGCCAGCTCTTCGACACGCAGCGCATGGCCAAGGAGTTGAAAAACGCCATCGACAAGTTGGAGAAAAACCAGAAGAGCTCGGGCGCCTGGCCTTGGTTCGCCGGCGGCTACGACAGCCCTTTCATCACCCAGCATATTGTGGCCGGCTTCGGCCATCTGAATGTGCTCGGTGTCAAGATGGGCGTCAAGAGCAGCACCCTCACTAAGGCCGTGCGCTACCTCGACCTCGAAGCTGACAAGGAGTACCGCGAGATGAAGAAGAACGGCACCGCCGACTATCTGGGCAGCATTCAATTGCACTACCTCTACGCCCGCAGTTTCTTCCTCAAGGGATATCCCGTAAACAGCGGTTGCACCGAAGCCTACCAGCACTACCTCAGTCTGGCGCGAAAAAACTACGAGAAGATGAGTTTCTACGAGCAGGCACTGACGTCGCTGATACTCTACCGCAATGGAGAGAGCGCACTGGCCCAAAAGGTGGTGGCTCGCCTGAAAGAGTACGCCCAATACTCTGACGAGATGGGCATGTGGTGGAAGAAACAGGGCTACGGATTCTTCTGGAACGAAGCGCCCATCGAGCGCCAAGCCCTTTTGATAGAAGCGTTTAGCACCATCACCAACGACAAGGAGTCGGTGGAGAAGATGCAGACGTGGCTGCTGAAACAGAAGCAGACACAGAACTGGGGCACCACCAAAGCCACCGCCGAGGCATGCTACGCCCTGCTGCTCAACAACGACCTGGCCGCCCAACTCAAAGAGTCGGAAGACCCCAAAATGCAGACCACTTTCTCTTACGGAGATGTGGTTTTGAAGCCCACCGCACCCTTGACAGCCGAAGCCGCCACGAGCTATTTCAAAACCTCGTGGGACAACCAGCAGATTGGCAAACAAAACGCCACCCTCACGGTCAGCAAACCCACCGCAGGCATTGCGTGGGGCGGCCTCTACTGGCAGTACTTCGAAAATCTTGATAAGATAAAGCAGGACAAGAGTTTACCTCATCCGCTATCGCTGAGCAAGCAGCTCTACAAAGTGGTATTGAACGAGCGTGGCGAGAGCTTGCAGGCCATCAGCGAACAGACGCCGCTGAAGGTGGGCGACAAAGTGCGCGTACGCATCGAGTTGCGCAGCGACCGCGACATGGAATATGTACACCTGAAGGATATGCGCTGCGCCGGCTTCGAGCTGACCAACAACATGTCGGGCTACCGCTATCAGGACGGCCTCTCCTACTACGAAGCACCCCGCGATGCGGCGGTCAACTTCTTCTTCGACCGCCTGCCCAAGGGAACCTACGTGTTTGAATATACGCTCATTGCCGAACAGGCTGGCACCTTCTCCAACGGCATCTCAACCGTACAGTGCATGTACGCTCCCGAGTTCGCCGACCACAGCGCCGGCGTGACGGTACGTATAAAGGAATAATTACGAGCCTAAATTTCCAAACCATACCCCGTCGCCTGCCGAATCCACATCTTCAAAAATGGATCCGAAAGACGGTAAATCTTTCTGCCATTACAACCCAAACTAAATGTAATTAAGTCATTCTGAAGCAATTGCTTTATGGCCGATTGCACCGAGCTGGCCGACACCAAGTAGTGGCAGCGGACAAACGTTGACGACGTGGGCCTATCCACAAAGCCGTCGTTGGCAATGGCAAACAACACCTCCTTGGGGCGCGATGTCACCTGCGAAAGTATGTTCTGATAATCGCGCTCCTTATCGGCCAATATGTCCAAAATGGAGCCCAGCAAAATTTCCAACGTGCACTCCTTATCGGTTAGAGAAAATGCTGTATTAAAAATCTTCTGCATGCAGAAAGTATTGCCTTCGCACAAATCATATATTCGGCCAACAAACTCTGCCTCGATGCTTTTTTTATACCGCAAGAAATTTCCCGTGACAAATTCTGTGTAGCGATCCTTGGGGATGGGATCCAAATTTAAAGTGGAGGTGCTATTGTAAAACGGGCGACCGTAGGCGCTGAACATCTCCGCCAACAGGTGGCGCTCGGAGCCGGCAAAGATAAAATCACAGTTCTTCAGATGCTGGATGAAGCCGCGCAGCACAGCCTCCACATTCTTCTCGGGGTACTTGGCAATCTGCTGAAACTCATCGATGGCGACAATACAGCGGCGGTCGGCCTGCTCAAGCATGGCAAAGATCTCACCCAAAGTCACTTCCGGCTTTGTAAATGCGCCCATCGAGAAGGTGAACTTCGGCATGCCCGACAGAGGGTCGTAAGTCCATCCAGCCTGCAACGACTTGAGACTATTGACGAAAAAATCCACAAACTTGCGGCCCATCGGCTTAAGGGTTTCAAACAACTGGCTGCTCAGCTTATAGACAAACTCCTGCAGGGAGCTCGTCTCCAGGATGTCCACAAAGAAGGTGTAGTAATGGCCGCTGATGGCCGGCTGGTCAAAGCAGTGCTGTATCAAGCCCGTCTTGCCTAAGCGCCGCGACGACATGATGACCACATCGTTCCCATTGAGCAACTCGCGGGTCAGCTTCTCGGTCTCGGCCACACGATCGCAAAAACAAGCCGCCGGAATGCGACCTTTCACAACAAATGGATTGTTTATTTCGCTCATCTCCTTCACATTATTTATTATCACACCGCAAAGATACAAAAATTATGCTGATAGAATTATGTTAATAGCATAATTTTTTCAACAATTCACATAAACATTTGTTGTATAAATGGTTAGAGTATTGGCAAGTGAACGAAAAAATGTTATACATCATAATAAACCTTTTTTCTTTATCTTTGTGCACTAAAATAATGCATAAACCCCAAAAAGAATAAAATAGAAGAGAAAAACAGAAATTTATAACACATAATTGAGCTTTTAGCTCTTATTCTCCTGCTGTAAAGTCTGGAAAACTAATATGTAAGTGAGAATAAGCCTGCGATAAGTTCACGTCTTGGGCGTGAGCTGTTTCGTGCTTATTTACTTACCGGGTTCTTTCCAGACACCTTCAGCAGAAATAGGCACATAAAGGAACAGCAAGCGCCTTTTTCTTTTGGGACTTATGTGAATAGGAGCAACGCAATTGTAAATTATTCATTTTTAATTTTTTATTGTTCATTGCCCCATGCCCACACTGAACTGGATAGGAAAAGAAGCCGTCATCAACCACCACCACGATGTAAAATTCCGCACGTTAGACAAAAAGTACACATTTGGTGGCGATGATTCCGAAAACAAAATCATCCACGGCGACAACCTCGAAGCCCTTAAGGCGCTGCTGCCCGAATACGAAGGACGCATCAAGTGCATCTATATCGATCCTCCCTATAACACGGGCAACGAAAACTGGGTGTACAACGACAATGTGAACTCGCCGCGTATCCGAAAATGGCTTGGACAGGTGGTTGGCAAAGAGGCGGAAGACCTCACACGCCACGACAAATGGCTTTGCATGATGTATCCGCGTCTTGTTCTTCTCCAAAAACTTTTGAGCGACGATGGCGCAATTTTCATTTCTATCGACGACAACGAACAGGCCAATTTGAAATTGATTTGTGACGAGATTTTTGGAGCAGGGAATTATTGTGGAATTTGGCATTGGTATCGTTCTGCAACACCACCAGCATTATCAAAAAAAATAAAGAAGAACTTAGAGTATGTTTTATGCTATGAAAAAAGGAAGACTTCAGAATCTTA